>JABWBH010000007.1 GCA_013360585.1 Phycisphaerae bacterium | reverse complement strand
GGGGGGGGCGATGGCGGCGGCGGGGGTGATGATGGCGGCGGCGACGGCGGCGGGGTGGAGGGCGCGCCGCAGGTCAGCCTCAGCGTGAGCCCGCTGATCGGGGACTCGCCGCTGACGGTGCAGTTCCGCGGAAACGCAATCACGTCGGACGGGGCGGCGATCGTCGAGTATTGCTGTCTCGACTGCAATGAGAACGGCGTCGAGGACGCGGAAGACATCCAGCTCGGAACGAGTCAGGATGAGAACTTCGACGGCATCCCGGATGAATGCGCGAACGACGGCGTGGACATCGACCCGTCGAAGGTGATCCCGTGTCCCAGTCCGGTCTCGCCAGAAGAGGCGATCCGCTGCTCGGGCTGGGATTTCGAGGATGACGGGGTCATCGACACGTTTACGACGACGACGTCGCGGGTATACACAAGTAATCCGGACGGTCCCAGCCGGCAGACGGTGCGCGCCCGCCTGTCGTTCACGGACGATCAGTTGCGGACGGGTTCGCAGTTCGTCGACATCATCGTTCTGCGCAGCGATGACGGCGACGGAGGCACCGGTGAGGGCGATCTGACGATCGCGATCGACGCACCGGGGGTGAGTGAGGAACCGATCACGATCGGAACCTCGCCACTTCAGGTGGAGCTTTCGGTGGACACGGCGGGGTTGCCCGGGACGGTGCAGAGCGTCTCGTGGGATCTGGGCGACGGCGTCGTTGCGTCGAGCATCAGCGTGATTCACACGTATGTGAACACCGGGACCACGGACATCACGTTCCCGATTTCGGTGACGGTGTTCACCAGCGTCCAGTCCGGCGAGCCGGGAGGCGGGTATTCGGCTTCGACGGTGCTGACGGTGCGTCCGGGATCGGACGATCCGTTTGACAACACGAACATCAACGGGAGCGGGATCGACGGCGAAGGTTCGGGTGGGGTGGGCGGTTGCCCGGGACTGGGCATGATCCCGCTTGTGGCGCTGGCTGGGGCGCTGTCGCTGATGCGTCGTCGGAGCGGGCGGCGGCGAGTTTGATACCGCTGAGGTGTTGATTCAGGACCGCCCGTCGGGTCGTTGAAGCGACCCGACGGGCGGTTTTCATTGCGTTCGGGCGGGCCGGTTCACGGTCGTGAGAGATCGTCAGTGTGAGCTCCTTTGATTTGTTCTACGCCTACCGCTTCGTGCTGACGGTGTTCGTAAGCGTTTACGCTGCGCTGGGGGCTGCGGCGGTCGTGCGGCGTTGGGCGACGGCGCCGCTGTCGGGTCGTGCGGGGCGCGTACTCTGGCGTTACGCGGGGCTCCTGCTGCTGCGCATGCGTTTTCGTCCGTTCATGAGGGAAGTCATCCTCATTGCGGTGCTAGCGGGGATTCTGGCGTTGTTGGCGACGGCGCACGTGCGGTAGACTCATTGCGGAGATCGCAGGAGCCGCTCGAGATGGAGGAACGCACGACGACGTCACCCGCGCCGGATCTGGAGAGCCTGCCCGCGGATGAACTGATCAAGCTTGCGCAGTCGCTGGGGTTGCGGCCGGACGGGCGGTCGGAGCGCGCGGCGCTGGTCCGCCTTGTGCGGGAGCGTCATCATCTGATAGACGATCTGGACCGCGACGCGCTGCTTGATGTCGTGAAGTGGATGCGCATTCCGGTGCGTCCGTCGGAGTCGAAAGCGGTTCTGGTGGCGCATGTGGTGGCAAGCCCGAAGGTGCGGTTCGAGGGGCTGTCGGACCGAGGTCTGGACGCGGTGGCGCGGTTGCGGGGGGTGGAGCCGCGCACCGGCGAGCCGCGAGCGTCGCTGGAGGCGCGCGTGAAGCGAGGAGAAGGATTCTGGAACCGGGTGCGCCGGAAGCGCCGGGAGTGGGCGGCGTCGGTTGTCGAGCGGCTTATTGAAGGGGAGCGTGGGAGCGAGGAGTACCGGTTCCTTCCGGAGGAGGAGGAGCGTCGCGGGCTGCGAGAGCGGATCGAGAACGTCGGTGTGGTGGGCGGGATCGCGCGGACGCTGCGCGGGGCGGCGGACGACTACGTGGCGGAGAAACTCGACGAGATCGAGCGGCGCATCGACCGGAAGCTGGAGGAGATCGATCGTCGGCTTTGCGAGTGGCGCGACCGGGAAGTGTCGAACCGTCTGCGGATCGTGCGCCTCACGCTGATCGGTACGGTGATTGTGGCGGCGCTGAGCCTCGGGTATGAATATGTGAAGCGCCGGGTGGCGTCTGAAGCGTTGACGCAGGCGAACCGAGGCGCGACGGTCGAAATTCGGCCGGTGGATGACGGCGCGGCGGGGGCTCGCGGCGCCGCGGGAAGGGAATGATGCTGCCGAAAGCAAGCGCTCGGGTCGAGAAAGTGATCAAACTGGCGAACGCGGTGGCGCGCGAGTATGACCGCGAATACGTCGGGACGGAGCACCTTCTGCTGGCAATTGCGTCGGACGGGACGGGACTGGGGGCGGAAATTCTGAGCCGCCACGGTGCGACGCCGGAGAAGCTGCGCCGGGAAGTGGACGCACTGGTGCAGAAAAGCATGGAGGAGACGTGGGTGTTCGGGCGCCTTCCCGGGACGCCTCACTTCAAGAACGTGATGGCGGTGGCCATCGAACAATGCCAGCAACTCGAAGGCCGGGAGCTTTGCACCGAGCACCTGCTCCTTGCGTTGCTGAAGGAGCCGGGCTGCATCGCGTGCAAGGCGTTGAAGGCGCTGGGCGTCACGTATGACAAGGTCCGTGGCGAAATCCTTGCAGCCGCCGGATGACGGTGGGTTCCGCGCCGGAGTCCTTCGTTTTTTCATTTTGCGCATCCTGACGATTGTCGCGGCGAGCAGCGTCGGCTGCGATCGGGGGACGGATGCCGGCGGCGTCGAGTTGCGGGTGGCCAACTGGGGCGGACCGGCGAACCTTTCCGAGTTTCTCGAACTGGACCGGGGGATTCAGCGGGCGTTCGAGGCGGCGCACGCGGATCGCGGCGTCCGGGTGGTCATCGAGCAGATTCCCGGCGAGGGGCAGTACACGTCGAAGCTGATGATGATGCACCTGGCGGGCAACATGCCCGATGTGGCGCATCTGGATGCGTCGTCCGCGGCGGTGTTCGTGGACAACGGCGTCATGATGGATCTTTCCGCGCGGATTGCGTCAGACCCCGACGTGGAGGAAGGGATGTTTTTCCCGAACGTGGTGGACATCGCCCGGCGCGGGGAGAAGGTCTACGCCCTGCCGCTGGACTTCACGCCGATGGTGATCGTTTACAACCGGCGTCTGTTTGACCGGGCCGGGGTGGCGTATCCGCAGGAGGGATGGACGCGGGAGGAGTTTCTGACGACGTGCGCCGCGTTGAAACAGCGCCCGCCGTCGGAGAGAGAGGTCTGGTACCCGATCGATTTTTTCAACTGGATGCCGGGCTGGTATCCGTTTCTGCTCGCCGGGGGCGGGGACGTGCTCACGTCTGACGGGCGTGGTGCGGTCGGGGCGCTGAACGCACCGGCATCGGTCGCGTCGCTGCGGTTCATCGTGGACATGATCCTGCGGGATGGATACGCGCCGCATCCGCGGGTGCGGACGGCGGTGGGCAAGGATCTTTTTCGGGCGGAGCTTTCCGCAATGACGCTGACGGGACACTGGATGATGCTCGAGTACCGGCGCGACGGTCTGGACGTCGGGGTAGTGAGCGTGCCGCACACGGGTGAACGAAAGACGGTGATGTATGCGTGCTCCCTGGCGATCCCGGTGCAGGCGCGGAACCCGGATCTCGCGTGGGCGTTCGTGAAGCACATGACGAGCACGGAAGTGCAGAAGCTCCGGAACAGCACGGGGCTGGCGATTTCGGCGAACCGCGCGGCGGCAGAGGCGCTGGCGACGGATGACGTTGAAGGGGCGTTTCTTCGCGAGGTGCGTTTTGCTCGTCCGCCCTGGGGTGCGCGGGTGGAGCGATATCCGGTGATTGAGGAATTCGGGTGGGAGATGATGGAGGATGTGCTGCACGGGGGGGTGTCGGTGGAAACCGCGGCGAGCGAAACGGCGAAATTGATAGAACACGAACTTCAATGACGAAGCATTGTTTAAATTGTAATTTATATTTTTGAAGATGGAGTAAGATGTGATGACCTCTTGCGGAATGTGAGTGGGGCGCTTACAGTGCCGCGGATTGAAGTGTTGTGGAAAGGGATAAGTGACGGCGGACGCCGTCGGGAATAAAAGGGTCGTCGATGCCTCAGTTAGCCGTGCCGAAGCAGGAGATCGTTGCGAAGTTCGCCCGCCAGCCGAAGGACACCGGATCGTCGGAAGTCCAGATAGCGATCCTGACGGAGAGGATCAATCACCTCAATGAGCATTTGAAGTCTGCGCGCAAGGATTTTTCCGCGCTGCGTGGTCTGCACACGCTGGTGGGTCGGCGGTCGCGGTTGCTTCGGTATCTGCGGACGTGTGATCGGCAGAAGTATCTCTCGACGATCGCCGCGCTGGGGCTGCGTCGTTAGTCGTCGCGGGAGGCTCCTTCGCCGCGGCGCGTCGCGTTCTTGTCCGGGGCTCCGGAGGGGCTGCGGGCGGTGGTTCGGCGGCCCCCTTTCATTCCCCCCGTTCCGGTCGGGCGCGGAGGATGCGCATCGCGCGTCGGTTCGCCGGAGCGCCTTCCACACTGGAACCTCGATAAGAAGAGTCAATGCATGATGGAACCTACAGTTGTTGAACGTCAGATCGGTCGTCATACGCTGCGGATCGAGACGGGACGTCTTGGTCGACAGGCGGCGGGCGCGGCGCTGGTGCAGTACGGGGAGACGGTGGTGTTCGCCGCCACGGTGACGGGACCGCCGCGCGAGGGGACGGACTTTTTTCCGCTGACGGTGGACTATCGTGAGAAGGCGTACGCAGCGGGCAAGATCCCCGGCGGGTTCTTCAAGCGTGAGTCTCGTCCGACGACGAAAGAGATTCTGACGATGCGGATGATCGATCGCCCGATGCGTCCGCTGTTTCCCGAGGGTTTTTACGACGAAGTGCTGATTCAGGCGATGTGTCTGGCGACGGATCAGGAGCATGATCCGGACGTGCTGTCGTCGATCGCGTCGTCGGCGGCGCTGTGCCTGTCGGGACTGCCGTTTGAGGGGCCGGTGGGGACGGTGCGCGTCGGGTACATCAACGGGGACTACGTATTGTTTCCGAAGCTGTCGGAGATGGCCGAGAGCACGCTGGAACTGGTGCTCAGTGGGCACAAGGACGGCGTGAACATGATCGAGGTCTCGGCGTCGGAGGTTTCCGAGGAGGTGGTGGCCGGGGCGATCGAATACGGCACGCAGTTCATCAGGCAGATTTGCGACATGCAGGAGGAGCTGCGTCGCAAGTCGGGCAAGCCGGTGACGTGGACGGCGCCGGCGCCGGATACGTCGCTGCACACGAAGGTCCGGGAGCTGGCGGCGTCGAGAATTCGGGAAGCGAAGCGGATGACCGGCAAGGTCGAGCGCAACGCGGCGATGGAGTCGGTATACGAATCCGTGTTAAGCGCGCTGTCGCCGGAGGATGCGGAAAACCCGCCGTATGAGCGCGACGCGGTGAAGCGCATGCTGGACACGGTTGAGGGAGAAGTCGTGCGGAAGATGGTGCTCGACGAGGGCGTCCGGGCCGACGGGCGCGGGCCGCGGGACATCCGCACGATCACCGGCGAAGTCGGCGTGCTGCCGCGGGTTCACGGGTCGGCGATTTTTCAGCGGGGGGAGACGCAGGCGCTGGTGGTGGCGACGCTGGGCACGGGGCGCGACGAGCAGATCATCGACGGGTTGACCGAGGAATACAGCAAGAAGTTCATGCTGCATTACAACTTTCCGCCGCTGGCGACGGGGGAGGTCAAGCGCGTGGGTGCGGTGGGTCGGCGGGAGATCGGTCACGGGGCGCTGGCGGAGAAGTCGCTGGAGGCGGTGCTGCCGACGGTGGACAAGTTCCCGTATACGATCCGGCTGGTGTCGGAGATCTTCGAGTCGAACGGGTCGAGTTCGATGGCGTCGGTATGCGGGGGGACCTTGGCCCTGATGGACGCGGGCGTTCCGATCCGTCATCCGGTGGCGGGGATTTCGATCGGGATGTTCAGCGAAGGCTCGAAGCGGAAGCTGGTGGTAGACATCCTCGGCGAGGAGGATCACTTCGGCGACATGGACTTCAAGGTCGCGGGGACGCAGCGCGGCATCACCGGGATCCAGCTTGACCTGAAGGCGCGGGGTCTGACGCAGGAGACGATTGTCGAGTCTCTCGCGCTGGCGAAAGAGGCGCGGATCGAGATTCTGCGGAAGATGCTGAGCACGACGCTGAAGGCGCCGCGTCCGGACATCAGCCGTTACGCTCCGCGCATTCTCACCATCAAGATCAATCCGGAGAAGATCGGCCGCGTGATCGGTCCTGGCGGCAGCGGCATCCGCGGGCTCGAGGCGAGCACGGGAGCGACGATCGAGATTTCGCAGGACGGCACGGTGATGATCGCGTGCCTCGACGCGGACGGCGCGCAGCGCGCCCGCGACGCGATCGAAGCGATCACGGAGGAGGTCAAGGTCGGCAAGGTTTACAGCGGCAAGGTGATCGGGACGAAGGATTTCGGGGCGTTCATCGAGATCATCCCGGGTCAGGACGGTCTGTGCCACATCAGCGAGCTTTCGGACGAGTACGTGCGGAACGTCAATGAGGTGTGCAAGATCGGCGACGCGATGAAGGTCAAGGTGATCGCGGTGGACGAGCAAGGCCGGGTCAAGCTGTCGCGCAAGGCGGTGCTGCTGGAGGAGAAGGAGAAGGCGGGCGACGGGCGGGATCGGTAGGTAGGAAGGGTTCAGAATTCGGAGTCGGGGGTTGACGGGCGCGGGTAACAGCCCGTTGAAAAAGGGTAGCGCGTCCCTCCCGGGGCGAATGTCATCGGGGAAAACCGGTACCACAAAGACCGACTCCAGGTTTTGCGACAGGTTGTTAAGGGACACGTCGGAGTCGCGGCGGGCGGAGCCCGCCCTACGAAACTGGTGCGGCGTGGGCGAAGCCCGCCCGACGAGATTGCGTTCCGTAATTTGCGAGAGGTCGGGGGCGGGCTGTCCCGGGTGACGCGGCGTGGCGCTGGGAGGCGTGGCGCTGAGAGGCGTGGGCCGCGGGGTCGGTATGAAGGAATACGACATCGCACGAGGCGCCGGAGTTTGCACCGTTACCGGCAGGACGCTGGCGGAAGGCGAGGAGTTCTACGTCGTCGTATTCGAGGACGGCGAGACGTTCCAGCGCCGCGACATCTGCGTGGAGGCGTGGGCGGGACC
Organism: Phycisphaerae bacterium; assembly: GCA_013360585.1. Lineage (GTDB taxonomy): Bacteria > Planctomycetota > Phycisphaerae > UBA1845 > UBA1845 > JABWBH01. Next base: position 105,742 of record JABWBH010000007.1, on the reverse strand, counting down.
GCCTGCGGACGCATTCTGCTTTTTCCGCAGCCGCGTGGCGCCGCGTGAGCAGAAGAAGCGGCTGCTGATTGACGATGAGGCCCTGCTGGCGTTCTTCTCGCGGCTTGAAAGCGAGACTGAGCCGGTGCGCGTTCAGTTTCGGTTTGTGCTTGCGCTGATCCTGATGCGGAAGCGGCTCTTGAAATATGAGTCGTCGAAGATGCGCGACGGCGTGGAAATCTGGACGGTGCTTCTGACGCGGGATCAGTCGCGGCACACGGTGGTGAATCCCGGTTTGTCGGACGATCAGATCGAGGGCGTCAGCCGGGAGCTGACGGCGATTCTTCACGGAGACACGGCGGCGCATCTGACGGATGAGGCGTCGTCGGCAGGGGAGGCGGGCGCTCGTGCGGACGTTGAGGCGGTGGCGCATGAGCCGTCGTGACGTCAGCGATGTGTTGGCATTCCGGGGATCGCGGTTCGCAGCGGCGGTTCTGGCGGTTGCCGGGGCGGCGCTGCTGATCGGGTGTCCCCCGGCGCCGAGGAGCCGGGAAGTGTTCGACCCGCTGCCGCTGGCGCAAGCGGTGGAGTTGATTAACGCCCCGCCGGCGCGTCTGACGGGGCTGCTTCGCGCGACCGGGGACGTCCGGGCGAAAGTCCGCAGCGCGACGTCGGATCGGATCAAACAGTACGACCTCGAAGGCGTACTCCTTTTCGTGGCACCCGATCATCTGCACTTCGACCTTCGGCACGAGTTGGCCGGGGAGCAGCTTTCGGTCGGGTCCAACGGCGTCTACTACTGGTACGACGACGACCCGGATTACGCTCCGATCTGCCGGCGGTATGACGAGTTTCCGGACGGGTATGACCCGGACCTGCCGATCCAGCCGCGTCAACTCGTGGAGGCGCTGGGGCTTTCGGGCGTGCCCTTCGGGCCGGACGCGCACCCGCTGGATCATCCGGTGCAGCGCGTGGAGGACGCGGAGCAGCAGTTGTTGCTGCTGGCGTACGACGCCGCCGGCGCGCCGCGCCTGGTGAAGGAGTACTGGATCAGCCGGGTGGATCGGCGCGTGCTGCACCGGATCGTGTTTCGAGACGCGATGGGGCGCGTCGAGATGGCGTCCCGGCTTTCCGATCATCGTTCGCCGCAGTCCGGGCTGCCGTCGCTTCCGCACCGGATTGACATCGTCTGGCCGAAGGACGGATCGTCGCTGGAGTTCCGCATCCGGCGCTGGGAGCACCGACCGGAACTGGGGCGGGATCTTCCTGCGTTCACGCCGCCGATCTTCCGTGACGCGGCGGAGAATTGAAGTCTGAGAGATCTGATCAGTCCTCAGGTTCCGCGACAGGCGATGCGCCAACGTCCTTGCACACCTCGCGGATGACGCAGGTGGCGTAACTTCCGGACGGCAGACTGAAGCGAAGTTCGAGGGCGAGGTCGTCATCGACGGTGACGAGCCTGGCGTCGGCGTCCGCGAGGGGGACGCGCAGGGGGCGTCGCCCGCCGTCGACGCGGACCGCGCTTCGGCGGTTGAAATCCTCCGCGGTCAGTCCGGATGCGGAGAGAACCTCGGCCTCGAGGCGACCAGGCTCACCTTCGGCGGAGCGCATGCGCGGACCGAACATCGGTCCGGTCGGTGAGATGTCGAAGCCGGCGCAGCGCGGCTGCTCCAGGTTGGCGTCCTCGACGACGAAGCAGGCGCCGTTGCGGTGCAGCCAGGCGACGTCGCCTTGCATCACGCGGTCGATCGTGGCGAGGCGGCGGGCGAGGACATCGTTGAAGAGGCGGCTTTGCGCGGCGTTCAGATAAAGCTTCATCAGCGAGAGGGGGACGGCGCGCAGCGCCTTGTCGAAGCGCCCGGGCGCCTTCGCCAGCGCCCGGCAGACCTTTGCATTCTCGCGTGAGGCGCGGATCCAGGCTTCGGCGGCGTCGTCGTAATTACCGGCGTCGAAGGCCTGCCGGGCACGGAGGACGTGTCCACGGTCGAAGTCTCCGGGGCGGCCGAGCGTGATGCGCAGGGCTTCTTCCGGGTCGCTGCGAAGGATGGCGGCGCCGATGCGCCAGGTGTCGCCGCGGACGCCGAAGCGCTGCGGTCCGAAGTAATTCGGCAGTCCCCGTTTCCGCAAGACCTCAAGGATTTCCGTCGCGCGGTCTTCGGCGTCCGGGGCGACGTTGCGGATGCGGATGACGAAGCGGTTGCCGCGGAGGTGACCGAGCTTGAGCTTGTTCCCGTGGCGGTTGACCCAGAGGACGGCGATGCCGGGCAGGCGCAAGGCCTGAATACGATCGGGGTCGATGTGTTCGAGGCTGAAGGTCTGGACGGTCACGGCGTGGGCGTCTTTCAGGCCGGCGTATCCGATGTCGCGCGGGGGTCGGCCGAGGGACTGCGCGATGCGGTTGACGGCTTCGTGGGTGGTCATTCCGCGTTTTTCGAGGCCGAAGTAGACGTGCGTGCCCTCGCCGCAGGGTTCGTAGAGGGGAAGCTCCTCGACAAGAAAATCATCGTCGGTGCGGCGGATGACGCCCCCGATGCCGGGCCGATCAGACGTCAGGAGCGGGAGATGATCCGTGAGCTGAGTTGCGTCGACCGTCATTCCGGGAATGTACGTCCACGCCAACCTTGCGGCAAAAAACGGGTCGAATTGTTGCGTCCCGGGGTCGGGAGCGTAGATTGCGCGGGAGGCGGCGCGGGAGCCGTCCGCAGGGTCCGGGGGGTAGCGACGCCGGAGCCTGTGAAAAAGAAAAGCGTTGACCGCCCGACCTCGTCGTCCGGGCGCAAGGAGACTTTTGATGAATACTCAGCATGTCGGTCGGTTTGTGTGTGCGTTGGCGTTCGCGGTAGCGTTGTGCGCCGCATGCGGGTGCGCGACGACGCGCAGCACCACCGAGGTCAGTCATTCCCGTCACGAGACCGAACCTGAGATGACGAATCAGGGCGAGATGCAATCGGAGGGCGAGATGGTGTCGCCGGGGACGATGATCGTGGACTGAGCCGGTCGGCGAGATGAGGCGGGTCTGGCGCCCGCCGCTGGGGGTGTCCGGACGCCTGGTGGGTTCCGCGGCCTTCAAAGCCGTTGAGGGGTCGTTAGCGCGGCTCCTGGTGGGTTCGATTCCCATCCACCCCCGTCTCGATCTGCGGTATCCGGTACCCGGTGAAAAGGAGACTCGATGCAACGCAGATAGCGAGTCACGCTCTGTCTGTTGGTGCGTGGGTGCGCGCCAGGATTGCAGTTTTGCTTCTTTTATGTTACCGGGAAATTGAAGAACCGGGGGCTGAAATCTTCTCGCGTCTTATGACCTCGCTGGCGACAATACAGGTAGGCCGAAAAAGCGAGGGTCGCACCGAACGTGCGTGTTGTGGAGAGTCGGGCGGCGAAGGAAGTAGTACGCCCGGGAGCTTCGGGGGAAACGGGAGAACGAGCATGAAACGAGTGATGATGACGGCAGCGTTTTGCCTGATCGCGGGGTCGGCGGGGGCGACGGACTTGAATGTTTCGGCGACCGACCTGAGCGGCAACTCGTCGATCACGGTTCAGCCTGGGGCGACGGTGAATTACAAGGTGACCGGCGCGTTGTCGGACACGTTGAACGAAGGTCTTGCGTTGTTCGGGCTGGATCTGGATTTCGAGGGCGGCGCGTTGGCGCAGGCGGACACGCCGACGCAGAACCCGATGCTGAACTTCACGCGGAATGCGGGCATCACGAATCCGGACGGATACGGCGGGACGATCATCAACGGCGACCTGGTCCAGGTGGGCGGGGGGCAGAACACGATCAAGAACTTCGCGGAAAATGCGGATTTCCCGATCGGAACGGTGATTACGAACGTCGCGCACACGGCGCAGGTGCTGGTGACGGGTTCGCTGACGGCGCCGAACAAGCCGGGGACGTACCGCCTGCTGATCAAGAACGTCTTCGCCAACGTGATCAAGGACGGCGAGACGGGCAATCCCTTCTGGGCGACGGAGGCGGCCGGGGTGGGGAACGTCAGCCACCTGACGATCCTCGTCGAGGGCGGGGGCGGATGCGACGGCAACGAGAAATTCAAAAGCGCGGCGTGCAAGTGCCCCGGCAAGCGGAAGCTGATCGCGAAGGGCGAGGCGACGGCCGGTCAGACCGTGCAGGTGTCCGGCGACAACGGGCTGGGGTCGGGCAGCGACGTGGCGAACACCCGCAACAAGTGGAAGGTGGTGTTCAAGAGCACGGTGACTTGCGGAACGACGTACGCCTTAACCGCGACTTTCGATTGCGGGTTGACGGAGGGCAAGAGCGTGACCTGCGACCCGTGACGGGATAGGGGGCATCCGGGGGTCGCTGCGGAGGGCGGTGCGGGGGTCGGCGGATCTTTGCGGCAGCTCGGGGCACAGGTGAAATCGGAACATGACCGCCGCGGCGGGGTTCTCGGGTTGAGAACCGGGCCGCGGCGGTTGTTTTTTCCGGCAGAGGCGTCAGATGAGCGATGTGCGTGAGGGGGCTGCGCGGGAGTCGGCCCAGCCGCCTGGCGGGGGATCCGCGGGGCGACGTGGGCGGAGCGATGCGGCGGCGCCGAGCTGGTCGGTCAGGGAGAGCGGCGGGCCCTCGACAATCCTCTGAAACTCGTCAGAATCCCCAGCGTAGCGCAGGCGGAGATCGATCGACGGGATCGGAGACACCATCGAATCCGGCCGGTGCTGGAACCGGGCGCGATTCCGCCGAGGCGGTCATGAACTTTCAGTGCCGCGATCGTGTCACCCGCGGCGAGGCGTGGGCGCCTGTCGCCGGCGTCTGATCGCAGAACCGAACCGCAAAAGGAACCACAAGATGGCGCGAAAAGCTTCCTCGAAGGGCAGCAAGGGGTCGGCAGGTCGAGGGAAGACCGCTCGAGGCGGGGCGAAACCGGCTGGCAAGTCCGGGTCCGCCGCGCGAGGTGCGGCTCGCAAAAGCGGAGGATCCAAAGTCGCCGCGAAGTCGGGCGCGAAAAAGAGCGGTGCTTCGGGGAAGCGCCGGGCTTCCTCTCGCGGCGCGCGACTGAGCTGGCGGCCGGAAGGGTATCACACGATCACGCCGTCCCTGATCGTGAGGGATGCCGAGGCGGCGATCCGTCTTTACAAGGATGCGTTCGGGGCGGAGGAGGTGATGTGCCTCCGCTCCCCGGACGGCGGAATCATGCACGCCGAGCTGCGGATCGGTGACTCGGTGTTCATGATGGGCGGAGAGTGGCCTGACCACGGGATGAAGGCGCCGCTTCCGAATCATGTTTCGGGGGGGCTGCACATCTACGTGGAGAACGTGGACAAGGCGTTCGAGCGTGCGCTGTCGGCGGGGTGCTCGGTGGCGATGCCGGTGATGGACATGTTCTGGGGCGACCGGTACGGGAAGGTGCTGGATCCGTTCGGGCATATCTGGGGGCTTGCGACGCGGGTGGAGGAGGTATCTCCCGAAGAATGCGCCCGGCGTGCGGCAAGCTGGCAGCCTTAAGCGGCGGTCTCGGCGGTCTGAGGTTCAACAAAGGTGAAAAAGTCGCTGCGAGGATCGGCGTCTCCGGGCGGGGTTCCGCCGCCGAAACGAGCGACGACGGGTGTTTCTCGTGAGGGGGTGCGCGACATGATGCAACGGGCGGTGCGTGTCGGAGCGGGGGTCATGATGGCGGCGTCGCTGATTCCGCTGGCCGGGTGTCAGTATCCTTATCGCTCGATGCGGATCGACGGTCAGCAGGCGGTGCTGGCGGGTCAATACGGTCAGGCGCGAGAAATCTTCATGAGCTGTCATGATCGCCGTCCGGGTGACGCGGAGAACCTTCACGACGTCGGTGCGATGAGCTTCCTCCTGGCGCAACAGCGTTTCACCGAGCGGAACGCCCCGGCGGGACTGCGCGAGTGCGACCGGGCGATCGATTTTTACGGACGAGCGATCACGGCGCGTCCGAACTACCCCGCGGCGCTGATCGGGCGCAACAGCGCGTTTGAGTTGAAGGGGCAGTTCGAGAAGGCGCTGGAGCAGGCGGAGTGGGCGTCGCGCTACGTAGGTCCGATGGCGAAGCAGTACATTTTCCTGGCGCGTGAGCATGAGGAGCGCGGTGATCTGGATCTGGCGCGGCTTCGTTACCGGCAGGCGGTGGTGCTCGAGCCTGAAAGCCCGGAGGCGCACCAGGCATACGGCGAGTTCCTTCGTCGGCGGAACCTTCAGGATGAGGCGAGCGTAGAACTGCGGGAGGCGGAGCGTTTGTATGCCGCGAGGAAACTGCCGACGCCGGCGGCGCTGCGAGAGGCGCAATCCGAGACCGGCGGAACACCGGAACCGCAACCTGATCCGCCGCAGCCGTGACCGGTCGTAAGATTGAGCGTTTTTTGTCCCCACGCGCGTCGAGGCACTTCTGACGACAGGGTGAAGACGGCGGACGCACCCGAACGGGCGGGGCTGCGTGCGGGTCTCGAGTGAGTTCGTCGTCGGGATGAGGTCGCCAGATGTGCGGGATCGCGGGGATTGTCCGCTTTGACGAAGCGCCGGTCGACACCTCGCTTCTTTCCGCCGCGTGCCGCGCTCAGCGTCATCGCGGACCCGATCACGCCGGAATCTGGATCGAAGACGGCGGAGCGCGGGTCGGTCTGGGCGCGGTGCGCCTTGCGGTGCAGGATCCGCGTCCGCAGGCGGACCAGCCTTTTCAGGATCCTTCCGGGCGCTTTGTGCTGGTCTACAACGGCGAGTTGTACAACGGTTTTGCGCTGCGGGCGGAACTCGAGGCGACGGGCTGGGCGTTCCGCACGACGGGGGACACGGAAGTCGTGCTGGCGTCCTGCGCGACGTGGGGGAGCGAGGCTTTTGCGCGCTTTGACGGGATGTGGGGTCTGGCGTTCTACGACCGTCAGGCGCGGCGAGGAGTCCTGTCGCGGGACGCGTTCGGCATCAAACCGCTGGTTTACGCGTCGGAGGCTTCGTCGCTGAAGTTCGCCAGCGAGCTGGGGGGGCTTGCGGCGCTGGGATCCTGCCGGGGCGGGGTGGACGCGGAAGCGCTGCTGCACTATCTGGCGTTCGGGTTCGTCGCGCACCCTCGGACGATCTACGCGGACACCCGCCGACTTCCACCCGGATACGTGCTTTCGTTCACGGACAGAGGCGCGGAAGCGCCGCGGCGCTGGTTTCACCTGGGCGAGGAGATCGCGCGGCGACGGGAGACGTGGGCTTGCGCGGGATACGGTGAGGCGTGCGCGCGGTTGCGCGAACTGATCCGGGCGGCCGTGGTTCGTCAGCGCGTCAGCGACGTGCCGCTGGGGTGTTTTCTTTCGGGCGGGGTGGATTCGAGCATCGTTGCGTTGCATCTGTCGGAAGCGTCGTCGCGTCCGGTCCGGACGTACTCGATCGGGTACGCGGAGCACGGTTCATATGATGAGACGCGGCACGCCGAGGCGGTTGCGCAACACCTGGGGACGGAACATGTCTCGTGGCGGTTGACGACGAAGGACGTGGCGGCGGTGCTGCCCGAAGTGCTGGATCATGCACCCGAACCTTTTGCGGACAGCTCGATCGTGCCGACCACGCTGGTGTGCCGGCTGGCGCGGAGAGAGACAACCGTCGCGCTGTCCGGGGACGGAGCGGATGAACTTTTCGGGGGGTACTGGCGTTATCTGGCACATGCGGCGCTGCGCGGATATCGGCGGCTTCCGGGATTCCTTCGGCGCCGGGTGATCGAGCCGGCGCTGCTGCGTCAGGCGTCGTCGAAAGGCGCGGCGGGTGCGGACCGGGTGCGGCAGTGGCGCAAGCTGATCCGGGCGGACAGCGACGATGTGATCGAGAATCACCTGGCGTGGGCGCGGATCCTCAGTCCGGAGGCGGAGGAGATTCTCTCGGACACGGAGCGGCTGCGGGCAATTGTTTCCGGGATCGTGCGGCAGGCCAAGGCGGATTTCGGAGGTCTGACGGACGGCGGTGACGCGGCGGCGGCGCAGGCGTTCGACGTGCAATACGGATTGCCGTGCGACATGCTGCACAAGGTGGATCAGGCGAGCATGTCGTGTTCGCTGGAGGTTCGGGTTCCGTTTCTTGACGTGGAGGCGGCGGCCGGAGCACTGGCGATGCCCTCGACGTGGAAGGTTGATCGGGGGATGCGGAAGCGGATTCTGGTGGACGCCTACCGGGGACGACTGCCGGATTCCGCGCTGGATCGTCCGAAGCGAGGATTCGAGGCGCCTTTCGGGGAGTTGGTGCGCGGGCGTCTGCTAGGGATGTTCCGCGACGTGGTGACGCGTGAGCGGGTGGAAGCGACGGGGATGCTGCGTTACTCGGGAGTCGAGGCCGTGCTTTCGTCGCATCTGAACCGAACGGGCGAACACGGGGACTTGCTTTTTGCGCTGCTTGCGCTGTGCTGGTGGATCCGTCGCGCGGACCGGCGCAGGTGATTTGACCCTCGGCGGCGCCAGGCGTAAACTCAAAGACGCACGAACCGGGGACGCCGTCCCGGCAGCGTCCATCATCGCCCGCGCGGCGGATTCGAAAGCGGAGGACTGCACCGCGGATGACCAGCGCTACGACCGAACGCTCCGATCCCCGGGAACAACCCCGCAAGCCGTCTTCGTCGGGGGACGGAGTTCGCACGATCCGCTCGCGATTCCGCGACTTGTCCGGGGGGTCGCTGCTTGCGTCGTGGGGAATATCGATCGGGGTGCATGCCCTTCTGCTGGCGATCATGTTCAAACTTGCGTGGTACGGGGCGGTCGGCGACCCCAAGGAAGACCTACCGGTGGCGCTGACGGAGCTGCTGGGGGAAGCGGACCGGGGTCGGCTTTCGTTTTCGACGGCGCCAACGCCGGATCTGTCCCCGGTCACAGAGTCGTTGCCGATTGAGCCGCGGCACAGCGCGGAGCTTTCGGGGACGGGCGTTGTGGAGAGGATGACCGGAAGCGGGTCGGGGGATCTGGACGTCATCGGAATCGGGACGGGAGGGGCGGATTTTTCAGGGGCGACAGGCGGCGGACAGGGACCGAGCTTTTTCGGGGTGGGGAACGAGAAGGCTCGCGGCGCGACGCGGATTGTGTACGTCGTGGACCGCAGCGGATCGATGATCGACACGTTTGACCTGGTGCGCGAGGAGCTGGTGCGCTCGGTTTCGCGTCTGAGCATGACGCAGAAGTTTCACGTACTTTTCTTCAACGCGGGGGAGCCTCTTGAGAACCCTCCGAGGAAGCTGGTCAGCGCCCGGGAGGTTACCAAGAAAGAGCTTTTTGAGTTCATCCGCACCGTGCGTCCCGAAGGGAGCACGAATCCGACACGTGCGATGGAAAAAGCGTTTCTGCACGACCCCGAGATCATCTTCTTTCTCACCGATGGCGCCTTTCACAAGACGCTGCTGGATCACCTGCGGGCGTGGAACCGTGACCGGCGGGTGAAGATCTTCACGATTGCGTACGTGGATCCGGAAGGCAGCGAGCTGCTCGAGCAGATCGCCCGGGAGCACGGGGGAGAGTTTCGGTATGTTTCGGGTCGCGAGGCGCCTTGATCGCGGCGTGGATTTTTTCAAGCTACACCGCCGAGTCGATGACCAAGCGACGACCCATCAACAACGAAAACGCGATGCTTGCGGCCGGGATCAGCAGACGCGCGTTGTCATGCGGCGGGACGCGAATCCGTCGGGCCGGGGCGTTTGCGGCGGCGCTGGTGATCACGTCGGGGTGGGCGGCGGCGGACCAGGTGGACGTTGCGGGCAAGACTTATCCGCGTGGTCGTCTTCTCGGGATCGAAGGCGGGACGCTTCGGTTTCGGCTGGAGTCGTCGGAGATTCTCGCGATCGACTTCGCCGAACTGCAGCGCGTCCACGTTGATCCGGGGGAGGAGTTCGCGGATTTGAACGCGGCGGAGGAGTTCGTCGCGGGCGGGGAGCCGGAAAAGAGCATTGTGCGGTACGAGCGCCAGTTGCGGACGGCGGAGGGATTCTGGGCGGACCTGATCAAGGTTCGGCTGGTTCGGGCGTGCGATCTTGCGGGTCAGATCGACAAGGCGGTGCATTATTTCTGTCGGGTGTTGGACGATGATCTGACGGGAGCGGCGGTGGCGGCGCGGATCATGCCGGATCGCGTGCCGGGCGAGATGACGGTGGCGGCGAGGCAGGCGGTTGAGCAGCTTGAGCGCGCGACGGGCCGGCGAAGCCAGGATGCGCGGAAAGTTCTGACCCTGGTGCTGAAGTACGACGTGCTGCGACGGGCGGGCGACGCGCGGGCGGACGTGATCGCGCCGATCGTCGCGGAGTTGGTCATTCCTGGAGAGGTGTTTACGCCCCGGGTCGGGAGAATCTTCCTGTCAGCGATCGAGACGCTTGCGGCGCGCGGCGACACCGCGAGCGCGCTGGCGGGGATCGACCGGGCGATGTCGACGGTTTCCGACGCGGCGGCGCCGGACCTGCTGCTGATGAAGGGGCGGATACTGGCGGGGCACGGAGCCTCGCGGGAGAACCTGATCCGTGCGGGGTGGACCTTCATGCGGGTCGTGATTCATTACGCGAAGGATGCGCGGGCGGCCGAGGCGCTGGTCGAGGCAGCGGAGATTCACCGACGGCTGGGACGGACGGAGCAGGCGCGGTCGTTGGCGCAGGAGTGTTTGCGGCGTGGGGAATTGCCGGAGGCGTTGCAGATGAAGGCGGAGAGCCTCGCGGCCCCGGCCGGGAGCGCCGCGCCGGATTGAGGGAGTTGAGCGGCTGACTCGGCGCGGCGTGGTCGAGCTTTGCGGAGAGGTCGCCGCTAGAATTCGTCCGCTGCGCGCCGTTTTGCGTCGGAAGGCGCTGGTGCGGCTGTGGGGCGCAAAGCAAAGACGAGGGAGGCATCGAGGGTGATCAGGAAGGGCATGCGTCGGGCGATGTACGCGGCGGGGACGCTGGGTTTTGCGGGCTGGAGCCTCGCCCAGACCGAACCGGCCTCGGGACCGTCGAGCGCGGTGGGGTCCAACTGGTTCGATCATTTTGTCGTCAGCGGAGGGTGGATCGGCTACATCATCGTCGGACTGTCGCTGGTGGCGGTGACGTTGATCGTCGAACACTTCATCTCAATCCGGCGACAGAAGCTGGTTGCGCCGGAATCTGCGGGACACCTGCGTGATCTGCTGGAGCGGAAGAAATACGTGGACGCGATCCACTTCACCTCCGAGGACGACACGATGCTCAGCGGGGTGGTGAACGCGGGACTGCTGGAGGCCTCTAACGGTTACGCGGCGATGGAGCGTGCGATGGAGGAGGAACTGGAGGGTCGTTCGGCGCGATTGTTCCGGAAGATCGAGTATCTGAACATCATCGGGAACGTCAGCCCGATGATCGGTCTTTTCGGGACGGTTTTCGGGTTGATCCGGTTGTTCGGGTCGATCGGTGAGCGCGGCCGAATTCCGGAGGCGAATCTGGTGGCGGAGAACATTTCGATCGCGTTGGTAACGACGTTCTGGGGCTTGCTGGTGGCGATCCCTGCACTGGGCGTATACGGATTTATGCGCAACCGGATCGACATTCTGACGGCGGAGTGTGCGCAAGCCGCGGACCGGTTACTGAGCATTTTCAAGCCCGGGGCGGGGCACGGATCGACGGGGAGTTTGCGGCGTGAGCCGGCGGGCGCGGCGGCGACGGCGGTCTCGACGATGTAGATGCGCGAGACGGGGGGCGGACGGATGCGGTACCGGTCCAGGTTGTCGCGGCGCAGCGCGGGGATCGACTTCAACGCAACGCCGATGATCGACGTGATCTTCATGCTGACGGTGTTTTTCTCACTGGTGGGGCGCTTTTCGTCGGAGGAACACCTTCCGATGAAGCTGCCGTCGCCGGAGGAAAGTCAGGCACAAGAGGCGTTGGAGGAGGAGCGTGTCGTGCTGAATTGTCGGCCGGTGAACGCGGAAGGCCCGGCGCTGGGGGTGGAGTTCAGCGTCGGTCCGAACGCGCCGGAGCCGCTCGGGAGTCTTGTCGGCCACCTTCAGGCACTCAAATCCGAGGCGGCGCAATCCGGCCGGCAGCTTCGGGTGCTGGTTCGGGCGGACCGTCGGCTGAGGTTTTCCGACGTTCGACCGGCGATGCAGGCGTTAGCGGCGCTGGATATTCCGATGTTGAACGTCGCGGCGCAATCCCGGGAGGAGGGGTCATGACGTCGCCCCCGGGGACTGACGCGGCGCTTCCAGAAGCGGGAGGGCGTGAAGTCGTTCATTTCGACCGCCTTCGCCGGCGGTTGTCTCGGCGTTCTCGTGGGCTTTCCGGCGTGAACGTAGCGCCGATGATCGACATGACGTTCCTGCTGCTGATCTTCTTCGTTGTGACGACGACGTTTGAGAAGCGGGAAGGCGTGTTATCGACGCGCATGCCGGCGGAGACGGCTGCTGCGCCGCCGCTGCCGGTCAAACCGGTGGTGATCCGTCTGTCGCCTGCGGGGGGGGAGGCGGAGCTGGCGGTGATTGCGGTGGAGCCGACGGATCAGAAGCCGGGGGATTTCCGGCGACTTTACGAGGTGCTGGTCGAGCTGCGCGGGCGACCGGGGTTTGACGATCAGACGCCGGTGATTGTGCGGGCGGAGGGGGACGTGATCTGGGACCACCTCGTGAACGCGTGGAACGCGGCGATCCGCGCGGGGTATCAGAATATCGCGTTCGCGGAATCATGAGGGCGATCCGATCCTTTCAGGCCGCGGTATTCGCCGTGGTGATTGCGGGGCTTGCGGCGGGAGCCGCGCGAGGTCAAGGCGCAGGCGGAGCGCCGGCGCGGTCTGCGGCGGAATCTCCGGAGGAGCTGCGCTTCGACTCGGGCGAGTTCATTGAAGGTCTGCGTCGGCGCGGGCTGGTCGATCTGCTCGAGCTTTACCTGAAGGAGCATCCGCCGCGCAGCGCCGACACCCGCGCCGCTCTGGATCAGGAGATTCTGCGGGCGCGGTTTGCGGACCGCGGTCTCCCCCCTGAGGAGCGCCTCGCGGCGCTGCGTCAGGCGAATGCGCTGCTGGAAAACCTGATACGAGAGAAGCCGGAGGATCCGCGGGCGATGGAGTGGCGCGCGGATCTGGCGTTCTCGCGGTTGTTCGACGAGGGCGAGTCTGTGACGACGGCGATCGTCTACCGCGAGGGTGGTCCGGCGGAGCGCGCGGCGCTTCGGGAGATCACCGACGACGCGATTCAACTGCTTGAAGAGTTGAATACACGCCTTGATGCGGAGGATTCCCGGATTCAAGGGTTGTCGGAAGCGGAGTTCGAGCAGGTCGAGCGGTCGGGGCACATCGAGCGACTTGAAAGCCGGGTGCGTCCGAAAGCGGAGTACGCGCGGTTGTGGGCGCTGTATTACAACGCGTTGTCGCGGACGCCGGACGACCCGGAGCGCAAGCACCGACTCTCGGCGGTGCAGACGATTCTGGACGATCATCCGGAGTGGACGGAGAAGAATGCGGCGCTGGAGGCGCAGTTGTTGTTGATTTCCGGGATGGCGCTGCGTCTTGCCGGGGAGGCTGGGGCGGCAGAGGCGAAGTTGTCGCAAGTGCAACCGGTGGCGGCGACGCGTCCGCCGCAGGTTCGCGCGGGGCTGGCGTGGGCGGAGTTTCTTGCGTCGCTGGAGCGAGTGCGAGCGTTGCGCGACGGCGGGCGATATGACGACGCCTTGATCGCGCTTGATCAGATGCGCCTGACGAAGACGGCCGCGGGAATTCCGTCAGAATCGGCGGCGGTGTCGATCGCGCTGTGCGAGCGGTCGGTGCATCTGGCGCGCGCGAAGGCGGAGCGCGGCACAGGTCGTCAGGAGCAGGCGGATCGGCATCGGGCGGCCGCAAGTGCGTGCGTTTTACGGTGGATCCGGGAAGACGCGGCGCTGCGTGAGCCGCTTTATGCGGCGTTGTACGCCCAGTTGGGTGAACCCGAGTCGGCCTCGGGTCTGGACGTGGTGGAGAGGGCGGCGATGGTTGCGGTCGTGCTCGGCGAGGCGGAGCGGACCCGACAGTCGGCGGAGTCCGCGCAGGGTGAAGCGTTGCGGGCGGACTTGTCTCGGCGTGCCGGCGCATTATTCGATCGGGCGATGCAGGCGGCGGAGTTTGCTGGAGAGACGGGCGTTTCAGCGCGACCAGGAGACGCGGACCTGGCGGCCGAGATTGCGTTCAACGGCGCGGTGGCGGCTTACCGATCGGGGAAGACGGGCAAGGCGGCGCTGGGGCTGCTTCGGGTGGCGCGGGACTTTCCGTCGTTCGCCGAGGCGTCGCGTGCAGCCGTTCTGGCGGTCCAGGTGTCCTCGGATCTTTATCGAGGCGCGGTGGGAGAGGAGCGTGCGGCGGCGCGCGACCTGCACCTTGAGGCGCTGAAACTTCTGACCTCAACACATGCGTCGGATCCGGCAGCGCGTTACTGGCGGTTTTTCTACGCTCAGGCGCTGGAGGAGGCCGGGCATCGTCGTGAGGCTGCGGATCAGTACCTGCTGGTGGAGGCGGGTCATCCGCACGCGCTGGAGGCCGAGTTTCTGCGTTGGCGGTGCGTTGCGGAGGAGCTGATCGGGACCGGGTCATCCGGGTCGTCGGAGGATGCCTATCAGCGGCGCATGCAGGAGATTGTTGACGGACTGGCGGCGTTCCGGAAGCGGGCGGAACGAGTGAACGCGACAAGCGGTGATGCGGAGCAGGGCGAGCGTCTTCGGGAGTACGTCGCCGAGGCGACCTTGTTGCCACTTGAGTTGGCGACGTTGGGCGGCGGCGGTGCTGCGCCGTCTCCGGAGGCCTTTGCGGCGGTTGAGACAATGTGCGCGGCGATGCCGCGACTGCGGTTCCGGGTGCTCCAGTCCCGTCTGATGGCGTTGGTAGAAGCGGATCGGCTTGAGGAGCTTCAGGTCGGTCTGATGTCGCTGGTCGGATCACAAGAAGGCGAGGTTGTGCCTCTACTTCAGGCGATCCACGCGCGTCTGATGTCGGGGTGGTCGCCGGTGGGCGCTCCGGTGGCCGAGGGCGCTCAGCAGCGTCGGGCGAAGGCGGCCGTGTCCGTTGCGGACCGCCTGCTGGAGGTCGCGACGCGTCCGGAGGGGGCGGCGTCGAAGGAGCGAGTGTCCTACCTGATTCTGCGCGGCGAGGCGCAACTTGCGGCGGGCGATCTGGCCGGTGCGGCGGACACCTTCAAGGAGGCCGGCGGCGCGACGGCGCTCGATCCGCGCCAAGGCGGAGACGCGCGCCCGCGTCTCGGGCTTGCGGAAAGCCTCTTCGCGTCGGGAAATTATGCGGAGGCGCTTCCGCTTTTCAATGAACTGGCGCGGCTCGAATATGACGAGGCCGGCGAGGAGGCGCACTGGCGTGCGCTGGTGAGGGATCTTCAATGCCGCCTGGCGCTTCAGCACGATCCACGCGGCGTGCTCAAGGTGATTGAGAACCACCGGGCGTCATCGCCGGATCTCGGCGGGCCGAAGTTCTCAGCCGCGTTCGAGCAGCTTCGCCGCACCTGTCTGCAACGCCTGAACCCGGAGCCCGGCGCCGTAGGCAACCCGTGAAGACGCGGCGACAGGTTCGGGCGTTTACCGGGATCTGCGACGTGGCTGAAGTTCGAGAATCCTCGCCACGCGCTTCGGGCGACGGAACGCGAGACGGTGTTGCGTGCGGCGCGACCGGGGTTCGACGTCGTCGGCTCAGGTCTCAAAAAGTTCCCGCTGTCGGGCGTTGACGACGCGCGACTCGACTTCGCCCTCGGCGAACTCGGTCACAAGCCGATCGCCGTCGGAAAGGCGCGCCGCGTCGCGGACCAACGTCCCTCCTTTCTTAAGGCGGGTGATCGAGTAACCGCGCTGGAGCACGCTGCGGTAACTGAGCGCATTGAGCAGTTGTTCGGCCGCCTCAAGGCGGCGGCGGCGTGCGTCCAACCCCTGATGCAACGCGAGCGCGACGCGGCGGCGAGCGTCATTGAGCAGCTCGCTCAGCCGCGGAATCCGACCGGCGGGGGCGCCTCGTTGCAGGCGGGCGGCGCGCTGATCGAGGTTCCTTGCGATGCGGAGCAGGCGGCCGGTCATCGCGAGGTGAAGCCGCGCCAGGCGTTCGTGAAGGCGGCGCGTCCCCGCGGCGACGGAGGCGTCCGGCGCGATCCGGGAAAGAAGCTGCTCGGTTCGCTGAAGTCTGCGGCGACGATCATGAAACCGGGCGTTGAGGGCGCGCAGCACGTCCGCAAGCCAGGTATCGAGCCGCTGCTCCCGCCGACGGATCAGATGCTCCGGTTCGCGGAAAGGGGCGCGCCGGGCGAGGTGGGAGAACGTCCGGCGGTCCAGATCGACGCGCCGCTGCACGCCGATCGTGAGTCTGCGTTGCGTGAGGCTCAGACCGTCCAGTGTCTCAAGGCGCACGGGAACCGCGAGTTCCGCGGCGGCGGTCGGCGTTGCGGCGCGGACGTCCGCCGCGAGGTCCGCGAGGGTGAAATCCGTCTCGTGTCCGACGGCGCTGATGACGGGCACGGTGCTTGCAGCGATCGCGCGCACAAGGACTTCCTCGTTGAAGGCGCAGAGATCCTCCGTCGAACCTCCGCCGCGTCCGACAATGAGCAGGTCGATGCCGCCCAGTGCCGAGGTTGCGGCGTTGATTTTCCGCACTGCATCGGCGATCTCAGAGGCCGCCCCGTCTCCCTGAACGCGCACGGGCAGGACAAGCACGTCGACGCACGGATATCGTCGCTCGAGCGTCAGGAGCATGTCGCGGATCGCCGCTCCGGTCGGGCTGGTGATGATTCCGATCCTTTTCGGGAAGCGCGGCAGCGGTCGTTTGCGAGCCGGGCTGAAGAGGCCTTCTTTCTCAAGCTTTTCGCGAAGCTGACGAAGCGCCATCTCGAGAGCGCCGACGCCGCGCGGGTCGATCTGCTGGGCATAAAGCTGATACCGCCCGGACTTCTCGAACACCTCGATCGAACCTGCGACGATCACTTCCTGTCCGTCCGCGGGCCGGAATCTCAACGACGCGACCGCGCTGCGCCACATGACGCAGGCGATCTCGCTTCCGGAGTCCTTCAGCGTGAAGTAGGAGTGTCCGCTGGCGTGAATCTTGAAGTTGCTGATCTCCCCGGTGACGAGGACGCGCCCCGGAAACGCCGACTCCAGCGCTCTTCGCACACGCCGTGTGACCTCGCTGACCGTCAGAACGTTCACGTCAGAGGATGCGGTCGACGGAGTTTCCGCAGGTCTGGATGGCGTCCGCCTCTTCATTCCGCAGAGCGTAATCCGCGCCCAAGACGGCGTCACGCGGCGCCGCGGTCAGTCGTTCAGCGTCCAGTCTCCCGTCGGGGTGACGGTGAACGTAAGCGTCGCTGAATCGCGAGGCAGGAGTTGGCTGTTGTAACCGTCGATCCGAAGCACGACCGGTCGGCTCCAGTCGATGCCGATCCGGTCCTTGTCGATCCGGAAGACCTGGACTCCCTGGGTCTGGATCGTCAGTTTGTTGCGCGCGGGGTCGAACTCGGCTGTCGCCCAGCCCCCGGCGACGCCGTCGCGGACCCGCACGACGTGCAACCATCGTTCGGCTTCAGCGGGGTCCGGAACCGGGATTCTGAGCGTCTCCGGGGTCGGGGGAGAGGGTGAGGGCGGAGTTTGTTGCGTCGAGACGTCGCCCGACGCGGCCGGAGTA
Source organism: Phycisphaerae bacterium (assembly GCA_013360585.1). GTDB lineage: Bacteria > Planctomycetota > Phycisphaerae > UBA1845 > UBA1845 > JABWBH01. Next base: position 88,231 of record JABWBH010000007.1, on the reverse strand, counting down.
GTTCGGGTCGGCGGCGCCGTCGCCGGGGAGGAGCACCCGCACAGGACGAGCGTCGTGAGGAAAACGCTTCTGAGGGTGCCTCGAACCGGTGAGGCACGGCGCCCTGATCCTTCTCGGCTTTCCGGTTGGACAATCACGTTCATGCGCGCACAATGCGAGAACCCGGTTGAGCGACGACCGACCCCCTCATTGTACGATCCGCCGGGGTCCGGGATGCAGAGAATGCGGACACATCATGATGGTGCGAGGATTATCCGCTCGACGACGATCCTCTCGGTTCGCCGGGGGGCGGCGGTGGCGATCGGCGGCGACGGACAGGTCTCGCTCGGTCCGAACGCCGTGAAGCACAACGCCAACAAGATTCACCGCCTCGCGGACGGGAATGTCATCGCGGGATTCGCCGGGGGCGCCGCCGACGCCTTCGCCCTGCTGGAGCGGCTGGATACAAAGCTGGAGCATTTCAAGGGCAACCTGCGCCGTGCGGCGGTCGAGTTGGCCCGGGACTGGCGGACCGACCGTGTCTTGCGGCGGTTGGAGTCGATGATCATCGCGTGCAGCCGGGAGACGACTTTGATGATCAGCGGATCCGGGGACGTGATCGAGCCGGACGACGGCGTGCTCGGGATCGGGTCCGGCGGGGCGATCGCCACGGGGGCGGCGCGGGCGCTGTTACGGCACACCGAGATGCCGCCGGCGGGGATCGTGGAGAGCGCGCTGAATATCGCCGCGGACCTTTGCGTGTATACGAATCACAAGATCACTGTCGAAGCCATCGCATAACGGCGGATCACCGCGCCGGACCTCTCTCATGCAGACGCTGACACCGACCGAAATCGTCGCCGCTCTCGACCGTCACATCGTCGGACAGTCCGCCGCGAAGCGCGCTGTCGCCATCGCCGTCCGCAACCGCTGGCGGCGCATGCAGCTTCCGGAGGCGATGCGTGCGGAGATCTGCCCGAGCAACATCCTGATGATCGGGCCGACCGGCGTGGGCAAGACCGAGATCGCCCGGCGCCTCGCGCACCTGGTGAACGCACCCTTCATCAAGGTCGAGGCGACCAAGTACACCGAAGTCGGCTATCACGGACGCGACGTGGACGCGATGATCCGCGATCTGCTCGAGCTGGCGATCCGGATGGTGCGCACCGAGCAGACCGAGGTTGTGCGCGTCGAAGCCGAGCGCCTGACGGAGGAGAGCCTGCTCGACCTCCTCATGCCCCCCGCCGACGGCGACCGCGACCCGGACGACGCGGCAAGCGACGCCGCCCAGCGCCGACACCGCAATCGTGAAAAACTCCGCGCTCAACTCAAGTCCGGCGAACTGGAGGAGCGCACTGTCGAACTCGCGACCGAATCCCGCGTGCAGCCCGTCGGGATGTTCGCCACCTTCGGCGGGATGGACCAGGTCGACCCGGAGGTGCAGAACTTTCTCGAGCGCCTGATGCCCGCCCAGCCGAAGCGGAAGCGCATGCCGATCCGCGAGGCGCGGCGCATCCTTTTTGACGAGCACTGCGACAAGTTGATCGACCGGGAGAAGGTGACCGAGATGGCGATCCGCCGGACGGAGGAGTCCGGAATCGTCTTCATTGACGAGATCGACAAGCTGGCGTCGGTGGGCGCGACGCACGGACCGGACGTCTCCCGCCAGGGCGTGCAGCGGGATCTGCTGCCGATCATCGAGGGCGGGACGGTGGCGACGCGGCACGGACCGGTGAACACGCATCACGTGTTGTTCATCGCCGCCGGCGCGTTCAGTCAGTCGAAACCGAGCGACCTGATGCCCGAGTTGCAGGGCCGCCTGCCGATCCGCGTTGAATTGTCCGACCTGACGGAGGCCGACTTTCTGCGCATTCTCACCGAACCGGAGAACGCGCTGACCAAGCAGCAGGTCGCGTTGCTGAGCACCGAGGCGGTGCGCGTCGAGTTCGCGCCCGAGGCGCTGAAAGAGATCGCGTCGATCGCGTTCCGCGTCAATCAGTCGCTCGAGAACATCGGCGCGCGGCGGCTGACGACCGTGATGGAGCGCTTGATGGAGGATCTGAGTTTCGACGCGCCTCAGCGCGCCGGGGCGACGGTTCGGATTGATCTCGCGTACGTGCGTGAGCGGCTGTCGGAGTTGGCGAAAGACGAGGGGCTGAAGCGGTTCATTCTCTGATCCGCGCAGAGGGCGGCGAGGCGCGGGGGCGCATGACGAACGAGCAACGGCAGGCCGGCCCGACGACGCGCGAGTTTTCACTGCGGGCGCCGGCGAAGCTGAACCTGACGCTGCACGTCGTCGGCCGCCGTCCGGACGGGTTTCATGATCTTCGCTCGCTGGTGTGCGGCATCGACCTGTGCGACAGGGTGACGGCGCGGGCGGATACCGGGGGCGCGATCTCGATCGCGTGCGACGTTCCCGCCCTTTCCGGACCGGACAACCTCGTCGTTCGCGCCGTTGAGGCGCTGCGGGATCTCTCCGGGTGTCGCCTCGGCCTGTCAGTCGGTTTATTCAAGCGAATCCCGATCGGAGCGGGGCTTGGCGGCGGGAGCAGTGACGCGGCAGCCGCTTTCAGACTCGCCCGGACGGCGTGGGGGCTTCCTCTTCCGGATGATCTTCTGGCCGAAGCGGGTGCGCGGGTCGGGTCCGATGTGCCGCTGTTCCTGAAACTTCCCAGTGCCGTCATCACCGGGCGCGGCGAGCAGGTTCAAGCGGTCCGTCTGGCGTGGACGGGTTTTTTCCTGCTGATTCACGCGGACCGTCACGTTTCGACGGCTGACGTATACGGCGTCTTCCGTCGCCGCATCTGTCGCCGGCCTCCGCCGGATCGGACGGAGGACGCCTTGCGTGCGACCTCGGCCACGGAGCTTTCCGCCCGTCTCCACAACGACCTGGAGGAGGCGGTGTATCTGCTGCATCCGGGACTGAAGGCGCTCAAGGACCAGGCGGAGCACCTGCTCGGACGGGCGCTTCACCTCACCGGGGCGGGGTCCACGTGGTTCGCGCCGGTGGATGAAGAAGCCGAGGCGAAACGGTTGGCAGAGCGCATCTGCGCCGCTAAGCTGGGGCTTCGGGCGGAGGTCGTCGGCGGTTTGACCTCCGCTCCGGTGGTTGAAGAGCGAGGATAGCTTCCGGGAGCAGCAGCATGGAAATCACCGAGGTCGGGGTGCGCATCGTCGAGCGGTCCGAGGACCGTCTCAAGGCCGTCTGCACTATGACAATCGACGATTGCTTCGTTGTGCGCGACATCAAGGTTGTGGAAGGGCAGACCGGATTGTTCGTGGCGATGCCCTCGCGCAAGAAGACCTCACGTTGTCACCAGTGCGGCCACAAAAACGAGATCCGCTCGCGTTTCTGCGCCGACTGCGGCGTCAAGCAGAATCCGGCGGCGCCGCGCAACAACCACAATGAGCGGTCGGCGTCGCACACCGACATCGCCCACCCGATCAATACCGAGTGCCGGGAAATGATCCAGGAAGTCATTCTTGAGGCCTACCGGGAGGAGCTCGCGGAATACCTCGCGGAGCAGCAGGCGGACAGCGGATCTGGGATCCACGACGCCGTTGAAGCGGGAGCTGGCGACTCGGACGACCGCATGTCCGAACCGTCGTTTACGGCCGGACTGGATGCGCCCTACAACCCGCCGAAGCCGAAGGAGCAGCCCCGTGAGCCGCGCGCGGCCGGCGGATCGGAACGCCGCTCCGACCAACCACGCGAGCACACCGCCGACCCGCCGCGCGAACGAGACGCCGATCGCCCGCGCCAGCGAGACGCCGACCGCCCGCGCGAGCGGGACGCCCGACCGGACAAACCCGAGCCTCGACGCCAGGAGAGCATCGCTGCGCACGCCGACGACGGGTTCGCGTCAGGCATCTTCTAAGCTGCAGCGCCCCCTGACGCGGAGGTTCGAAGCCCCCTTCTGAAATTGCAGCGGGGGGCGGCGTCCGGCGCCGCTTCGAGGGCTACGACGCCCGCCGAGACAAGCTTCGCGCCAGACGAGCGGCGGCGAACGCAGACCCGCGGAAGGACGCACGTCGGCTTAGGATCAGCGACTCCCGGTGATGGTCGGGAGGTATTTTCACATCCGCGGGTACTCTGCTGCACAAGAACGAAGAATGCTCCAGGTCAGTCGTTGTCTTTCCCTCCGTGACGTTTCTGAATCAACGACTCGGGTCGGGGAGTCCCTGAAAACGGCTCGGCGACACGAACTCGCCCTTGTCAGCCGGTTGAAGAATCCGGGATCGGTTTTTGTGATGCCGGTTTTTCCCGATGAAATTCGCCTCCCGGAGGGAGGCGCCCCCCTTTTTCAACGGGCGGTTATCCGCCGCAGGTTACCACGGCCGGTTCGCGGCAGTTAGGCGGGTCGAGGAGTTCAACGACGTGGTCGCCGAGGGGCTGGTTACTGAGGATGAGCTTCGCTTTGCGGTTAACCACGTCGGCCGTGTGCTGCACGCCGTCGACGGCGACGGCGAGCCTTGCGGTCTCGTTGTCGTAGGTCGAGAAGATGACCACGACCTTGACCTTATTATTGCGGCACCTGGTCTTGTACTTGTCGATTTCTTCGCAAGGGACGTAAGCTCCGTATTCGAGCGTCACCGTGGCGACGTTGGACGCCGTGCCGTTGCCGAAGGCGCGGAAGGTGAAAGCGTCGGCGCCGCGGGCCGCGGGGTTCGGTTTGAGGAGGCGCGAAAGTCCGCCGCCTTCGATCGCGGCCTGCGCGGGCGGCGCGATGATCTCATAAGTCAGGTTCGGATCATCGGGATCGAACGCCGGAAGTTCGACGAGGATCGGACGGTTGCGCGGCACGCGTCGCGTGTACCCGTAGGCGACGGGCGGTGCGGTGTCGGGTTGCGTCGAGGGCGGGTTTGCGTAGTCGATCGTGACCTCCCGCGCAGAGGAGAGTGCGGAACTTCCGTCGAGGTAGTCCGCCACCGCGTACACGCGGCTGACGCCTGCCCCGAGCGCTTCCGCGCGGAATGCGGCAAGCATCGGGAACCCCGTCCCTGACGCCAGGACGCGCTCATTGTGCATGAGGCGGACTTCGCGCACCGGTCCCCCGCCGCCGTCGATTGTCGCCAAGAGGATGGATGAGCGATCGCCGGTGCGCGGCGACAGCGACAATCCGATGATCTTGCCGCTGTTGCTGACGTTTAACGTGCCCAGGAAGCGGCCCTGATTGCGCACGGTGCCGGTTTCGTACGCGATGACGCGGACGTCGTTCGGTCCGTCGGGCAGCGCGGTGGTGTCGAGAAGAAGCGACTCGCCCGGGCCCGCCTGCCCGTGAAGGACGCCGCCGACCAGCAGGTCGAAGCCCGCTATCGCGCCGTTCGGACGATCCGTGGTCGCCTCGGGCGTCAACGCGATCGTGCCGCTGACCGTCTCTTCGGGAAAATCCGGGACGGTGACCATCGGAAGATACGCAAACGGCTGCGTCAGCGGATCGCCGTAACTGAGCACCTGAAACGGTACGTAACCCAGCGAGCGCAGACCGGCTTCGCCGAGTGTCAGGCCGGCGTAGTACCAGACGTGGAAGAACGGATGCGGAAACTTTCCGGGGTAATTGCAGGGCTCTTCGACGGTTCCGTAGGAGCCGGCGGCGCCTTTGACGATCCAGCGTGACAGCTTCGTCTGTCCGCTCGTGTCGAAGGTTGCGGCGTAGCTGGTGAGATGATCGCCCATCGCGCCGGGCAGAAGGGTGAAATCACCGCCGTCGATGTCGGGCGAAGCCCAGCCGGTCATGACGCCGAGGCCGTCGTGGCGTCCGAGCGGCAGCACATCGTCGATCTGCTCCGCCTGCCCGCCGAGCTCGAGGATCATCTCAATCGCCCGGCTGAAATTGTTCTCGCGCGGACCGCTGCGCAGGGGATCGGTCGTTTTCATGTAGTAGAACGTGCCGTCGGGATGGGTGCCGTCCGCGGCGACGGCGCGGTCGATCATCGCGATCGTCTCCTCGATCGTGTTGCCGCGCTCGCCGTCGTATCCGAGGAGCGCGCCGATGAAGTAGCGCTCGGCGTCATCGGCGCGGCTGCCGGTGCCGTTGCGGAAGCGGATGCTGCTGTCGAAGGCCTGCGGCGCCGTCACCGAGAAGTAGTGATTGCGCCGCGTCGAGCTGGAAGCGCCGCGAAGCACGTCCTCTGCGATGAACGACATCGTGAACGCTGACGAGGCTGAGAAGCGCGTCACGGATGAGCACCCGTCGGAGACGAGGTCACGCGCGGGGACGTAAAACGCGCCGTGGGGAGCGATGACGACAAAATCGATGTGCTCAAGAATCGCCCGGTTCCCGGCGGTGCCGAGCAAGGCCTCCTTCTGAAATCCTGCAAATGCTGCGAAACTGGCGGCTTGCGGCGACAAATACAGGATGTTCTGAGGGGGAATGTTGCGGGCCTGGACGTAGTAGTTTCCGACATAGAGCGAAGCCGGATTCGTCGGGTCGATGATGACGATCGCGTTCTCCGCCCCGCCGCCGGCCCAGACCACCGGCGCCGCGACCCCCACCACCACCGCTACAGTGGTTGCGTGGATGATGCCGCATCGCGATCGACAACATGCTGCGAGCTTTTCCCGAATCATCGGTCCGCCTCCTTCCCTTTCCGGGACCACATCATACAACAAGGGATGTCCGGCTCGAACTACGCAGCAGACGGATACGGTGATGGATTCCGGATTTGCGCGTTATCGCGCAGATCAAATCATCTGCGCGCAAGTTCGGGTCGATGCGTCCACGCTTAGCAGGGGAAGCGCGACGGCGAGAAGGGGTTATCGGGCGGTTCTCCTTCGGCGAGGATCACACCCGCGGTGCGAGCGTCGGCGATTTCATTCTCGCCGTCGCCTCGGGCATCGTCGGCGTCGGCGTCGGTCCAGTCGCGCGGGAAACCCCCAGTACCTCGCTCACGACAACGATCCCCGCAATGTCAAAGAACCCGCTCCCCACGGTCGCGGTACGGTAGGGGAGCTCGCTCACGGTCGCGGGACGGTCCTGAGACAGCGTGTGATTATTGCCGCGCGTCGGGTGTGGCCGAAACCTGAAGGCGGTGAAAATCGGCCAGGTCGATGTCGCCGTCGCCGTCGAGGTCGTAGGGGCGGCAGGAGGCATCGACGAGCATGCCGGGGCCGCTGAAGCACTCGGGGAACTTCAACAGAGAGAGCTGCTGCTCACTCGCCGTGCCGGTCGGGTTTCCGCCAGCGAGAGGGCTCAAAGCGCCGCCGGAGTCGGGTTCGACTGAGAATCCGGCGCGGAAGGTGATCCACAGTAGCAGGGTGGCGGCTGCCGCCAGGACGCCACCGCCCGTCAGCAGCAGACGCCGCCGCCGCCGGTGGGTTGGGACCACGCGAACCGCATGTTGACCGGTGGCACGGGCAAGAACCTTGTCCACGGGTGTCGGCGCGAAGACGCCGCAGGACTGGGCCTCAAGAAGCTCGCTCAGGATCGCCTCGGCGTCGCGTTGATCTCTTTCCTGCGTCATAACTTTGTGCTCGGTGACCGGATGAATCTCCAGCATCAGTATCCGGTGGCGCCGTAATACCTGTCGCCGCCGACGCCGCGAGGCGCGAAACGCCCGCTTCCTGACGGGCGCGGTTCGGTATTGCAGCGGCCTCCTTGTTCGGCTGGAGGCCCCCCGAAAGGAATCCGCGCCACGGATCGACTCGTTTACGGGTCGGGCCACCCGGCTCGAATCTTGTCCTTAAGGGTGGCCCAGATGGATCGGAGGGTGGATTCCGGCATGTCCAGCCGCCGGGCGGCCTCGGTCCACCGTCGATCGAGAATCAGGGGCAGCTCGGCCAGAATCCGACGATCCGGCTCCTCCAGGCCGGCGAGGATTTCGCGGAGGCGGTTCAGTTCTTCGAGGCGCTCGATGATGGTGGAAGCATCCCCGGATAAGTCGTTTTCGGAGGTCCGCTGCCGTGCATATCGGACGGCTCTGGCGATCGCGCGATCCTCGGTTCGCACGGCACTGATCGTCCGGTTTCGTGCGAGCGTGACGAGCAATCCGGGGAGATTGGCGGGCACTGCCCGGTCGGACCGCGCCCGCTCGGCCAGCGCCGCCCAGCAGGAGGCGGCGATGTCGTCGAGCCAGGCGGGGTCAGCGTGACAGCGGTCGCGTGAAAAGCGAAAGACGGTGTACCGGATCAGCGCGTCGTGGCGGCGCATCAGGATGCGAAGCGCGTCCTCGGACCCCGCGCGGATTCGCGTCAGAAGTTCTACGTCCGTCGGTTCGACGCTCACGGCGGCAGACATTGTAACTTGCGACCCGGTCGGCGATGGACCCCTGCGGTCGGTTCTCGGGAGTTCCGTCCGGATTCCGGGGTTCAGGGGCACACCTTGACATCGGTTGGACCGTCGTATAAGCTCCCGTTGAGTATGAGTCTGAGCGGATTCCAGCATGTTCTCGGTCCCGCGCCCGTTTCGGCGCGGTATCCGGTCGCGCAGGGGGTCTGCATGTGTTGTTGCGGTTGTTGTCCGCCGTTAACAGGGGGGACACTGACCTAGCGGCAACGCACTCACCGACTCGATAACCAGGTGATGTTCAAGCCTGCGGGAAGTGTCCCGCGGGCTTTTTTGTTGCGCCGGAACCGGCGGGGTCCGAAAAGGGCGGAAGGACCGAGAATGAAAGACGCATCCGTGTCAATTGAGATCGGAGACGGCGACCGGGCGTCGCCGCGGGAAACGGTGCCGGCGTTGTCGGGACTGGGAGAGCTGACCCCCACGCAGGAACTGATTTCGTGGGCGTTGCGGCGCTTCGCGAATCACGAGGTGGTTGTGACCACTTCGTTCGGGATGGAGGGCTGCGCCCTGATCGACATGGTGGCGCGGGAGCAGCGACCGCTGACCGTCGTGTACCTGGACACGATGTTTTTCTTTCCCGAAACGTACGCCCTGCGCGATGAGATGATCCGGCGCTACCCGCATCTTCGTTTCGAGAACCGGGGGACGACGCTGACCCCCGAGGAGCAGGAGCGACGGCACGGTCCGCAACTGTGGCGGACGAATCCGACGTTATGCTGTCAGATCCGCAAGGTGGATCCGATGGTGACCGCTCTTTCCGGCGTTGACGTCTGGATCACCGGACTGATGCGCAGTCAGTCGGCGACGCGCGCGAACATCAACGTGATGGAGTGGGACTGGAAGTACCAGGTGCTCAAGTTCAACCCGCTGACGCACTGGTCGCGGGAGCGGGTCTGGACGTACATCCGGGAGAACCGTGTTCCCTACAACAAGCTGCACGAGCAGGGTTACCCGACGATCGGCTGCACGCACTGCACCAAACCGGTCGAGGGATCGAAGCTCGGAGAGTACACGCGTGCGGGGCGCTGGGTGGATTTCGAGAAGACGGAATGCGGTCTGCACGGTGGCGCGGGCATTTGAGGCGACATAAGCGCATGAGCGAAGATCAGAACAAGACGGAATCGAAAGTCGAGGGACACAAGAAGGCCTCGTATCACCTGCGCGGCACGATCGCCGAGACGCTCCGCGCCGATGCGCCGGCGTTCGACGAGGCGGACGCCAGCCTGCTCAAGTTTCACGGGGTGTACCAGCAGGACGACCGCGACGTGCGTCAGGAGCGGCGGAAAGCGGGGCTGGGCGAGAAGACGATGTTCATGGTGCGGCTGGCGATCCCCGGCGGGGCCCTCTCGGCGGAGCAATACTTGCGCCTGGATGAGCTGGTGGATCGTCATGAATTCCGGTCGATGCGCGTGACGACGCGCCAGGGGATTCAGTTTCACGGGGTGCTCAAGCACGACCTGAAGGAGACGATCGCCGCCGTGAACCGGTCGCTGCTGACGACGCTGTCGGCCTGCGGAGACGTCGAGCGCAACGTGATGACCTGCCCCGCGCCGCTGGCCGACCGTGATCACGTGCGTCTGCGGGAACTTGCCGACGCGATCGCCCGCGATCTGCGTCCGCAATCGAAGGCGTATTTCGAGATCTGGCTTGACGAGGAGAAGGTCGCCACGACCGAGGGGGAAGAGCCTTTTTACGGAGACCGGTACCTGCCGCGCAAGTTCAAGACCGGGATCGCGCTGGCGTCTGACAACTGCATCGACGTGTACTCATATGACTGCGGACTGGTGGCGATCACGGAGGGGCCGGAAATCCGCGGGTTCAACCTCGTGGTCGCCGGCGGGCTGGGGATGACGCACAACAAGCCGGACACGTTCGCCGCCCTGGGGCAGACCGTCGCGTTCATTGAACCGGCGCATGCCGTCGAGGCGGTCCGGGCGGTCTGCGCGGTGTTCCGCGATTACGGCAACCGCGTCGATCGGCGCCACGCCCGGTTGAAATACCTGCTGGAGCAGTGGGGTCTTGACGGATTCCGCGAGGCGTATGAGCGATATGTCAACTTCCCGCTGCATCCGCCGGTCGTCTTGGCGGAGCCGGGGTGCGACGATCATCTGGGCACACATCGACAGGGCGACGGTCGGTACTTCCACGGCGTTTACATCGAGAACGGGAGAATCATCGACGCCGACGGATGTCGGATGCGCTCGGCGCTTCGTACGATCATGCGGGAACTTCGCCCGGGCGTTCGCCTCACACCGCATCAGAACATGCTCCTGACGGATCTGACCGAGGCGCAGGTGGCGCGAGTCGAGGCGCTGCTGCGTGACCACGGCGTGCGCCTCGCGGGAGAACTCTCGGCTGCGCGGCGGTATTCGATGGCGTGTCCCGCGCTGCCGACATGCGGGCTGGCGATGGCGGAGTCGGAGCGGCTGATGCCGTCGGTGGTGGACGCCTTCGAGGCGGAACTCACGCGGCTGGGACTGCGTGACGCGCCGCTGACGATGCGCATGACGGGTTGTCCTAACGGGTGCTCGCGGCCTTATACGGCGGACATCGCTTTCGTGGGACGTAAACCCGACGTCTATCACGTTTACGTGGGGGGGAGCCTGGCGGGGATTCGGATGGCGGACCTTTTTGCGGCGGATGTTGCGACTGAGGCGCTGGTTCCGACGTTGCGCCCGCTGCTGGAAGCGTGGGCGCGGGATCGCGGCGTCGGGGAGTCGCTGGGGGATTATTACCAGCGTCTGCTCGCGCCGGCGCAATCGCGGTGGAAAATCACGGGAAAGGAAGATGAGACGCGGGGGCTGGTGCAGCTTCGGCTTGCGGGCCGGTGACGGCGGTGCGGTTCTGCGCGGCGATCGGGACGGCGAACCTCGGGACGCCGGCGCAAGACCTGCGGATCGACAACGCAGGAAACCGCTTCCTCACCGGCGCGGCTTTGTTGTGCAACACGATTCCGGAGACAACGGCTGGTGATCGGGCTGACGTACATCGGGTTTACGCACCGGACAGCGCCGCTGAGCGTCCGCGAGCGCATCACGCCCTGCGCGGGCGAGATCGAGGCGTATGCGCGGCAAGTGCGGGCTTTCGCCGGGGAAAGCGCCGTTCTGCGCACGTGCGGGCGGTTTGAGACGTTTCTCGCCGTCGAGTCCGACTCTACCGCCGACGTGCAGACCGCGAACGCCTCCGCCGCGCCGGACATCGGGCCGATCCTCGCGCTCCTGTCCGCCCGAAGCGGGATGTCGGTTCCGGCGCTGCGCCGTCATGCAAGGATCCTTCACGGCGACCACGTCGTTGCGCACTTGTTCCGCGTGGCGGCGGGGCTGGATTCGCCGATGCTGGGCGAGGATCACGTGCTCGGGCAGGTCAGTGCCTGCCTGACGAACGCACAGCGCCTCGGAACGACCGGTCCGCTCCTTTCCGCGCTTCTGCGCTCCGCGGTTCGCGCCGGGCGCCGGGCCCGCAAGGACTCCGGGATTCGACGGGTGGCTTCCTCCTTTACCGGCGAGGCCGCGAGACTGCTGCGGGATCGCGCGGCGTCGGAAAGGCGTTCCGGAGCCTTGTTGATGATCGGCAGCGGAACGATGGCTGCTGAGACGTTGGAGAGCGTGAAGGACGCCGGCTGGTCGCGGATCGTCATCGCGGGGCGGCATGCGTCGCGCACGGGGGAGCTTGCGGCGCGGGTCGGGGGTTGCGCGGTCGATCTTGATTCCGTCGCGGGTGAACTCGCTTCGGCCGACGTTGTAGTCGCCTGCACGTCATCGACGACGCCCCTGCTGACGACGGCGATCGTCCGCGACGCCCTGCGGCAGCGTGGCGCCTGCAACTTACGAAACATCCTCCTCCTCATCGACCTCGGCATGCCGCGCAACGTCGAGCCGGACGTTGCGCGGCTGCCGGGCGTCGAACTGCTGGACCTCGAGAGTCTCGCTCGGCGGTTCGGAGCGGACGGCGGGTCCGCGGTCGAAGCGGCGAAGGCGCGGGCTGCGGCGGTTCTGGACGAGGAGCAGGCGCGCTTCATGCGCTGGTGTGAGAACCGAAGACGGCGCGGTCGGGCTGGATGGTCGGCGGTGTCGCCCGCGGTAGAACGAGCCGACGTCGTTGGTGGGGATCAAACCGCTCCCGGCGCGCCGACACGGAGGGTTGCAGTATGACTCGAACCTTGATTCTCGCGGCGCACGGCGGCGGCGACGAATCCGACGCGAACGCCGTGTTGCGGAAGACGGCGAAACAGGTGGCGGAACAGATCGGATTCGACGTGGGGCTGGCGGCTTTCCGGCTGGGTGAGCCCTTGTGGCGGGACGCCCTCCGCACCACGGCGGGTGACCTCGCGGTGGTTGTTCCGGTGATGACCAGCGAGGGGTACTTTCACGGTCTGCTGGCGGAGGAAGTTCAGGCCGCCGGTCTTGCGGTTCCGGCGCGGTTCTCCTTGACCGCCCCGCTGGGTACGCACGCGGACATCGCCACGCTTGCCGGGGATCGCCTCCGCGCCTTGATCGGCGCTTACGATCTTGATCCGCAACGGACCGTCGCCGTGGTATGCGGGCACGGCACGCCGCGTCATCCGGAGAGCCGCCGCGCCACCGTCATGCTGGCGTTGCGGCTCGCCCGTCAGAAGCGCTGCGTCTCCTGCATTCCCGCGTATCTCGACGAAGACCTGCACATCGAGGACGCGCCGCGACGACTGCGCGGGTATGACCTCGTCGTTCTCCCCTTTCTGATCGGCGGCGCGTACCACGCGACGAGCGACATTCCGCAGCGTCTCGGACTTTCGGCGAAGGAAGCCGACTCCGCCGAATCCCCGTCAGGACTCGCCGCAGCCAGACTGGACGACCGCTGGATTGTCTGTGACGAGGCGATCGGTCGCCTTCCGGGCATCGAGCGGATCATCGCTGCCCTTGCCGTCGAGGGGTTGTCTGAAGGCGCCGGATTCGAGGATTCCCCGCCGCCGCCGCGCGGCGTTCTCGCGGACGGTGATAATCATCGTGTGCGTCTCGGCACGCGCCGCAGCCGCCTGGCGATGTGGCAGGCGGCCCACGTGGCGGAACGTCTTCGGGAGCGAGGCGTGGACGCCGAGATCGTCGCGCTCGAGACGTCCGGCGACCGCGACCTGACGCGGGCGATCGCCGCACTCGACGGCGACGCGCCCTTCACGGACGACCTCGATGAGGCGCTGCGCCGCGGCGAGGTGGATTTGGCGGTACACAGCCTCAAGGACGTTCCGCTGGCGTTGTCGTCCGAGTTCGACCTTCCCGCGATCCTGCCGCGCGGCGCGCCGGGAGAATCCGTCGTGTCGCGGGACGGTCGGCGGCTGGCGGATCTTCCCGCGGGGGCGGTGGTGGGCACGAGCAGTCCTCGGCGAGCGGCGCAGCTTCTTTCGCTGCGAGGGGATCTTGTTCCGGTCGTGATGCGCGGACCGGTGGATGATCGTGTGCGCCAGGTGCGCCAGGGACAGTTTGACGCGGCGATCCTCGCCACGGCGGGGCTGGTGCGTCTCGGACTGGAGCACGAGATCGCGGAGTCGCTTTCCCTCGACGAGTTCCTGCCTGCACCGGGGCAAGGCGCGCTGGTCGTCCAGGTTCGACGCGCGGACGAACGTGTCACGCGGTTGATCCGCGCGCTTGATGACGCCCCGACACGCGCCGCGGTGACGGCGGAGCTTGCATTCCTTGCGGCGTTCGAGAAGCTGGAAGGCGTGGCGGCGGCGGCGTGGGCGACGATGGCGGCGGGGTTGCGGATGCGGGCCCGCCTGATCGCACTGGACGGGCGCATCCTCTGGGACGGGGTGGTCCGCGGCGACGAGCCTGAAGAGGTGGCCGCCAGCGCGATCCGGGACGCCTCTCGGGCGTTAGCGCACGCTTCCTTGGCCACGGGGGTTCACGCATGAAAACGGGGCGCGTCACGCTGGTCGGCGCGGGACCGGGCGATCCGGGCTTGTTGACGCTGAAAGGTCTGCGTCATCTTCGGCGTGCTGACGTGATCCTGTATGATCGCCTCGCTTCCGACGCGCTGCTTCGGCAAGCGCGTCCTGACGCCGAGTTGATCGCGGTCGGAAAAAGCCCCGGCGACCCCCTCGGACGACAGGAGGAGATCAACGACATTCTCGTCGAGCGCGCCAAGCGAGGGTTGCGCGTCGTGCGTCTGAAGGGAGGCGATCCTTTCGTCTTCGGACGCGGGCGCGAGGAGGTCAATGCATGTGCGGCTGCGGGCGTGTCCTGTCACGTTGTGCCCGGAATCAGCAGCGCCCTCGCCGCGCCGGCCTCGATCGGCGTCAGCCTGACGCATCGCGGCGCCGCGAACGCCTTCGTCGTCATCACCGGACGGTCGTCGAGATCGGGTGGTCCGCCGGAGTATGACTGGGAAGCGCTGGCGAAGATCGACGCGGTCGTGATTCTGATGGGGCACGCATCCCTGGCGGACATTGCAGCGAAACTCATCTCGGGCGGGCGGGCTGCGGACACACCGGCCGTCTCGGTCGAGTCGGCGACCACGTCGTGCCAGCGCCACGTCACCGGCATACTGGCGAACATCGCCGCCTGCGTCGCGGATGCGGGTCTGCGCAATCCGATCGTCACGGTCGTCGGTGAAGTCGCCCGGATGGCGCGGGGGGAAGCTTCGCACGTTGAGCATCCGCAACGTGCGAGAAGGAAGCCGCTGGTCGGACGCAGGATCGCGGTGACGCGAGCCTCCTCATCCTCGGACGAATTGTTCCGCCTGCTGCGCCTTGCCGGAGCGGAGACGATCGCGTGTCCGCTCATCCGCGCCGTTTATCCTTCTGAAGCCGGTGACGCGGATTCCGCATTGCGCCGCCTGAGAGACTTTAACTGGATCGCCTTCACATCGATGCACGGCGTCGAAGGATTCTGGCGCAGGCTTAAGTGGAGCGGGTGCGACGCCCGCTCGCTGGCAGGGCTGCGGATCGCGGCGATCGGTCCGGCGACGGCGGCGGCCCTGCATCGCCGAGGACTCGTCGCCGACGTCACCCCGCCGACCTTCACCGGGCGCGATCTCGCGCGAGCGATCCTTGAGGCGCCGCACGACCGACGCCCGGGCTCATCCGCTCGCGTGCTCTGCCCGAGGGGGAACCTCGCCCGCACGGAGCTGGAATCCGAGCTGCGTCGCGCCGGGGCGATCGCCGAACCGGTCGAGGTTTACCGCACCGAGTTGATCGAGCCTCCCGCCGCCGCCGCCGCCGAGCTGGCAAGAGGCGTGGATGCGGTCGTGTTCTGCAGCCCTTCCGCCGCCCGGCAGTACGCCACGCTGGGGCTGTCCGGGAGAGAAGCGATCCTCGCCGCTCTGGGACCGACAACCGCCGCCGCCCTGACGGAAGCGGGGCTGCCTTGCGGGCTGGTACCCGAATCCGCGGACGTGCGGGCGCTCGTGGCGGCGCTGGGCGAGCGTTTGCGACACGAGGAGGCGCTGACATGAGACAGTTTCCCGGAACACGATTGCGCAGACTTCGGTCGCATCCGGCGCTGCGTACGCTCGTGCGCGAGACGCATCTGTCCCCGGCGGATTTCATCTACCCGATCTTCGTGGTCGAACGCCCGGAGTCCGCCGGAGAGGTTCCGTCGATGCCGGGGGTCTTCCGGCAGACGCTGGACACGCTGCCGCGGCAGATCGATCGCGTCGCGGAACTGGGCGTCCCCGCAGTCATGCTCTTCGGGATCCCCGAGCACAAGGACGCGCTCGGGTCGCAGGCCTGCGCGGACGGCGGCGTCATCGTTCGCGCGATCCAGCGCGCCGCCCGCGCCGCCGGAGACGCCGTCGCCGTCATCGCCGACCTGTGCCTCTGCGAGTACACCGATCACGGGCATTGCGGCCTGATCCGCGGCGATCGCATCGACAATGACGCCACGCTCGATCTTCTTCGCAAAGCCGCCGTCACTTATGCCCAGTCCGGCGCCGCGATGGTCGCCCCCAGCGGCATGATGGACGGGATGGTCGGCGCGATCCGCGGCGCACTGGACGCTGCGGGAAACGCCGAGACCGCGATCCTGTCCTACGCCGTCAAGTACGCCTCCGCCTTTTACGGCCCGTTCCGCGATGCCGCGGAATGCGCCCCGAAGTTCGGCGATCGTCGCACGCATCAGATGGACCCCGCCAACGCGCGCGAAGCCCTCGCCGAAGCCGAACTGGATCTCGCCGAAGGCACCGACATCCTGATGGTCAAACCCGCCACGCCTTATCTCGACGTCATCCGCGACCTCCGCGCAGCGCAGCCCTCCGTCCCCCTCGCGGCGTATCACGTCAGCGGCGAATACAGCATGATCAAAGCCGCCGCTGCCCGCGGCTGGATCGACGAGCGTCGCATCGCCCTGGAGACCCTGACCGGCATCAAGCGCGCTGGCGCCGACGCCATCATCACGTATTACGCCTGCGAAGTCGCCGCCTGGCTTCGGGGGGCCTCTCCCTCCGCGCCGTGAGGTTCGCTTGTGAGGCGGGGTTCGTTCATACCGCGTTCTTGCTGGTCCTGGCACCGCCAGCGCTTCTGGACGCGGTTCCGCTGCGCAAAGAATTCAGGCTCATTCTGTCGGTTGAGTAGACCACATTCATGCGCCGCGGTGTTTCATCCCTGAGGGAAGAAAAAAGGGGGGCGAAGCCTGCTTGCGTGACGGATGAGGACCGTCGTTGTGTCCGAAGCGGAGCAGGGGGGCGTGGTCCGTCCCAGCCCGGTGCAGGGGACCGAACATCCGCGGTCCGATTGCCGAAAAAAGAGAGATGTCGATGAACCTTTCTACGTCTGTCGTCATACAATAAGGGTGAGCGGGGTGAAGGTCGGCGGTACCGGGTGAGGCGAGCATTCGACAAGTGTCGAAAACCGTGGAATCCTGCCTGACAGGGCGGCCCGTGCGACTTTCAGACCGGGACGAGCAATAACGGAGCGGAGCCGGGGTTGGGAATACAGGCGCTGCGCATGACGGGGATCACCGATCGGGGATCGGAGTGACGAAATGAGAGCACGAGCCGTGCGGTTGTGGGGGCTGGGTTTGATCGGCGCGCTGGCGACAGGCGGTGACGTCGCCTGGGCGGACGACCCCCTGCGCTCGACGACCGACTCCTGGACGCGCGACGACGCGGCGCATCTGTTGCGCCGGGCCGGATTCGGCGGGACGCCGGAGGAGATCGATCGCCTTCACGCCCTCGGCAAGGCTGCAGCGGTGGATCGCCTGGTGGGTTACGAGCAGTTCAAGGCGAACTTTGAGCCGCCGTCAATCCTGCCCTACGAACCGCCGGCGTTCATGAAGGAAGGACCGCTCTCGCCGGAGGAACGTCAGGAGGTCATCCGCATCCGCCGCCAGAACACGATCGTGCAGGCGCAGAACCTGTGCGAGTGGTGGCTGCGGCGGATGATCACCACGCCACGTCCGCTGGAGGAGAAGCTCGTGCTGTTCTGGCACGGACATTTCACCAGCGGACTGCGCGAGGTGGAGCAGCCGCGTTTTCTTTACGACCAGAACGAGCTGTTTCGGCGCTACGCAAAAGGCTCCTTCGGAACGCTGACGAAGGCGGTCAGCTACGACCCGGCGATGCTCCGCTATCTCGACGGGGTGAACAACGTCGCGTCGCATCCGAACGAGAACTACGCCCGCGAACTGCTCGAGTTGTTCACGATGGGGCCGGGCGCGTTCAGCGAGAACGACGTCAAAAGCGTCGCCCGCGCCTTCACCGGCTGGACGATCAACCGTGCGACGGGGACGCTCGAGTTTCAGGAGAAGGAGCACGACTACGGGTTTAAGCCCTTGTTCGGGCAGTTCCGGCGGTACAACGGCGTCGAAGTGGTGGATCCGATCCTCGCCCAGCCGGCGACGGCGAAGTTCATCGCCCGCAAATTGTGGGTGTATTTTGCAGGGACGGAGCCGGACGCGGCGCTGCTCAATGCGCTGGCGAACGTGTTGCGCGGCAGCGGCTACAAGATCGATGTACTCCTGCGCAAGATGTTTCTTTCGGACGCCTTTTACGCGCCGCAGGTCCGCTTTCAGGCGGTGAAAAGCCCGGCCGAGCTGATCGCCGGCACGTATCGCGCGCTGGAGATCCGCCCGCTGAACGCCAACGCGATGGTGGCGGCGATGCGCCGGATGGGGCACGAACTTTTTCAGCCGCCGAACGTCAAGGGCTGGGACGGCGGCGTGAAGTGGGTCAATACGTCCACGCTGCTGGAGCGTTACAACTTCGCGACGGTTCCGCTTTACGGCGCCGACGCGCCGCGCGAAGGCGAGATGATGCAGCGCATGATGCAGGACACGCCCGGGGGGATGGCGATCGCGCAGCGCGACGCGAACCTGGATCAGCCGCCGTATGACCCCCTGCCGGTTCTGGAGCGGTATGATCTTCGCACGCCGGAGCAGGTCGTCGATCATTACGTGAAGCGGTTGTTGCAGCAGGAAATTCCGGATGACCAGCGCGCGGCGCTGGTCGCGCATCTTCGCGAGCACGAGATTCACCGGTGGGACACGCCGAAGGAAGCGGTCGCGGCGGCGGTGCGCGGGTTGATCCACCTTATCATCAGCACGCCGGAGTATCAGGTGCAGTAGGATCGTGAATCCGAGATCGGGTTTCGGGAATCTGCGCAGCGCGCCGCAAGCCGCGAGAGGCTGGCCGCCGACAGCGTAGAGAAAAGAGCTTCCATCATGCACGGACCTTTCACACGTCGGGAGTTTGTACGCGGACTGGGTCTGGTCGGGCTGTCGTCCACCGTGCCCGGGTTTCTGACCCGGACCGCGCGAGCGATGGCGGACGACTCCGGCGGTCGCCGGCGCCGCGCGGACGCGCAGCAGGACAAGGCGCTGCCGGGACCGGTCGACGCGCGGGTGCTCGTCGTGCTGCAACTGGCCGGCGGCAACGACGGACTCAATACGATCATCCCGGTCCGCAACGACGTTTACTACCGCATGCGGCGAAAGCTCGCGGTGCCCGCGCGGCAGGCGCTGAAGCTGACGGACGAGTTCGGGCTTCATCCGGCTGCGAAGGGCCTGAAGGAGTTGTATGACGACGGACTGCTCGGGGTGATTCACGGCGTCGGATATCCGAATCCGAACCGCTCGCACTTCGTCAGCACGGACATCTGGGAGACGGCTGACCCGAACCAGCGGACGTTCACCGGCTGGGTCGGGCGCTACTTCGACTCCTGCTGCGCCGGCGCCGACCCGCCGGACCCGAAGCTCGGCATCGCCCTGACGAAAGAAGCGCCGCTGACGATGACCGGGGCGAAGTTCAGCCCCGTCTCGTTCGTCTCGCCGGATCAGCTCCAGTTTCAGCCGCACCACACCAACAAGGGCGCGCGCGAGGTTTTCTCTCACCTCAATGACGAACCGCACGCCCCCGCGCAGGGCAAAACGCTGCGAACCCTGGACTTCCTCCGTCGCGAGGCATTCGACGCGCGGATGAACGTGGATGACATCCGCGAGGCGGCCGGGCGCGGCGGCGTCGGTCCGCGCGCGAGTTTGTCGGCGCACCTGACGATGGTGGCGAACATGATCGCCGCGGGATTGCCGACGCGCGTCTACTACGTCTCGCTGACCGGTTTCGACACGCACTCCGGCCAGGAAGGGCGACACCAGGGGTTGCTCGCGCAACTCGGCGACGGCCTCAGCGCCTTCTACAAAGCCCTGAAATCCACCGGACATCAGGACCGCGTGCTGGTCATGACCTTCTCCGAATTCGGACGCCGCGTCGAGGAGAACGCTTCGGGCGGGACGGACCACGGCGCCGCGGCGCCGATGCTGCTGGTTGGCCCGTCGATCAAGCCCGGACTGCTGGGGCGTCACCCGAGTCTGTCCGATCTCGATGCCGGCGACCTGAAGCACACCACGGATTTCCGCGCCGTCTACGCGACGGTGCTGGAGAACTGGCTCGGCGTGGACGCCGGCAAACTCATCCCCGGCGCCTCCGCGACGCTGGGGCTGCTGAAGGCGTGACGACCACGGCGCCTCTTGATAAGAACCGAAATTCAACGTCTTCCTTCCGGACCGCGGATCTGCGGTCGCTCGTCGTGAGCGACAGGCTTCTTGTATTCGAGTCGGAGCGTGGATTTCCGCCGGACCAGGGCGGAAGGGATATCCGCGGTCCGGCTTTGTGCAACGAACCTGCAACCTGGGAACTTAAGCGGGCGGCCCGGGTCGCGGGGCGTTGGGGCGGTCGGTCGGCTGCGACTTCCAGCGGCGGTGGATCCAGAGGTATTGCGGCGGGTTCTGTCGGGCGGCGGTCTCGATCTCGCGCGTGTACGTCTGCGTGATCCAGCGGAGCGGGTCGTCCTGCGCTTCCCACTCCTGCGGACGGATGATGCGCTGCACGGCGACTTCGTAGCGGAATCCTTCACCGATGCGCCGCGCGTATCCGACGATCACCGGCACGCGCGTCTGCATCGCCAGCAGTCCGATCGACTTGTACGTCGACGCAGGGCGGCCGAAGAAATCCACGAAGATCCCCTTCCGCCCCGCGTCCTGATCGGCGATGAACCCGACGAGCCTGCCGCGCCGCAGCAGATCCTCGGCCTGCGCCGTCGCGCCACGTTTGTCGAGGAGCGCCAGCCCGTGCGTGGCGCGAGTGCGGACGAGGTAGTCATTGAGGTAGACGTTGTCGAGCGGTCGCATGACGGCGGCCACGGGGAACCCGAAGCAAGCGATCAGGTGGCCCACCAGCTCCCAGTTCCCGAAATGTCCGGTGAGCAGGATCGCGCCCTGACCGGTCAGGAGGTGCCGCAGCGTCTCCTCCAGGTTGACCGGAACGAGATAGCGATGCCACGTGTACCGGTTGATCAGCCCCGGAGCGCGGATCAGCTCGACGGCGAACATCGTCCAGTGTTCGAGGCACGCGAGGGCGATCCGGCGTCGATCGTCCACGGAAAGGGATTCCCCGAACGCCAGGGTCAGGTGCTCCTCGGCTCGGCGCAGATGGCGCGGAGAAAGTCGCGCCCAACCCGCCGCCAGCCCGCGCGCGACCCGGAGGTTGACGTTGATCGGCGTAAGATGAAAAAGCGCGGCGACGACGCGAAACGCAACATACGCCAGCCACGCTCCGATACCACGATCCTTCTTCATCGCGGCGGCATGTTACGGGAAGCACGCCCTCTCGTCCCGCGATGGCGAACCTGGAATCGGTCCGGACCCTCTCAGGAAACGAGGCGAAAGAAGCCGCGTCGACGGCGACGTTCGCATCGGCGACGACGTGAGGGGAAGACGCCCGCCGGATGTCGCCAGCGCCTGCCGTGATGCCGTCGATGGCTGCGCCTCTCGCGACGCATGTCGCACCGCCGGGTTCGTGGGGCGACGAGAAACGCTCTGAGGCGCAAGCTCCTTGCATGAATACGGGTCGCGGACCTCCGGTCCGCATGTGCCCGGTTGAACATCGCGCTGCGATGTAAATGAAAAAAAGCTGCAACCTGGAGCGCAGGCGCGAGAGGACTCGCCGCGCCGCACGAAAGGAGGGGCGCTCCCGCATGCTTCTCTGCGGCGTCCCGTCGGGAGCTTCGGCGCGACGGCCGCCCGTCCGGGGCTTTAAAGCATCCTTCCTCCTCGCGTTCGCGCATGAAAAAAACCCCGCGGCGTCCTGCGACGTCGCGGGGGTCGAGTTGTCCTTGTGCGCCTTGCGGAAAGGCGAACCCTTCCGCAGGCACTCGGTGCGTGTTGCTTCAGGCGCGCGATTCGCGCCGCCGCAACGTTCGTCGATCAGTTGCGCCGCTCGACGATCGTGATCTGCTGATGCACCACGCGCCAGACATCCGCGGCCGGAAGCATGACCTTCACCTGGGCGATCCCGTTTCCGAACGACGGCGGATTCGCCACGGCGCCGATGAGCACGGCGTTCACCTGTGCGCTGATCTCGTCGTGCTCCGTGACGAAGTCGCGGACGAGCGTGTTGGAGTCGATGCGCAGCCCGAAGACCTGCTCGGACAGTTTGCGTTTTGCGTCCATCTCCGCCGCGCGGGCGGCCTTGAGGCGACCCTGCGGCGTGTCGATCGCCGGGTCGGTTCCTTCGCCGACCGCCGAGATCGTCTCGGCGACCCACGCCGGCATCTCGAAACCGGCCGACACGACCTGCTGGATGGCCTGCGGACGGACCGTGCCCGTGCCGGTGGCCTCGAACATGTCGGTCTTGAGAGTCTTCGTCAGTTGCTCGATGTCGGTTCCGGTGACGCTGTTGCCCTTGTAGTGCCGCGTATGCAGCTCCTTGAGCTGCGTGATGACGCTCTGCACGGGGACTTCGAGCGTGACCTCGACGATCAGCTCGCCGTCGTGGAAATACGCCGGACCCTTCTGCTTGGCGCCGACGACGATGCCCTCCGACGCGGTCGAAATCTCGTCATATTCCGTGACAAAGTCCTTGACCAGCGTGTTGCTGGTGAGGCGCAGGCCCTTGATGCGCTCCAGCAGCTTGCGGGCAGCGTCGAGGTGCGCGGCGCGCTGCGCCATCAGGCGCTCCTGGGCGGAGACGCTTTTCCAGATCGGCGGAACATAGAGCGTCGTCGTCGTGACTTCGACCTGCGTCAGGTTCGCCTCGACCCCCGCGGGAAGCTCCGGCGGAAGGTCCGGGCGCGGCGCCCCCGTGCCGGTCGCCTTGACGACGTCCGTCTTCAGCGTCTGCTGAAGCTGCTCGATGTCCGTCCCCGTCACGCTGTTGCCCTTGTAATGACGCGTGTGCAGCTCCTTGATCGTCGTGATGAGCTGGGCCACGGTCACCTCGGCGTCGATCTCGCAGACGCCGTCTTCGTAATACCGCGGCTGACCGAAGCGCGCCCCGCGGACGAACGTATCCATCCCCGCGCGGATCTCGTCGCTCTCGGTCACGAAGTCCTTGACGAACGTCTGCGAACTGAGTTGGAAACCGTTGATCGTCTCGGCAAGCTTGCGGTAGGCGTCGGCCTCGGCCGCGCGCTTCGCCAGCAGTTTGTTCTGCGCGTCGCTGACCTGCTGCGCGACCGCGCCGTGCGTCGCCAGTGCGACAAACCCGATCGCCAGCGCCCGCACCATCCAAATCCTGTTCATCTTCAATCTCCGATAAAAAGTCATTTCACCGTGAAAAACCACCGGCAGGCGTCGCCATCAAAGCTCTCGCGCGCCCTCAGCCTCCCGGTAGACGACATTCCTTATTGCCGAACGTTAGGGCGCCCCGGGTCGGCCCTGCGCCCGGCGAGCCCGATGCCGACCCGAACGACCGTCACGCGCCCTTGCGGATACGGGTCGCGTAGGCTTCCAGGCGAGACCTCGCACTCGCGTATTCCGCGTTCTGCTCCCCGGTCAGCGCCTGCCGGTAATACTTCAGCGCCTGCTCCCCGTCGCCCATCGCTTCGCAAGCCACGCCCGCGCCGTAGGCGGCCCGGTGATCGTCGGGTTTCTCCGCCAGTGCTGACTGAAAGCTCGCCAGCGCTTCACGATAAAACCCGCCCCGGAGCATCTTCACGCCGTTGTTGCATTCCTTCGATCCGCTCGACTTGACGTGGGCGGTGACATTGATGCGGCACGCCATCAGACCGCTGACGAACTCCCGCGCCCCCTGATCCACCAGCGACGCGATGATCCGGTCCGCCGCAGGCAGATCGCCCAGACCGCGACTGCTGCCGTAAATCGGACTCGCCGGCGCCGTTTCATCGGTCGCTGTGTACGTCCCCGCTTTCAGATCCCAGACCCGGTTGTTCGTGTTGTCCAGCAGCTTGAATTCGGTCTGAACCGTCATCGTCCGCTGATAACCGGTGACTTCGCGCGTCTGCATGTCCGCGCCGCCGCCGCCGGCTCCGTGACCACCCCACCCGCCGATGCTTGTGATGTCCAGCGTCTGATCCTTCCGCTCCTGAACGTCCACCTTGATGTTGACGTTGCTCATGATGCGGCCGTCCGCCGCCTCCAGCATGCCCGGCGCACCGCCCTGTTGAGATGACATGCCCGCGGCCTTGAGGTCCGCCTCCGCCATCGTCCCCTCGGTGTCGCGACGGTCCGTCACCGCCACCTGCGTCCCGAAGCTGTCGCGGGATTCCTGGATCAGGTTCTTCAGCACGGTCGCCGTCAGGTCCGACCACTGCGGATCCGTGTTCGGACCGACGTTCGCCGGCGCGATGTAGATCGTGTCCAGCCCCGGCGGAAGACCCTTCACCGGATCCACCACGTAGCTGAACTCGACGCGGGCCAACTCGCTGCTGCAGCCCGATCCGATCGTCACCAGCGCTAAGCCAAGTAAAGCAAAACCGCAATTCGTCATCCGTCTCATGCGAAAGGCTCCTTAACCTTAAAAGAAATGCTTCCAGCGAACGACCCGTGTCCGTGGGCGTCCGGTTCGCTGTCATTTTGTTTGCATAAAGGGCAGCCGATCCGGCCGCATGACGGTAATTCCAACGCTAACTTCCACCACCGTCAAGCTGAACCAACCCCTGCCCACCGAAACCCCTCCGGTGGTCACCCCAGCGCATATCAGGTTAGTCGGCGAAATCCGCCGACGACGTGAGCTATCGCGGCGGTGCAGGGGGATCGGCCGACGTCAGGTACTTCCGGGAGGGTCAGGCTTGTCAGCCGGGCCAGCCGGCTGGAAACGGGATTCCCAGCCTCCACGGATGCCGCTGGATCGACTCCGCCTGGAACTCCACCGCCCGGCCGCACCCCGGACAAACCGTCGCGGTCGGCCTGGAAACAATGCTCCCGCTGACGGTGGAAACCGGCGTTGAAACGCCTAGGCTACCGACTGATCCCGTCCCCGACCGGGCGAGCGGTGCGGAAGTCCCGCCGCGCCGCCGGGGCGTCCGGAGAAGACGGTGGAACTGGTACTCGACAGCGCGACCCTCGCCTTGATCCGCGCCGCAAAGGTGGAAGACCTGGCCGACGCGGACCTGACGACCCTGCTGCTGGCGCAGCGGGAGGCGCCGGCGCGCTTCGAGCTGACGATGAAGCAGCCGGGTGTGTTTGCGGGGCGGGTTGTGACCGAGGCGGTGCTGGCGGAGTACTCCCCGGCGTTGCGCATGACGTGGTCCGACCTGGGCACGGACGGGGCGTTGATTGCGTCGGTTCCCGCGGTGCTGGGCGTCATCGACGGTCCGCTGGCGGCGGTGCTGGCGGCGGAGCGGGTGCTTCTGAATTTCGTGCAGCGCCTTTCCGGCGTGGCCACGCTCACCCGCCGGTTCGTCGACGCCGTCGCCGGAACTTCGGCGAGAATCTTCGACACCCGGAAGACCACGCCCGGCTGGCGCCTGATCGAGAAGCACGCCGTGCGCTGCGGTGGAGGCCGCAGCCACCGCAGCGGGTTGTACGACGCCGTGCTGCTGAAGGACAATCACCTCGCGGGGATCGCGCCGCAGCGCCTCGCCGGCGAGGTGTTCAACATGCTCAACCGGATCGGAACCCTCCCGCACGAACCCATCTTCGTGGAGGTCGAGGCGAAATCCGTCGAAGAAGCCCGCGCCCTCTTTCGCGTCGTTGGGATTCACATTGTCCTGCTCGACAATTTTTCCGTGCATGACCTGGCGGAAGCGGTCGAACTGCGTGACGGTCTGGGCCTTAAAGGCCGCGTCGAGCTGGAGGCCTCCGGCGGCGTCACGCTCCAGAACGTCCGCGCGGTGGCCGAAACCGGAGTCGAGCGCATTTCGGTGGGCGCGCTGACGCACTCGGCGCCGGCGTTGGACTTGTCGCTGGAGCGCGTTGCGTAGAATCATGTGGAGCGTGCTGACCAGCGGCCGGTACGGATACCTCGCGGACTACCTCGTCTGGACGACCCTTCTGCTGTCCGTCGCTGCGAACGCCGTCTTGTTCTTCCGGTTCGCGCGGCGGAATCCGCAGTCCCGGCGGAGGCTGATCGTGGGCAACCTGCTGGTGCTGGCGACCCTGCTCAGCGCGGTCGCGTGGATCGGCGAGACTTACTTCCGCTTCATGCGCATCTCGACGGACTCCTTCGGCGTCACGCTTCCGGCGCAGCGCTGGTTCCAGCGCTACGTCCTCCTCAATTCCTGGGGTTGCCGCGACCGGGAGTGGCTTGCGACCCCGCCGGTCAACGTGCGCCGCATCCTCGTCCTCGGCGACTCCTTCGCGTGGGGCTGGGGCGTCGAGCGTCTCGAAGACCGCGTCGGCGAGCGCCTCGCCGTCGGGCTGCGGCAAGTCTGGCGCGCGCCCGTCGAGTGCATGACGCTCGCCCAGCCCGGCTGGGACACCGGTGATCAGCTCGATCCGCTTCGCGCCGCGCTGGACGCCTTCCGCGTGGACGAGGTGATCCTGATCCACGTTCCGAACGATATCGAGCGCCTCCTGCCGGTCCGCCGCGACTTCGACCCGAAGCGCCCTCCGCGCTGCGCGTGGTTCAACTCGGACGCGTCGGCGCTCTTCGAACACCTCTACTACCACGTCTACCTGCCGCGCGTGCCGACGGTCAGCGGCTTTCATGACTGGCTGGCCGACGGGTACGCCGATCCGCAGACCTGGACCGCGCAGCAGGAACGTCTGCGGGTGCTCGTCGACGCCTCCCGGGCGAAGCAGATTCCCTTCCGCGTCGCGCTGTTCCCCTTTCTGCGCACCGGCGGGACGCGCTTCGACGGAGAGCGGATCGCAAGAATGCACGCGGCGTTCTTCGAGTCGATCGGCGTACCCGTCGTCGATCTTCGCCCGGCCTTGGGCACGCGGCCCGCAGGAGAGCTGATCGTCAGCCCCCGGGACGCGCATCCGAACGCCGAGGCACACGCGCTTGCGGCGGACGCGATCCTCGACGCCTTCTACGCACGCCCCGCGACGGACAATCCCTAACCGAATTGCGCCCGCCTGTCCGTGACGTTGCCACGCCACGTCAAGGGTCAGGATGCGCGCTTGATCCGCACCGCCTCGCGGGCTTCGCGTCATTCGTTCCCACCCGTACAATGCAGCCCGTCGAAAGCCGGAATGCGGGCGAGCCGCTCGGCGGACCGGGTACGGATCGGAATACGACGATGGCGACGGTACGAGTCCTCGTGGTGCGAGCGCCGGGGACGAACTGCGACGAGGAGACGATGCACGGCTGGCGCCTTGCGGGGGCATCGCCGCAGTTGCTTCACATCGAGCGCTGGATCGAACGCCCCACGCTGCTCCGCGAGTTCGATGTGCTTACGCTTCCGGGAGGGTTCAGCTACGGCGACGACATCGCGGCGGGGAAGGTCTTCGCCGCGGGGCTGACCGGGGCGATTCTTGACGAAATCCGCGCTCTCGTCGAACGAGGCGGCGGCGTGCTGGGCATCTGCAACGGGCTTCAGGTGCTGGTCAAAGCCGGCCTGCTTCCGGGCGGGACGATCGCGCCGGACCGCGTGACCGTCACCTACAACGCCTCCGGGCGGTTTGAAGCGCGGTGGGTGCGCATGAAGGTCTGCCGGACCGACTGCCCCTTTCTCCTGGACACGACGTTCACGGAAATGCCCGTCGAGCACGGCGAGGGACGCGTTGTCGCCCGAGACGAAACGACGCTTGCCGCGCTCGAAACCGGGGGACACGTCGCCCTGCGCTACGTCGATGCCGAGGACCGCTCCGCCGACGACAAGGGGCGCAACGCCGACATCGAGAGGCCCGCCGCCGAACGCGACCTTCGGACCGTCGCGTACCCGGCCAACCCCAACGGAAGCGACGCCGCCATCGCCGGACTGTGCGACCCGACCGGCCGAATCCTCGGCCTCATGCCCCACCCCGACCGCCACCTCGACCCGACGAACCACCCCCTCTGGACCCGTCGCCCCCCGGTGGACCTCCCCGACGGCCTGCGCTTCTTCAAGAGCGCCGTGACGTTCTGGAAGGCGTAGAACAAGCAACGCAAAACCGAACCACGCCCGTCTGCCTCTGACATCGAACACGTGCCGTAGGACGGGCTCCGCTCGCCGGTTTTCTCACGGAGAATCGTAGAGCGGACTCCGTGCGCAGGTTTTTCACGGAAGGATCCCCTTATCATGCCCCGCGAAACGCCTGTGATCCATGAAACTCATGCCGGTCCGAAACCGGGGCGCACCGCCCCCGTCCTCTCGCCGGGATCGAAAGCGCGTTGAAGACACACGGGAGGCGCCGCGTCGCGGAGCCTTAAACGATTCCACCGCCGCCCCCCGATCCCCGAGCACCCAAGTCCCCGCCCTACGGGGATCGGGGAGCGGGTATCGTTCAGGGTTTCGATCCCTTCACGATCAACCGCAGCGTCATTGCTTGTCATGACGGGGCTGATTCGTCGCAAGGTCCGCGCGGTCTGGATTTCGCGGCTCGCTAAGTTCCGGGATCGGTTCCCGACTCTGGTCAAGGGGGAACCGGATGGTGCGGGCCTCGTTCAGGAAGACGCAGTCCTCCTCGCTGAGGGGGGCTGAGGAGGCGGCGAGGGAGTCCACGTGTGCCAGGGCATCGCGGGCAGAGGTTTCCTGTCCGAGGCGGGCATACGCCAGAACGATGAACGCCCAGTCCGCGATCCGGTCGTCCCCCTTTTCCGCGGCGAGCATTGCGGACTGTTTCAGGGCTTCGAGCGCGCCATCATTATCCCCCGTCCGGTAGCGGGCGACGCCCTGAGTGTTCACATAATCCGCATTATCAGGCGCGTGCCTCACCACCTGGTCCGCCATCACCGCCGCCGCTTCATAAGCGGCGGACGGTCTTCCCGCCGCCCGCACCACGGGCCAGGCGAGGTCATTTCTCAATTTCAACCATCGGGCAAGGCGCTCCTCCCTGCCAAGAAGCGTCTCGGACGGCGGTTGTTCCGCGAGTTCGCGCAAGGCAGCGGCGGCAGCGTCCCAGCGTTCCGTGTGATCGGCGAACGTGATCAATCGAGACACGCTGTCCAGCACGCGCGTGGGTTCGCGTTGCTTCAGTCGCTCGTTGGATTCGATCAGCAGGCGCTCCGCCTCGTCGAGGCGGCCCAGTTGGGCGAACGCCGAACCCTTGATCCCGAGCGCGTCGCTGATGAAAAAGTCGTCCGGGCGCATGAGTCTTCGGCAGCCGTCGATCATCCGGTCACAGATTTCGACGACTTTCTGCGGATCGCGTCTCTTGATCGCCAGGTTGCGCGCCACCAGCCAGCGCCAAAGCATCCTGAATTCAGAGTCTTCCGGACAACGGACTTCGATCGTGTCGAGTTCCGTGGCGTAGGCATTAAAGGACGACGGGCGGATGATTCCCCGGTTGCCGATCCAGGTGCTCGCGGTCATCAGGGCGTTGTACGCGGCGTACCGCGCCGCCGAATCACACGGGAGCTGCGACGCCTCAAGCGTCGCGAGCATTTGCGCCGTCAGCCGACGGATTTCGTCGTCCGGCGCCGGCTCCAGCGGCAGCATCGCTGCGAGCATTTCATCGACCGCGTCCGCCAGGACCGCGGACTCGGCGCGGATCTGGCGCTGAAGGACTTTGATCAGTTCGAGCCGCAGCGGGTGCAGTTCGATCTGGTCGTAGCCCATCTGGCCGCGTCCGAACATCAGTCCGGAGTACGTCCAGACCAACGTCGCGTCGTCGGGCATTCCGTGCGCGGTCCACAGCTCCAGGGCGCGTTCGAAGTAAGGGACGGCGCGGATGGTGTCGCGCAAATGATGGGCGTGGATCTTGCCGAGCGTGTACCAGGCCATCGCCTCGTCGCGCGGTCGTCCGGCGAAATGCGCGGCGATGCGCGCTTCAGCGAGGTCGAGCATTTGCGCCGTAGTGAACTCTTTCGTTTCATCCCCCCCGCTGGCGAACCCCAGCCCCCAGAGCAGGATCTGCTGCATGGCGTCGGCGCGGGCGAGATTCTCCTCGGCGAGGCGGCGCTGGAACGCCTCCGTGTCCCACGCCCGCCGGGCGTCGCGCGCGATACGGGCGGATTGGACCGCAAGTAAGACCGTGACGACGACGGCGGCAACCAACAGGACGAACGCCGAGAGCAGCGCCGCCACGAACCGCCGGTTGCGCTTCGAGAACTTGACGATCTGATACCAGGTGCTGACGGGGCGCGCGGCGATCGGTTCGAAGGTCAGGTACCGCCGCAGATCGTCCGCCAGCGCCGCGGCCGTGGTGTAACGGCGATGAGGCTCCTTCTCCAGCGCCTTGGCGACGATCGTGTCCAGGTCGCCGCGCAGCCGCGCGTCCACGCGGCTGAGGCGCGTCGGCTCCTCCTCGCGGATGCGCCGCGCCGCCTCGGAAAAGGGCGCCTCGCGCACGTCGTAGGGAAGCCTTCCGGCCAGCAATTCGTAGAGGACCACCCCCAGCGCGTAGACGTCGGATCGCGCGTCGAGCGGGGACGAGCCGCAAACCTGCTCGGGGCTCATGTAAGCCGGCGTGCCGATGATCTGCCCGGCGCACGTATACAACGAGGCTTCCGCGTTCGGCTGCATCAGCCGCGCTACGCCGAAGTCCAGGATTTTCACATAACCGGCGTTGTTGACGAAAATGTTCCCGGGTTTCAGATCCCGATGCACGACGCCGTGTAAGTGGGCGTGATGGACGGCGTCACACACCTGCGCCATGACGCTCACGCGGTCCTCGATCGTAAGCGCATGCCGACGTGCGTACTGGTCGATCGGCTCGCCGCGGATCAGCTCCATCGCCAGATAAGACTGACGGTAGGGACGACCTGAGGGTCCGAGGGTCTCCGCCTCGCCGACCTCGTACACCTGGGCGATGCCCGGATGCTGAAGTTTGGCGAGGATCTGTGCCTCCCGCTCGAAGCGGCGCCGGGCTTCCCGCGTCGCCAGTTCCGGGCGGATGAGCTTCAGGGCGACGCTGCGCTGCGGCCGGTCCTGACGGGCTTCCAATACGATGCCCATCCCGCCGGCGCCGAGGTTACCGACGATCTCGTACGCGCCGATCCGCCCGCTGGGTTCGCCCGTCTCGTCGCCGTTCTCCAGCGCCCGTCGCGCGGACACCAGCAGATCGCCGACGGGAACGTCCAGGTCCGGCGCGTCGAAGTCGAGCAGCCTCTCGAGCTTCGCACGAAGGTCAGGGTGATCCGCCAACCGCTCAGCCAGCCACGCGGAACGATCCGCCGCCGGAATCTCCAGCGCTTCGTCGAAAAGCTGTTCCAGGGACGGAGGAGGAGCGTTCATACATCCTCCCTCGCGCTGGTTCCCTCCATGTCGGACCGGAGGAACGCCAGCGCCAGACGCCATCGCCGTTCCGCCGTCGCCACGGAGATCCCCATCAATTCCGCCGCCTCGGGCGTGGTCAGACCGCTGAAATAACGAAGCAAGGTGATCTGCGCCGCCTCCGGCGATTCCGCCTCCAGGCGCCCGAGCGCCTCGTGGAGCGCGAGCACATCTTCGACGGGAGATTCCAACCCCCAGAACTCGTCACCGAGCTTCACGCGCTGACGGTCTCCGCCTCGCTTCAGGCTCGCGCGCCGCCGCGCCTGCTCGACGAGGATGTCGCGCATCGCCCGCGCCGCCGCGAAGAAGAAATGCGCCCGGCTTTCCCAGTCTGGCGATCCGCTACCCACGAGCCGCAGATAGGCCTCATGAACCAGGGCGGTGGGCTGAAGCGTCTGCCCGGGCGGCGTCCGCTTCATTCGCGCCGCCGCCAGCGACCGCAATTCCTTGTACACCGCGGGGAGAATTCGCGCCGCCGCTACGCCATCCCCCTTCGCCGCGGCGCTGAGAAGCGCTGTGATGTCCGCACTCATGAGCGTCGATGCCTCAAGACCCGCGAAGCCGGGGGACACGGGGCGCCGGCGAATCTCGGCGCGCGAACGTCCAGCCCGGTTGGATTGCGTTTCAGAATACCACGTCCGCAAAAAAAAGAGAAAAAATTGTTGGAAGGCGTGAGGGGCGAAGCCCGTGGATTTCGGCTTGGAGGTTGAGCGAGAGGGTGTCCGCCGCACACCAGCCCCCCCAAGGGTGCGGCGCCGCTTTCCGAAAAATGTCGCCCGGCGCGCCGCCGGGTGTGGAGCCATGAACGGATCGAGAGTGATCCAGCCGCGGACGCCGGCGCCGGCCGCGAAATACAAACGGAGGATGTTCAGATGTTCGGAATGCAGAGTTGGAATCGGGTGGCAGTCGTGGTGCTGATGCTGGGCTGCACGAGCGCGTTGCGGGCGGACTTGATCGACAACTTCGACGACGGAGACGTCGAGGGCTGGTACTTTGACGACCTTGAATCAGGGGCGGCGGAGGTCGTCGACGGCGAGCTTCGCCTCTTCTCCACAGCGCCGGTGGAGGGTCGTGGCTGCGCCTCGATGTCGTGGCTGGGCAGTTTTGACGACAAGCCCGCGTTTCACAACGGAACGCTTCGCGCTCGCGTCCGGTCCACGGATACGGCCGTGCTGCTGCTGGCCCGGTTGACCGAGGACGGGCAAAACTGCAACTGGGTGGTGATGAGGCCCACCGACGGACTGCTGGCCATCGGAAGCGTCCGGTTCGGGAACGTTACGCTTCTCAACGGGGCCAACGCCGGCTTCGCCAACGACCAGGACTGGTTTCTCGAACTCACCGTGATCGATACCGCGGTTTCCGCCAAGGCGTGGCCGGTCGGCGGTGAGAAGCCGGAAGTCCCGCAGGTCTTCCACGCAACCGGGGCGGTCAGCAACGAGGGGGGCGTCTCCTTGTACATCGAGCGCCCGACGGACCTTCCTCCGCCCGTGTCGCTGGACGCCTACTTCGATGAGGTCGAGTTTGATCACGCCGATCCGCAATGCGAGGACGTCAAGAAGTTTAAGGGCCGGTGCAAAGGGAGCGGCAAGATCAACGCCAAAGTCGTGCTGACTTCGGAGGACTTCGACGGACGCATCGTCACGATCGATCTCGCCGGGAACGTGGTGGAAATGCAAGTCAGCGGGAATCGAGCGAAGACATCGGTCTGCTGCTTCTCGCCGGGAACCTACGACTTGTCACTGATCTCTCCCGCGGGTTGCGAAGGTTCGCCGGTGCAGGTCACCTGTGATTGATCGATCCTGCTGCGGATCGGGCTTCCGCAAAGACTCCCTGACCGTTGACTCACGCCAAGCCGGCGCCGTTGAGCGCCGGCTTAGTGCATTTCGCGGCGTCTGAGTCTCCAATTGACTCCGATGGGTGGGCCTGGGATTCGCATAAGCGTACGATCATGTCGGGGAAACGACGGGTTTTCCTCTGCCCCGGAAGATCATCCGGAAGTCCCGGCCCGCGAGAACCCTTCCCGAGTCGTGCTCCGTCCGAGTCGAGGCTCGGTTTCGAGGCAGGCGCTACGGGCACGCATCCCCCACGATCAGGGGATCCTCGATGACGATCACGAAATGCTCCCTGGGACCGGTCGTGAACCACGTGTGCTTCGCGCGGCCGGCGGAGTCGACTTCGACGGGAACGACGTCTTCCGCATCAAGCGTAAACGTCACGGTAGCGCCCGACGGACCCTGCTTATGACCCCCTGCATGCGCGGGCTGCACGGGCGATCCTGCACCTGAGCGTCAACGTCTTGTCACCGGTTCGGGTCAACGGCGACCCCCAGGAAGAGATTATGTGATTGCCGTCGGCGGTGAAACGTGCGAACCCGTCGGGATGCCTGTCCACGCGCAATCGTGGATCAGTTCCTCGCCGGCGATCAACTTGGCGTCGGTCGCCCCGCGCCGACCCGGAGCGATGCTCGATCGTTCAAGCGCCGCGCCGTCCTCCGCGAAGGCCGTGCAGCGCGGCGAGAGCGCGTTGGCGGGCTTCCGCGTGGTTGACGATCGGATTCGGATAGTCGCGGCCCAGGCGGATTCCCGCCGCGCGTAGCTCCGTCGGCGGCGCCTCCCACGGAGCATGAAGGTGCGTGTCAGAAAGGCTCCCCAGCTCGGGAACCCAGCGCCGGACGTAATCGCCCTGCGGATCGAACTTGCGCCCCTGGAGCACCGGATTGAAGATGCGGAAGTACGGCGCGGCGTCCGCCCCGCATCCAGCCACCCACTGCCACCCGAGCGTGTTGTTCGCCAGGTCGGCGTCCACCAGCGTATCCCAGAACCACGCCGCGCCGCAGCGCCAGTCGATGAGCAGGTGCTTCACCAGAAAGGACGCCACGATCATCCGGACGCGGTTGTGCATCCATCCCGTGCTCCACAGTTCCCGCATGCCCGCATCGACGATGGGGTAGCCCGTCCGGCCTCGTCGCCACGCCTCAAGCACTTCGGGGTTCTCGTCCCAGGGGAAATCCCAATACTGCGCCTTGAGCGGCTCGTGGGTCGTTTGCGGAAAATGGTGCAGCAGATGGTGAGCAAACTCGCGCCAACCGAGTTCGCGCAGATAAGCGTCCGCGGCTGCCGACGCCTCCGGACGGAGACCGCCCGCCTGGCGCGCACGAACCTCGTGCCAGATCCGCCGCGCGCTAAGCTCCCCGAAATGCAAATGAGGCGACAACCGCGACGTTCCCGCGTGGTCCGGGCGATCGCGCTCTTCGGCGTAGCCCTCCAGCGATGACGTCAGGAAGTCGCGCAGTCGTCGCCTGGCGCCGTGCTCGCCCGGCTGCCACGTCGCCCGCAGTCCGACCGCCCAATCGACGCGCGGCTCAAGACCGAGCGATTCGATCGGCAGCGATTCAAGCCGGCACGCCGGCGCCCGTATCCGCCGCGGCGCCGGAACGGGTTCAGCCGGTTCGTCAAGCCTCAGGCACGCGCGCCAGTACGCCGTAAAAACCTGGAACGGACGCCCTTGCTCATTCAAGACCCTTTCCGGTTCGTAGCACAGAGATCCCGGATGGGTTTCAACCCGCACGCCGTCCGCCCGCAGCGCAGACTCGATCGCGCGATCGCGCTCCCGCACAGCCGGCTCATACTGACGGCTCCAATGCACGGCGACCGCGCCCGTTTCGCGGATGAGCGCGCGAAGCGCCGCCAGGCCTGGCCCGCGCCGGATCACCAGTCTCGAACCCCGTCGCTCCAGCGAATCGGCCAGCGCGGCAAGGGACCGATGCAGCCACCAGCGCGACGCCGCGCCCGCCGGCCAGTCGCCTTCCTCCTGGGGCGACCAGATGAACACCGGGACGACCGCCCCTCCGCCTCGAACCGCCGTCGCCAGCGCGGGATGGTCTTCGATCCGCAAATCGCTGCGAAACCAGACAAGGGTTGTTGGCATTCGTGTCATCGGGTTCGATCCCGCCGTCCATCCGGGGGCGATTAACCCGCCGCGCAGGTCGATCTCCCGCCGGCCGGGATTTCAGAAGGGTTGGTGCGGTTGAGTCCGACCATGAAACCTTCGGGTGACGCGGCTTTAAAATTCAGGTTCGGGCGGGAACAGCGAATCTCGGATCGCCAGGAGTTCTTCGCAGGTATCAACATTCTCTGAGACCGGTATCAGGAGGATCGGATTCAGTCCGGGATCGCGGCGCTGGGGCGGGTTGCTGGGGGTGTCCAATATCGGGAGAGAGGCCCCGATCACCAACTGTTCAGAGTCGTCGATCACGCTGCCCCGCAAACTGCCGTCGGAATAGAGCGTCATTTCATTGGCGAATATCTCGCGGCGAGCAATGTAGATCTCTCCGCGAATGAAGCCGAACAGGATTACGGAAACCGTCACGCCCGGTTTCCCGTCGTTGTCGTCGTCGCGGATCAGCGGATCGTTGCGGTCCATCGAAAGGGGGACGTTGGGGTCCCCGTCGATTCCGTTCAGCGTCGGGGTCGCCGGACGCCATAGCTTCCACACGCCATCCTCTTCATACACGTCGACGATCACGCCGGGCGGCTGAATCGCCTGGGTGGCGGCATCCGAAAAAATCGTGTCGAAATTCTGATTGGCGATGTAATTGGCACGACAGAAGCGGTCGTATGCAACAAGCTCCCCGTCTTCGATGATCAGGTCCGTGTAGCCATACGAGACAACAAAAGAGGACAGCGGTCCGTTGGCCGTCTCTCCCTCATAGGCGACAATGTCATAGTGAGCGTAGTGACCTGCCATGGCGGTCATGGCCTCTTCCCTGCTGGCGGGCTGGACCCAGTTCGGATCGTTCGTGGGCGCTTCATACAGCGGGCTTTCCGGCCAGGGCAGCGCGCGCGAACAGGCGCACAGAAGAAGACAACCTGCGGGGGCGGCGGTCACAAGAGGAGACCATAACGTCAAGAGTCGTTGATGGCCGCCCCGCGTTCGTTCATTCCAGACTCGAGTTCTCATATGTCGCTCCTGCCTTCCCGGCGTTTTTCATCCGCATCTTCAAGAGAGGGGACGGACCGGTTAACGATCGGCTCGCGGATAACCCGGAGGGTCACGGGGCGGATCGTCCTCAAGGAACACCAGTTCGCCTACTTCCAGACGAAGGCCGAGACCCCGCGCAGATCGCGGACGAACACTCTGTCGCCGCTGACCGCCAGATGGGCCCAGGCTTCGGCGCTGGCGACTTCCTTTCGATCCAATAACCGGAATTCACGCGGATCGGCCTCGATCAGCAGCAGTTCTCCTTGTTCATCCAGCGCGAGGATGCGATCACCATTTGCCACCATGCTCCAGTACTCACCAAACGGGTTTGTCCGCCAGGTTTCCTTCCCCTCCTGCAAGTCGAGACAACAGGCCCGCCCGTTTCCGAGATGCAGATAAGCGTACCGGCCGATGATCACCGGAGAAGACATGTAGCCTTGGACCGGAACCGTCCAGGCCTCGCGGACTTTCAACCCCGAATCCTCTTTCTCGATGCGGTAGAAGAACGTCTTGTTCTGGTAGCTGCTGGTGAGGATTCCATCCTGAAAGAGGGTGGGCGTGAGGATGTTCATCCCCCGAAACGCCGGCACCTTCTGAGACCATAGGATCTCTCCTGTGTCAGGGGCGACGCCGGCGAGCGTCTCGCGCGTCTGCACAATAAGTTGCGGTATGCCGTGAAGGGTCGCGGCGATCGGAGAGGAAAACGCGCTGTTCATTCCCCCACCGTCGATCAGCGTTCGCCAGAGAATCTCGCCGGATCGCTTATTCAGCTTGACGAATCCGCCGCCGGCCTGAACGTAGACGTGTTCACCCATCACCAGCGGCGAGCATACGAAGCCGAACGACGGCAGCGGCGTCCCGAGTTTATCCGAAAAATCGACTCGCCAACGCTCCGCACCCGTCTCGATGTTCAGACAGACCAGAACATCGCGCATCCCCGCCACAAACAGCGACTCGCCGTCGCACGCCGGAGTCGCCCGGATCCAGTCGCCGTTCTTCCTGGCGAAGAAGGGTACGCTCATCGCGCCGCTCCATCGGGTCCGCCACAGCTCGAGGCCGGTCGCGCGGTCCAGCGCCCGCACGCTCTCATCCGTCTTGGCTTCGGTCTCCGTTACAAAGACCCGATCTCCCCACACGATGGGACCGCTGTAACCCGGCCCCAGCTCGACGCGCCATTCGCGGGTCAGTGTCGCAAGGTCTTTCGGCCACGGCGGCGACTCCTTCACCTGAGCGTCGCGCGAAGGCCCGCGCCACTGCGGCCACGCCTGGACCCTCGCCTCCTCACCCCACGCCTCCCCCGAAAAGATCAGCGCAGCAACGGCGAGAACCGGCAGCAGGGCTTCGCCGCGCAATCGTACCCGATGATTCATGGCCGTTCCTCCGCAACCTGCGGCGTCAGCACCAGCCGCGCCGGATCATAACCCTTCTCCGGAAGACGCTGGAGAATCTCATGGTAAGTCGTATCGTCGAGGACCGGGGTTCGACTCAGAATCCACAGAAACCGACGACTCGGCTCGCCCACGACCGCGTACCGGTAGTCTTCGTCAAGATCGATGATCCAGTAGGGGGCGCCGAACGGGAAGAAGAAGTAGACGGTCAGCTTGGCGTTGGTCGACCGGTCCGCCACCGTCGCGAACCCTTCGATGGTCCGCTTCACCGTCGTAAGGTCGTCCCCCCGACAAACGTTCACCACCCGAACCCGACCGTCCGTCAGCAACGTGTACTCGGCGGTCACGCCTGAGCACCCCTGCTGGAAGGTGTTCGGATACTTGGCGATCTCATACCATGTCCCCATGTATCGCTCGACGTCGACGTAATCCGCCGTTTCGAGGGTTCCCGACGTGTTCAGGAACCACGCGCCGCAGCCGCCGAGGATTCCCGCCAGCGCCGGGAAGACCTTCATAATCCGTCGCCCCCATGCCCCACCCATTGCCATAAAGTCGGTCACCTCCGGGCGCACCGCGCCATGCGAATCCGCCGATCATCGTTCCACAGAAGCCCGCGCCCTCCCTCCATCATCCCATCAGCGGCGGCGGACCGGGATCTGAATTTCCGCCCATTTATTGCGTGCGGGAGCCTCGGGACCGTTGTAAAACAACGCCCGCGGCTGACCAGCCTCTTCCCACTCGGTTTGCTGCGACAACCAGTCGCGCAGACGCGAGACGCCTTCGTTGACCAGCTTCATTCTGTACGCTCCGCGCATCCCGATGGCCGCAACCGTCACCGGAGGAATGTCCTCGATAAGGATGCGATCGTCCCTGGGGTCACCGCCCGCAGGACCGAGTTCCGGGGATCGGTAGACGAACGACATGGTCCACGAACTCGGCTTTCTCGAGCCTTCGGCGCTAAGACCGTCGTAGTTCATCTCGACCGGCGAGGTCATCGCGATCTGGCGGCGCTTGATGTGGTTGAACAGCGGAAAGAACGCGAAGTTCATCCCCCAATCGGGCGGCATCGTTCCGCCGATCTCCGCGCGGCGGACCCGCGGGTAGCGCTTGATGTCGATCGCGTCCGGCGGAGTCGGGGCGGGGTAGCCCTCCGGCAGGGGCGTCGTGATGCGACACACCCCGCTTCGATACTCCCCATCCACAAACTCCGTGGTCCGGTGAAGATCCCCTCCTACGCGCATCGTCTTCGGCTGGCTTGCGTCGAACTCTGCGGCTGCTGTACCGGACGCAAAAGCCTCCGATTGCGGCGCGGGCCGGCGCAAGCTGCAACCCGCAACCAGAAGCCCCAGGCTCCCGAGAAGCGCCAGGCTAAAAAGAAGGATCACCGACATTCCGAGCATCTTCATGTTCTTTTGTCCGGTCTGACGACGTCACTGTCGCGAGGCGTGGGAACCAGGGGGGTCCGGTGGGAGCGTAAGGACATGACGCCCGAACGCCCCCACCTTCCCGGCACCCCCTGACCGGTAATCAAGCAGCCGCGGTCCGGACGTTCCACCGTCTCTGGATACGCTTCAGCGCGATCGCCTGGTAGACGGCCGCCGCGCCGACGACCGTGTAAACCGCATTGGCCAGGATCGAATCCGCGCCGAACAAGGCGGCGACCAGATCGAAGTCGATAACCCCGACCAACCCCCAGTTCAGCCCCCCAACGACGAGCAGCACCGCAGCCAACATATCAAAACTACGCATGACACTTCCCCTTTATCTTTGAGATTCCGATCTTCCTCTGTTACCGCCGGATCGACCGTCAGCAGCCAACGATCTCGCGCTTCGCCGCAGCGGACGCACCGGCCCGCCCGGGAACCGCAACACGTCAGCTCCTACCGCGCGCTTGTCATTCGCGTCATTTCGTGCTCCGCGGCAAGAACATCATCAAAGGCGTGCCGCAGGGCCCACGCCCGGTCGGCCGCACCATGCGACTGTCCGGCGGCACGCAGCCCCTGGGCGAGACGCGCCCGCAACCCTGCATCCAGCTCATCGCCGGCCAGCTCCAGCACGGTCAACGCCGCGACTTCATACACGGCCGCGCAGGCTTCCACGTTTCCGGAGTTGAACAGCGGCACACCGCGTTCGATCGCCAGCCGAAGGCTGCGCCCGACCTCGCCGTGGGCGTCACCCAGCTTCACGTCCGGAGGCAGAAGCACCGTGTCGATGACGTGAATGACGCCGTTCGTCGCCGGCACGTCGGCCTTCAGAACTTTTGAACCGTTCACTTTGACTCCGGCCGACGCGTCGATCTTCACGCTCTGACCTTGAACGGTCCTGGCGTCCTTCAGCTTCACCACCTCTGCCGCCATCACTTGGCCTGACACCACGTGGTAGGTCAGGACCGAAGCCAGCTTGCCCTTGTCCTTGAGCAACGCATCCAGCGCATCCTTCGGCAGCTTGGCGAAGGCTTCGTCGGTGGGCGCGAAAACGGTGAACGGTCCGTCGCCCCGGAGCGTATCCGTCAGCCCCGCCGCCTCGATCGCCGCAAGCAGCGTCCTGAACGACCCGGCGGAGCGGGCCGCCTCGATGACGTCGTTTCTCGGCAGCATCACGGCGTCAATCATGTGGATGACGCCATTACCAGCCGCGACGTCGGTCTTCACCACGTTGGCGCTCTCGACGCGCACCCCCTTCGAGGCATCAATCTGAACCGTCTGCCCCAGCGCCGTCTTCGCCGCCTTCAGTTTGACCATGTCGGCGGCCATGACCCGCCCCGGAACAACGTGGAAGAGGAGGACGCTCTTGAGCGACTCCGAGTTCTTCATCAGCGACTCGAGGGCGCCCGGCGGCAACTTCGAGAACGCGTCATCCGTCGGAGCGAAAACCGTGTAAGGACCGGGGCCGCTCAGCGTCTCGGTCAGCCCCGCCGCCTCAACCGCCTGAACCAGCGTCTTGAAACTCCCCGCCGCGACCGCCGTCTCGACGAGAGACTTGTCCTGCGCCTGCACGGTCGCAGGACGCGCGATCGCCCCCATCACCGCCATCACCGTCATCACGTTCAGTCCGATCTTATGCTTCCTCATGAGTTTGAACTCCCTCCCGAAGAATTCTTAAAGATTCCCCGTTGCATCCCGATTCAATTGTCTTCCGCCACGAGCGCGTCGAGCGCAGGTTCGCCCGTGAGGAATCCCACTGCGAAGACCGTGTAAATCCGCCCGGCGCCCAACCCAACGTCGTCCAGCGCAAGCACGACGTTCGCGCCGGTTTCATCACGGACCTGAAGGTCATACGTTCCCGCCGGAACCTCGAGGTAATCCGACGCCTCCTTGAATGACACGTCGTCGAACAACGTCGTGCCGTCGGTGAGCGTGATGTCCACGGTCGGAGCGTCCGGACCGGCGTGGACGAAGCGAACCTTGGCGTTGCCGGACGTCGGCGCGGTGTTGTCGTCGATCAGCACCAGCGGCTCGATCTCGGACAATTCATTCAGCGCGACCACCGTCACATCTTCGTCAGCCTCCAACGGCAGGTCCGCCGAGATCACCGCCGCGCTCCCGCACCCGGCGCCGGATTGCGTGACCCGGATCGCGTAGGTACCCGCCTCCAGCTCCGCGTAATCCGTCGTCCCGGGAAACGCCGCGTCCGCGAAGGCGACCTGACCCTCGACGCATACATCCACCGCAGGCGCGTCCGGACTGGCGTGGACCACGCGCAGACGCGCCGACGCGGTGTTCGGCGGCGCATCCGTCATCGGTACACACCCGCCACACCAGCCGATTCCCACCACTCCGATCCACAAGACCCGATTCATCTTTGATCTCCTTGGCTCACAACGTCACACCTCATGACCCCTGGGGCGATCGTTTCATCAATGAGAGAATCTCGCCCCGCGCCGCCGCGTCAGACCGGTAAAGTCCCCGGGCGGCCAGCGTCGTCGTGACCGCGCCGGGCTTGCACGCGCCGCGGAGCGTCATGCAGAAATGCTCAGCCTCCAGCACAACCACCACGCCTCGTGCGGACAGGTGCTCGTCCAGAGCGTCGGCGATCTGCTCCGTCAGTCGCTCCTGAAGTTGCGGGCGGCGCGCGAAGACATCGACGGTTCGCGCCAGCTTGGAAAGCCCCGCCACGCGACGCTTATGAGGCAGGTACGCCACGTGTGCCTGGCCCCGGAACGGAAGCAGGTGGTGCTCGCACGTGCTGTTGAAGGCGATCCCGCTGACCACCACCGCCTGATGCGACTCGTGCTCGAACTGCGTCTGAAGATGCCGCGCAGCACTGTCGGTCAGTCCCGAAAAGATATCCCGGTAGGCTCGCGCAACCCGTCGAGGCGTCTCCTGCAAGCCGTCACGATCCGGGTCTTCTCCGATGGCCAGAAGGATTTCGCGGACCGCCCGCTCGATCCGCGGAACGTCGACGCCCGGTGCCCGCGAGGGCCTTGCCGCCTCCGCCTCACCTGGAAGCGTCCTCGTCCCGCACCGGCCCGGACCCCCGTTCGAGAACTCCTGATTTTCAGCTTTGTGATCCGCCAGGCCCAGCGGTCTTGAATTTCTTGTTCCGGACGATATATCATTTAAAATGTTCATATCGTTCATTATGCCGACTCGAGATGGCCTGTCAAGGTTGACGTGAACGAAAAAACGTCATAAATTATCAAAACAGGTAAAGTCACCAGTGAGTCCTATAATATCTCCAAAAAAGCTCGCAGATGCCATCGGTGTAAGCGAATCTTCCCTCAAAAGGTGGGCCGACGACGGGCAGATCAACGTCTCCAGGACCGCGGGCGGGCACCGCAGAATCCCCATCGGCGAAGCCATCCGGTTCATCCGCGCTATCCGCGCCCCGCTGGTCAGACCGGAAGCCCTTGGCCTCAGCGACATGCCCGCCTGCGGCGATCCCGTCCTTTCAACTGATTCGCCCGCCGAACGTCTGTTCGCCCACCTCGTGGAAGGAAAAGCGCGCGAGGCGCGGGGGCTGATCCTCTCCCTTTACCTCAGCGGCGGGAGCCTGGCCGAGATCGCCGACGGTCCGATCCGTTCCGCGATGAACCGCCTCGGGGAACTCTGGTCGCATGAGCCGGATGGCGTTTTTCTCGAACATCGCGCCACCGACATCTGCATTCAGGCCGTGGAGCAGTTGCGCCTGCTGGTCGAACCACCGACGGAAGACCCGGTTGCCCTCGGCGGCGCCCCGCCGGGAGATCCTTACCTGCTCCCGTCGATGTTGGTGGCGACCACCCTCGCCGCTGACGGTTGGCATGCGGTTAATCTCGGTCCGGACACCCCGTTCTCCGCGATGCTTGCCGCCGTCGAACGCCACGCGCCGCGCCTGGTCTGGCTGAGCATCAGTTCCATCCGGAACCAGAAAGAAGTGGAGGAAGGCGTTGCGGAACTTTCGGCACGTTTGTCAGAGCGAGGAACGGCGCTGATCCTGGGCGGCCGGGCGGCCGGCTCGCTTTCGATAATGAAGCACACGTACTCGCAACGCGGGGAATCCCTCGCTGACTTGCTCACCCTCGCGAACGAACTTCGGCTTGCATCCTGCCCGCAGCCGGAAGACGGCGCGGCATCCGGAAAACCGAGGGAACGTCACGCGACGCGCCAGCGGTAGAAGAGCCCCTTTCGGCGCCTCTGCCGCGAGATCCGCCATGACGCCGTTGCCGCGTGGTTCGCTTCGGACTTTCGCACACGGACGGTTTGAAGGGGCGTGTTGGCAAGTTGGGGTGCAAGCCAACCCATGAGACCCGCAACATCGGAAAAAGCCGAGGTTGGACGCCGCTGCAGAATCGAGCCGCACCCGGAAGGAAGCGTTCTTTTCCGGCGGTTCTCCGGAAGGTTTGAAGCAGCGTCAGGGTCCGACATTCGCCCCGAACGCTCAACCCTGCCGCGCCCACGGACGCAACGCCCCAACGCCGTTCGTATCACCATTTAAGGGATCAGCGAGAACTCGTCCTGCCGGGAATGATCGAGGGGGTCGGCGATGATATCCCGCACATCCTCTCAAGTTCGGGTCAGGCCGAGCCGTGCAGCCGTCCATGAAGGTGCGCGGTCATCTCGGCGGTAGATGTGACCTCGCAACGGCGCTGTCGCGAACGATCGGGCGTCAGGCTTGACGGAGGCGCATCCCCACTCGCGACCGGTTTCGACCCCATGACGATGTGAGCGCGTGCGGGATCAGGACCGCGCGAGGCATGCCGTGAACCTGCCCGGCGCTTTCGGCGCGACCCGAGCACAGATCAGGTACGCCACAAGGACACTGGAAGCCGTGGAATCGACGGCGATTACAGCTCTTCTTGGAGCGTCGTGGAGTCGCTCAGGTCAGCCTTCATGTGCGGGAGGTTGTCGTTGTTCCACCGCCGCTGGGCCGACGGCAGGTTGCCGTTCCCTTCGTCAGGGTCGTTCTTATGTCGGACGATGTTCGTACGCCGGTCCCACTCAACGTGTCCGTCCACGAAGAGGAGATTCGCCCCTTTGCGATGGCGTTCCCCGGGCCAGCGGTTGCGTACGCCAGGAGTGTTCCAGGGGCGCCCGTAGATGGCGTGGTCGTCGAACCCGTCGCCGATCGCATCCCCGAGGACAATCATGTCGCCGGGAGCCTTCACGCGCACCTCAGGAACCTCGGCGGCGCGCTTGTTTCCCTCATCGTTGAAGTTCGGATGCTGATCCGGGTGCATCCCCAGTCCGCGAGACCACACTTGGGTGTGACCCTGATTGTATGCGAGCCGCAAGTCCGTCTCGAAGATCTCGAAATTGCCGGACTCGTTGTACCCGTAGCTGAAGAAGATGTTCGAGTTCAGGTGGGCGATTTCGTCGACCTTATACCCGTATTGCGGCCACGCCCGGTTCCAGCCGTCGGGCTTGTATCCGGGCTGGTACCTGATGATCCAAGCGAACTCCTCCGGCGCCGCCGCGCAGAGGAAGGTCTCGACCTGATCGTTCATGTATTCGCGGATCCGGGTCTGCCAGACATAGATCCAGTAGCGACCGGGCGGCTGATGATGTCCGCCGGGGTAGTGGGCGTTGTCGTGGACATAGTAGGTCATCGCCTGCCCCATCGCCCGAAGCTGGGTCTGGCACTTGACCGTCTTCGCCTGGTTGCGGGCCGCCTGCAGCGACGGCAGGAGAATACTGATCAGCAGAGCGATGATCGCGATCACCACGAGAAGTTCGATGAGCGTGAACCCTGAGCGACGCTGATTTGATGCGCTTGACATGAACGACACGACCTCCGATCACGGGCGACCCGCCGGCCCGCTCGGCCTGAATCACCGAAGCATTCCCGATGCCCCCCAGCACCCGA
The DNA here is from genome assembly GCA_013360585.1 of Phycisphaerae bacterium. Taxonomy (GTDB): domain Bacteria; phylum Planctomycetota; class Phycisphaerae; order UBA1845; family UBA1845; genus JABWBH01. The sequence goes on along the minus strand of JABWBH010000007.1, from coordinate 43,313 downwards.
GCGGCGCTCGTAAGAAATCGCTCCTCAGCACGCCGCTGCCGCGCCTGAGGCTGCTGCAAGATCCCGCACTTACCCCCCGGTCTTGCGCGTCGGGGTCTTCTTCCCCGCAGCCGGCTCATACCCGTGAACCGACGCCTCGCCGATGTTCTCTTTGCAATGCGGGCACACGCTGGGCAGCGCTCCGTGCCCGACCATCTCAAGGTTGCGGTTGCACGACGGGCACTTCTGCGCCCGCGACGTCTTCCGCTGACCGCAATGCGTGCAGGCGACGTATCCCCCCTCCTTCGCCGCCGCCGCCACCTTCGCCAGCGGAACCTCGAAATCCTTCTTGCAGGACTCGTTGTGGCAGACCCAGTAGGTCGTCTCCTGCATGTTCACGCCGGAGTCCGACGGAGACGTGAGATTGCGATAGAAAAAGAAACCGGCGCCCGCCAGCGCGACGACGAGAATGAGTGTCTTGACTTGATTGGACATCTATGCCCCCGGATACAGCAGACCTTTTGATTTCACTTCGCGCGGGGACGCCCAACCCCGTTCGACAACCGAGGGTCCAACCATCCAGTCTGAACCCGCGATTGAGTACAACCCCCGTTACTCCTGGGTCGTCGTTGAATCGCTGCCGTCGGCCATGAGGTGCGGCTGGTGATCGTTGTTCCAACGGCGCTGGGCGGACGGCAAATACCCGTTGCCGACTTCCTGCCCGGTGTCCACAAGCGACTTCGCCGTCACCCAGTTCGTGCGACGGTCCCACTCCGTGTGATTGTCAACAAACAAGACGTTGGCGCCCTTGCGGTGCCGCTCGCCCGGCCAGCGTTCCTGGGGTCGTTCTCCGCCTCCCGGCCAGAAACGGGGGCGACCGTAACTGGCGAAATCGTCCACGCCGTCGGCACGCGAGTCCGTGATGGCGATCATGTTCGCCGGAGTCACCACCCGGTCCACCGGGAATTCGGCGAGGCGACGGTTGACGTCGAGCTGATTACGCTCTTGTTCAGAGATCTCCCCATCGTTCATGAACTCTTCATAAAGATAGGCCGGGGTATCCGGATGCATGCCCAGTCCCCGACAGAACTGGAAGCTCTCTCGATTGCCGGATTCGTTGTAGCCGTATCCGAAGAAGTGGAACACACCCGACCGCGTCGTACCGATCTGCGGCTCCTCGTTGTCCTGATACCCGTAATTGGGCCATCCGTGGTCGGAATAACCCTGCATGTTGAAATTCTCATTGAACCCCGGCGTGATCTTCGGCACCCAGTCGAACTCTTCCGGCGCCGACGGGCAATTGAACGTCTCCACCTGCTGATCCATGTACGCCCGCGTGCGCGTGTGCCAGACGTAAATCCAGTCGGACGCATGAGGGTGTTGAGCGTGCCCGCCCGGGAAGTGGTCGTTATCCGCTCCGTACAGAGCCAACCCCGTGCCCATCGCCCGCAACTGCGTCGCACACTTCACTGATTTCGCCTGCTCCCTCGCCGCCTGGAGCGAGGGCAGAAGGATGCTGATCAGGAGGGCGATGATAGCGATGACCACGAGCAGCTCGATCAGCGTGAAGCCCGTTCGACGTGATGATTTGACGTGCATATGCTCCGACCCTTTCTTCAAACCGGCGGGACCGCCCGAAGACCCCGTTCATGCTCGCCCGAAGCGCCATGATCCAGTCTGGCGATCCCGCTCTCTCACCGGCAACCGGATCCTCACCGCGTTCAATACGTTTTCCGACGCCCGGAATTCCCTTTTCTTGTCTTTTGCGCCGGATCCCGGCCCCCGCCGCGCGTTCGCCGTCCTGTTAACCAAGACACCCCGACCCCGCCGCCGACGGCGATCCGTCAGCGCCGGACCAAGTCCAGCAACCGGAGCACCGGTCGGTTCCCGTCCTTCGCGGAACCGTTTCTCAAGGCTTTTTCAAGGCCAATCCGCGCGCCAACCCCGGGGGAGAACCACCTGCCCCGGCACCGCCTTGCGGATTGTTCAGCCCGCATTAAGGATCCAGTATGAACCCCACGGTCGGAATTTGCAAGAACCCATCAGGAAATAATACGCACACCACCGGGGCGCATCGTCCGGCTGATGCGAAAAACTTGACCCGATGAGAACAGTCAAGAGGCAGAACCGCCGGATTTCACAGGCTCGGTCCTGGGAAAGCCCGGTCCCCTTGTGACTCCGGTGAGGCTGGTTTCCCCGCGACCCCACCCCTTCCGCGACCTCCCGCAGATTTTGTGCGATCGCATCAACAATACGACATGAAGCGGTGATGTTACGGCGAGCCTCTACCGGTGGACTGACGACGCCTTGTCCCTGACCGATTCGCCAGGTTCCGGCGTCGGGCCGACAATCCCCCCGACCTCACTTGTGTCCGCCAAGGTCCGACGCCGCCACGGCGCCCCGAGGCCGAAGCGTCGCCACCGACGGGAAATTGCGCCCGGGACACGCCGTCTGCCGCGTCACGCCGCCGTGAGTATAAATCCGGTCGGAGGAAATGCGGCCCTCGGCGCAAAGAAACGCAATCAACCGCCGCAGCGCCGCAAGCTGCGCGGCGGAGGGACGGGTCTTCTCGAAATTCCCGACCAGGCAGATGCCCACCCCGTGATCGTTGTAGTAATTGTTCGGCGTCTTGCAGTGCGCCCCGTGCTTCTGCTTCGTCCAGCGAGGTCCGACTTCGATCACGCCATCGCCCGTGTCCGTGCCGTTGCCGATGACGAAGTGATACCCGAGTTCGTCCCAGCCCCGGCTGATGCGGTGATCCCGGTCGAACCGCGCCGCCCCGCCGACGTCGGTCGCACTGTGATGAATGACGATCGAACTCCACCGCCCGCTGATCTTCCCTCCGGGAGGGATCCAGCCCGCTGGATAGGCGGACGTCGGCAGACGCCGGGCGACGGACGGGGGTGGCGCGTCAGGCGCCAGCGTGGACGGGCGAGGAGCGTCCGAGGGAAAGACGACATCCGGAAGGTGCGCGAACCGGTCTGAGGCCGAATCCCCGCACCCGACGATCGTAAGCACCGCCGCACCCAGTACGTATCTCATGTGGCGAAGCATCATGCCGTCCCCCCGACAACCTTCCCGGCTGCGCCTGCGTTTCTCCCGCGCGGCGTCCCGCGGTCGGAACCCGGGGCATGCCCGCCGCGCCTTCGTCTTGCCGCGTCGCACACGAATGCGCGCGTCGCATCTACCTTATCGGATCGGCGCACCGCAATTCAATACTCCTCAGTCTCAAGCGAGCTCCGTAGTGGAGCGCTCTGGATGTCTCGTCGTTGCGACGCGACGTGCGATGATGCCCGGAACGGACGGCGATCGGCGGCGCGACGTTTCACCTTCCTCTCGAACTTCCGCCGTCCCTCCGGGACTTTCAGATTCTCCGCCACGGCTTCCCCGCTAGCGTGCCAGGCTGTTTTCCAGTGCCCCTTCCGGGGCTCAACCTGTCGGATGACCCTCCGGGATCCATGAGGGTCGGCTGCTCCGGCGAAGGCGGAGCCTCTCGCGGGGAGGTCTCCGGAGAATCATCTCCGGAGAATCATAAGTTTCTGTGCTTTCAACCCCCGCAACCGCAGTCAGGCCGAGACTCGGGTCCAACCTCTGTGCGACGCTCCGGGGCTGAAACCGCCCGGGACGGCGCCCCCCGGAGAACTTCACGGGCGGTGCCACTCCTCGCACGCCCCGCACAGCGGACCGGCGGCGGCGGCGTCCCCGCGAACGTGCGCCTCGCGCACGCGCGCCATCGCTTCACCACGCCAGACCGCCTCCAGTTCATCCCTCCCGGCGTCACCCACGGGCGTCAGGCCCCGGAAATCCTGATCGCAGAGCACAACTGACCCGTCCGCCAGCACCACCACCCGCGACTGTAGCCGACGGCACGCCGTGCGCGACGGCGGCGCTGTGCTCATCACGGCGAGGTCCGGCGCCTGCCGCGACCGGTGACTGAAGCCCGCGACGTTGACGGTTCCCAGCCGGCGGACCCAGCCGTCGAAGAACGCCGGCAGCTCCGCAAGCGTCGGCTTCGCCTTGATCATCTCCGGGACGACGATCGGCGCGACGCAGCCTCGCTCTCGCTTCCGCGCCTCGAGGCGATCTACGCGGGACCGCACGTGCTCCAGCGAAGCCCGATGCGGGACATCCGGCGCATGCATCGCCGCATACGTCTCGGCTGTCCACCCGTCCATCAGAACGTTCAATACGTCGACCTGGTAGTCGAGCAGCGTCTCGATCAGGTCCTCCGTAAGATCGACCCCCGCCGTGCGCACCGCGACCCCGAACACGCCCGCCTCGCGCAGCACGCGCAAGACCTCTGGAAACCGCGGATGCCGCAGCGGATCGCCGAAACCGCCGAGCACCACCAGCGAGTCGTCGAGCGCCCCCAGCTCCGACGCGATCTTCCGAACCGTCTCGATCGACAAAGGCCCGCGACGCCCCACCCGATCGCCGCGCGGGTGCAGGACGGCTGACGGATAAGGATCGTCCGTCGTCAGTTCGATCTCGACTTCGTTCGGAAGACGCGGAACGTGACCTGCCTCAAGATCCGCGACAACACGCCCCAACTGCTCCGCGTTCGGCGCGGGGTCGACGCGCCACGCCGCCCTCGTGACCTCCGCCCAGCGGTCCGTATCCGCGATCAACCTCAGCCCGCCGTAGCGCAGCGGCGCCCGGACCTCGAAACAGCACGAGAAGAACGCCAGATCCTTGCGCGGCGCGTCCGGCTTGTAACTGAGGATCCAGCCTGGAGGGATATTCTTGTCCGCCAATTCCCTGATCAGGTCGGCGTTGTAGATCGTTCCCGCCACGCCCGGCGGCGCCTGCGCAAACGCCAGCCGGTTGTCCTCCTCCGACCGGTCGTGCCGCTCGATCATCGCGTCCACCACGTCCGGGCAAACCAGCACCGCCGCCGGCGGAACGATCATCACCCGGTCCGCCGGTCGAAGCTCCAGCAGGGCGGCGACTACCTGCGGATGAAGGTACTCATCCAGCGAGGTCGTCCCACCTACCCCGCCCCGCCAGCCCGCCAGCGACCACTTCCGCGACACTCGCACCAGCGCCCGCCACGCCGGATCCGGCGCCTCGACCCGCTGGACCACCACCCCGAGACCCGCAAGCACCGCTTCACACCGACCCTCCTGCCCCGCCGGCGAAAGCACCACGCATTCGGCAAGTCCTCGCGCCGCGCGCACCCGCTCGACCGTTCTGCGCAGGATCGGCTGTCCGCCCAGCTCGTCGCCAAGACGGCTCCGCGTCCCCAGCGGGGTCCGCTCGAGGTCGGCGTGGATGACGGCGATCGTTCGTTTCATGCGTCGGGCTTTGCTCCTGCGCCGCCTCGCTCCGCGTCGGCTCCCGCCTCGATTTCGGACACGACCCTCCGCCGCGCCGCCTCGAGCATCTCCCGGACCTCGTCCACGCCCTCGCGCACGCCCCGGATGAACTCGACGTCCCGCGCGATCTGCCGCCGCGCCCGCTCCGCGCCCTCAGCCTCATCCGCGTTCAACCGCCGGTCCGCGCTGTACCGCCGGAACTCCGCGAACTGCGTCGCGCTGTTGACGATCTCGTAAGGCCGCGTCGCCCGGTGAATCCGAAGGCGCAGTTCATCCACCCGCGCCAGCCGCCGGTTGAACTTCCCCGGCTCGCCGACCAGCCCTTCCAGCTCCTTCAGAAGTGACAGCAACTCGTCACAGACGGCCTCCACGTCGTTGAACTCCGCCAGCCGGCGCTCCAGCTCGCGTTGCGCGGCGGAAAGACGCGACGGATCGCGCCAGCGCCACTGCGTCCGGTACGCGAACCGCTCGGGCGGGATCACCTCGCGGCAATGCCGCTCGATCACCTCGCTCAGCGCCATCGCCGACGTTCCCCGGATCGCCGCTCCGCCTTCCGTCGCATTGATCACCGTCGTCCGCGTCTGCGAAATATCCTTCTCGAACTGCTCCAGATAGGTGAAAAGCAGTTCGTCCGTGTACAACTCGACGCCGTCCTGACCGGGCACGCGGCGGAGAATGTCGCCGTTGCGGGCGATCCGCTCCCACTCCTTGTCCTCGATTGTGCTGAACCGGTTCAATTCGCCCCGCCACGTCCGGTGAACCTCGACGCCCGGCACGTAGAACGCATGTCCCGTAAATGCCAGATCCTGCCCGACGAACACCACCGGATCGCATCCCAGGTAGCACGCGAGGTAGAACGCCAGGTGCGCGACCGTCGCTCCGGCCTTCAGTCCGTCGCGCCCCGCCAGGTCGTCACCCAGCACCAGCCGCATCCACCGGTTGTCCAGCAGCGACACGGGACCCGGGTAACCGTCGATCACGTGCCACGTCGCTTTCGGCTCAGCCACCAGGTGAACGTCGCTGACGTCTCCGACGCCCTCAAAGAACGCCGCCGACATCGCGTGAAAATCCAGGCTCGTGACGAAATCCGGGCGGATGCCCCGCTCCAGCAGCAGCCGCAGCGTCGTCTGCACCGCGATGATCACCGCCCGCCCCTTCGCCTCCGCGAGGCGGTCCACGTTGCGGCGCAAGGACGGACCCGCCGACACCACGATCGCCGGATGCCCGCGAAAGCGGTCACGCAGCCCGTCGATCGGCGGCGTCGTGACGTACGCCGGAATGTTCATCGCAATGTTCCGGCACGTGATCTTCGAATTCGCCACCAGCGTCAGCAGCGACATCCGCTGGTACGTCGCGTACTCCGTCACCAGCCGCGTCATCCGTGCGTGCGCCTCGGGAGCGACACGCAGCGACGGACCGTGCGCCACCATCTGAAGCCCGAGCATCATCAGCGTCCCGACCGGCGCAAACCGCTCATGCACGCTCGCCTTGTCCGCCGTGTGCAACAGGATCAGCTTTCGCGCCGAAAGCGCCTCCGACACGTCCGTGCACGCCAGCGCCGTCGCCAGCGTCCGCAGCGACGGCTCGAAGCAGATCACGACCGCGTCGCCCTTCAGCCGCGCGCAAAGCTCCCGCACGTGATAACCCAGCCCCAGACCGCTCACGAAAAAGCAGAACTTGTCCGCCCACGACTGATCGACCAGCCGCGCCGCCTCCGTCAGAGGGTCGTGGCGGCTGTGAAGATAAACGCTTGCGCCGTCCGGTCCGGACGCCCGCGCGGTCGGCGGACCGGTCCGTGTCGGCTCCAGCGCCAGCCGCTCCTCATCCTCGACCGCGTCGATCTGATGCGCCAACTCCGCGTCCACGCGCCACAGCGCGCTGAGGTTCCGGACGAACACCGCATGTTCTTTCGGCGGGTTCGGCGTCTGCGAAGATTTCGTCTCGGACTGGATCACCTCCGCCCAGCCTCCCTGCCCGCGGCGTCAATCCCCCTCGCGATCCCGTTCCGAGTCGATCCACGGTCCCGCTTTCCGCGGCGGACCAAGAATGCCCCGGCGCGACGGCGCCTGAAGAAACGCGACGAGCCTCCTCCCCGCTTCCCCTCGCACAGCCTCCGCCACGCGCAGAACCGCTTCCCGGAACGAAAGACCTTCCCGGTACAATGTGCGGAAGATACCGCGCAGCTCGAGCACCTCTTCACGCGGCACGTTCGCCCGCCTCAGACCCACCACGTTCAGACCCGCGACAAAGCCATCGTGATCCGTCAGCACGAAAGGCGGAACATCCATCGCCACCGGTCCCCCGGCTCCGATCATCGCTAACTCCCCGATCCGCACGAATTGATGAACGATTCCGTCCGCCCCGAACGTCACCCGGTCCGCCACCTGGCAATGTCCCCCGAGCTTCGCCCCGTTCACCATCGTCACCCGGTTGCCTACCTCGCAGTTGTGCCCAATGTGAACGCCGGTGAGCAGAAAGCAGTCGTCGCCGACCACCGTGCTCTCCCCCTTACCCGTCGCCCGGTGGATCGTCGTGTATTCGCGGATCACCGTCCGCGCCCCGATCCGACAGTAACTGACCTCCCCCTTGAACTTCACATCCTGCGGCAGATGCCCGACCACCACGCCCGGATGCAGCTCGCACCCCTCGCCGATCACCGTGTGTCCCGTCACATATACATTCTGATACAACCGACACCCCGCACCGATCCGCACGTCACCCTCGATGATGCAGAAAGGCCCCACGATCACGGTCTCGTGCAGTTCCGCCCGCTTGTCCACAATCGCCGTCGGATGAATGCTCATGCCAAGTTCGTCCCCCTCATGCGCGTGCAAGACTCAAGCTGCAAGCCCCACGCCGCACGAGTTACGTAGCTCTCTTGCCGGTTGCCTGCTGCTTGTCGCCTGTCCCCTCGCTCACACACGCCGCGATCGCCAGATCCCCGACCACGTTCACCGTCGTGCGGCACATGTCCAGCAGCCGGTCCACCCCGAGGATGATGCCGATCCCCTCGCCCGGCACGCCCACCGTCTGCATCACGATCACGATCAGCGGGATCGACCCCCCCGGAACGCCCGCCGTCCCCACGCCCGCCAGCACGCTCATCAGCACCACGGTCAACTGCTGCGTCGCCGTCAGGTCCACTCCGAACACCTGCGCCAGGAACAACACCACGACGCCCTCATAAAGCGCCGTCCCGTTCTGATTGCCCGTCGCCCCCACCGTCAGGACGAAGTGCGCCACGTCGTCCCGGATGCCCAGCCTCTGCTTCGCCACCCGCAACGATGTCGGCAGCGTCGCATTCGACGACGACGTCCCGAACGCCGTCATCGCCGCCTCCGCCGTCAAAGCGAAGAACCGCGCCGGCGACATCCCGCCCGCCGTCCGCACCAGCGCCGAATACACCACGAACATCTGGATCGCCAGCCCCGCCAAGACCGTGACGATGAACCACCCCAGCGTCCGCAGGATATCCGTCCCGAGCCGGGCCGTCACCGCGAACACCAGGCACGCCACCGCCACCGGCGCCAGCTTCATCGCCCACCCGATGACGATCATGCTCGCGTCGAACACCGCCTGAAGCACCCGGATCAGCGCCTCCGCCCGGTCCGCCGCCAGCATCGTCAGCGCCGCCCCGAACACCAGCGCGAAGAACATCACCGACAACATGCCGTTGCCCTTCGAGCTGCCGTCCAGCGCCCCGACCGCCTCCTGCAACGGGTTCTCGGGGATGATGTCCAGAAGCGTGTCTTTCAGCGACTTCGCCTGCTGGGCCTTGTTGATCCGCGCTTCGGCATCGCCCTGATAGCGCGCCAGCAGCTCGCCCCGCTGCTCCGCCGACAGACCCCCGCCCGGCCGGATCGTGTTGACCAGCCCCAGCCCGATCCCCACCGCCATCGCCGACAGCAGCACCGTCAGCAGCAGCGACCGCACGCCTACCCGACCGAGCCTGCGCAGATCCCCCAGCTCGACCACCCCCAGGCACAGCGCCGAGAACACCAGCGGCACGACCATCATGAACATCAGGCGCAGGAACGCCTTGCCCACCGGCTCGGCCACGTTCGCCGTCACCCACTCGACACGTCCCGCCCACGCCCGCGCAGACCCGGCCTCCCCCGCACTCGTCGCTTCGCCCCCCGAGCCGGTCTCTGCTCCGTCTCCGGCCCCCGGCGCATCAGAACCTCCCGACGCCGCTTCGACGCCGCCCGTCCGCCTGGCCTCCTCCGCCTTGCCTGCGGCAAGAAAACGGTTCGCCGCAAGCCCCAGTAACATCCCGATGATGAGGCCCACGAGGATGCTGACGTGCGCACGCTTGGATGGTCTCGACGTTTCAGCCACGTGACGATCCTCCCTCCATGTCGGTCAGGTCATCGAAGCCCGAAGGGGGACGAAGCGGCGAGTGAGCAGATCATCTCCCGCCCGGTTAAGTTCCGCCGCCAACGTGCAGGGTACGCCACCAGAGGTCGAAGGCAACCAGCGACCAGAGGACGCCGCCCAGGTGATCGCGCCCGCTCAGATGATCGCCCACCACCCTGCGGACCGCGGCCGCGTCGAACAAACCGGACGAAACGACGCCCGAAGCGGTGGGCAGCTCGCTCGCCAGATCCCGCAGTTCCCCGCGAAACCACTCATTGAGCGGAACTCGGAAGCCGACCTTGGAGCGACTGAGGATTTCAGAAGGCAGGCGGCGCGCGGCGACCGCGCGGAAGACGCGCTTCCCGCGCCCGCCGTGAAACTTCAGCCGCGACGGCATCCGCGCCGCCAGCTCGACGATGCGGTGATCCGACAGCGGAACGCGCCCCTCGACGGAGTGCGCCATCGTCATGCTGTCGAGCTTGGTGAACATTTCGCCGGGCAGGAGCGTGCGGACGTCGGCGTAAATGAAAGGCGTCATCCAGTCGGGAGAGTCCGCGTAACGGTCGAAGGCGAGTTCATACGGCAGAGGCTGATCGACCTGCCGCAGCACGTCCGGCGACAGCAATCTCGCGGGCGCGGCGAACGCCGACCGGTTCATCGCCAGGAACGTCATCCAGCTTCGCCGCGGCAGCCGCGCCGTCGCGGCGGCCTTGCGCAGGCGGCGCAGATGATTCCCAAGCCGGGACGTCGCGGGAAGGCGCTCCGTTACGGAAAGCGCTCCCTCCAGCGCGCCCAGCACCGCCGACGGACTGACCCGCTGAAGCGAGACCAGCCGCTGCAAGTGCCGGTAACGCAGGTCATACCCCGCGAAGACCTCGTCCGGCCCGTCGCCCGAAAGAACGACCTTCACATGCCCGGCCGCCAGCCGCGATAGGTGATACAGCGGAAACGCCGACCCGATTGAGCACGGCTCGCCGAACGCGCGCACCACGTCGCCCGCGTCCTTGAGCAGATCCGGCTCGAACGTCGTCGCGTGATGCTCGATGCCCAGCGCGTCGCGCATCAGGTTGAAATACGCCGACTCGTCGTACGCCCGCTCCCGGAACCCGATGCTGAAGGTCTTGACGCGCTCGCCGGCCGCGTCATGCATCAGCTTCACGACGGTGCTGGAATCCACCCCGCCGCTGAGGAACGCTCCGATCGGTACGTCCGCGATCATCTGGCGCCTCACGGCGTCGCGCAGGAGGACGTCCAACTCCGCCTCCCACTCGGCGTCAGACCGGCCCTCGATCGGATTCATGTCAAAATCCCAGTAGGAAAGGACTTCAACGCGACCGCCGAGTGTCGCTTTCAGAAGGTGCCCGGGAGGGAGCTTGCGCACGTGCTTGTACATGGTCAGCGGCGCGTGGATGGACTGGAACGTGAGGTAACAGAACAGTCCCTGCGGGTCGATTTCCGTGGGGATGGCGGCGCCGGCCAGCAGCGCGGGCAACGTGCTGGCGAACGTCACCCGCCCGCCGAAATCGCTGTAATACAGCGGCTTGACCCCGAGCCGGTCGCGCGCGAGCAGGAGGGATCGGCGCTTCCCGTCCCAGAGGGCGAACGCAAAATCGCCGAGCAGATCTTGGACGAGCTGCTCGCCTTTCTCTTCGTAGAGGTGAACAAGGGTTTCCGTGTCGGACTGCGTACGAAACACATGCCCGTGAGACTGAAGGTCCGCACGCAGCGCCTTGAAATTGTAGATTTCGCCGTTGAAGACGACGTGAATCGTTCCGTCCTCATTGGAGATCGGCTGCGCGCCCGTGCAAAGGTCGATGATCGCCAGCCGCGTGTGACCGAGGGCGATTCCTTCATGCTCGGAGAGGAACCGGCCTCGACCGTCCGGACCGCGACGTGAAAGCAAATCCTGCATTCGATCGAGGCGGTCGGCGTCGCCGGGGCGTGCGCTGGAGTACTCGAAAGATCCGCAGATTCCGCACATGTATTTCTCAAAACTGCGAGTTGATGCCTGACGTTTCTCGTCCGTTTCGGCGCCCGTTCAGGTTGAGGAACTCCGGTCGTTCGCATCCAGCAACTCCGCCAGGCGCCGCGTGAGAAGCCGGCGATCAAACTCCGTCGGAAGGCGATTTGCGAAGACCGAAGGACGACCGGTTCGCTTCTCCGTCAGACGTTCGGCGATGAACGCTTCGATTTCGCTCGGATGGGAGGGTCGTACGCAACCCCCAACGCCCGAGGTTTTGACGATCCGCGCCGTCTCCCCTTTCTCCGCCAGCGCCAGCACCGGTCGGCGTGCGGCCATGTATTCGAAGAGCTTCGCGCGCACGGCGTAGTGGGCGATATTCGCCCCGGCCTCGACGAGGAGCACGTCCGCGCGGCCCATCCGTTCGAAGGCCTCCCGCTGCGTAACGCGGCGCGGCGGCGGCGCCAGCTCGAGAAGGTCATACTGCTTCAGCAGGGCCGACTGGGAAGGCGTCAAAGCGCCGAGGAATTCAAGCCGGATGTCGGAGGGGGTGCATCGCCCGGAAGCGAGCAATCCGCGCACCGCCCGGCACAGGGCGTCGAGCGCGTCGTCCGCGTAGAACCGCCCGGCGTGCAGCAGCGTGAGCGGCGCCTTCGGATCCGGCGTCAGCGTTCGTTGAAGGCTCTCCCCCAGAAATGCCAGGTCTTCATCGTACCCGTTGGAGATGACGTGGAGGCGGTCCGGCAGAAGCGACGGGTCTGCGGTCAGGTACATGTCCTTCATCGCCTCCGTCACGACGACAACGGCGTCCGCGGCTTGGAGCACGGCGCGTTCGCGGCGCATTGCGGTCTTGCGTCCAGAGGGCTTGCCACGCAGATGCCAGACCCCGACGGCATAAGGATCGCGAAAATCCGCGACCCACGACAAACCGGTCACCCGCTGCACGCGGCGGGCGAGGAGGTGATTCTGGAACGGCGGGCTGGTGCTGAAGATGGCGTGGCAACCGGCGGCGAGACGCTTCGCGGCCTTGAGCACCGGCAGGAACGACAGCGGGTAGACCTCGGGCCCGAAAAGACTCATCAGGAAACTTCTGGCCCCTGTTTCCGCGGCCGCCGCCTCAGACTCCGCCGCGCCGGCAGGCTTCGCCTCAGGCTGCGGCGATTCCGCGGTCGCGCTCGCGTGCTCCGATCCGCGGCCCAGCACTTTGCGGAGACGCGATCGCCAGATGTATTCCCAGTTCCGCATCTCGTGCAGCTCGACGTGCGGCGGAATGCGGTCGCGCAGGCTGGCGTCCGCCAGAGAACCGAGATCGCTTCCCCTCAGCGTCATCACCACCGGCTGCCAGCCGAATTCCGGGAGATGCCGCGAAAACCCCAGGGCGCGCAGCGGTCCCGGCCCGCGCGAAGGCGGGTAGGCGCCGACCGTGATCATCAGGACGCGCTCGCCCGGTTTATGAAGATCCTCGCTCATTCGGATCGCCCCTCCGGTGACGCTGAGCGGGCAGGCGATCCATCTTGCCGCACGTACCAGTGATTTCGAAGTCCGGTCAGGAGGTCGCGCGCTGACAGAATGCCAAACCGGTCATAAAGCAATGCCACAACGACGGCGTAAGCGGTCGCACTAAGGCACAGAAGCGGAATGTCGTGTATCCCGCCGACGTAGGGCTTCGCCAGGAACACGGCGCCGGCGAAAACGGCGACGCCCGCCGTCCTGCTCAGCGTCGCAAAAGGCAGAACCGTCCCGACGCGACCACCGTAGTGTTTTCCGATCCAGCCCAGGCTCAGCGGAAACAGACACAACACAAGCGACAGGAGTCCGCCCCACGCGGCGCCTACCGGTCCTAACGACGAAACCAACGTAAAACTCAGCACGGCATTGACCAGCAACGATGCAACATTGACCCACAACAGGAGTTTTCCCTTGCCCGCGCTCAGAAAAAGATTGCCGACGTTGACGATTCTCAGCGGCAGTTGCAGCGTGTACACACGGAAGGGCGCGGCGCTTCCCTCGTATTCCTTCGTGAACAGCACGCGCATCGTCTCCGGGGCCATCGCCACGAAGAAGACCGTCATCGGGAACACCAGCAGAGCGCTCTTCACCGCCGCGCGCCGCCACAGCGCCAGCGCCTCGGCTTGGCGATCCTCCTGAGTCAGTCGTGTCGCCTCGGGCAGGAGCACGCCGGTGATCGAGGTGCTGAGCACGCCGACCAGCGGAAGCTCCACCGCCCCGACGGCGTACACCGCGTACGCCTCCGCGCCGAACATCGCCGCGACAATGAGCTTGTCGAGCTGCGAGCGCAGCGCGCCGAAGCCGCGCATCAGACCGAGCGGAAAGCTGTAAACGATCTGCTCGCGCATGCCGCGCCACGTCGGCGCGGACGGACCCTCCGGACACGACCGCCACATCAGCAGCATCGCCGGGAGGAAGACCGCCGCCGCTCCGACCACCTGCCCCGCCACCGCGCCCGAGGGCGAGCGCCAGATCAGACAGGCTCCGATCGCCAGCGCCAGCATCGCCAGCCGGCTCATCCAGTTGTACATCGCCAGCCGCCGGTAGTGATCGGTCGAGACGAGCACGGCGCTAACCGCCATCGCGGGCAGCATGAACAGCGCATACGGCGCGAAGATCAGCAGCGTGCGCTCCAGCGTCGGGTTCGGCTCGCCGGCGCGAGAGGCGAGCAGCCGGTTCCCTCCGAGAAACATGAAAAGCATGAATGCCAGTCCGCACACGCCCAGCAGCAGAAGGTTCTCGACCAGCGTCCCCCGCATCCGGTCTCGGTTGCGCGGAAGGAAGTAATACAGCGCCAGCGGCAGCCCCATCGCCAGCAGCGGTGCGGCCAGATTGTATGAAAGCAGCGTCTGCTGGTACGTGCCGAAGTCGGCCTTGCTCAGCAGCCGCGACAGCACCATCGCGCTGCCCAGTCCGACCAGACTGGTCAGCAGCGTCCCCGACGCCAGCATCGCGGCCTTGAATGTGCGCGACCTCGCCATCTTCGTGCGGTCAATCCTGACGGACGCGGGTCACGGTTGCCGTCGTCTGAATCTCGCGGACGTAGGAGGGTTCACGACGCCGCATTCGCCGCCTCGCGCATGATTTTCACGCCGGAGGATGTGCCGATGCGCGAGGCTCCGGCTTCGAGCATCGTCGTCAGCGCCGCCAGGTCGCGGATGCCGCCGGAGGCTTTGACCTTCAGCGGGCTGGCGTGACGGTGCAGCAGCCGCACCGCCTCGACCGTCGCCCCGCCGGACGGATGAAACCCGGTCGAAGTCTTGACGAAATCGGCTTCGCCCTCCGCGGCGCAGCGACAGCCGAGGATGATCTGGTCCGGGGTGAGGGCGGCAGTTTCGAGGATGACCTTGAGGATACGCCCGCGTCCGCCGCCGTGGACGGCGTGGGCGACGGCTTCGATGTCTTGGCGGACGTGCACCGCATCGCCGGCGACTAAGTGCCCGAGGGCGACGACCATGTCGATCTCGTCCGCGCCGTCGTCGATCGCGCGGCGGGCCTCGTCGGCCTTGACGTCGGACCGCGTCGCTCCGAGCGGGAACCCGGCGACGGTGGCGACTTTGACCTGCGACCCGATCAAGCGCCGCTTCGCCCGTGCGACGTGGATGGGATTGAGGCAGACGGCGAAGAACCCGTGTTCGCGGGCCTCGTCGCAGAGGCGGTCGATCTCCTCCAGCGTCGCCTGCGCCGCCAGCAGCGTGTGATCGATCGTTGCGGCGATCTGGTGACGGGTGACGTTCATGAAAGCGGGATCATCGTGCCGCAACGTCGGTCGGATTTCAAGGGGCTTCGACGGCCGTAACGCCCGCCCGCCGCTGGGCGAAACCGGCGCGACTGTCTACTTCGAGGTGGTCTGAATCGACTCCGCGCCGGGCACGGATGCCAGGTCCGCCCACTCCGGGCGCAGGTTCGTCAGTCGCACCGATCGGATCCGCAACGTCTCGACCGGCGCTCCGGCGGCGTCGAGCGGAACATTCATAATCTGGTCCAGCGTGACGAACGAGGCGTCACCGACGAGCTGCGCGAAGACGGTGTAGCGCCCGTCCCAGTCCGCATGCCGCGTGTTGCAGATGAAAAACTGACAGCTCGCCGAGTTCGGATCGTCCTCGAGCAGCGCCATCGAGACGCTGCCCTTCTGATGCGGACGTTGATTGAACTCCGGCGGGATCTTCCGTCCGTCACGGCGGATGCCTGTCCCGTCGCCGACCGGATCTCCGCAAAGGATGAAATGTCCTGGGGTGACATGAATCGGCGTCCCGTTGTAGAACCCTTCCCGCGCCAGCTCCAGGAAGTTCGCCACCGACTGTGGCGCGTCATCGTAATAAAACCGCAACGTCAGGATGCCGTAGTCGGTGTGGATTTCCGCCTGCTGTAGCGGCGCGATGTCGAGCGTGATCGGGTTGCTGGTCAGTCGCCCGCCGTAAGGGCTCCACGTCACGCGGTAGCGACCGGGCACGCGAAGCACCGTCGGGTAGAACTTCAGCAGATCGACGACCTGCCCGACGCTCGCCCGCGGCGCGAGGATGATCCGCGCGGGGTTCGCCGGCCGGGCGTAGTCCATCAGGTTCGCACGCGACGAATTATCATTCAGGTTCACGATCGAAATTCCGGCGCCGGCGCCCTCGCCGCTGAAGATGTGCGGAAACGGCAACCCCATCTCCTTGTCCAACGTTCCCCCCGCACCGCCGGGGACGCTGAGCGTGATGGTCCGGTCCGTCGTATTCACCAGCGAGAACTCGACCCAGACCGCGCGACCGACGTCCACGAAACGGGACACCGCGCGAATCCGCGCCTCGACGCCGGAAAGATCGTTCGCATCCTGGGCCTTCACCGATCCGCAAAACATAACGCAGGCCGCCATCGGCAGGAGGCATGAAGGAACAACACGTTGCAAAACCGAGCCGCGCCCGTGAGGGAGAGGGTGTTTCGAGCCATCCAAGAAGGTTCTGAAACAACGTGTAAGCATTGCACTTCCCTGTAGTTACAGACGCCGCACCGCCGGGGACGACCTGTCCGCCGCCCGACCAGCCCAACAAGCGCGGGACCGCCGACGAACATCGAGGATGTTCAACAGCGACAACGCCTCTTGTACCCGGTTCTACACTCCTTGCAAACCGCAAGTTGCGGTCCTTCCCACCCCCGTCATGCCGCCCGTGAGACGACCATCCCCCGGACCTGACGGAGACGACCCGCCGGTTGCGCCGTTTCCGCGCGTTGTCGTCGTCCGAACCATCTTCTTTGTCGTGCGGTCAGCCGGTTCCCTTCATCAGGCCGATAACACCCGCAGCGCGGGATGATGAAGCAGGGATGCGCCGCACGCACGGAGGTTTCTGTGACGATGAACGCCGACTCACACGCATCTTACCCGGACCTGCGACGCACCGTCCGACGCGCTCTGGTTTTGCTCAATCCCGGACGGGTCAGCCGGTTCTACCTCGCGGGTCTGGCGGCGGGCGCCGGGCAGCTCGGAATCGACGTTCGCGTGCTGGAACTGGGCGCCATCTGGTCCCGTCCGGACGCGCCGCGCGACCGGATCGCGCGGGAGCTTCTGAACGTCCTCGAACGCGAGAAGATTGATTTCGTCATCAGTTACACCTTCAACGGCGTCTTCGATCTGGCCGTGATGAAGGACGCGACCGGCCGCGCCACCAGCATCTTCGGCCACGCCGGCGTCCCGCACCTGATGCTCTGGACCGACCACCCGCAGTGGGCGCACGAGCGCGCCGCGCTGCAGCGCCCCGCACAGGCGGTGCTCCGTCAGGCTCATCAGCATCATTTCCTCAAGGCTGACTACGCCGCGCAGGAAGTGCGCCGCTTCCTCGGCTGGGAGAACGTTTACGGACTGTCTGTCGGCGAGGATCCGTCGCTGGTGCATCCGATCGAGGGCGTTGCGCCGGAGTTCGACCTCGTCGCGGTGGTGGGTTCACCGCCGTACCTGCCCGAGGAGGTTGCGCCGTTTCTGGATCAGCCTTCGCCCGACACGGGGCAGATCTTCGGCGTCGTGGCGGGGAAGACCGCGCGCATGCTCGATGAAGTGTGGCGCACCCGGGCGGATTCTCTCATGCAGGACAAGCTCGCAGGTCTCGGGCGGGACTGGGTGGAGGCGAAACGGCGCGACCCGCGTCGCGCGGCGTTTTATCATTATCAGCACGTCGCCGCCGATCACCCCGACGCCGCCGCGTATCTCAACGAGCACTACGAAATCTACTTTGACGCCCTCCACGCGATGTGGGAGTTCGGGCGGTGGCAGCGGGCGTTCGTGCCGCTCTACCTGAGCCGGTATTTTCGCGTCGGCGTCTTCGGACAGGACTGGTCCAGCGTCGGGCTTCCGGGGAGCGCCGCGTGGGTGAACTACGATCAGCAGTCCGCTGTCTACGCCCGCGGGCGCGTCGCGCTGAATGTCAACCAGTGCAATGATGAGGAAGGATTAAGTCACAAAGCCTTTCAGATCACCGCCAGCGGCGTCCCCTGCCTGCACCTGGATCGCCCGGGGGTTGCTGAGCATTTCGAGCCGGGGTGCGAGATCGCGGCGTTCACCGATCCGGTTGACGCCCGGGAGCAGGCGGCGGCGCTGCTCGGCGACGAGGCTCGACGTGCGGACGTGGCGCAGCGCGGGTTGATGCGTTTCCGTCGCGATCACACGTGGGCGCGGCGGCTGGAGCGGATGCTCTCGCGCATGTTCGGCGCCGCGTCTGCACCGGCGACGGAAGCGGTCGTCGCGCTCCGGACGACGTCTTCGTCCGGGTCAACCGCCGATCTCGAACGCCACGACGGAGACGTCGTCGCGCGGATTCAGTGAGCCGTGGTCCGCGTCGAGCAGCGCCTCGATGCGCGGGATCATCTCCGAAAGCGGCAGGCGGCACAGCTCCTCAAAGCGCTTCAGGTAGGCGCGCGTGTCGAGCTTGGCGGCGCGCGACGGCTCCTGAAAGACGAGTTCGAAGCCGTCCGTGTACAACACGATCTTGTCGCCCGGTTCGAGCTGCACCTCCGCTGAAGGAAAGGTCTCGCCTCCGAACAACCCGAGCAGACCGCCGGAGGATTTCAGCTCGGTCCAGCCGCCGCCGGCGCTGAACAACAGCGGATACGGATGCCCGCCGCGGGCGAAGCGGAGCTTCCGCGTGCGCGTGTTCAGCAGCGCGTAGCACGCCGTCACGAACTGCGCGTTGGGCAGCGTTTGCGCGACCAGCGCCTCGTTGAGGATCGCCAATGTCTCCGAGGGGTCCAGCACCTCGTAACGCTCTCCGGTGATCCGCTTCGGAACGACCGCCTGCTTGATGAAGATGGTCAGCAGGCTCGCCGCCATCCCGTGCCCCACCGCGTCCGCGACGTAGCACGCCACGTGATCCTCATCGACGCGGAAGACGTCGTAGATGTCGCCGGAGACCCAGGACGCCGGGCGGTAGATCGTGCGGAACGTAACGTTGTTGATCGGCTCGGTGATCTTCGGGAGGAAGTCGCGCTGAAGGCGCGAGGCGAGGCGCATCTCCTGGTCCACCTCGCTGAAATGCTCGTTGAGGCGCTTGCCGAGGCGCTGCATGTGCTCCAGTTCGCCTTCGATCTGGCGGACGTAGCGCTGATGACGGCTGACCGTGGCGAGACGAAGGGCGAGGTCTTCCTCTCCGGCGCTGCGCGGGGCGAAATCCAGCAGCGAGTCATCGCGCACGCGGCGTCCGCCCGGATCGTCCGCCACGACGACCGACGCCACGCGCCCCGCGTCGAGCGTGCGGTACAGGTCCTCGACCGCCTCCCGGTTTCCGCCGCCGTCGGGATCGCTGACCAGCACGGCGTCGACGTGGCCCGCCCCCACGATCTCCGCCGCCGCATGAAAGTCCGTCGCCTCGCAGACGTCCCAGCCCCGCGCGCGCAGCGCGGACGCCGTCGCCGCCGGCAGACCTCGACCCGGATGAACCACCAGTACGCGCAAACCCTGCACCCCGGTTTAGGACGCAATTCAGGAATGCATCGGTGACACCGCCCCTCGTCTGGAGCCGCCGCGGCTTATCTGTCCGCCGGGCGTTTCACATCCGTCGTTGGTCCGACGCCCGGCGACGGTTCACACGGCCTCCGAGGGCGCAGGTACGCAATATCGGACGGTTCGGCGGATTCAGACCTACCTGCAACACCGGTCCGGCCCGTCAGGGTTCGCTCAGGAAGGCAAAGAGGCACGACGCGCAGAACCTCCACGGAACGGCGCGGTCCGCGCCTCGATCCCCCGGCGGTCCGTCGAAGAACTCAGAATCGGCCTTTACGAGGTACATTCTCTTCGAGACGTGGATCGAGGAGCGAACGCTCATCGCCGAACACGGTGAGCGGTACCTGGCGTACCGACGGAGCCTGCCCCGCTGATCCCCCGCCGATGAAGCGCCGGTAAGCGCGGGGGGGGGGGCACGCGACGTCGCGAAGCCGAGAAGGATGCCGGCGCGTGTCGGTTACGGGGCAGGTTTCTCGGCGTCCTTCTTCTTCAGGTCGATCGAAGTGGGGACGCTGCCGACGGCGGTCTTGACCTTGATGGGGATGCGCTCCTCCTCGGCAATTTTTTCGGCGAGAGGCTGAAGCGTGGCGACGAGTTGGCCGAGGCGATCGAACGAGTACACCATCGATTCATAAAGCCGCGGGTCGCGGAGGAGGAGGGCGGCCGTCCCGTCGCCCTCGTTGAGGGCGCGGGCGGCGAGGGCGAGCTGGTCAGAAGCGGTGTCAAGGTTTTCCAGGACGGCGTTGGCGGCGGCGAAGAACTCGCCGATGTGCTGCTCGGTGTTGTCAACGCCGGTGTTGACGTTGTCGGCGAGTTTCTGCGTCTCGGTGCGCCAGGTCTCCAGCACGACGTTGAGCTTGTCCGAGGCTTCGCGGAGGCGCGCGGCGACGGTCTTGAAGTCGGTTTTCAACTGCTCGTCGCCGAGGACGTCGTTGACGTTGCGGAGGGTGGCGTCGAAGCGCTCGATGACGGTCGAGAGGTTGGCGGTGATGCGCTCGGCCTCGGTCAGCGGCTGATCGACCTGGGCGACCGGGGCTTTTCTGAGGAGCAGGTGAAGATCTTCGGCGACGGGGGTGAGCTTCTCGGCGAACTGTCCGATCCGGACGACGGTCTGCTCGAAGGAATCCATCGCCTCCTCGGAGACGATTTCATTGAGGCGGTTGGCCATCTGACCGCGGATGGACGCGGTTCCGTCGGTCGGAAGGACTTCTCCGCTGAGGGGGTCGTCGACGACGAGTTCGATGACGCCGCGTCCGATGCCGAGGGTAGGGGAGTAGACCAGGGCGCGGGCGGTGGCGGGGACGGCGTAGGCGTTCTTGATGAGGATGATGATGTCCACGCCGAGTCCGGGGCGGCGGTCGTCCTTGAATTCGAGGCGTCCGACGCGCCCGATCGCCACGCCGTTGAGGGTGACCTCGTTGCCTTCGCGGATGTCGCGGAGCTGGCTGACGCCGCGGATGCGCAGCGACCACTCGGCGCCGCCCAGCCACTCCGGTCGCTCGCCGAACATGACCATCAAAGCGCCCAGGGCGCCCAGTGAGGCGATGACGAATACGCCGACCAGTACGTTTCGGGTGGTTTCCTTCATGATGGCGCTCGACTTTCCAAAGCTTCGAGATCTTCCGCGTTGGCCCGCCCCTCGATGAACCGACGGACGCGTGCGTCCGTGCAGGCCCGGACGGCGTCGGGCGTTCCGTCGAAAATGAACTTTCCCTTGTGCAGCATGACGATCCGGTCGGCGACCTTGAAGGCGCTGGACATGTCGTGAGTGACGACGATGCCCGTTGCCCCCATCACCCGCCTCATGCGGAGAATCAACTCGTTGATGACGTCTGCACGGGGCGGGTCGAGTCCCGTGGTGGGTTCATCATACAGGATGACCTCGGGATCGAGGGCGATCGCCCGGGCGAGGGCGACGCGCTTTTTCTGGCCGCCGGACAGCTCTGCGACGCGTTTCGGCTCCAGACCGGATAACCCGACCATCTCGAGCTTCCGGGCGACGGCCTGCCGCACCTCGGCGCGGCGCATCGTGGTGTGGGTGACGAGCGGAAACGCGACGTTTTCTCCCACGGTGAGCGAGTCAAACAGGGCGGAAAGCTGAAACAGGAATCCGAAGGATTTTCGCGGTTCGACCCACTCCCGCTCGCGCAGATCGTTCATCCGCCGGCCGTGAAAGTAGACGGATCCTTCGTCGGGTTTGAGCAGGCCGACGATATGCTTGAGGAGGACGCTCTTTCCCGTGCCGCTTTCGCCAATGATGACGGTGGTCTCGCCGCGGCGCAGCGCAAGGTCCACGCCGTCGAGGACGACGAGCGGTCCGAACCGCTTGCGCAAGCTCTCCAGAAGAATGATCGGTTCGTTGTTGCTTTGCGGCGTCATCGTCGCGGATCCGTTGCAGCGGCGGCATGCCCAGGCGCGGGCCAGCCATCTCGCGCCAGTGTCGCCGGACCGCAGGGCAACATAATCCGAGTCGTCGGCGCAGGAAACACGGCGACGCCGGTCCGGCGAGCGTGTCATCATGAACGTGGCGGAAGGTTCAGAGGCGACAGCGGCCAAGCTGAGTCAACGTCGAGCGGAAGTCCTTCGGGAGCGGCGCTTCGTACGTGACGGGGTCGTTCGTGCGCGGGTGGCGGAACGTCAGTCGCAGGGCGTGGAGCGTCAGGCGACGGATCAGCGGGCGCTGCGGATGCCGGGTGCTGGGGCGGTAACCTGGTTTGAACTGGGAAAGCAGGATCTGCGTCCCCCCGCCGTAGAGGGAGTCAACCGCAAGCGGGAAACCGATCGAGGCGAGGTGAACGCGGATCTGGTGCAACCGTCCGGTGAGGGGGCGGCATTCCAGGAGGGTGTGTCCGGCAACATGCCGGACGACCTGGAAGCGTGTCAGGGAAGGTTTTCCGTGTTTGTGGGCGACGACGACGCGGCGGTGGGTCTTATCAGGCTTGAGAGGCAGATCGACCTCGCCGGGTTTGTCCACGCGGCCGGCGACGAGGGCGAGATAAACCTTCTCGACTTCGCGGCGAGCGAATTGAGCGGACAAAGCGCGCTGGGCGTCGAGCGTCCGAGCGTACACGACAACGCCGGAGGCGTAGCGGTCGATCCGGTGGACGGGTCTGAACTCCTCATCGGCATCAAGATGCTCGTGACGGATCAGGGTGTCGTATACGGAGACGGCGCCGGTTCCGGGGACACAGACCAGTCCCGGGGGTTTGTTGATGACGAGGATTTCGGCGTCTTGATGGAGGATAGCAACGTCAGGAATACCGCGTTTGTTTCGGGTCACGACTCAAGCGTACCGCGCCGTGGTGTTGAGGGCGCGGTGGAAGGATCTGGGGATGGCGAGCGGGGTGGCGTCAATAATTAAAGTGACAATGAGTGATGATGGGGGGGGTGAAGGGGAGTCGGGATTTGGTTAGTGGGGGAAGCAGAAGGCGCTGTCTTTTCGATTTGACAGGGTTAGGAGCGCGCGTATACTCGCCCGGCTCTAGGCTTGGTCGAACCCCGGCGACTGTCGCGGGTGCGGGGGAATCCCGCCGCGGATCGGCGCGGCCGAGTCGTCGATGCGGGAGCACCGCGCGGCGTTGGCGTGTTCCGTTGGAGGGACAATCGCCGAGTCTGCGGCGCTGGCGCGCTGCTGTAGCTCAGCTGGTAGAGTGCGTCCTTGGTAAGGACGAGGTCACGGGTTCGATCCCCGTCAGCAGCTTGGTGAGGCGGCGCGGCGGGGAAGGTCGTAACGGTCGCAACGTCCGAGCGGCGCGCGGACGCTGCGGGTCATAAACGAATGTCCGGACGTAAGAAGTCCTTACGAGTGGAGGAGCAGTCTCAGTATGGCGAAGGACGTATTTGAACGAACCAAGCCCCACGTCAACGTGGGGACGATCGGACACGTGGATCACGGGAAGACGACGCTGACGGCGGCGATCACGATGGTTCAGGCGGCGAAGGGGTTGTGCAAGGCGATCAGCTACGACGAAGTGGCGAAGGCGTCGGAATCGCAGGGCCGCCGCGACCCGACGAAGATTCTGACGATCGCGACGTCGCACGTCGAGTACGAGACGGAGAAACGTCACTACGCGCACATCGACTGCCCGGGTCACGCGGACTACGTGAAGAACATGATCACCGGCGCGGCGCAGATGGACGGGGCGATCCTGGTGGTGTCGTCGGCGGACGGTCCGATGCCTCAGACGCGCGAGCACATTCTTCTGGCGCGTCAGGTGAACGTTCCGCGGATCGTGGTGTTCCTGAATAAGATCGACCTGGTGGATGACGCGGAGCTTCTGGATCTGGTCGAGCTGGAGGTGCGCGAGCTGCTGAGCAAGTACAACTTCCCCGGCGACGACACGCCGGTGATCCGCGGATCGTCGCTGCCGGCGCTTCAGAATCCGAAGGATCCCGAGAAGACGAAGTGCATCGGCGATCTGATGGCCGCGCTGGACTCGTACATTCCCGAGCCGGTTCGTGAGGTTGACAAGCCGTTCCTGATGTCGATCGAGGACGTGTTCAGCATCAAGGGTCGCGGGACGGTGGTGACCGGTCGCGTGGAGCGCGGACAGGTGAAGGTGGGCGACGAAGTGGAGATCGTCGGACTTCGGGACATTCAGAAGACGACGGTGACGGGCGTCGAGATGTTCAACAAGACGCTGGACTACGCGCTGCCGGGGGACAACTGTGGGTGTCTGCTTCGCGGGACGAAGAAGGAAGAGGTGGAGCGTGGTCAGGTTCTGGCGAAGCCCGGGACGATCCCGCCGCACACGAAGTTCGAGGCGGAGGTTTACGTTCTGACGCAGGAGGAAGGGGGGCGTCACACGCCCTTCTTCAGCGGATATCGTCCGCAGTTCTACTTCCGGACGACGGACGTGACCGGTTCGCTGAAGCTGCTGGGCGGGGCGGAGATGTGCATGCCGGGCGACAACATCACGATGGAAGTCGAGCTGGGTAAGCCGATCGCGATGGAGCAGGGGCTTCGCTTCGCGGTGCGCGAGGGCGGTCGCACGGTGGGTTCGGGCGTGGTGTCGAAGGTTTTGCAGTAGTCGGAGTCGCGTCGGCGTTTCTGGCCGGTTGAAAGCGTGGTAGGGCGGGCGTGAAGCGCGTCGCTTCGCTTTCGGCGAAGGAGCGGTATCGGAGATGGCGAAGAAAAAGGGTCAGAAGCGCGAGTGGGTGTGGCTGCAATGCAGCGAGACGGGCGACTTGAACTACCGGACGACGGTGAACGTGATGGGCGGGACGCCGAAGATCACGTTGATGAAGTACAGTCCTCGGCTTCGGAAGCGGACGCTTCACAAGATCAAGCGGAAGTAGGGTTCGGGGTTCAGGTTCGGGGGACGGCGAACGCGCGATGGTGACCGCGGCGGGCGACTCGGCGAGGTTCGGGGGACTGGGTGGAAAGCGCGGGAATCAGGCGTATATCGAGTCACGGATTGAAGACCGGTTTCTGCGGACCTTGATTCCGGTGCTGCTCCGGGATGTGAAGGAGCATAGCTCAATTGGTAGAGCACCGGTTTCCAAAACCGGCGGTTGGGGGTTCGAGTCCCTCTGCTCCTGATGAGGCAGCTTCAAGGGGCGGGGCGGAACTGTCCCGGAGCCTGAGTCGGCGGCGTCGGAAAGGCGCCGCGAGACGACGGGGCGGGCTGAAACGAGCGGAATATGGCAAACGCGACAACGACGTCGGGGGTGGGCCCGGTGACGGGTTCCTCATCAAGGGAACCTGGTGGGCGTTCACCGACGGGCGGAGGGAATCTTGTCAGCGGAGGCGCCGGGGGCGGCGGAAGTCGTCGAGAGTCGGGCGCGGCGAATTTTTTCGAGCGATACAAGCCTGAGCAGGGTCCGAAGGTCCGGTGGGCGTCGATGGGGGCGGCGCTGCTGATGGCTTACGGGTTGGCGGCGTTCGTGTACGACCGACTGGTGGGGTGGCGCGATTCGAGTCGTCCGTGGACGATGGCGGTCGTCTACGGGATTCCGATGGTGCTGGCGCTGGGGGTGGCGGCGACGGGGTGGTGGTTCACGTTTCGGAATCGGGGCAGCAGCGACTTTCTGATCGCCACCGAGAACGAGATGCGGAAGGTGAACTGGTCGAGCCGGCGTGAGGTGATCGGCTCGACGAAGGTGGTGATCGCGTTCACGATCATCTTCGGCGTGTTGATGGGTTTTGCTGACCTTGTTTTCTTCCAACTGTTTCAGTGGTTCGGGGTGTTGAAGGAAGGGGTCACAGGACTGGGAGATCCTGGGGGATGACGGAGCAACTGTCGAGCGAACCGACGCGCCCCGGGATGCGGTGGTACGTGCTGCGGGTGGCGTCGAACAAGGAGGACCAGGTTTGCGAGGCACTGACCCGGAAGGTGAAGATCGAGGGTCTTGAGTCTCGCGTGGGCCGGGTGCTGGTTCCGACGCTGAAGGAGAAGAAGTTCAAGGGCGGGGCGCTGAAGTTCATCGAGCGGAAGCTTTATCCGGGGTATGTGTTCGTCGAGATGGCGTGCGAACCGGACGGTTCGATGAACGAGCAGGTGTGGTTCACGGTGAAAGAGACGACGGGGGTCGGGGACTTCATCGGGGCGAACAACAAGCCGAAGCCGATGCCGGATCACGAGGTGGGGGCGATGCTGGCGGCGTGCGAGAAGCCGGACGAGTCGGCGCTGGCGGCCGTGCAGTTCCAGAAGGGGGATCAAGTCAAGATCACCGAAGGTCCGTTCGAGGGCTACGAGGGCGAAGTGGACTCGATGGACGAGCGTCGCGGGCTGGTGACGGTGGTGGTGATGGTGTTCGGGCGTGCGACGCAGTTGGATGTGGAATACTGGCAGTTGGAGCGGGCGACGGCGGAGCAGCCGGTGAAGGAGTGATCGGGGATTCGGGATTTCGGGTTTGAGAGGTCAGATTCGGGGTCAGGGACGGGCGATCGGGATTGACGGCGGGGTGAAGGGAAGGCTGGCGTGGCGAAGAAGAAAGAGGTCGTAGCGGTCATCAAGCTTCAGGCGCCCGGGGGGCAGGCGACTCCCGCGCCGCCGATCGGACCTGCGCTGGGTCAGCACGGGGTGAACATCGGGCAGTTCGTGCAGCAGTTCAACGCGGCGACGGGGAACCTGAACGGGATGCGGGTGACGGTCGAGTTGTCGGTGTACTCAGACAAGTCCTTCACGTTCAAGGTGAAGAGCCCGCCGGCATCGGTTCTGCTGAAGGATGCGCTGAAGGCGGAGAAGGGCAGCGGGACGCCGAACAAGCAGAAGATCGGGACGATCACGCGGGCGCAGCTTCGGGAGATCGCGCAGCGGAAGCTTCCGGACCTGAACTGCACGAAGATCGAGTCGGCGGAACGGATCGTGGCGGGGACGGCGCGGTCGATGGGCGTTGAGATCGCGGACTGACGGACGGGCGGACGAGCATGGCAAGACAATCGGTGGCGTACAAGAAGCGTCTGGACATTCGGGGCGGCGACGCGCTGAAGCCGGTCGACGTCGAGGCGGGGATCTCGACGGTGAAGTCGATGGCGGCGGTGCGGTCGGACCGGACGTACAAGAACGGGCGGAAGCGGAAGGGCACGGATCAGACGTTGCAGTTGGTGATGCACCTCGGGATCGACCCGAAGCAGGCGGATCAGATGTTGCGCGGGGCGATTTCGCTGCCGAAGGGGATCGGGAAGTCGCGTCGAGTGATCGCGTTCTGCGAGGGCGACGCGGCGGTGCAGGCGAAGGCGGCCGGGGCGATCGAGGCGGGCGGCGACGAGCTGATCGAGAAGATTCAGAAAGAGAACTGGTTTGAGTTCGACGTGGCGGTGGCGCATCCGTCGCTGATGGGGAAAGTCGGGAAGCTGGGTCGGGTGCTCGGGCCGCACGGGCTGATGCCGACGCCGAAAGCGGGGACGGTGACGCCGGATGTGGTGACGGCGGTCCGGGAGTTCGCGGCGGGGCGGATCGAGTTCCGGAATGACGCTGGCGGGAACGTCCACGTTCCGGTGGGCAAAGCGAGCTTCAGCGTGGCGGATCTGCGGGCGAACATCGAGGCGGTGGTGGCGCACATCGGTCGCGCGAAGCCGGCGTCCGCGAAAGGCCAGTTTTTCAAGAAGGTCTGCCTGGCGGGGGTGAACACGCCGTCCGTGATGCTGAACGTCGGGTCGTAGAGACGGTGGCGAGGCGCAGGCTCGCGGCGTGCGGCCGCGTGGCGGAATGAAGGGCGAAAGGGATGAGCAAAGTCGTCAAAGACGCGGTCACGCAGGAATACGGGAAGCGTTACGGATCGCTGGCGGATGCGTGCCTTGTCGATGTCACGCGGTTGAACGTGATCGATGTGACGCAATTGCGTCAAGCGCTTCGGAAGAAGCGGATCGAGGTTCAGGTGGTGAAGAACAGCCTGGCGCGTCGTGCGTTCGCGGGGACGCGGTTAGCGCCGCTGGCGGCGGGGTTCGACGGTCCCTGCGCGCTGGTGACGGGGGGCGACTCGATCATCGACGTGGCGCGGGCGCTGGTCGAGGCGAAGAAGACGTACGTCAAGCTTGAGCTGAAGAAGGGCATCTGCGACGGCGATCCGGCGCTGCTGACGGTCGACGAGATATCAAAGCTTCGTGGGAAGCGTGAAATCCTGGGCGAAGTGGCGCTGTTGATTTCGTCGCCGGGTCGGGCCATCAGTGGATGCCTGCGCGGCGCGGGCGGTCGGATCGCGGGCTGCGTGAAGACTCTGGCAGACAAGGCCGAAGGCGCGGGGGCTTCGGAACCGGCTGCGGCCTGACGACATCGGGAATACATCGGGTGTTCCGGCTGGTCCCCTTCGGGGGATGAAACGACTCGCGTGTTGCGGGCGCCGTCCGGACTCCGTGGTTGAGCAGATAAGAAGGGGGCATCGGACATCATGGCGGAGGCACCGGCGAAGGAGTTTTCAGCGGACATCAAGTCGCTTGCGGACAAGCTCGTGGGTCTGACGGTGAAGCAGGCGCAGGAGCTGGTGGATTGTCTGAAGATCGTGCACGGGATCGAGCCTGCGGGGGGCGGGGCGGTGATGATGGCGGCGCCTGCGGGCGGCGGCGGCGCGGCGCCTGCGGCGGAGGAGAAGGACTCGTTCAACGTGATTCTGGCGGGATTCGGCGACAACAAGATCAACGTGATCAAGGCGGTCCGCGCGATCACGGGGCTGGGTCTGAAGGAAGCGAAGGACCTGGTGGAAGGCGTTCCGAAGCCGCTGAAGGAAGGCGTTTCGAAGGAAGACGCGGAGAAGATCAAGAAGGAGATCGAGTCCGCGGGCGGTGCGGTGAAGCTGGAGTAGCCGCAGCGGCTCAGAGGCGGTTGCGAGTCGATCAAGCCGCCGCCGGGAAGTGAAAAGACGACGGGAGGGTCGAGGCGAACCTCGACTCCTCCCTGTATTATGCGCAAAGTCCCCGAAGCACACGATCCGCAACCGACGGGAACGACCGGCGCGGCAGAAAGGGACCGCCGGTGTCACAGAGGTCGGAGCGCGGATTGAGAGTCCCTTAGGATATCGTCAGTCGATTTCGAGCAGGGAAGGGATCATCACGATGCTTACCCGGGCGCTACCGGTCCGCCGTTTCTCCAAGGTTGGGGACGCGCTGGAGATTCCGAGTCTTAACCAGATCCAGGTGAAGTCTTACGCGGCGTTCCTCCAGGAGGACGTCGAACCGCGTTCGCGGGCGCGGGTGGGTCTGGAGGGACTGCTGCACGAGGTTTTCCCGATCGAAAGCTACGACGGGAACGTGGCGCTCAACTACGTGTGCTACGAGCTGGCGAAACCGCGGTTCACGCCGGACGAATGCCGCGAGCTGCGCCTGACCTACGGGAAGCCGCTGCGGATCCGGCTGCGGATGACGCGGAAGGACTCCGACGAGGTGCTGGAAGATCTGATCTACGTCGGAGAGCTGCCGATCATGATGGGCGGCGGGGAGTTCATCATCAACGGCGCCGAGCGCGTGATCGTGTCGCAACTGCACCGCAGTCCTGGCGTGGACTTCGTGAAGGAGCAGGCGGAAGGGGATCGTGCGTTGCACGGGTGCCGGATCATTCCGGAGCGTGGGAGCTGGATCGAGGTCAACGTCACGAAGAAGGACTTGATGGCGGTCCGGATCGACCAGAGCAGCAAGATCGCGGCGACGGCGTTTCTTCGGGCGATGTCGGAGAAGTACTCGACGGATGAGAGCATCATCCGGGAGTTTTTCCAGACGAAGCAGGTGAAGCTGAAGGATCTGACCTCGGACATGTACGTGGTCAGTCCGGTCGTGGAAGCCGGGACGGGGACGGTGCTGGTGCAGGCGGGATGCCAGATCGGGGACGCGATCGGAGCGATCCAGCAGGGAGGATCGGGGACGAAGATCGAGGTGATCGCGCAGGTTCAGGATCCGATCATTCTGAACACGCTGGCGGAGGACAGCACGCACTCGCATGAGGAGGCGCTGCTGAAGATTTACGCGCGGCTTCGTCCGGGCAACCCGCCGGCGCTGGACAAGGCGAAGAAGCTGTTTCACGAGAAGTTCTACGACGAGAACCGCTACCGCCTGGGGAAGGTGGGGCGGTTCCGGATGAACCGCAAGCTGGACATCAACTCGGACGAGTCGGTGATGGTGCTGCGGGTGGAGGATTACGTGGCGTGTCTGCGGTACATGCTGCACCTTCGGGCGGGGGATCCGCAGTATTCGGTGGACGACATCGACCACCTGGGGAACCGGCGTCTGCGGACGCTGGACGAGTTGTGCTCGGACGAGCTTCGGAAGGGTTTCCTGAAGCTGCGCCGGACGGTTCAGGAGCGCATGAGCCTGAAGAACCCGGACGAGATCGGGCGCATTGCGCAGCTCATCAACAGCAAGTCGATCAGTTCGGCGGTGGAGTTTTTCTTCGGTCGCAGCGAGCTGTCGCAGGTGGTGGACCAGACCAACCCGCTGTCGCAGTTGACGCACGAGCGGCGGTTGTCGGCGCTGGGTCCGGGCGGGTTGAACCGGAAGCGGGCGGGTTTTGAGGTGCGTGACGTCCACATTTCGCACTACGGTCGGATCTGTCCGATCGAGACGCCGGAAGGCACGAACATCGGTCTGATCGCGTCGCTTTCGATCTACAGCAGCGTGGACGAGTACGGGTTTCTGCGGACGCCTTATATCAAGGTGGACAAGAGCGGGAAGCTGGACGAGAAGGCGAGCTACCTTCGGGCGGACGAGGAGATGCGGCTGGTGCTGGCGCCGCCGGAGGCGCTGGATCCTCAGAAGCGGCGGCTGCAGCAGGGGGCGGTGATCGCCCGCGCCTACGGCGAGTTGGCGCAGGTGGACAGCAAGCAGGTGGACTATCTGGACATTTCGCCGAAGCAGACGGTGGGGGTGTCGGCGGCGCTGATTCCGTTCCTGGAGCACGACGACGCGAACCGGGCGCTGATGGGATCAAACATGCAGCGTCAGGCGGTTCCGCTGCTTCGGACGGACCCTCCGGTGGTGGCGACGGGGATGGAGAAGGTGGTGCCGATCAACAGCGGGATGGTCGTGCAGGCGCGGTACGCCGGGACGGTGACGTACGTGGACGCTTCGCGGATCGTGCTGAACGACACGGACGAGTACGTGTTGCGGAAATACCGCGGGCTGAATGAGCGGACGTGTCTGAACCAGCGTCCGCTGGTGAAGCCCGGGCAGAAGGTGAAGGCGGGGGAGATCATCGCGGACGGTCCGGCGACGTACAACGGCGAGCTGGCGCTGGGTCGGAACGTGCTGGTCGCGTTCATGACGTTCGACGGCTACAACTTTGAGGACGCGATCCTGATCAGCGAGAAGCTGGTGCGCGAGGACGTGTTCACGAGCATTCACATCGACGCGTACGACGTGGAGGTGCGGGAGACGAAGCTGGGCAAGGAGGAGTTCACGGCGGACATTCCGAACGTGTCGGAGCGGGCGCTGCGGAACCTGGACGAGCGCGGGATTGTGCGGACGGGGACGGTGGTGAGTCCGGGGGACATTCTCGTCGGCAAGGTCAGTCCGAAATCGAAGACCGAGTTGTCTCCGGAGGAGAAGCTCTTGCACGCGATCTTCGGGCGTGCGGGCGAGGACGTCAAGAACGACTCGCTGGAGCTTCCGGCGGGCGAGGAGGGCGTGGTCATCGGGGCGAAGCACTTTTCGCGTCGGATGAACATGTCCGACGAGGAGAAGAAGCAGCTTGAGGCGGAGGTGGCGGCGTACCGGGAGGCGCAGGACGCGCGGGTGGTGACGCTGTTCCGCCAGATGTGCGAGGAAATCGAGAAGATGATGGACGGTCCGATGATCGACCCGAACACGCGGCAGAAGGTCGGTCACAGTCCCCTCAAGGACGTCATTCTCGAACAGGTGAAGGATTTCGGCGACCAGGTGCGGACGCGCGACCTGAAGTGGGTGAAGCCCGCGTCGATCCGGGAGCAGGTGCTCAACAAGGTGGTGGACCGGTTCTGGTCGCGGATCGAGGAGATCATCGAAGAGCGTGAGCGCAAGACGTCGCAGATGAAGCGCGGGGACGAGCTGCCGACGGGCGTGCTGGAGATGGTCAAGGTTTACGTGGCGACGAAGCGGGCGTTGTCGGTCGGCGACAAGATGGCCGGGCGTCACGGGAACAAGGGGGTGATCGCGCGGATCATGCCCGAGGAGGACATGCCGTTCCTGGAAGACGGGACGCCGGTGGACATCGTGCTTAACCCGCTGGGCGTGCCTTCGCGTATGAACGTGGGGCAGATTCTGGAGACGTACCTGGGTTGGGCGGCGAAGGTGCTGGGGTTCCAGGCGGTGACGCCGGTGTTCGACGGGGCGAAGGAAGAGGAAATTCACGAGCTGATCCGTCAGGCGAACGCGCACGTGCAGCAGATGTCGCAGGACGCGGCGCACGTGGCGCGGGCGGGTGCGGAGGATCTGCGTCTGTGCGAGATGCCGGTGGGCGGCAAGACGCGGCTTCGCGACGGGCGGACCGGTGAGTACTTCGATCAGCGGGTGACGGTGGGCTACCTTTACATGCTCAAGCTGCACCACCTGGTGGATGACAAGATTCACGTGCGTTCGACCGGTCCTTACAGCCTGATCACGCAGCAGCCGCTGGGGGGCAAGGCGCGGACGGGGGGTCAGCGTTTCGGCGAGATGGAGGTCTGGGGTCTGGAGGCGTACGGCGCGTCGCACATTCTTCAGGAGCTTCTAACGGTCAAGAGCGACGACGTGGAAGGGCGGACGAAGATTTACGAGGCGATGGTGAAGGGGTCGAACACACTGGAGGCAGGAACGCCGGTGTCGTTCGACGTGTTGTGCAACGAGATCCGCGGGTTGTGCATGAACATTCACCTCGAGAAACCGATGCTGATCTGAGTCGTAATCGCGGCGTGAAGGGCATCGCCGCGGGTCGTGACGGGGATGGGGGATGGAAGCGTCGATCACGCTGTCGATGAACGACCGGCCTGGGGCGGACGAGTTGCTGGCGTTTTATGAACGTCACGGTCACCCGAACCGTCCGACGCGGGAGCAGGTTTCGCGGATGATCGGGTCGTCGCACTGTTTTGCGACGGCGCGCCGTGACGGGGTGCTGATCGGTTTTGCGCGGGGGGTGACGGACGGGCTGCTGGGGCGGCTGGCGGAGTGCAAGCTGGATCCGGCGTACCAGGGTCCGGCGGCGATCACGCGGAAGGACGCGCGGATCGAGCACGATGCGGGAGGCGTGGCGGCGCGGATGGCGCGGGGCGTGATCGAGGCGCTGCGGAACTACGGCGTGCAGCGGATCGAGGCGGTGGCTTACGGGACGGAAGTGGATTTCTGCGAGGAGCTGGGTTTCCGGAAGCTGTCGGGGGTGGTGGCGCTGGGTCTTTCGTTCGGGGACGGGGGACGGGAGAGCGCGGCGATGCTGGCGGCGGCGACTTCGTGACGGGTCATGGCGGGCGGGGTTGCGATGCGGCGCGGAAGGGCGCCGGGGGATTGAAAGGGATCACCGGACATGGTGGACACGACGTACGATCGGGTGAATGACTACGCGAGCGTTCGAATTACGCTGGCATCTCCGAACGACATCCGGGCGTGGTCGTTCGGCGAGGTGAAGAAACCCGAGACGATCAATTACCGCACGTACCGTCCCGAGAAGGACGGGTTGTTCTGCGAGCGGATTTTCGGTCCGGAGCGGGACTGGGAGTGCGCGTGCGGGAAGTTCAAGGGGACGAAGTACAAGGGGATCATCTGCGACCGGTGCGGGGTGAAGGTGACGCACTCGCGGGTTCGGCGCAAGCGGATGGGGCACATCAACCTGGCGGCGCCGGTGGTGCATATCTGGTTTTTCAAGGCGATGCCGTCGCGTCTTGGGGCGCTGCTGGACGTGAAGACGGGGGATCTTGAGCGGGTCATCTACTTCCAGGATTACATCGTCGTTGATCCGGGGGACACGCCGCTGACCGAGAAGCAGGTGCTCAACGAGGAGGAGTACCGCAAGGCGCTGGAGGATTACGGTCACTCGTTCACGGCGATGATGGGGGCGGAGGCGATCCAGGCCCTGCTGGAGAAGCTGGACCTGAAGCGTCTTTCGGATCAGTTGCGCGAGCAGCTTTCGCGGACGTCCAGCCAGCAGCGGATCTACGACCTGACGAAGCGACTGAAGGTGGTCGAGGCGCTGAAGAATTCGCCGAACGATCCGCGGTGGATGGTGCTGGAGGTGATACCGGTGATACCGCCGGACCTTCGGCCTCTGGTGCTGCTGGAGAGCGGGAACTTCGCGACGAGCGATCTGAACGACCTGTACCGGCGGATCATCAACCGGAACAACCGCCTCAAGAAGCTGATCGACCTGAATGCGCCCGAGGTCATCATCCAGAACGAGAAGCGCATGCTGCAGCAGGCGGTGGATGCGCTGTTTGACAACGGTCGCTGCCGACGTCCGGTGCTGGGCAGCAGCAATCGTCCGCTGAAGTCGCTGACGGACATGATCAAGGGGAAGCAGGGCCGCTTCCGCGAGAACCTGCTGGGCAAGCGCGTGGACTACTCCGCGCGCTCGGTGATCGTCGTGGGGCCGGAGCTGAAGCTGAACCAGTGCGGGCTTCCGAAGAAGATCGCGCTGGAGCTGTACCAGCCGTTCATCATCCGCAAGCTGAAGGAGCGGGGGATGGCGGACACGATCAAGAGCGCGAAGCGGATGCTGGAGCGTCGGGATCAGGAGATCTGGGACATTCTGGAGGAGGTGATTCATCAGCACCCGGTGCTGCTGAACCGCGCGCCGACGCTGCACCGGATGGGCATTCAGGCGTTCGAGCCGGTGCTGGTGGAGGGGAACGCGATCAAGATTCATCCTCTGGTGTGCAAGGGCTTCAACGCCGACTTCGACGGGGACCAGATGGCGGTTCATCTGCCGCTGTCGATCGAAGCGCAGGCGGAGGCGCACGTTCTGATGATGAGCGTGAACAACATCTTCGGTCCGGCGAACGGGTCGCCGATCATGTCGCCGTCGCAGGACATCGTCTTGGGGGTGTTCTACCTGACGACGGATCACACGAGCGGTCCGATCCCGGAGAAGATGCCGACGTTCAGCGACGAGCAGGAGGCGATGCTGGCGTATTCGATGGGGAAGATTTCGCTTCACCAGTGGATCCGGGTGCGCATTGCGCGGGACCGGATCGTCACGGGGATCAAGGAGGAGCCGCAGGACGCGCCGAAGGATCGCCGGTTGACGACGACGGCGGGGCGCGTGTTGTTCGCGGATTTTCTGGCGCCGCAGATGCCGTTTTACAACTGCTCGCTGTCGTCGAAGGGGTCGGCGCGGGTGATCGCGGACTGCCACGCTCTGCTGGGGCGTTCGGCGACGATCGATCTTCTGGACCGGATCAAGGAGGCGGGCTTCCGGCACAGCACGCTGGCGGGTCTGTCGTTCGGCGTGACGGACATGCGGATTCCGTCGGACAAGCAGCGGATCATCGACGAGACGCAGGCGGAGGTGGACAAGCTGACGACGAGTTTCCAGAAGGGGGCGCTGACCCGGATGGAGCGTTACAACCAGGTCATCGACAAGTGGATTCACGCGCGGGAGCGGGTGACGGCGGCGATGATGAAGGAGCTGAAGAACGACTGGCGCACGGAGGACGGGCGGTATGCGGCGGTGGGGGAGAAGTCCGCGAAGCCGTATATGAACCCGATCTTCCTGATGACCGAATCCGGGGCGCGCGGCAGCGTGGACCAGATCCGGCAGCTCGCGGGGATGCGGGCGCTGATGGCGAAGCCGAGCGGGGAGATCATCGAGACGCCGATCAAGGCGAACTTCCGGGAGGGGTTGTCGGTGCTGGAGTATTTCAGCTCGACGCACGGCGCGCGGAAGGGGCTGGCGGATACGGCGCTGAAGACGGCGGACTCGGGCTACCTGACGCGGAAGCTGGCGGACGTGGCGCAGAACGTGATCATCAACATGGGGGACTGCGGGACGATCAGCGGGATCACGAAGAGCGCGATTTACAAGGGCGAGGAGGTGGACATTCCGCTGCGCGAGAGCATCGTCGGGCGCGTGGCGCGGGACACGATCATCAACCCGATGACGGACCAGGTGATCGTCAAGGAGAACGAGATCATCACGCGGGACATCGCCCGGGGGATCGAGGATCTGGGTCTCGACAAGATCCGCGTGCGCAGTCCGCTGACGTGCGAGAGCCGGGCGGGGATCTGCGCGAAGTGCTACGGGGTGGACATGTCGACGGGGCAACTGGTCGAGTGCGGTCTGGCGGTGGGGATCATCGCGGCGCAGTCGATCGGCGAACCGGGGACGCAGTTGACGATGCGGACGTTCCACACCGGGGGCGTGGCGCACAAGGCGGCGCTGGAGAAGGAGTTGCGGTGCTCCCAGAAGGGCGTGGTCGCGTTCCACGACCTTCGCCCGGTGACGGTGACCGAGCCGGACGGTACGACGCGGACGATCGTGCTGAAGCGCAACGGCGAAGTGGTGATCAACGATGAGAAGGGGCGAGAGCTGGAGCGTCATCGGATTCCCTACGGCGCGGTGCTGCACGTGACGGAGGGGCAGAAGGTCGCCAAGCAGGACAAGCTGTGCGAGTGGGATCCGCACCTGACCCCGATCCTGGCGGAGGTCGCGGGCATCGTCCGCTTCCAGGACATTGCGGAGGGCGAGACGGTCCGGATGGAGGACGAGAAGACCGGCGCGAAGTTCGTGGTCATCGAGCATAAGGGGGAGAAGCACCCGAAGATCGTGATCGAGGACAAGGACGGGAAGGTTCTGGATTATCACTACCTTCCGGCCAAGGCGCGCATCGAGGTGGGCGAGGGTCAGAAGATCAAGCCGGGCATGTTGCTGGCGCGTCAGCCGCGCGAGATGTCGGGGGTGCAGGACATCACGGGGGGGTTGCCGCGGGTGACGGAGATTTTCGAGGCCCGCAAGCCGAAGGAACCGGCCAGCATGGCGGAAATCTCCGGAACGGTGGAGATCCGCGGCGACAAGCGGCGCGGGAAGATGACGATCATTGTCAAGAGCGATGGCGGGATGGAGAAGGAGCACCACGTTCCGCAGGACAAGCACCTGCTGGTTCATTCCGGCGACTACGTGACCGCGGGGGATCCGCTGGTGGAGGGTCCGCTGATTCCGCAGGACATTCTGCGGATCAAGGGCGACGAAGCGCTGCAAAGCTACCTGCAAGCCGAGGTGCAGGCGGTCTACCGCAGCCAGAACGTGACGATCAACGACAAGCACATTGAAGTGATCGTGGCGCAGATGATGCGGAAGGTGAAGGTGGAGGCGCCGAACGACGCGGCGTTCCTGCCGGGCGAGGTGGTGGACAAGCACCGCTTCCGGATGGAGAACGAGCGGCTGTCGAAGTGCGTGCGCATCGCCAGCGTGGGGGACACGAACCTGACCGAGGGCCAGATTCTGACGC
Organism: Phycisphaerae bacterium; assembly: GCA_013360585.1. GTDB lineage: Bacteria > Planctomycetota > Phycisphaerae > UBA1845 > UBA1845 > JABWBH01. Next base: position 5,911 of record JABWBH010000007.1, on the reverse strand, counting down.
GAGCCGAGCTGAACGCGGTGAACGAGGAAGTCGAGGCGAAGGGCGGGGAGCCGGCGCGGTACAAGCGCTGCAAACCGGCGGTGGCGACGACGCTGCTTCTGGGCATCACGAAGGCAAGCCTCCAGAGCGAGTCGTTCATCTCGGCGGCGTCGTTCCAGGAGACGACGAAGGTGCTGACCGAGGCGGCGCTGGCGGGCGCGAAGGATGGTTTGTACGGGCTGAAGGAGAACGTCATCCTCGGCCACCTGATTCCTGCGGGGACGGGCTTCAAACCCTATCTGAGCATGGGGGTCAAGCATCTCGGCGAACCGATCATGCCGATTCTGGCGATGCCGGGCGAGGCGAGGGACATTTTCGGGGGACCGCCGTCGGAGGTGATTTCGGAGGGCAGCGGGGCGATGCCGCCTTCGCCGCTGGACAGTCCGGAGCTTCAGCGCCTTCCGCTGCCGTTCCGGCGAGGCTTTAATCCGGCCCAGTTCGGAGATGAGCCTCTCGGAGCGCCGCCGGAGCAGATCGGGGTGTCCGAACCGAAAGGATCGGAGGATCCGCCAAGCCAGGGTTGAAGCCGAGAGGAGCGAACAAGGCGGACTTCCGGTTGGCGGGTTGTCAGGGCGGAAAGTTCGGGTATAAGGGAGGGCTTGCCTGACGCGGGCGCCGAGGGGGCGCGGGAGCGGTCGGGCGGCGGGGCGGAGGGTCGTTCCGCGAGGCGATCGAACGAGCGAGGATACATGCCGACTATCAACCAGTTGATCCGCAAACCCCGTCGGGGCGTGGTGAAGAAATCGAAGGTGCGCGATCTGGGGCGCAGTCCGCAGAAGCAGGGGGTCTGCCTGATCGTGAAGACGCAGACACCGAAGAAGCCGAACTCGGCGTTGCGGAAGGTGACTCGCGTCCGCCTGACCAACGGGAAGGAGGTGACCGCGTATATTCCGGGGATCGATCATAACCTCCAGGAGCACTCGATCGTGCTGGTGCGCGGAGGACGCGTGCGGGATCTTCCCGGTGTGCGCTATCACATCGTGCGCGGGACGCTGGACTGCGCGGGCGTGCAGAACGACAAGGAAGGGAATCCGCGGAACCGCAGCCGCAGCAAGTACGGCGTGAAGCGGCGGAAGAAGTAGGAAGGCAACAGGTAACAGGAACCGGGCAAGGGATGTCGGGGGGGGCGTCAGATCGGTTGAGTTTTGCGGACGGCGCTGCGGTAGCGCAGGTGCGCGGGGTTGCGCGTGCGAACCGTGTCAGCGCGGGCACGCAGATCGCGGCGTTCGTCGTTTTGACGGCGCTTGCGGCGCAGGTGCAAATTCGGGTTCCGGGGTTGCTGGTGCCGGTGACGTTGCAGTCGCTGGCGGTGTTGTTGTGCGGATATGCGTTGTCGCCGTGGCGGGCGTGCATCGCGATGTCGGCGTATCTGGTTGCGGGGTCGGTTGTGGCGGGCGCGACCGGGGGCGCGTGGGGGCTTTTCACGCCGGGGTCGGTCGGCTTGTTCGGTCCGACGGCGGGGTATCTGGCGGGGTTCGTGATTGCGGCGCCGGCGGTGAGCGTGCTTTCGCGGCGGCGAGATGGGCTTGCGACCGCGATCGTTGCAGGGTTGGCGGGGACCACGATTATCTTTGGTTGTGGCGTCGCCTGGCTGATCGTGCTGCTGGATTCGGCGTCGGCGGCTGTGGCGCAGGGGCTTGTGCCGTTTCTGCCCGGAGCGGGGCTGAAGCTGGCGGCGGCGGTCGCGGCGGTGCAGTGTGCCCGGACGGCGCGACGAACCGGACGTGCGGCTGAGGGCGGATCGGTTTAGACGACGGGTGTGCGGCTGAGCGTGCGGACCGGGGGTCGGTGGTCCGACGGGGGTTTGCGGTCCGGAAGGACGTGGAACAAGGGTTCGGTTGGAGAAGGTCAGCAGGCATGGCGTTCAAGAAGTTCACGCATTCGAGCGAGCAGTTGAAACCGGACATCCGGTACAACAGCGTGCTGGTGTCGAAGTTCATCAACGGGATCATGTACAGCGGGAAGAAGAGCACCGCGACACGGGTGATGTACGACGCGCTGGACATCGTCGGGAAGCGGGTCAAGGACGTTCCTCCGTTGCAGGTGTTTGAGGAGGCGATCGGGAACTGCAAGCCGAACGTCGAGGTGCGGTCGAAGCGCGTCGGCGGCAGCAACTACCAGGTTCCGATGCAGGTGCGTCCGCGCCGGGCGCAGTCGCTGGCGTTCCGGTGGATCCGCGAAGCCGCCCGCGGCAAGAAGGGCAAGCCCGCGTCGGTGGCGCTGGCGGAAGAGATTCTCGACGCGTACAAGCGCGAGGGCACGGCGTTCACGACGCGCGAGAACGTGCATCGCATGGCGGACGCCAACAAGGCATTTGCGCATTTCGCGTGGTGAACCGGTGTTGACGGGACAGAGTTCGGTTTCTGTGACGACCGCCGCAGGGTGGCTGCGCAGGCATCGACTTGCTCTCCTCCGCATCGCAATTCTTCCGATCATTTTTCTGGCCGTGTTCACTCGACCGAACTGGTCTCCCCAGTCGTGGACGGCGTTCGGAATCGAAGCGATCGGGTTCCTTGTGATCGTTGCCGGGTTGTGGCTTCGACTTTGGTCCATCCTTTACATAGGCGGGCGGAAGTCGCGAGAGCTGGTGATGGAGGGTCCGTATTCCCTCTGTCGTCATCCTCTCTATACCGGAACGTTCCTGCTGTCGATCGGAGCCGGGCTATGTTTTGAGAACCCGCCGATGGTGATGGCGACCCTCCTGATCGTGATTCCGGTTCACGCTGTAACGGCGGGGATTGAAGAGCACAGACTCTCGGGCAAGTTCGGCGAAGTTTACACGAACTATGCCGAAAAGCGTCCGCGATTCGTACCGGACTTTCGCCAATTCCGGAGCGTGGAGTGGGTCAAAGTTTCGACGCGATCGATTCACCGGATCATGTTTGAAACGGTTTGTGTATTGTTACTGCCGATCGCTGAAGACTTGATTGAAATGCTGCACGCACGGGAGGTTGTTCCGGTCTTGTGGCATTTCCTGTGATAGCGGATCCCCCAAGCAGCATCTACCGTCGCCTTCTCCGACCTCCCGGTCATCGGCGTGCATGGACGGATTCGGACGAATCGCATAGTCTTCCGATAGATTCGTATGTCCGACGGCTTATCCACAATCCGCAACATCGGGATCGCCGCGCATATTGACGCGGGGAAGACGACGACGACCGAGCGCATCCTGTATTACACCGGCAAGCTGCACCGGATGGGGGAGGTGGACGACGGGACAACGACCACCGATTTCGACTCTCAGGAGCAGGAGCGGGGGATCACGATCTACTCGGCGGCGGTGACGTGTCCGTGGAGGGGGCACACGATCAACCTGATCGACACGCCGGGGCACGTGGATTTTACGGCGGAGGTGGAGCGGTCGCTGCGCGTGCTGGACGGAGCGGTGGCGGTGTTCGACGCGAAGGAGGGGGTCGAGCCGCAGTCGGAGACGGTCTGGAAGCAATGCGACCGGTACCACGTTCCGCGGCTTTGCTTTCTGAACAAGATGGACAAGATCGGCGCGGACTTCGCGCGGTCGGTGGAGTCGATCGTGGAGCGGCTGCACGGGCGGCCCGCGATCCTTCAGTTTCCGATCGGTGCGGGTCCGACGTTCGAGGGGCTGGTGGACCTGCTGGCGATGAAAGCGGTGTACTACGAGCCGCACGAGCTGGGGTCGAAGTTCGAGGAGCGGGAGATTCCGCCGGAGCTGCGCGATGAGGCGGACATCCGGCGGCATGAGCTGGAGGAGGTTGCGGCGGACTTCTCGGACGAGGTGATGGAGTATCTGCTGTCGGAGACTCCGGTTCCGCCGACGGCGCTGAAGGCGGCGCTGCGCAAGGGGACGATCACCAACCAGATTCAGCCGTTGCTGGTGGGCAGCTCGCTGCGCTACGTGGGGGTGCAGCGGATGCTGGACGCGGTGGTGGATTTTCTGCCGTGCCCGACAGATCTTCCGCCGGTGGAGGCGCATGACGTGCGCAAGCGGGAGGTGACGCACAAGCTGGCGTGCGACCCGGAGGGTCCGCTGGCGACGCTGGTGTTCAAGATCATCGCGGAAAAGCCGGTGGACCTGTATTTCCTGCGGGTTTACTCGGGGACGCTGAAGTCGAACTCGCGTCTGCTGAATCCGCGGACGGGGGAGAAGGAGAACATCAGCAAACTGTACCGGATGTTCGCGCGGCGTCGGGAGCAGATCGACGTGGCGCACGCGGGGGACATCGTGGCGGTGGTGGGACCGAAGCACCCGGTGACGGGGGACACGCTGTGCGACTCGCACAAGCCGGTGCTGCTGGAGTCGATTCACTTCCCCGAGACGGTCATCAGCCTGAGCATCGAGCCGAAGTCGTCGAAGGATCGGGACAAACTGATCGAGGCGCTGCGGATGCTGGAGCGTCAGGATCCGACGATCCGGGTCAAGCCGGACCCTGAGACGGGACAAACGCTGATCAGCGGGATGGGCGAGCTGCACCTGGAGGTGCAGGTCGAGCGGTTGCGGCGCGATCTGAAGCTGGAGGTGAACAAGGGGCAGCCGCGCGTGGCGTACCGCGAGACGATTCAGGGCGTGGGCGAGGGGGAGGGGCGGTTCGAGCGAGAGCTGGGCGGGAACGTACACTTCGCGGGGGTGCGGCTGAAGCTGGGACCTTGGCGCCCGCAACCGGGTCAGCCGGCGACGCTGATTCTCAATCAGATTCAGGATGCTGATTTTCCGGCGGAGCACCTGGCGGCGATCGAGGAGGGGATCCGATCGTCGGCGCTGTCCGGAGAGCTGGCGGGGTATCCGGTGATTGACTGGAAGGCGACGATCCTGGCGGTTGAGCATCGGGACGGCGAGAGCACCCCGCTGGCGTTCGAGAACGCGGCGCGGATCGCGTTTTCGTCGGCGATGCGGAACGCGCAGCCGGTGCTGCTGGAGCCGATCATGAACGTCGAAGTGGTGACGGAGGAGACGTACTTCGGAACGATCGTGGCGGACCTCAATGCTCGGCGGGCGGAGATTCAGGACACGCTGTTGCGCGGTCACGACCGGGTCATCAAGGCGAAGGTTCCGCTGCGGGAGATGTTCGGCTACGTGACAAAGCTGCGCAGCCTGTCGAGCGGACGGGCGACGTCGACGATGACCCCGGCGGACTACGCTCCGGTTCCGGCGGCGGAGGCGAAGCAACTGGTCGGGGTGTGAGCTGCTGGGCGTGCCTTGCGGCGAGGAGGCCAGTTGCGGGCGTGTTGCGCGTTGGCTGAAGGTCTCCGGGTAACATGTCCCGGGATGCTCGACGCAAGCCCAGGCCCGGTCCTGCTGACACCTTCCGGTTCCGGCGGTCCTGCGCCGGGAGGAAATCACCTTCTGTCCTGGTTTTTGATTTTCCTTTCCTGTGCGGCGGGGCTGGCTGCGGCGGCGTATCTGCGGAATCAGACGTGGGATGACTCGGCGATCACGCTGGGTTATGCGCGGACGCTGGCGCAGACCGGGAGAGTTTCGTTCGGCCGTTACGGGGAGGTGGTCGAGGGGTCGTCGAGCTTTTTGTGGATGCTGATCTGCGCCGGGATCGCTCATGCGACGAAAACGCCCGAGGGTCTGTTGCGTGCGGCGCAGGGCGTATGCGCGGTGTTGTACGTCGTGAACGTTGTGATGACGTACTTGCTGGCGCGGCGGGTGGTGGCGTTGGGGGCGGGCGCGGTTGCGGCGGCGGTCGTGACGGCGCTGTCGGCCTTCGTCAAGAACATCGGCGCGCTGGCGATGATGATGCCGGTGGCGTTCCAGCTGGCGCGGCGCCACGGCACACCGGCCTCGGCGCTCCTGATGCCGATGGCGTTCGGCTCGCTGCTGGGCGGCACCATCACGCTGGTCGGCACCTCGCCCAACATCATCGTGGCGCGCGTGCGCGCCGAGACGGGG
>JABWBH010000069.1 GCA_013360585.1 Phycisphaerae bacterium | reverse complement strand
TAGTAGCCATCGGGCTCCTCCTGGGAAACGACCTTCGTTTCAAACACACCAGCAGGATGCCCCGCATCCTCAATTTCCACAAGATTTCAGGCTACCTCCGAGATCGAGATGCACCTTCTGGGCTACGACTTTCATGCGTGCAAAAGGAAAGTAAGGTGCTATACTCAACCTGGACATCATGCGGCTCCTTTCGAATCCCAAGTACTTCTGGACAAAGCACTTGATCCTCGAAAGGCAGCGTGATGTCCACTTTCATTCACGCCTCCCTATCCAGTCACGAAATCGGGAGGAGAACCAGAAAAAGGGGAGCAGGTCAAAGGTCGAGGTAAGACGCGGCGCCTGCATCGTCAGGGCGTCGATGCCACTCCTTACATTGTCAGGGCTTCGAGGCGGCGCTGCTTGTCAAAGGTCTGGAGCGCTTGCACCAGCTCGTCGAGTTCGCCCTGAAGGATGCGGTCGAGGCTGTAAAGGTCCAGTCCGATGCGGTGGTCGGTGCAGCGGTTCTGCGGATAATTGTAGGTTCGGATGCGTTCCGAGCGGTCGCCGCTGCCGATCATGCTCCGGCGGACGCTGTCGCGTGCGGCGTTCTGCTGACTCTGGAAGTGCTCGTACAGCCGGGAGAGCATGATGCGCCGCGCCTTGGCGCGGTTCTTGTGCTGGCTTTTCTCGTCGCGCATGTTCACGGTGATCCCGGTGGCCTTATGCACCAGCCGGATCGCCGAGGACACCTTGTTGACGTTCTGTCCGCCCGGACCTCCCGCCCGCGAGACGAACTCCTCGCAGTCGGCGTCCCAGTTGATGTCGATGTTGACCTCCTCCGGTTCGGGCAGGACCGCCACCGTCGCCGCCGACGTATGCACCCGACCCTGGGCTTCGGTCTCGGGAACACGCTGCACGCGGTGTCCCCCGCCTTCGTACCCGAGCATGCGGTACACGTTCGGACCCTTGACGGAGAGGATGACCTCCTTCAATCCGCCCATGTCCGACCCGTTCTGGTCCAGCACCTCGACCTTCAGCCCGCGACGCTCACAGAACCGTAGGTACATTTCATAAAGATCGCGGACGAACAGCGCCGCCTCCTCGCCCCCCGTTCCGGCGCGAATCTCCATGATGACCGACTCGATCGCCGCCTCGTTGTCCGTGACGATCGCCTCCTTGAGGTCGTCCAGCATGTGATCATGCCGCTTGCGCAGGTCGGTCATTTCCTGCTCGGCCAGCGCCCGCAGCTCCTTGTCCTGCGTGCGGTCCTCCACGATCGCGCGGGCCTCGGCGAGCCCCTGTTGCACCTTGCAGAACGCCCGGTACGGATCGACGAGGCGACGAAGCTTGCCCAGCTCCTTCATGATGGAGACGGTCCTGACGGCGTCGGAGGCGACCGCGGCGTCGTTCATCTGAGCGAGCAGATCGTCATGCCGCTGGGCGACGCCCGCCAGCTTCGCCAGTAATCGTGAATTCAGATCGTCGGACATGTGCTGATCTTACGACAGGATGAATCCGGCGAAACCGCGATTCCGCGCCGGCGCCTCCTTCCGTGCCCGTCAGAATGCGGGTTCTCACCGAACCGAACCCGCCCGAAGGCGGAATCGTACCAAGCCGCACCCGTCAGAAAGCGTGAACCCGAATCACGATGGAAGATTCAGGAGTTAGAGGATTCGCCCCCCGTGGGCGGAGCTGTTCCGCCGACTCGGTCGCCGTGGACGAAGATCCGTCGATCGCCTGCCGCGCCATCCGTAACGCGATGGCCATCAAGACGATGAACCACGCCTTGCGCCGCGAAACCCGCGGTCCGGCGTGGTTCGATGTCGGCCCCGACCCGCTAGATGCGCTTGCGGAAACCGCTCGGCTTGTCCTTCTCCTTCGGCTTGAAGTACTCGCCGCCGAACTTCTTGGTGAACCGGTCGACGCGGCCCATCGAGTCCACGAACTTCTGCTGCCCGGTGAAGAACGGGTGGCAGGCCGAGCAGATTTCGATGTGAATCTCGCGCGTCGTGCTCCGCGTCTCCCACGTGTTTCCGCAACCGCACTTGACGATGCACGCTTCGTATTTCGGATGAATGCCTTCCTTCATCGTTGCACCCCGTCTGCGTTAATTCCGCTCCGAAGAAGCGCCTGAACGACCCCGGCGTTCCATCATCGTCCGGCCCGCTGCGCCTCCCCGCAACCGAGCCCGGCATTGTAGACCCAGGGGTTCATCCTGACAACCCTCCCCTCGTGTCAATCGCGTAAGTTATTCATAAGAAGAGACTTGTAACCTGACGACACGCGGCGCCCTTCCCGTCGTCCCGAGTCAGATTCGACGCCCGGCGCACCCCAGCACGGCTATCGCACAGGCAAGAGAGTCATCCGAAAGCTGGTCCGCCGAAAGGACCGCCGGTTCAGAGGTCTGATAGAACATTTCCGCGGTCATCTGCGAGGGGGTTTTCGGCAGCGCCACGCCCTCGGCGAAAAGAACCCGCATTCCGGACGCCTCGATCAGGCGGATCAGGTGCGGAAGACTGCGCAGGTGGTCTTCTTCGAGCAGGTGTCTGCGCCATCGCGCGGCCTGCGCCGTCGTCATCAGACGATGATCGATCAGGTGGCGGTGGCGAACCTCCACCATCGCCTCGAACACGGCCCGTGACGGTCCGTCCTGGGTGGCGACCTTTTCCGCAAGCACGAACAAACCGTCGCCGCGAAGCCGCCGCTCCACGTTCGTCAGGAGCCCGGTGAATTCGCCGTCAACCGCGATGTGATCGAGTGTCAACATCGCCAAGATCGCTGTGCAGGACCGAGCCTCCAGCAGGTTGGCCCACGCTTGACCCTGCAACGAGCCCAGTTGATACCGGATCGGAAGACCGCCCGGACCCCTGTCGCCGAGTTTCTTCCGCGCCACCTGAAGCATCGACGGGCTGTGATCCAGCAGCAGTGCTTCCGTGAAATTCGACATCCGGCGCATCACTTCGCGCGAGAGGTTTGCCGTTCCACATCCGAGTTCCACCAGCGCCCCTGGCGCCGTCTTGCCGAGACGCTGGACCACATGTCCGGCGATGCTCCCCAGCGTCGCACGGTAGAACGGAATCGACACGTCGATGTAGGCGTCATATCTCGCCGCCACGCCCTCTTCGGCGAAGTAGCCCGCGCTGGCGGGCATGAACAAGTGAAACATGGTCAGACGCTCCTCCACCACCCCACCAGGACGTCCACCGCATCGCCGCCCGCTAGCAGGACGCACACCCCCAGTAAGGCGCCCACCAACCCCATCATCACCGTCGCCAGAAACGGGCCGTGCCACGCCCATCGCGTTAGAATCCCGTGGCGTCCGCGCACACGACCGTGCGCGGTCCAGGGACCGATCAGGGCGGTTCCCAGCAGCATCTGCTCCATCGGAACGAGGCTTGCATTACGCACCTCGTTGAACGCCAGGGAGTAATGCTGGTTCAGAACCCACAGCGCCGAGCCGAAAATCATCAGCGTTCCGCCACCGAACAGCAGTACGAACCCTGCGTTGGTCGTCGAGATCGAGAAGCCGACGCTGACGCCGTATGCGATGATGAGTTGCTGCGCCATCGTGCGAATCCGCATCGTCCGGTCGCTGTAGCTTGAGCACAGCGATGATCCCTGGGCGTACAAGGCCTCCTGGGTCAACGACGCGGACGACGGTGGCGCCGCCGCAACGCTCGCCGAATCATTCACGCCCTTAACAACGTTAGCGCCGGAAACCGTCAAGCGATTGCCCATCTTTCCGGATGGTTGCACCATTCAGTTGTCCCTCCTTTTCCTTATTCCCAAACCGTCAGGCATGCCGCCTGACTCCACCCGACGCAGCAAGACACGGCGGCTGATCCCACGTTAGGCATTCACACCTTGAAACAGCCATTACAACGTCGTACGAACTTTGGAAGCGGTTGCGGAATGCGAGTTTGACATTGCGGCCCTCCCTTGCGCCTCTCAAAAAAAGCGCAAAAATCTTTCTCCGGATGCAACCTGCCGGAGGTCTCGTTCGACCAGCCGTTTGAAGGCCCGCATGTTCGCGGCAGGGGCCGGCGAACCGGGGGGGGCTTCAGGGCTTATTTGCCGGAAAGGGAGCGTTTCGATGGGAGCGGAAAATCTGGGTCACATGAAAAGGGCCGCACGTCACAGCGGCGGGTCGTGGGCGGTCGTCACGCTGGTCATCGTGCTGGCGGGGATGTATTTCGGGCACGACCTTCTTGAGGAGCACTTGGCGGCGCATTCGCACGCGATCTACGAGGCCCACAGCGACGCGAGCCCCCACATCCAGCACAGCGATCCGGCTGGGCTTCATGCGGAGCAGGATGTCCACGGGGAACATGCGACGCACGGCGACCGCGCCGCGCACGGGGAACACGACGCTGCGGCCGCACACTCAGCCCACCTGAACGCCGCACACGGCGACGCGCATGACGGGGCAGCCCCGGACCACCCGCACGCCGCCGCGCCCTCGCACGCCGCCCACGGCGTTCATAACGCCGCCGGCGCTCCGCGCGGCGATCCGCACAACGCCGCCCACACGCCGCACGACGGGTCTGCCCCGAATCACCCCCACGACGACGTCCGTCAGAAAACGCGCGGTCAGGGTCACGACGCGGACGGTGCCGAAGAATCACACCGCAATCACAACCCGCACAGCGGGCATGAGGGATTGTCCGCAGACGGTCCGGTGACTGGCTGCACCACGCCCCAGCCGTGGGAGATGCCCGAAGATCGTACCCCAATGCTTGAGAACGCGGCCCTGGTGCGCCGCGACCTGTGGCGCGACGTGAACGGCGCACGTACGGCCTGGCCGTACCCGACCGACCGTCGCGCCTGGATTCACCTCGCGGGACGGAAGATGTCCCTTCATCCCTGGTACTTCTGTGCAGTCGGAACCTACGTCGGCGTGCTGCGATAGCGCGTCGAGCGGGATCGGTTGGGACTCGGCGCTCGGGGCAGCGGTCGCCCCGAGCATCGGCGGAACAGGGGGGCGCGAGTCTGGCGGGTGGGGATTTGGCGATCCCAGCCGGCGGGCTTGGCGGGTGGAGCATGGACGCATGATGAAGTTGCTGCCTAGGATTCAACGCGGGTCGGGAGTCGCCTCCGTTATTGATGCAGTCTACCTGGGGTCGCAAGGCCTTCTCTCCCGCGCTAAATGCGCAGCCGCTTCGTGGTCGTCGCGGCGCGCGACATATGCGGTCATCACGACCGTCAGATTGAACATGACGAGCGACGCACCCGCCGCGCGCTTGCGCCGCCCGCCAATCGAAGAGGAGGGACTCTTTCGATGGTGCAAAGCAATCCACCCGGACCGCAGAAGCGTCAGAGCGACAAGCCCTACGATCGAAAGACCAAAAAGCTTGCTGCGAAGCTATACATTGTTCACCGAGAGCGATGCGAACGCTTGGCGCGCCGGCTGTTGGCCGGTTATTCAGCAGCTCGACATGTCGCGGAGGATATCGTTAACCAAGCCTTCCTGGATGTCATCAACGCTGTGCGAAAGCCCAACTTCGAAATTCGCACGAGCTTTGAAGGCTTTGTTACGACCGTGGTTCGTCGCAACGTCTACTCCTGGATGCGTCGATCCGCAGCTGAACTTCGGTCAAACGCTCGCGCTTCGATCAGGCAAGAGAATGCCGAAGGTTGCACCGAATCCCAATCCCCTGATGACGCGAGCGGACTTTATAAGGAAGCCCTGCGTGTCCTGTCCGAGGTGGAGAAAGCCGTTTGCCAGCTCCGGTTCGGCGAACAATTCAGTGTCAAGAAAATCGGTGAAGTCTTTCAGATGCCCGTCAATACCGTTAAGTCGCACCTGGATCGTGCGAGGAAAAAGCTGCGCGAGCGCTTTTCCTGCTAATCCCGGTTGCTTTCTGTTTGCGCCGTTTTCAGACGCTCTGGAGGGAGTCGGATTATACGATTCGTGCAAAGCACGTACCGAGGATCGTTATCATTGGGGGTCCCAGAACCCGCTTTCTTACGGGCGCGGTTCGGTGGGGGGCGCCGCCTCCGTGAATGCCAGTTACGTGGCACTTGCTTTCAGCGCTGATGACTCATCCCGCCGGTGTGACGACCGTCTGCTTGCTCGCCGCACCTTCGCGGCTCCCTCCATCCTTCCATCTCCGATCTCCCGCCTCTCCCGCACCTGCATTCCGCATCCCGCATGTTTTGCCTGGGTATACGGACATGACCACGTCGGCCGCGGGCCGGTTCCCTAGACCGGTCGCCGCGGCCTATGTGACGGAAGGGATTCCGAAACGGTGCAAATCTTCCCTGGCACACAGCGTGATAGCCTGACACCTGTTTCAAGACCCGCTTCCTTACGGACGCGGTTCGGTTCTGAAGCAGGGCAATCAAGTGAGTTTTCGGTCGTTGAACCCTCCGCGGCGCCGCCCCAGGGACCGCGGGCCTCAGCGACTCAAATCGGCTGACGATAAAACGGAGGTCTTCGGAGATGACGACTATATTCGAGTTTAACGCAAACAAACTCTCCAGAAATCTGATCCTTCGGTGGGACATCGCGGCGCATGCCGTGGCGGACGGCGAGGCGACGGCGGAGATTCTTGCGTGGATCGATCGCCGCGCGGCGGACGTGATGACGCTTCAGCCCTGGATTGAGCACCGGGAGAACGTGCTCGCGACGGAGCCTGAGGCCGATGTGGACGCGGTGAGCGAGGTGCTGGCGCTGGAGGTTCGTGGGACACCGATGTGGGCGAGCCTGCTGGAGTGCGGATTTGAGCGCACGTTCACGCAGACGCCCGTCGCGGACCGCGAACGTGTTCAGCGCGAAATGACCGCGGTGCTGTTCAATCCGGAACTTCTGGGGGAACTGATCGATGAGGTGATGTCCGCCGAGCGGCTGCCGATCGCCTGGAAGGAGATCATCGCCGGGGCGCAGGCGGTCGAGGCGCGCGTTTTTGCGCTGGGGGCGTGCGCGGAATTGCGTGTGCGGACCGGCGGCGCGTTGAAACCCGGCGAGGTCTGGGTCGAGTTGGAGGAGCGCGACGGAACGCTGCACGCGCGGGTCCGCGGACTGGGTGAATTCAAGCATCATGTCGTTGACGCGGTGCTGGCGGACTACAACACCGATGAGGTTTTCACAGTGTTTCCGGCTTGCTGTAGCGATGCTTCCGAGGCGGATCGCCGTAGCGTCTCCTCTGGGACCGATCGCCCTGGCGTCACCTCTGAATCCGAGCGCTCCGGCGCCACGGGTTCGGATCAAGGAGGACCGACCTTCAGGGCGTGGAAGGCTTTTCGCCGCTCGGCTGCGGTCGTTCGGCAGGGCGGCGACGCGACGATCCGTGAGGATGGAACCTGCGAGATCATCGTGCCGCTGACCGATGCGGCGAGGCCTCTGGCGGATAAGGTGCTTGTGATTGCGATCGGACGGGGTGAGAAAGAGAGGAAGCCCGCGGGACGGTCAGGTCGTCGCGGGCTCCGTCGGGACGGGATGAAGCCGCCGCGTTAGGATTGCAGCGGCGCTCTGGTGGCGGGCGATCAAGGGTCAATACTTGATCACCAGCAAGCTGTTCACCAGGGCGCCGCACGCGAATCCGAGAAGGAACGCGCCGACGACGATCCCGGCCGACAATCCCAGGCCGGTCAGCACGAACGACCTGCGATGGGTGGCGCCGTTCATAGGCCACCTCCTTTCAGAAGGGGTCGCGCTTCGCACGCCCGCGCCCGGACGTCTGGCGCGGGCGCGCAGAAACCCCCCTGGGTAGTGGTTGTTTGAGAAGTCGCTTGGGTTGCAGTGGATAAAGAGCGGCCAAGTTCCTTTCCGCTCTGCCGGTCAGCGCGGCCGTGGATCGTGTTTCCGATCGGACGCGCCGGCGCGTGGGTACAGAGCCGCGCGCGTCAGCAAGCGAACCGCACACGGGGTGAATGCGTCCAGCGTGGTTCGAGATCGGTGCCGATGCGGGGCGACGGGGATTCGCTCCCTGACGGTCGCGGCTCTGACGTCCCCAACGAGAGATGACCCCGCCGCGCGCGTCAGCAAGCGAACCGCACACGGGGTGAATGCGTCC
>JABWBH010000068.1 GCA_013360585.1 Phycisphaerae bacterium | reverse complement strand
TCGGGGCGACTGGATTTGAACCAGCGGCCTCTGCGTCCCGAACGCAGCGCTCTAGCCAGGCTGAGCTACGCCCCGTGTGCCGAATCGGAACCGGCAAGGGGCCGTCGCGGGTTTCGGCAGGCGGGGGATCGTAGAGGCGCAGCCCGGGGGTGTCAAATGAGCGGGAGATTCGTGGTCCGAGGTCTGGGGCGCGGGCGGAATCCGAGGATACGAGCGGGGATAGCGGACGTGGGAGAGGGCGTTACGGACCTGGGCGCGAGTCGCAGATACAGGCGTGAGTCGCAGCGCAGACACGGGCGCGAGTCCCAGATACAGGCGCGAGTCGCAGATACAGGCGTGAGTCGCAGCGCAGACACGGGCGCGAGTCCCAGATACAGGTGCGAGTCGCAGATACAGGCGGAAGTCGCAGACACGGGCGGGAGTAAGGCGCTCGAACTGCCGCGCGGGTGGACGCTGGGGACTTCGGATGTGAGGCGAGGTCTGCCAGATCAGCCGGATCGGCTGGGTTGCCCGGATCGGTCGGATCGCATCCGTCGCGAAGAGTGGCCGTCGGCAAGGCCGCCCGTTGCGCAACTCATCATCGGCCTCTGCGATGCCGGCCTTTCCCGATGCAACTCGCGCCCCGAGGCACGCGCCCCCGCGGTCAAGTTGCCCCCGCCACGAACAACCGCCCCTGCTACTCGATGCCGACATAAACCCGGTAGCTGCGGACGTGCCGCTGCGGTCCGCCGTGCTGAGGCGAGACGGATTCATCCTCCACGCGGGCCACGAATTCGTAGCAACCTTCGCTTTGCGGAACCCCCGCAAGACGGCCGTCGTCCTGCAACGCCAGACCCGGCGGCAGACCCGCCTCGCAGCCCGTCGGCGGCGGAAACTCGGACTCCGCGTCAAGCGACCAGTGATACGGCGGCGTCCCGCCCGTTGCCGGCAGGGTGATTTCATAAGGTACGCCCACGAAACCAGCCTTGAGCGACCCGTCCCGCCGACGATCCGTCAACGCGGTCAGTCCGCGCTGCGCGGCGATGATTCCCGCGCCGTGCGCCCGCGCATCCGCGTACTCCGGTCCGTCGTCCCCGTGCCGACTGCGCGCCTCGAAGGGATCCGCGAGAAGATCGTAAAGCTCCAGCTCCCCCGTATCATGCTCGATGTACTTCCACCGCTCCCCGCGCACCGCCGCGCAACCCGGTTCGCGGATGTCCTCATGCGCCCCCCGGTAGTACACCTGGAGCAACACTTCCTCGCGCCACGCCGCGTCCGGGTCCGTCAGCAGAGGTGTGAGGCTCATGCCGTCGCTGACGATCCGCGACGGCGCGTAGCCCGCCCACTCCAGGATCGTCGGCGCCAGGTCGATGTTGGCGTACACGGGAGCGGAGACCGACGCCGGCGCGATGCCCGGTCCGCGGATCACCAGCGGAACTCGGGCGCATTCCTCATAAGGCTTGCCCTTGTCGAAGAGACGGTGCTCGCCCCACAGCAGCCCGTTGTCCGAGGCGTAGACGTACATCGTCCGCTCGCGCCACTCCTCCCGTCCTTCCAGCGTCCCCAGCACGTCCGCCATCGCCCGATCCGCGCTCGGCAGGCAGCGGAGCTGGTCGGCGAAGAACTCGTCCGGCAGGCGGTCGTCGTTCGTCAGATGCAGCCGACCGGCGTAGTACTCCGTGAACAACTCGGCCGCTTCGCGCACGTCGCGCGGCTTGTCACGCACGTTATCCTCGCCCCAGGCGCGGGAGCGGAACTCGAAGCCGGGCAGCCGGTCACGGTCCTGCGCTGGAGGCGTCGCCGGTCCGTGCGGCGCTTCGAGACAGACGTTTATGAAGAACGGTGCATTCCCCGCGCGCATCAGATCCTTCGCCGCGCGCACGGCCACCACCCGCTCGAAATCCGTCACGTGCGGAAGGTTCGCCGGATCCAGACTCAGCAGGTACGAAGCAACCGAAGGCGGAAACCCTCGCGACGCCGCCTCTTCCAGATACGCCGGCAGGTCCGACGCCTCGGACGGAAGCAGCACGCCGCGCGTCGCCGAACGCTTCTGCCCGGCGCCGACGACGATCTCGTAAGCCCGCCAGTCTCCCGACGACGTGACGCAGATGAACACGTCCCAACCCGGAGGCACATAATGTTTCGGCGGGATCGGGTTGCCCTCGCCGTCCGACCCGCCAAGCTGGTTGTACCCGTTGAGATACTTCCCGATCAGGACCGTCGTGTACCCCTTGCGCTTCAGCAGCGTCGCCAGTGTCCGCCGGTCGTCGAACCGCCGCGCGCCGCCGTTCGGCCACGTGTTCGTCAGCACCCCTGTGTTGTGAGAGAAAAAACCGCCGGACAGAAAACTCGCCCGCGACGGGCAGCAGCGCGGATTCTCCACCACCGCCTGCGTGAAGCTCACGCCCTGCGCGATCAGCGCGTCGCGCACCGTCGGCATCAGATCCTGCGGCATGTACTCCGGCGCGACGCCGGGGACCGAGTCCAGCCGCTGATCGTCCGTCAGGAAAACGACCACGTTCGGACGCTCGCCCGCCGCCGCCCGCGCCGCACACGGCTCAGCCGTCGTGATCGTCGCGTCGCACGCGCATGCCAGCACCGCGCACGCCGCTCCGAACGCCCCACGCACCACCGCCCGAACGCGAGCGCCGCCTTGCACCGCCTCACTCCCCCGCCTCATCGCACGCTCCCCTCACCTCCGCCGCGCCCTCACGCCGGATACGCGAAAAACCCCTCGCCGCTTTTCCGTCCCAGCCGCCCGCCCTGAACCAGCTTCCGCAGCAGCGGGCACGGGCGATACCGGTCCTCGCCGAGGTCGCGGTGCAACACCTCAAGAATGTGAAGACACACGTCCAGCCCGATCAGGTCCGCAAGCTCCAGCGGCCCCATCGGGTGGTTGCATCCGAGCTTCATGATCTCGTCGATCGCCTTCGGTTCGGCCACACCCTCCTGAAGCGCGAACACCGCTTCGTTAATCATCGGCATGAGCACGCGGTTCGAGATGAAGCCTGGGTGATCGTTGCAGCACACCGGCGTCTTGCCCAGTTCCTTCGCGAGCGTCATCGTCCGGTCCACCGTCTCCTGCGACGTTCGCATCCCGCGCACCACTTCGACCAGCTTCATCAGCGGGACGGGATTGAAGAAGTGCATCCCGACAAACCGCTCCGGTCGCCGCGTCCCCGCCGCAAGCTGCGTGATGCTGATGCTGCTGGTGTTCGAGGCGAGGATGCCGTCGTCCCCCAGCGACGGCTCCGCCGCACGCAGCACGTCCAGCTTGACCTCCAGCTTCTCCGTCGCCGCCTCGACCACGATCGCCGGCCGACCCAGATCGCCCAGCGAATGCACCGGCGTCAGCCGCGCCTTCGCCGCCGCCGCGTCGGCCGGCGCAAGCTTCCCCTTCTCCGCGGCCTTGTCGAGCATCTTTCCGATGAAACCCGCCGCAGCCTCCGGCGCCGACGGCACGACGTCGAAAATCCGCACCGCGTACCCCGCCTGGGCGAAGACCTGGGCGATCCCCCGCCCCATCGTTCCCGCCCCCAACACCGCCGCCAACCCTTTGTCCGACATCTGACGACCTTCCTCCTTCCAGCCCGAACGAATCTTACTGGTTTGCACTCCCCTCCGGGAGCACCCCCGCATCGACTTCCGGATCTCTCAGGCTCGGCGGACGGTCAGGTTGTCGAGAGCGCCGAGGATTCGGTCGCCGGAGGGGCTAAGCTCGGTTCGGAAACGCCGTGGTCCTCCTCCCGCGTCAGAAAATGCAGAAATACGGTCTGAATGATGGCGGCGAAGGGCGCCGCCAGCAGCGGACCCATGATCGGATGAAAATAATGCGACCCGACGAGCAGGGCGAAGACGATCAGTAACGGGTTCATGTGGGCGCTGTCGCCCATGATCAGCGGATTAAGAACATAGGCCTCCAGGATGTGAATCAGAACCACCCATCCCAGCACCGACAACCCGATCGTCACGGATTGAGTCAGTCCCAGCAGCACCGCCGGAATCGTCGAGATGATCGTTCCGAAAATCGGGATCAGCGAGAGCACCCCCGCGACAAACGCCAGCAGACTCGCGAACTTCACCCCGATCATCACGAATCCGATGTAGGTCAGCACGCCGTTGACCAGGCAGATGAGCAACTGCCCGCGCACCACGCCCGACAGCCGGTCATTCACGTCGCCGGCGATCTTCTCGAACTCCGCACGGTACTGCACCGGGATCAGACGACGCGAGAAGGCAAACAACTTCGGGAAGTAGATCAGGAACATGAACGTCAGCATCAGCACGAGGAAGAAGTTGAAGATCGACCGAATCAGCGCCTCGATCAGGATCGGCATCTGCGCCCCCAGCCCCTCCAGCCACGACTGAAGTTTCGCCAGATACTTGTCCTTGACCTCGGAGACCGCCTTCGCCGCTTCGTTCGGACGGATCGCGCCGGACGGCTCGGTTTCAACGCCATCCTTCGAGGCGGAGGCGTCGGGAGGCTCCGATGTCGAACCCCCGGCCCCGTCGTTGGCGTCGCCGGACGGTGACGGGATAGTCCCGTCGTCGATCGCTGCTTCCTCGGCGTTAAGAACCCAGGTCGAAAACGTCGCCTGCCAGCGGGCGATCAGCTTGTCCCCCGCCGAGTTCGCCTGGGCGGCGTAGGAGGGAATGTTGTCGATCAGCTTCTGCAACTGCGCCAGCACCGGAGGTCCCGTCAGCGAAACCAGCAACGCCGCACCGCCGATCAGCACGATGTACACCGTCAGAATCGACGCCCACACCGGAACGTGATGACGACCGAAACGGATCCGCGTGAGGCGCACCACGGCGGGATACAGCACGTACGCCAGAGCGAACGACAGAACAAACGGCGTCAGCACCGCCTTAAAGGCGATGAGCACAAGCAGGACGAACCCGATCAGCAGGAGCGATCGCCACTGCGTACGCAGAAAACGCACGCCTCGTCGCCCGATCGCACGGGAACCGGATTTCGAGGATGACCCGTCGGCGCGAGCGGCGGCTGATGCAGGCGGTTGGATTTCTTTTACGTTCATAACCTTCGTTTCATCGTCGAGGTTCCCATCGCTCCTGAACAAGCGCCGCCGCTTGTCTCTTGCCGTCACCTGGCCGCCTCTCGCCAGCCCGCCGGAATCGTACCGCCTCGCCCCGGAATCCGGGAGCGCAGGCGCGAGCGACAGCCCGGAACGCGGACCCGGATCGGTAACGCTCAGGGTCCGCAGGCTCAGCCGCGGGGATGAAGAAAGGGGACAGAAGGCGATAACGACAAGCTCCCTTCCCGAATCTGCAACTTAACTCCGGTGCGCCGCGTGCAACGGCGCGACAGACCTGCGTCTTTGCGGGGTTTCTTCCGTCTCGTGGGGTTTTCGTTTTCCACGTGCGGGATCCGGCAAGAACGTGCCGAGCTGTTTTCTGCCCCTTCCGAGGCGCAGAATGACCCGCCGATCCGGCCGCGGAATCGCGCACGATCGTAAGTTCGTGTGATTCGAACCTCCGGTGACCGGAGCTGGGGGGAGGCGCAGGAGTTGCCCTATCCGACGACTTCTCCGTGCAGTGTCAGCGCCGTGGCAGCGTGGACGCGGACGTTCACGAGGGCGCCGATCAGGTTCGGGGCGCCGGAGAAGACCACGATCCGGTCGGTGCGCGTGCGCCCGACGAGCTGGTTCGCGCGCCGCCAGTCCCGCGCGGGGCGGGCATGAGGGGGATGAGGTTCATCGTCGCCCGGCGTTTCCGGAATAACCCTGGTCCGCAGGTCTGCGCCCGCAACGGCGTCTGCGAAGCTGCGGTGTGAGGATGCGCCGATCGCCATCAGATCGATCTCGCGGGGTCGTCGCGCGGGAGGCGCGTGACCGTGGGTGTCGGCCTTGACCGCAGCCCCCGCCCCGACGCCCCGATCCGCCTCGCATCCGCGATCGACTTCGCACCCGCGGTCCTGCTCGCTTTCCTGAGCCTTGATCGCGGCCTTGCTGTATCCTTCGACCAGCACCTCGAACGACCGTCCGATGAGCTTCTGATTGTCCTCGAACGAGAGGCGCTCCTGAAGCTTCAGCAGGCGCATGTTACGCTCGCGCTTGACCGCCTCCGGAACGTCGTCTTCGAGCCGCTTGTCCGCCACCGTCCCGGGGCGCGGGCTGTACTTGAAGACGAAGAGGTTCTTGAACCGGCAGCGCTCGACGAGGCGCACCGTGTCCTCGAACTCCTCCTCCGTCTCACCGCAGAACCCGACAATGAAGTCGCTCGCCAGCGTGATCCCCGGAACCTTCTCCCGCGCCCGCTCGACCAACTCGACGTACTGCGGGACGGTGTTCATCCGCCGCATCCGCTTCAGCACGGCGTCCGACCCGCTCTGCGCCGGCAGGTGCAGATACTCGCAGACCTTCGGCAGTTCGCGCATCGCATCGAGAACGTCGTCGGTGAAGTCGCCGGGATAACTCGTCACGAAGCGCACGCGCTCCAGCCCGGACACGTCATTGACCCGCTCAAGCAGGTCCGCGAAGCGCACCGGCCTGCCGTCCTCCTGATGCACGTAACTGTTGACGGTCTGCCCGACGAGCGTCACCTCCTTGCACCCGCGATCCGCGAGCTTTTTCGCCTCCTCGACGATCGATGACGCCGGCCGGCTCCGCTCCGCCCCGCGCGTAAACGGCACGACGCAGAAGGTGCAGAACTTGTCGCAGCCGCGCTGCACGCGGATGTACGCCTGAAGCACGGCGCCGGGCGCCGGATCGCGCGACAGATCGAGCGCCTCGACGGAGTCGTACTCGAGCGCCCGCTGGAGCGGCGTGCTGCGGCGCGACAGAGACTGCGACAGCGCCACCGCCCGCGTACGATGCTCCCGGATCTCCTCGATCATCGCGGGGACTTTGTTCAGCTCCCCGGGACCGCAGATCAGATCCACGTGCGGCATTTTCGAGACGATGCCGTCCGGGTCGCGCTCCGCCATGCAGCCGATGACCCCGACGATCGTGTCCGGGTGCTTTGCTTTCCGCTTCTTCAGCGCCCCCAGGTGCGACAGCGCTTTCTGCTCCGCGTGATCGCGCACGCTGCACGTGTTGATCAGGACGACGTCAGCCGCCTGCATGTCGGCCGTCGTCTCGTAGCCCAGGCGACGAAGCTGCCCCTCGACCAGCTCGCTGTCGAGCATATTCATCTGGCAGCCGAGCGTCTCGATGTAAAGGCGTCCTGCGGTCACTACCGGGATTCCGTCCGGGAATAAACACGTTCCAAGTCGGGCGGTTTCCCGACGTTTGTGAATTCTTTCACATTGTAATGCCGCGGGGCGTCGCGAGGAAGTCCGCCGCCCGGGCGGGCGATCGGCGTCCGGGGGGCTGAAAACGCCGCTGAGCGCGCGCCGGGCGGCGGCGGGATTGTGACGCCCGGAACGAAGTCCGGCCCCGCCGCGCCGTCCGGACGTCCAGCGATCCGGCGCCGACTTCTAAAGTTCCGGGATTCCGCCGAAAAGAAGGATAGACGCAAACCGCGGATTCCGGCGCCGGTGTCGCGGGCATGTCACACGCGACTCCGGTGTCATACTGGCGTCACTTCGTTGACGCCTCTCGGAGACGGCGCGATGAGCTGCATCGGCTGGATCATCGACTGGCTCGAAGGGTGGGTGCCCTTCATTCACATCGGAACCGAGGCCTGAGGGAGACGCATCATGATGATCTTCCCCCTGACGATCGACGAGGAAAAAACGGTGCGGTGGCTCTTGCGCCTCGTCCCTGCCGTCGCCGTCGCCGTCATTCTCGCCCTCGGGGCGGTGTCGGCGGCGGCGTCGATGTAATCGTGGATTGACGCTCCAGCGGCAGGTTCGCCGCGGCGAAGCGGCGGTCCAGGAACCGGTAGCGGTTGCGCGTGAACTCCAGCACGAACGCACCCCACGCCGATCCCGCGAAACCGAAGGCGACGCTGGCGGCGACGAACGCACGACGGTCGTCCGCGGCGAGCGAGGCGGCCCACGCCGCCGCTGCGACCACACCCAGCGTCCCCAGCAGCATCCGACGCGCCCGACGCGACTCGAACC
>JABWBH010000006.1 GCA_013360585.1 Phycisphaerae bacterium | reverse complement strand
TGGGACAATTGAAGGAAAGCTACGAGATCGAGGTCAAACTGGCGCTCCAGAAGTTCACGGCGGCGTTGGAGCCGCTGCTGATCGTGCTCCTGGCCGGCGGGGTGGGGTTCATCGTGTTCGCGTGCCTGATGCCGATCCTGGAGGCGACGAGGGGGATGCAATGAGGAATTGCGAATCAGCAATGGCGAATAGCAAATGGGAGAAGAAGCGGATCCTGTGCGGGATGTCGGCAACACCTTCGTCTTTGTGGCCAAACCGACATCGTCATTCGGTCTTCGTCATTCGCTGTTCTCCGGCTTTCACGCTTGTGGAGCTCATGGTGGTCGTGGTCATTCTCGGCATCCTGGCCACGATCGTGACCGTGTCGGTCAACGATTACCTCGTCAAGGGCAAGCAGACTGCCGCGAAAGCCGAGATCGCCCGCATCAGCGAGGCGCTCAACCTCTTCTACCTCGACCACGACCGCTACCCGGACAACGACGAAGGGCTTGCGGTACGTCTACGTCTATCCCGGCGTTCACGGGGTGTTCGACCTGCTCAGCCTCGGAGCGGACGGCCAGGAAGGCGGCACGGGCGCGGACACGGACGTCGTCAGTTGGGAGGAACCGAAACCGTGATCGCTCCGACCGACATCCGCCGCGCGAGTTACCCGTGCATCGCGGCGCGCCGGCATGCGCACCTGAACCTCATTCGCCATTCGCTATTCGCCATTCGCTCTTCCCGTTGTTGCGCCTTCACCCTGCTGGAACTGTTGGTCGTAACCGTGCTTGTGGCGCTTGCGGTCGGCCTGGTCACGCTGAAACTCGACGGCCTCACCGCCGCGGGGAAAGTCCGCGGCGTCGCTTCGCAAGTCGGCTCGTATGTCCGTCTGGCTCAGATCGAAGCCCGTACGTCCGGAGAGGCGCGCCGGGTGGGGATTGATGCCGCGAACGGAGTCGTGCGCATCGCCCGGACGCGGCGTTTGCAGAGCGCCGGCGAGGACGAACAGGCGTTTCGGCTCCTCGCCCCAGTCGAGATGAAACAGGGCTGGTTCGACTCGGAAAGCCGCGACTTGGAGGGGAGTCTGGTCATTCGGATCGACGGCCACGGGCGGTATCGGCGATGCGCGTTGCTCTTTGAATCGCAGGGCAGCGCCGCGGCGTGCGTCCTTCCCTGCCTGCAACCGCCGCGGGTTCATCTGCCATCTGAAAAGCCCCGTGCGGCGTCGTACCCGGAACTGGTCGTGGAGCTGTCGAATGAGACGAAGTAGGGGCTTGTCGCTCGTGGAAGTGCTCGCGTCGCTGACGCTGATCGCGGGCACGATGACGGCGTTGCTTCTGGCGCAGGCTCGGAGTCTGCGGCAGCTTGCGGCGACGCGGCAGGGGACGGAAGCGCACACGCTCGCGGAGGAGCTGATTCTGACCTGGAAAGCGGACCCGAGTTCCGTCACGGCGCAAGGTGAATTCAACGCAGCGCTGCGCTGGGTTCGGGAGGAGTCGCCGTCGTGGCGGACCTCGACGCGGGAACTTCAAGAGATCCGGCTCCGCGTGTACGGGGATGACGGGGATGCCGTCCTTGCGGAATACGTCTGGTTGGAGGCGCCGCGGCGTGGCGATCGGTGACAAAAGACAGCTCGTGGCGAGACGACACGCGGCATACGGCTTCACGCTGCTGGAGGTTCTCGTCGCCCTGACGCTGACCGCGGTGGTGCTTTCCGTGGGCGCCCGGATGGCGATCAGCGGACTGCGAAGCGAACAGCATGCGGCCGCCATCATCGCATCGATGGACCGCGAGAGCGCCCTTGCGGACGTGCTGCGCGACGACCTGGCGAGCCTGCTCGTCCTGGATGAACAACCGTGCCTGACGCTGACGGCGGGGGTTCCGCAGCAATTGGACCTTACCGCGGCGGCCTGGATCGACGATGGATCGGAATCCGGCTCGCACCGCCCGGCACACCTGACGTACCGGCTGGTGCGCGACCGTCTGGACGCTCCGGCCCGGCTGGTCCGACAAACCGTGGACCTGACGCATCCCGAGAAACCGCTGCTTGAGGAGGTCGTCGCCGACCCTGTAAGTTCCTGGCAGCTCGACGTCCGGCACGAGGGCGGGTGGACGCGGACCCCGACCTGGAAAGGCGCTCCCAAGCTCATCCGCATCGAGGTTCAATGGGCGGACGGCGCCAACACGCGTCTGGTTCTGCCCATCCGGGGGGAGGGCGTATGAAGCTTCATGGCAGCCGGAATGTCCGGCATCGACGACGCGGCATCGCCCTCCTGGTGACGCTTCTCGTGATCGTGCTTCTGGTCGCCGTCGTCAGCCGGTTGACGACGGCAACGGCCACGCAAGCCCTCATCGAATCCCGAAGACAGCAAACGTTCCAACATGAACTCGCCCTCGATAGTCTGCCGCTGGTCATGTCCGATGGGTTCAATTCCGAAGGCGTCGACTCCGTCGTCGGCGAACTCGACCGCCAGGGCTTCGCGGTCCGTGAATGGGACATCGGTCCGGTCCAGATTCGCGCCCGCATCCGTGACGATGCGGCGAAGCTCAATCCCAACCTGTTCAGCGAGATCCCGAGGGTCGAACGCAAGCTCGTCCTGCTGGCGACGCGGCTCGGTCTTGATCCAACAGCGATCGCCCCGGCGCCCCTCAAAACCGACCCGCAGCCCTATCGCACGTTCGGGCAGGTCTTCGGAGAAGCCGCGGTGTTCGCACCGTTCGACGCAGACTCATCGCCCGCGTGGTCGGACGTGCTCACGCTATGGGGCGACGGTCGAGTCGCCGTTCGGCGCGTCGATGACAACGTCCTGGACATCGTCCTGGAGGATCTGAAGCCCGGCCTGGGGCGCGAACTCCTCAAGCATCGTCCGGCCGACCGGTCGAAGGATTTTCTCGAAGAGGCCCTCGCCCATGTGGACTCCGATCTCCGCGAGAAGGTCCGCCGGCGGGTCGTGTTCGATGCCCGGCGGTATTCGCTCGATATCGAGACGGCGATCGGCGGCGATCGGCGACAATGGCACATCGTCGTGAACGCCGGCGACGGTGTTACGGTCCTGCATCGGAGGGCCAGAACATGGTGAGCTCGCGCCATCTGCGTTTATTGTCGCGGCTGCTTACGGGCGCCGCCGTCGCCTGCCTGGCGGCTGCGCCTTACGTCTTCTGGCGGTTGTCGCGCGTGCCGCCGTTGACCGTGGATGCCTCTGTGCCAACGGACGCGTCGACGGGGGAACCTGCGTCCATCCCTGAACAACATGACCTGACGTGGTATGCCCCGCTGTGGGAGCGCGACCTCAAACAGCCGCCCCTTCCGCCGATGGAAGAAGCGAAACCGGCGCCGACGCTCACACGGCCCACCCCGTCCGTCCTGGCGACGTTCGTTCAAAGCGAGGAGTCCTACGCCCATCTCGTCGGGCAGGCGGGGAAGGCGGAACTGCTCGCCGTGGACGACTCTCTCGACGGCTTCCGCCTCACGGCCATCGAGCCCGGCCGCGTGCAGCTCGAACTCGGCGGTGAACGCTTCTGGGTCGAAATGCCCCAGCCGAAAGGAGGCCATCCATGAAATCGTCGTCGGTCATCGTGATGCTCTCCGATTCGGCCGTCACGGCGGTCCGCCCGGAGGCTCAACCGCTTCGGCTTGCGCGACGCGCGTTTGCCCTTCCAGACTCGATCTTCGCTCTGGAGCACTCGGAGGAACTCGCCGTCACGATTCGTGAGGTTTTGAATGAATTAGCGGCGAGCGAGACGCCGGCCACGCTGGTGATTCCGCTGAACTGGGCGTTCACGCACCGGCTTCCAGCAGGAAAGCGCCTTTCCGATGAGGTGCTGGCGTTCGAGTTCGAGTCGTTCCTGCCCGTCGCGCTTGAAGCGCTGACCTGGACGTTCGTGCGTCGCAACGGCAAGGCCCTGGCGCTGGCCGTCCCCACCGCGCCGATGCTGGCCCTCTTGTCGGCGTTGGAACGCGAAGGCGTGGCCGTGGCGCATGAGTTCATTGACGTCCTGGCCCTCGGTCTGCAAGCCGCGAAATCGGAAGGAACCACGGCGATTCTCGACCAACGCTGGATGCGCGGCTTCACGCTCGAAGACAACCTCCCGGCGCCGTTCCTCATCGGCTTCGGCGAAGAGCCTCCGCTGCTTAATCGTGAGGTGCGACGCCAAGGCCCGGTGAAAGAGGAAGCGTGGACGATTCTGGATCTGCGCAAAATGGCGCCGACGCCGGAATCCGGCCGCGAATCAGACGAGAGCAACGCCGCAATGAAGCGCGTCGCCGACGCCGTCTCCAGGTTGGAGGAGGGCGACCTTCGCGTCGGCGCCTTGGCGTCCCGCGGGCGTTGGTCGCACGTCGAAAATCGCGCCCAGCTCGCGCTGGTGAGCGCCATCCTGCTGCTCATCGGGGTGCTGGCGGGACTCCACGTCCGAAGCCGGACCCTGAATGAACAAAGGGTCGCGCTGGAGGCCGCACAACGAAACGTGTACGCCACCGTGTTCCCGGTGGAAACGCTGCCCGCCGGAGCGGCCTTGCGGCTGGCGTCGGAACGCAAGCGGCTGGAGGGCTTGACGCGACAGGGTTCCAAGACACCAGACTCTCCTGCGGATGCGCCGCTGGATGCGCTCCGCGCATGGGTCGCCGAATTGCCCGCGGACGTTCGGATTTTCCTCGAAAACGTGCGGCTGGATGGAAACCAGATCGCGCTTCGGGGGAAGACCGTGGAACACCGCGATGCGGAAAAAATCGTCGAGGCGCTCTCAAAAGTCGAAGGCGTTGAAGCGCGACCGCCGCGAACCACACGCCTTACCGACGGAGGCGTCGAGTTCTCAATCCTGGGAAAGAGGTTGGGCGATGAGTGACGCGACTGCACGTTTTGAACCGGACGTTGCGTCTTCTGCGCAAGATGCGGACTTCGCCGGAAATCCCGTTCGGGCCCGGCCTGCGGGTACGCGCTCGACCTGGCGAACAACGCGGGCGAGCCCGCGGACTCGAACCCTGCTTCTCGCGTGGGCGACAGCGGCGCTCGCTCTGCTGGCTTTTCTGTACGGCCGCGGCGTTTACGCTCTGGAGGTCCGATGCCTCGCCATGCCGTCGCAGCTTCAACGCATGAGACAGGACGCGGCCAGGATCCTGGATTTGCGGCAGACTCCGAAAACGGCCCTCGGGAAAAGAAGGTCGAGCGAAGAGTTGCTCGCCGCCGTCGAGCAGGCTCTGGCGGCGGCAGACATCCCCCGAGAAAGATGGAAAGACAGCATCCCCCAGCCGCTCTCCCGAGTTCCTGAAAGCGACTATCAACGACAGGTGACGCAGCTTTACTTCGATGATCTCGGTTTGGAAAAGCTCGCGGCGTTCGCAGTCGCTCTCCGTCAACTCGATCCCACGCTGAACGTATCGAGTCTGGGGTTAACGCAGCGACCTTTGTCTGGTTTTGACGTCGAGTTGGGCGTGGAGTATTTTGTTTATGCGCCACAGCTCGGAAAGAAGCCCTGACGAACTTCCCATGCGCCCGCTTCTTCACGCATTCCTGAACAAGTGGCGGTCGCTTGATACTCACGGGTGACCACATGCCCATCCAGACGAAACGCTGGAACGACCTTGTTGAGGCGAACGACGGATTGAGACTCCTCGTCACTCGTTACCGACCTCGTGGTGTCAGGAAGGAAGACGAGACTTGGGACGCTTGGTGGCCACAACTAGCGCCCAGCTGCGAGCTTCATCGCACATGGTATCCGAAAGTAGGTGCGCGAATATCCTGGGGAGAGTTCAAGCGGCGTTATCTTGGCGAAATGAAGGGACAGAAGGAGCGTATTGGCGAGCTTGCCCAGCGTTCCTCGTATGGAGAGACAATCACCCTGCTGTGCTCCAACGCCTGCACGAATCCCGAAAAGTGCCATCGGACGCTGCTGAAGAGCTTGATCGAGGAGTTTCGCCTCTGAGTATAGCAGCGCTAACGGTATGCTAACGCAAAATGTCGCCGTCAGGCTTCAATGCATATAAGCCGTCTCGCAGTCCGCATCGACTAGGCATATAAGCATTGCGCTCCCTCACGAGCTCGCCCGCCGTCGCGGTTTTCGCCCGTCCCCAAGTAGGGCCCCAAGGTGGTTGGGGCTCGAAAGGGCTTCAAACCCGAATGAAAGGAGGTGAAAGCAAGATGGAACAATCAACAATGGAAATGGAACGCATCGGGCATTACGTCCAGTTGCTCAACGAGATCGCGAAGCAAGTCGGCGACTTGAACGTCGCGGCTCGGATCTTGCAGGAAGTGGCGAAGGATGTCCGTGTGGCGCAGATGCGCGAGGACCGCAAGGTCAACGGTTTCGTGACCGCCGACGTGGTCGATCACGGCAGCGAGCGAGCCTCGGAAAGGCAGTTGGCGTACATCCGCGACCTGGGCGGCAGGGCGCGAAAGAACATGACGCGCGAGCAGGCGTCGAAGAAGATCGATGAGCTTCTGGAGGCGCAGGCCGCGCAGGCTGCTTAAGGAACGGCTGCCGCTCGGAAACGGGCGGCGGCTTACGCCTGAAAGTACTTGACGGTGCAGGGGTCCGAGCGCAGAGTCTAAGAAACGGCCTGTGCCGTGCTTTCGAACGACCGCCGAGCCGGGGGGAGAAAGCGCTCCATGGTCAGCGCACGAGGCCAAA
This sequence comes from Phycisphaerae bacterium, assembly GCA_013360585.1. Lineage (GTDB taxonomy): Bacteria > Planctomycetota > Phycisphaerae > UBA1845 > UBA1845 > JABWBH01. The sequence goes on along the minus strand of JABWBH010000006.1, from coordinate 112,742 downwards.
CCGAGGCCAGAGGAATCCTTACCGCCGTGAAGCGCCGCAAGCGGATAGCCTTTTCTCGCCTTCCCCGCGTCGCGGAAGCGTTGATCGGTCGCGAGGCTGATCTCGACCGCCTCAACGAGGCATGGAGCAACCATGCTGTCAATGTTCTCACCCTTGTTGCCTGGCCTGGTGTTGGGAAAACCTCGCTAGTGGCGCATTGGCAAGCCGACCTCGCCAGGCGCAATTACGATAGCGCCAGTTATTTCGATTGGTCATTCTACAATCGAGGAACGGCGGAGCCCGCTGCGCTGGCTGAGGAATTCACGGAACAAGCATTGGTTCATTTCGGCGACAGCGCTCTGGCAAGAAGTGCCACCCTACCGGAGCAGAAAGGTCGTCGGTTGGCCGAGCTCATCGCTGAGGACAGAACGCTGTTAGTGCTGGACGGCTTGGAGGTAATTCAACACCCGTCAGGAGAGCCCAGCGCCGGTCTTGTACGAGCACCCTCCCTGGCTGCACTGCTCCGCCGTTTGGCACAAGATAACAACGGTCTGTGCGTGGTCACGACGCGAGAGCGCGTGGCGGATATTGTCCACTTCCATGGGCGCACGGTTCGTGAGTGGGTACTCGACAATCTTTCGAGGAGCGCGGGGATAGACCTCCTAAGGCAGCTCGGCGTGCAGGGGAGCGAGCGGGAACTTGGAGCCCTGGTCAAAGAGGTCATGGGTCATGCGCTTTCGTTGGCGCTGATTGGCACGTATTTGGCTCGCGCACATCATGGAGATGTCCGAAGGCGAAAGGACTTTGGATTCGAGGAGGCTGATAGCAAGATAAGAGGCGGGCATACATTTCGGACGATTGCGACGCATGTCAAATGGCTTTCCGGTGCAGGCATCCAGGGAGAACGGCAGCTAAGCGTCCTCAGGTTGGTCGGCCTCTTCGATCGGCCTGTTGACTCTGGGTGCATTGCAGCTCTTCTAAGACAACCTGAAATTCCAGGTGTAACGGACAAGCTCGTCGGCATCTCAGAAGCAGACTGGAATCTCGCCGTCACGTCGCTCATCGAAAGCCGGCTACTTCTCGCCCAAGATCGTCCATCACCAACAGGATGCAGAGACGCTGCATTGGACGCCCATCCGTTGATCCGAGAGTACTTCGCAAGCGAAATTGCGAAGCAGAATCCTGATGGTTGGCGTCAAGCCCACAAGCGCCTCTATGAGCATCTCAGAGACAGTACACAGCACAAAGAACAACCGACGTTGAGGGATCTGCAGCCACTGTATGAGGCTGCATGTCATGCCTGTGATGCATCGTTGCACGCTGATGCGTTTGAACTCTATAAGAAGCGGATCGTCCGCGAACCGGATTATCTTCCGATAACGAAGCTGGGTGCTTTTGATTCCGAGTTGGCCTTGCTGAAACGATTCTTCCACTGTAGATGGTCTCAGCCGGTGGATGAGCTTCCTGATGACTCCAAGGCGCTTGCCCTAAACCTCGCGGGCGCAGCGCTTCGTGCTGCAAGCCGCCTTTCCGAGGCATTCGAGGCGACGAAGGCAGCCCTCTCATCCAGGCGCGAACAACAGGAATGGGAAAAAGCATCAAAGAACGCGTCAGCGCTTAGCGAGATCGCCTTATTGCGTGGCCGGCTTGATGAGGCAGAGCGATTCGCCATTGAAACCATAGAACACGCGGACAGGAGCAATGATGCACGTATGCGCGTTGCAAGTCGAACAATCCTCGCAAGGACGTGCAACTATCTTGGAGACAGGTCAAGAGCAGCGAGGCTGTTCCGAGAGGCGGAAGGACTGCAAGCTGGATTGAATCCTGCACGGAAAGTGTTGTACAGCTTCCAAGCGTTCCGGTACTGTGAATTCTTGTTGGACGTTGGGCAGCATGATGAAGTGCTTCGCCGGTGTCCCGCGTTGCTTGCCTGCGCCTTGAAGAGGGGAGCAAAGACTGAGATTGCTTTGTTCAAGCTCTGCAAGGGTCTTGCTCAACTCGTGGGAGCAAGTAAGTCTAAGAGCACGGATCACTCGTTATCACTCGGTTGCCTCGAAGAAGCAGTGGACGGATTGAGCGACGCTGGGCGCAGCGATTACCTGCCCTGCGGACACCTAGGAAGGGCGTCGACGCGAGCTGCTGCAGGCGACATGGAGGGCTCCCGGTTGGACTTGGATGAAGCGTGGCTGCTTGCGGAGCGAGCTGCCATGCCTCTATTCCTCGCGGATATCCATCTCCATCGTGTTCGTCTGTTTTGCGGCGTGAGGCCATACCCTTGGGACCAGGACTCAGCAGGAAACCCGCGAGGTCCCAAAGATGATCTCGCGGCCGCGTGCATGATTTCCGAAGAGTGCAGGTACGGGCGCCTAAAACACGCCCTAGCCTCCTTGTCGGCCGTTTCGTTACCTGAAGCGCAGGGTGGCCATGTGGTCCAACCATCACGTGCCGCCGTGGATGCACGGATCACGGTGGATGTGGATACTCGACGAAGGGAATCGATCGGGTCACACATCCAAGGATTCAAGAGCGCCTGGGTCGACGCCTACGACGGCGCCAACCACATCCAGGGAGAGCGACTTAGCCTTGCCAAGATTCGCAGGTTAGCCGTTAGCTCTAAGGCCGTGATCTGTGAAGTCGGGGAGAACTTGTGGTTTTTACGCCCCTGTTCTGATGCTCCGGTTCACATTGCAAAGAAAGGCAACATCTTTCGTCTCATAATCTGGTTGTTCTTCCGCTATTATGGGAAGACGTTCAATATCAAGGAGTTTCGACGACGAATGCCTAAGGACTGGCAGGGCGACGACTCATTGATAAGGGCGCACATATCTAGGGTCAAGTCTTGGTTCGGGTACTTTGATCCCTCTTCAGCAGATCGTCTCGTCCCCAGGGGTGGAAGCATCCAGCGCATTGAGAAAGGCGTCACTTATTGTTGGATAAGGCGTGAGAAACAATACGAAAGAAGCCTGCTCCTTGTTCCGGAAAAGGAGTTAGACGCCACCGACTAATATCTTCCGTCAGAGAAGCAATATGAATGACCCGAGTTTTCCGCGAATTGTAGTCGGGCCTTTTCGCCTGACGAATACGCTCTCAGCATTTCCCTTAGAGAAGCCTCAGCCTTGAGTTTCAATTCCTTGCTTGTCGCTCGTCGATGCAAGATGCGCAGTGGCCTCAGGTACTCATGGCCATGCCCAGCAAAATGCGCATAGGCTCGGGCTCCACGATAATAGGCAGGTTCGCGATGCACAATGATGCGGTAGTTGTTATCGCGGCTGTCGTGAAAAAACCAATCTGACCAATAACATTGATCTTTCTTGCCAGGCCCAAACACCCACGTATGCAAATCTAGTTCACCAATCTCCCAACCATCAAGTAATGCCGAGCGACGTGATGCTGCTGAAAGTATGAAGGCCAGGAGCGAATCTCTGGATTTATATTGAGCACGCGTCGATTCGTAGAACACCGGGCGCAGTCTACTGTAACGCTCGAGCAGTTGTATGCATCTGGGGACAGTGCCCTCTGTGAGCCTCAGTAAATGACTCTTGTTCTCCACTGCTAGCCATACCATTGTATTGTGTGTGCTTTGAGATTGAAGAACATTATTGTAATGCAAAATAGAGATTGAATAAGATACATTTTATCTTCACTTTCGGAGCATTTTGGATGCGTTTCTGATGCGCTTCATATTTTGCGCGAGGTTCTCTGTCTGCTGGATATCGGCCTAAAATAAGATGCGAAATGTACGTTGCCTCACGCACGCACAGCGGAGAGCAGGACATGATTCGTGAACAGAGCGAGGAACCCGGCAGATCTTACAGGGGCGTTCTAGCAGTGACGCGCGGTTGGCCGAGGGACTGGCCCTTAAGGCTCGCCTGCCTCCTGGAGCAGGTCGAAGCATCGGCGCTGGCCCACCAGCCGCAGAGAATTTCCTGTGAAGCTTTGCCGCTGGTAATCGACTTGATCGAACTCGAATTCGTGAAGGCGATCGTGCTCATCTCCAACAGGTGCCAGGTGAATATCGAGGTTCGTATCGTTGACGTGCATGAACATGTCCTTCGTGACGTTCGCCGTCATGTGCATGCGGACAGTTCCCTCACCGTGGACAACAACGGCGGCGTTGATGTGGTCATCGTGGTGCGCGACCTTGAGGGAGCGTTGGAACGCGGTGGCGATGAGCTTGAGGGCCTGTCCACGGATCGGCTGCATTTTCGAATCGTGAAAGCCTGAATTCAGGTACTGGAGGGATACAAGTCATGAAGATTCTCTCGGACTCCTGGGGTGTGGTAACAGCACGCGTCGGAAGTCGTCGGATCGTGACGTTCCATGCTGCTCAGTATCCGGCATTCGTGGGGGGAAACGGGAGAGCATCAATCGCTGATGAGAATGGACAAGTCGACGAGGGCGCTAGGCACAGACCGGCGCGTGGAGAGTCCGGGGATCCTCAAAAGAATGGAGACGACGGAAACACGACCGGCGAGGCGAAGCCGCGGACGTAAGCCTGATATCAATGGAAGGAGGGACGAAGCAATGATGGAAGTGATAGCTGACAGGGAGTGTGCCGAGGTTTTGATGGATCCGAAGCGAACGGTTGACGAGAAGCTGGAAGCGATCAGGAAGCGGTTCATGGCATGGAAAGCAGTTTCCCGCAGTATGGGCATTCCCGTGCGTCATGCCTGGGATATGACGATGAAGGCCGTATCCGGCACGGTCTCGAAGCGTGAGCAAGGCACTTTCAAGCGTGCCCTCCTGAGCATCAAGGCCCGCGCGTCGGAGCAACGGCGGCAGGATGTGAAGCAGGAAAAAGAATCGATCGCGCGACTTCGCGCCCTCCCACCTGGGACGCGGATCAAAATCAAGGATGGCGATACTGTTGAAGAGGTGATCTTCATTGAGGCCAAGCGTTCGAGGTTCATCGCGGAGTTTCACGACGGGCGGCGTTTCAGCGTTCCGGCGAGCATGCTGGTTGAGATTTTCCAGGCGCCGCCGGCGAGATGAGGGCAGACGACCGTGAGCAGCGGGAGCTGATTCGATGCCTTTCGAGTCGACAGAATCAACCCTGGGTCTTGGAGAAGTTGAAGGACCACGGCCTTCCTATCGTGAAGGTTATGCTTGACGAGCTTCAAGCAGCGATGCTTCGAATCAAGAACGCGCCTGTGGGAACCTCTAAAGGAGCGCTGAGCTCTGCACTTGGGCCCTGTCGGCTGGAAAACCCTAAGGAGAGAACCTTGCTGGAAGCGATTCCTAATGCCGTGGCGCAGCTGGCTCGCGAATTCGGGAAGACCAAGACCGTCGCCCTCGTTCGGCGCTTTGCGAACGAGAGCGTCAGGGAACGCGTACTCAAAGCCTTGGCGAAAAGCACGTCATCGCAAGCCAAATGGTAAAGTAGTCGTGCGCCCGCAATTGTACCAATCGGATGGAGGGTCGAGTCCAATGCTTCTGTCAGAACCGCACCTTCACAGCACATCGACTCGCCCTGCGGTCCAGGCAGAGCTCGCGAGCGTGTTGTCCGCGCATGAACTTCTGATTCCATGCCGCGCTGTAAGAGAATTGCTGGATCTGCATGCCCTTGGCCTGGTTGCCTCAGTGTCGATCGTTGTCGGCGAGCGGAGATTGATGGCCAGGCACGTCGTCGCCGGTGCCTTGCATGGCCAGTCCGACCCTTGTCCGAACCCGGAAGACATAATCAGCCGAGACTTGCTCGTTGTAGTTCGCGACGAGCGAAAAGCGCGTATGTGGGGTGGACGTGATTTGGAGGCGTTATCGACACGGCACCTGCGGTTCCGAATCGTGACGACCGACGCTGATGGAGCTGTTTCCACAGACACAGCAACGCAACCATTGCTAAAGGGTTACTCAAAAACTCGCGATGATGGCGATTGAAGAAGGGGAGGAACAGCATGTCCGAGCCAATCATCGTGAACGTTCTGACGACGACGGGCGAGCACAGTCGCGGCCTGGCGATGCCCTACCGCGAGGCGTTGCGGCTGTCCGAAGAGAAGGCATGCGCCTACACGTGCGATGAACTGCTCCACGAGCTGCGTTCGTTCCAGGCGCCGCTGCGCAATCGGCTAGGTCGTGACGTGACGACCCTGCCAATTCTCGAGATTCCGCCGCTGCCTCGGGCGTTGTTGTGGTTCATCCAGGATAACGTCGGAGAGATGATCAACCTGAGCCTCATCGGACGCTTCTTCAGACTGCCCTTTCAAGGCAAGGCGCGACGAGGCGCGGATAATCGCTTCCTGCACTACAAGAAACGACTCGGACGGTATCTACCTGACGGCTTGATCAACCGGATGCTGCCCCGCAGCCATCATCGCCAGATCTGCATCCCGAGGGGCGGATGGTCTTTCTGCTGGATACGTCGATCTACTGGGCTCTCTGATCTACTTCTTGGTGTAGAGATCGACCTGAACTATAAACGAACGGATGCCCCATCTCCTGCAGGAGTTCAATAACGCTCGGGAAGCCTTGCCCGTAGGCATGAACGAGAGTGTTCAGCCGCGCCTTCACCGCATCGCGCATCTCCCGCGGAATCGTGCTTTGCTTCCGCGCTGGGATGCCTGGCACGTATCCGATACAGCAATGAAGCGCCTGCCCACTTTCTCGGATGGCCTGACGTTGAAGGACAACGCAGTAATCTTCGCCTTTCCCCTCGAACCAGCCGGAAAACACCGCGTCGGGCCGCGAAGGGACGCCAAGCACCCAGGTGTCCACGTCGACCCGGCCTGCCGCTTCGCCTCGGTGTATGTGGTCGATCCCGCGCCGGGCGATGGCGGACAGGGTCCATGCGAGAGCCTGCTCGCGCGTGTCGAAGTGCCAGGACATGTTCGCGTACAAGTAGCTGGGGCGTTTCGGACGTGCCTCGCGTAGCTGACTCATGCTCGGCAAATAGCCTTCGTTCAACGCAACAACGTTTCTTTCGTCCCATACGGTGATGCCTGTCATCACCATTTCAAAGGGGCCGCGTTTATCAATGTTGCGCCGGATGCTGTGCCACCCACGAAGGGCAACGATCAGCAAGCGCCAGCAAGCGACACCGACTTAGCGACGGCATCATCAGGCATCACTAACGCGAGGCAAGATATCAGCAGAAGGCACCAGCGCCAAAGTGCGTCAAGGGTGTCTATAAGGAGGAGGGCGAACAACGAAGCTCGGGGAGAACGCAACAGACCGTGAGTGCGGTCAAGGCATGGATGGGCGGAGTTCTCAAGGCGTCCGTGGGGATTGCGATACGTCATCGTTGGTATTTCGCACTACTATTGGAGCATTACTTATGATCGATTCAGCAGCAGAATTTCTCAGGGAGATCGAGGCGTCAAGACACGAAGACAGGAGCGTGACGACGAGCCTTAGCGGCGAGGCGCTCGAGATTGTACGCCGCTGGCAGAGCGGGAAAGGTGTCAAAGTAACCGTTGCCCGACTGTTGGGTATCGCCGACGCGGAGCTTCGTAAGGCCCAGGGCGGGAATTCAGCGCCGTCCTAACGGTCCGTTCCTTTGATGCTCGTCCATCGCAATGGAGCAGCTCATGAACCCGAACCCGCTGCCGCCATCAACGCCGCCCGCCTTTCCGCCGTTTTCGGGCAGCGAGCGGGTGATTGTCCAAGGGGAGTGCGCGACGCTTCCGAACGCCAGGCGCGTGGAAACGCAACGCCTGACGCACACGCTCGAAGTCTCGGAGGGGCGCTTCCACACGCAGGACTTCCATACCTATCTGGCGGCGGACTGCTCCTGTCTGGTCAACTCAGTCGCCGACATCGTTCCCTGCGTAGAATGCCGGCGACTCAGTTGCAAGAAACATGTGTTTCTGTGTCCTCCGTGCGGTCGCCAACTCTGCCTTTCCTGCGGGAAACCGGTGGGCGAACAGCGCCTCTGTGGGGCGTGTGCGAAGAAGGCCCATCGCCGGCGTTTCTGGCGTTCGATCCTCGGCTTCTTTTTCGAGCTGGGCGATGATGCCGCGTAATCCTCATCGCCAACCTCAGCAGGCATCGAGCACGCGAGCGCTCGACGTCCTCGACCTCATGCAGGATCCGCAGCTGCGTCTGGCGGACAGGCCGTGGATGCTGCGCACCGCCAGCCATCTGCTCCTTAATCCCGGCGATCCGTATCTCCAGGAGTCGTTCCGGAATGGCGTCGAGGAACGCCTCTACAGCGCTGCGTCCTCTTCTGACGCATTCTACGCCAACTATCCTCCGCTTGGCGCTCATCTGTCTGGCGATCTTGTCGTGGTGAAGCTCCCTTCTCACGTCCTGCCGATGCGCATCGACGCTTTGGGCCGCAACCTTGCGGTCGTTGGCCCCACGGGAAGCGGGAAGACCTCTCTCGTCATCTTGTTGCTTGCCCAGCTGGCGCCAAGAGCTCGCGTCATTGTCATTGACCGGAAGCGGGAACTTCGCAAGCTCGCTGGCGTTCCCCAGTTAGGCGCGTTCTGGACTGTCTTGCATTGGCTGCAACTCAGCCTGGCGCTTTTACAGCCTCCTCCCGGAATTGCCGTTGATGTTTGGGTCTCCGAAGTCGTATCCCTCGTGGCACGCTCCTATTCGCTCTACGCCTCGCAGCGTCTTCTCCTGGAGACCTTGCTTCGTGTCTATCGCAAGCACGGCGGCAACGCGACGTTGAAACACTGGCTGGCAGAGGTCAACGCCTTTGAAGCTGGCCGAGGATTCCGAGAACAGGGCTACAAGGAAGCTGCCCGCGCCGTCCTCGTTGACCTGCTGCACAGCGTTCCGGGTCTGAAGTTCGCGCAAACCAACCTACTCGAGATTCTCTTCTCCCAGCCGAACGGCGGCGTCGTGATCGAATGCGACAGCCTGCCGGTCCAGCACTACTCGTTCATGGTCTCGTACTTCCTGCGCTGGCTCTACACCTGGCGGCTGCATTCTCGTTCCTACGAGCCGCAAATCGTCCTCGTTCTCGATGACGCGACGATCGCTCTCGAGGAGGCGCGGGATCGTGAAGCGCCGGGCGGAGTTTCGCCTCTGGCCGAGTCGATGTTCATGGGCCGTGGACTGGGCTTGGGAGTTCTGTGTGCGACACATTCGTGGAGCACCACATCGACGAGGATTAGGCACAACACGGAAACCATGATTATCTGCGGAGCGCAAGGCGATGATCTGCGTTCGCTTTCGACGGCGATGGGCCTGACTCCGGAACAGGCGAACAGTCTTCGAGTTCTGCAACGCGGTGAAGCGGTCGTCTATGCACCTTCGACGTGGCCTGCTGCGGTCAAGGGCAGCTATCCGCTCGTTGCTTCGCAGATCGACGATGTGGAATTACAGGCGAGGGCGCGGGCGTTCATGAGCAAGGTCGTGATTATCGAGGAGACGGACAAGTCCTCTGACCCGAAGCCGCAGGACAACCTGACGCCGCAGATGCTGCGCTTTCTCCATGCGGCGGCGTTTCATGCGCTTCTGAGTCTAACGTCGCTTTACCGCGAATCGTCCCTCGATCGAACGCAAGGCAAGTCGGTTCTTTCAGCCTTGCACGCGCTGGGTCTGGTTGTGCCTCACCGAGTGTCGAGCGGCAAGCGCGGCGGTCACATGTATTTCATCGAAGTGACGGAGCAGGGCTGGTTGGAACTAGAACAGAGAGGCTTTTCGCGTTCGCCAAAGCCGACCAAGGGTGGCTTTCTGCACAATCTGGCGGCTCTGGCGCTGGAGCATGACGGGAAAAAACAGAACTGCAAGGTGCATTTCGAGGCTCAAGTCAACGCCGTGTTCGTCGATGTCTTGTGGCAGTTTCCTGACGGGAGACTGGAAGCATACCAGATCGGTTTGAGCAATCCTCGGTATGAGGCGGAGAAACTCCACGAGCTCGTGCAAGCCGGTGGCGTTGCATCGGTCGTGTTGATCACGAAAGACAAGGTCTTTCTGAAAAAGGTGAATGCGTTGCTCAAAGGCGGTCTTTCAGATGAGCAAGAGCAGAAGCTCACACTGCGTTGTCTGGGGGATTTGTTGAATTGCGACCGTGAATGAGGGTGAGTCAAGGAGTTAGGTGAAAAGTGCGGAAGTGGAGCGGTGTGCGTGTGTGAGCACTGGAAGATGAGGTTGTAGGAACGTGAAGTGGGCTGGCGCCCGGGAAATTGGCGGCTTCGCCGCGATGGATAGCGTGGTAGAGGCATGCCGCCCTCCCGTTGCGGGAGGCTGTCGGGCGGCCGGGAGGCAGTTGGTTATGGACGAAAGGTGAGGGTAGTGGGTTGGGGCGCTGGGGCGCTGGGGCGATTGAAGTCAAGGGGAGAGGGAGAGGTAAACGCCCCCGACATCAACCCGAATGGAGGTTTTTCGATGCTTTCCGTCACACGGGTTGGAAAAACGCGTGAGGATTGGTGTCGCTATTTCAAGCACGTTCCGCTGTTCGATCCGTCGCGCGCCTTGCGGTGCGTCGTGGCCTCGCCGCGTCTGAGCCGGGAGCGAACCCCCGATGGTTTGCAGGCTTACGACGGACTGCTCCACGCCTTCGTCAATGCCTCGGCGCTTGTTCAGGGGAGTGCAACCGGTCAAGGGCTGGTGCAACAGGCGCTTCGCACCTTCACCGGCGTCGACGGCGTGGCGCAGGCTTCCTGTGCCGCGGGGCTGTTTGCCGCGGATGCGGCTGTGATCGTGGCGTCGACCCCCGTGGAAGTTCACGTCCTCGACGTCAACGGCGCGACCCGTCAATGCGCGAAACGGCAGGACTCGTACCCCGACACGCGAACCCTTCGCATCTTTGAGCTAACGCCCAAGCGACTCCACGCCGTCCTCATTCCCGGCCAGGCGGGTCTCCTGCCGGACCCTGTGGCGGGGAAACTGTTCACCCCGGGCGATCACCGGGGGCAGGTCATCGACCGCCTCTGCGCGTGGATCCGCAAGCGCACGGACATGCCGACGCTGGTTCTCGTCTACGGACACACGGCTTCGGAACACGATTCGCTTTTCCCCGAGCCTCCAAGGTTGGCCGAGGCCATGGCGTCACCGGATGCAGCGCAGGCCGTGACCCCCGCCTCGGACGCTATTGCGGCCATTCAGCTTGAACTCGAAAAGCTCTCAACGGCAGCCACGAATCATCGAGACCTGGTTCCCGGCATCGAGGAAGCGCTCTCGGCCGTGAGGAACTGGCCCGCGCCTGATCTGTATCGAGGTCTGCTTCAACGGCTGGAAGCGGCGCAGGCCGAGCAGGTCGACAACTCCGTCGTCCTGCCGCTGTGTCGGCACCTCATGCACCTTCACGACACGATACATCAGGCGCTTCAGGAGCGTGTCTTCGGCGGCGAGTTGCTGGAGGCCCTCGACGGCAAGGTGCTGTCGGTGCTCGAGGAACACGGCCTCGCCCCGTTCCATGAATCAGGCGGCGCCTTCAACCCCCGGACCCAGGAGGCCGTCGGACAACCCCCCAGGAATGAATCGTTCATCATGCGCCCGCTGCGCTGCGGGTTTCGAAGGGGCAGCAGCGTCGTTCGGCGCGAGAAGGTGGAGTTCTCGTCAGTCTCAAGGTCTTTGGTGGAGAGCCGCACATGATCGTGATGGGCATCGATTTCGGAACGACGCAGAGCAAGATGGCCGTGATGGATGAGTTCGGGCGGGCGAAGTCCATCCGCAACGTGGAAGGCGACGAGATCACTCCCACGGTGGTCGCCTTCGAGAACGGCGAGACGCCCATCGTCGGCATCGAAGCCTATCGCCTGGCGCTAAGCCAGCCGGAACACACGCGGATGGATTTCAAGCTCAAGCTGGGCGCCGACGAGGTCTTGTACACGACGAAATCCGGAAAGAAGCACACGGCGACGACCTTGTCGTCCCTCGTCCTGGCCAAGCTCAAGTGCGACGCCGAAAGCGCCTTGGGCGAATCGATCCACGCCGTCGTCCTAACCTGCCCGGCGAACTTTCAGGACCACCAACGACAAGCGCTCCTGGATGCCGCGAAACTCGCCGGTCTGGAGGTCAGGCGTCTGGTGCCCGAGCCCAGCGCGGCGGCGATGGCTTACGGGCTTCAACGTTCGGATCAGACGTTTTTCGTGTTCGACCTGGGCGGCGGAACCTTCGACGCCACGGTGGCGCGCATTCAAGGCGCCAAACTCGACGTGCTCGGAACCTCGGGGTTGCCGAACGTCGGCGGACGCAACTTCGACCAGATCCTCATGGAGCGCCTCTTACACGAGTTCGAGGGGAAGGCCGGTTTCGCGCCCGACCGGAGCCAGGATCTCGCGTTCTTCGAGGATGCCCGCGAACGCACCGAGCAGGCCAAGGTGACGCTGGCCACGCGCGAGAAGACCACGGTCACGTTAGGCGCTCGCGGCAAGTACGCCTCGATCGAGGTCACCCGCGATACGTTCCTTCGGCTCACCGCTTCCCTGGTGGAACAGGCGGCATCGGCCTGCAACGACCTGCTTCAACTCGTCGGTTTGTCCTGGTCGCGGATCGACAAGCTCCTCTTCGTCGGCGGGGGCAGCAGGGCGGTGGGCGTCAAGGAAGCGATGGAAAAGGCCTCGGGACAGCGCGTCAGTCAGGACATTGATCCGATTCGCGCGGTGGCGTTCGGGGCGGCGATTCAAGGAGCCATTGAAGCGGGCGGCTTCGTCCTTGATGGCCGCGCCATTCCCGCGCCGAAGCTGCACCTAACCGACGTCACGGCCTATGCGATCGGCTGCATGGTCGATGACGTCCATCTCGGCTTCTCCAACGCGGTCATCGTGCCCCGTCATTCCCGCGTCCCCTCGCGCCTGACAAAGACCTTCAAACTCAAGGAACCGCAGCAGACGCACGCGGAAATCGTTCTTCTGCAGGGCAATGAAGGCGACCCGGCGGACCAGTGCCTGCGGCTGGGGCAGATGGAGCTTTCCGATCTGCCGGCCGAGCCGACGATGCCTCCGCGCATCGAGGTCACGCTGGACTTCGACAAGAACGGCATCTGCTCCGCCTTCGGGAAAGACACCCTCTCCGGCAAGAGCACGCAGATGCGGATCGACTACTCCAAGGGCCTCGTGGGCGTTCACCGGAATTGATTCTGTACAGGAGCAACGGCCATGCGAAACCTCATCAAGTCCCTTACGAAGACGCACAAACCCGCAGCGCCACGGCCTCGTGGAATGTGCGAAACGCCGCCGGCGCCGTCGCAGGCAGCATTCGTCACTGTCCTGGTGATTGACGCCTCCTCGTCGATGGAAAGCGACGACTACCCTCCCTCGCGGTTGGAGGCGGCCAAGCGCGGAGCGAGCGCGTATCTGGCGCATCGAGTGGCGCAATCCGCACACGATCGAATCGCGGTCGTGAGTTTCCGCGGGAATGCCCGCGTCGAATGCCCGCTCGAAGATCTTAAGGATTCGGCGCGTCGGATTCAAAACGCCATCGACAGTATCGCGGCCTGCGGGAACACAAGCATCGGAGCGGGATTGCGCGCCGCGGAAGGGCTTGTCCTGGGCGCTCCATCCGGATGGATGACTCGGCTCCTGGGCGAGCCCCTTCGTGTCGCGCTGCCGTCCGGACACGTCAAGCGGCTCATTCTGCTTTCGGACGGTGGGCACAACGCCAACCCCAAGCCGGAGCCGATCGCGGACAGGTTGAAAGCCGCAGGCGTGCAGATCGATTGCGTGGGCATCGGCGCAAAGGACGAAGTCGACGAGAACCTGCTGCGGCGCCTCGCCACGTCGCCCGATCGGTATCGGTTCATCGCCGATGCGCGCGAGCTCTTTGAGCATTACCGCACCTTGGCGAAGAGTCTGACGCTCTGATTTCAAAGGGTGAAACGATGCGTTGGGACAACATCCTCTCACTGTTCATCGCCGTGCTCGGCATCTGGGCGGCGCATCAGTTCGTCGTCGTGCTGTCGATTCACGGAGAAAACCTGATGAAGCTCTACGAGCGGACGTTCTCGCCCGCGGAACGGCCGATTCTGAAGCTGGAACTGATGCTGCTGGCGATGGCCGTGGTCGCCGGCATGCGCCGCGCCGCGAGGCGCAGACCGCCGCCCTGAAAGGAACGCATGGACATCATGGTGAATCTGTTCGTGGGCGTTCTTCACTTGATCGTCGTCGCGATCGACGTCGTGGCGTTCTTCTTCATCGTGCGCCTGCTGGTCACGCGCTGGCCGATCGCATGGCTTAAGGCGCTTGACGGCGCGGGCGCGCCGGTAGTTGACGGGCTCTACGAGACGCTCGGAAAGCGCGTCGGCGTCGCGTCTTTCCACGGCGCGAGCAAGGCGCTGATCGCGATGCTCGTTTTGCTCGCATTGGGCGAGATTCGCATGGCGTTGACCGTCGTCGTGCCGTGATGCAGGCATTGTTGAAGGAACATGGGTCCGGAGGGAAGCGTTGAGATGACTGAAACCGCCAACGGTCATCCTGTGCTTCCCGACGGCAACGGCGGCTACGGGCCGTGCCCGGAGCTCCTCACCGAGGACGAGGCCGTGATGTATCTGCGCCTCGACAGCACGGGCGTCAGGGATCCGCGCCAGAGTTTGCGGTTCTACCGCGAGAAAGGCCTCCTGAAAGCGACGCGGGTCGGTCGCTGTCTGCGCTATCGGCGCATCGAACTGGACCGCCTCCTTGAACGCCTCACCAAGACGCGAAATCGCTGAAAAACACGCCTTGGCAGGACGCGAATCGGCGCTAGCATCCCGGCGTCAGGTCGGCGACGCATCAAGGAGAAGCCATGAAGGACAAGGTCAGTTTGGTCCACGACAGGCGCAAGAAACAGAAGCCGTGGCTCGTCCGTTACTACGGAGAATCCGACGAGAACGGCAAGGCCAGAAGGTACTGCAAGGCCTTTCGGCTGAAGCGTGAAGCCGAGGAATTCCAAGCGTCCTTGCAGGCGAAGTTCGACCGCGGCGCGACACGCGCGAAACCCCCACCGGTCTCCCTCGGCGCGTTCTGCAGGAAATATCTGGAGCGCCGTCGCAGCGAGTGGCGGGAGAAGACGCGCTTGCACATCGAGGATCTGTGTGAACGCCTCGTGGGGTTCTTCGGCGCCGAGACTCCGCTCGATCGCATCACCGCGGACAGGGCCTCGGCGTTCTGGACGAGTCAGCGCGTCCTGCGCGGGAAGCGCCAGGGCAAGGAGCTCAGCCGTTACACCCGCAATCGTCTCCTGCGCGACAGCCGCACGCTGTTCAAGTACGCGGAGGCGTGGGACTTTCTGGCGCGCAATCCGTTCGACGGCGAGAAACTGTTGCGGGTGGGCAAGCATGCCTCGAAAAAGTGGCATTATCTTCAACCTGGAGAATACCGGGCGCTCCTCCGCGCGGCGCCGGATCTTCGCTGGAAAGTCCTCTACGCCTTGGCCTACACTTCGGGGGCACGGTTCGGCGAACTCTTCAATCTCACCGCGGACAGCATCGACCTGGAACGCAGGCGCTTATTGATCACGAGCCGCGCGGCCGGCGATGATCTGCCGCCCTTTCACGTCAAAGATCACGAAGACCGGGAGATCCCGCTGCCGCGGCACACGCTGCGATTGCTGGCGGGTTGGTTTCGCGTGCGAGACAAGAGATCGCCGCTGATTCTCCTGACGCCGGAGCGTTTCAAGCTCGTGCAGGAGCGTTGGCGCGAGCACAGGCGGAAGGGCAAGCCCTGGCTCAACGACTTCCTCGTCAACAACCTGCTGGTCACGGTCAGGCGACACGCGAAGTGGGCGGGCATCGAACTCCGCGGCATCCTCACGCTGCACGCCTTCAGGAAGAGCTTCGCTCAACGCCTCGCGGATTCCGGGCTGCCTATGAATGTGGTGAAGGAACTCATGGGACACGCCAGCATCTCGACCACGGCCGAGTTCTACTCCACGGTGAGCGCGGAACAGGAGCAGCGGGCTGTTGAAGTCTTCTCCACCCTGGGAAAAGCAACGGGATGCAGACTGGCTGCGGACTCGGTGCAGACGGCCAACCGGATGGAAAATGACGCCCAATTGACGCCCGGAGGGGTTCTCAGGCCGAAACGGCACGTCGGTTGGCTTTCAGGGCTGAAAACAAGCCTCGTGACGGCAAGGACTTACGCAAACAGCCACCGGCGGGACTCGAACCCGCAACCTGCGGTTTACAAAACCGCTGCTCTGCCAATTGAGCTACAGTGGCGACCACGACCCGGGGATTCACGGGGACGGCTTCGCGTGTCCGCGTCGTGGTTGAACCGTTCAGACGCATGAAGCCGTCCCGCGGGAGTCGTCCGTGCCCGAGGGTTCGCTCGGCGCTCTGCTTTCGCGCCAGCCCCAGCCAGTCGCGAAGGTCCGGGCGCCCCCGGTCGGCGATCGGCTGCGAAGCCGGCGCCGCAGGCGCGTGCTTGCCGCGGGAATTCTACGATGCGCCTGACGATCCGCAATGCGCGCCCGGTCGGCGTGCCCGAAAAACCCCGTAAAACGGCGTATCCTGTCGGCGCCGCGTCTCGTCGTCAGCGCGCTCGTTCCGAGCTGTGATCGTTCAACCGAAAGCTGCAACGGAAAGGTGCAACCGGAGCGTGCAAGCAGATCGTGCAACCCCTCGAGCGTGCATCTCTGGAGCGTGCCACCGATGATGCAACCGGCGTCTGCAACTTCGGGGCGTGCAACCCTGGAGCGTGCAACCCCCGAACGTGCGACCAGAGCGTGCAGCCAGTGCGTGCCGCCGGAGCGTTCCGCCCCGGAGCATTCTTGAATTGAGTCTCCATCAAACTCCGGGCGCCGCCCCTGGAGGGTTCTGCGGGCGCCACGCAGTTCGCCAGGCCGCCTGGGGGGCGCGGGAGGCACCGACGTCCGTGATGCGGCTCAACCTTCTGACGATGCACGGTTGGCGCCGGTCTGTTGATGGACTGCGTGGGGGCGATGCGGAATCCTCGGCGGAGGTCCAGAGTCGCCGACGTGTGCCTCGCCGGCGTATGCAATGAAGAGGCCGTCTTCGGACATGAGTGCCTGTCCGCGCGGGTGGCGCGGCGCAGATGACTTTGCCCGGCAGGGTGGTCGATCGGGCCGAGGAACCTAATAAGACGTGCGATTATCCGAAGGATGGGAGATGTTTTTACAAGCAGTCAAGAAGCAGGCAGGAATCGTCGTTTTGCTGTTCGGGATTGGCGTGGTCTCGCAACCTGCGCCGGCCGGTCAGTTGCCGGATATCGTCTGGATGACCGGCGGGCATAACGGGTGTTCGCCGGTGTTTCTGACGCCTGACGAGGAGATGTTGATCTCCCGCGGCGGCGAGAAGCTGTGGCGGCTCAAGGACGGCGCGCTGGCTGGGGTGCATGCGCCGGTTTCGTCCGGGAGGGCGCTTTCGCCGGACGGCGTGTTGATCGCCGGCATTTTATCAAATAACGCCTTTGAAACCTGGAGCGTCGTCGACGGGCAGGTTCGGCAGACCTTTCACGGACATTCGGACCTTGTGATGGAGCTGGCGTTCTCCCGCAACGGCTCGCTCGTGGCCTCAGCCAGCCGTGACCGCTCGGTGAAGCTCTGGTCGGTTGCCGGCGGGCTGCTGCGGACGATGACCGGACATACGGGGATGACCCGCGCGGTTGCGTTTTCCCCGGACGGGGCCTTGCTGGCTTCCGGCTCGCAGGACAAGAGCGTGCGTCTGTGGCGCGTGTCCGACGGCGCCCATCTGAGGACGCTCTCAGGTCACACGGAATACGTCGGATCGGTGACGTTCTCACCGAACGGTTCGCACATCGCCACGACCAGCGGCGACAAGACCGTGCGCCTGTGGCGCACGTCGGACGGGGCGCTGTTGCACACGCTGGTCGGACACAATTGGTCTTCCGTGGATGCGGAGTTCACGCCGGACGGCGAGTTCGTCGTTTCCACCGGGATCGACTGGACGCTGCGCGTCTGGCGGGTTTCGGATGGGGCGATGATCCGCACGATTGACGTTGGCGCTTACGGTTCGTCCCTGGCGATGTTCGCGGACGGCGAACACGTCGCGGTCGGCACCGATGATAACCCGCGCGTCTTCCGCCTCTTGGACGGCGCAGAGGTCTCACGCCTAGGCGTGTTTACTCAACCCGTCACTTCGGTCGTCGCCTCGCATGACGGGCGCTGGGTCTTCGCCGCCGAGCCGGACACTCTCGAGCAGCGTCTGCACATGCTTAACGCGAAAACCGGGGAAGTCGTCCGCACGTTGACGATCGGCGAGTTCGGACAGGAGGAGATTGCGCCGCTCGCCGTCGCCTCGGACGACGCTTTCTTTGTCACCCGCAACGCCGGCGGGCAGGAGATTTACATCCGCTCGATGCAGGACGGCGCCCTCCTCCGCACGCTCACCGGCCACGTCTCGGTCATTTACGAACTCGCCGTCTCGCACGACCGCTCCTACATCGCATCGGCGGGGGAGTATCAATCCGGTCTGTGGCGCGTTTCCGATGGCGAGCATATTCGCTTTTTCGAGGACGACTTCGGGGTCGGGTTCCACGCAGTCGCCTTCTCGCCGGACGATTCCGTGGTGGCCGCCGGCGCGCTGGGCGAAGGGCGCATCTGGAAGGTGGACGACGGCTCGCGGGTTGCGAACTTCGAACACCCGGAGGCGTTCTTCGTAGACACCGTGACGTTTTCGCCCGATGGGAGGCTGCTGGCCAGCGGTGGAAGCGGCGGGAGCATCAAGCTGTTCGACGCGCAAACGGGCGATCCCGTCCGCACCCTCGCGGGTCATCAGGGCGATATCACCCGGCTCGTCTTCTCGCAGGACGGGCGGAGATTGTTCAGCAGCGGGCTGGACGCGCGCATTCGCATCTGGAACGTGCAGACCGGGGCGATGTTGTACGATCTTGACCAGGGACTCGGTCGGCGCGTCAGGTCCGTGGCGCTCCTCCCGGGCGAGCGATCGTTCGTCTTCAGCAACGACGATGTGTTTGTCGGTCTGGCGCGGAACCCGCTTCGAAAGCCCGTTGTCATCCCAGGCTCACGCATCGATCCGTGAACCCGTCACCCAGGGAGCGTCATCCAGGGAGCCGTGTTCGGCAGGGAGCCTCCCAGGCCCGAAAGCTCGCTGAGCGCCGCGTCGGCTTGCGAGGGCAGGAGCGTCAATTCCGCGTGTATTCGATATCCGGGGACGACAGTCGGGGGACGGACATTCAAGGACCCGTGGAAGATTCCTGGTTCCACCGGCTTCCTTGGACATAAAGCGCTCAGCAACCCGTTGAAAAAGGGCAGCGCGCCGCTTGGGGACGCGAACTTCATCGGGAAAACCGGCATCACCAAGGCGGATTCGGACTGTCAGGGTTCATGAGTGAGGCGCTCTGAAAGAAGTTTAGATGCGGTTTCAAAACCGATCCGCGCCCGTAAGGAAGCGTGCTTTTCGGGCCTTTCACGCGGGTTTTGAAACAGCGTGTTCAAGCGTTCGGATCGCTTTGCAAATCCGTGGCCGTTTTCTTTCAAAGCCTCGGGAGTTTTGAAAAAACCTTTCAATCGGGTCGCGCCGGCGTCCGCGGGGTTCAAAGGCCGTACTCTCCCCACCGCCGGGCGACGAGCGCCTCGATATCGGCGCTCATCGTCAGTTCCTCCGGCCACTCCCGAACGACGCCTTCCCCGGCGATCTTCCGCGTGGCGTCGATGCCGATCTTGGCGCCGGTTCCGTAGTAGGGCGTCGCATGATCGAGGACGTCGCAGGGTCCGTCGGCGATGACCGTGTCGCGCCGCCAGTCGACGTTGGCGCCGACGTGGAAGAGGACGTCGTTGGGGTCATGCACGTTCACATGCTCGTCCACCACGACGATCATCTTCGAGAACATCATCTGCCCCGCGCCCCAGATGCTGTGAATCACCTTTCGCGCCTGCATCGGGTATTCCTTGCGGATGCTCACGAACACGCAGTTGTGAAACGCCCCGAACATCGGCAGATCGTAATCCACGATATCCGGAATGAGGATGCGCAACAGCGGCAGGAACACACGCTCGGTGGCTTTGCCGAGGTAGTAATCCTCCATCGGCGGCTTGCCGACGATCGTCGTCAGATACACCGGGTTCTCGCGATGCGTGATCGCGGTGACGTGAAACGCGGGGTAGCGGTCGGCCAGGGAGTAAAAGCCGGTGTGATCGCCGAAGGGGCCTTCGATCAGCGTCTGCACGGGGTCGACCCAGCCCTCGATGACGAATTCGGCGTTGACGGGCACTTCCAGCGGGATCGTCCTGCACGGGACCAGCTCGATGCCGCCGTCGTTGAGGAACCCGGCGAAGAGCAGTTCGCTGACATCGGGCGGGAGCGGGCAGGTGGCGGCGTAGGTCAGCACCGGCTCGCCGCCGAGCACGATCGCCAGCGGCATGCGCTCGCCGCGTTTCCTGTACTTGCGAAAATGCCTCGCCCCGTCGTGATGCAGGTGCCAGTGCATCGCCGCCAGCCTCGCAGCGAAGGCCTGAACGCGGTACATGCCGACGTTGCGCTCCCCGCTTTCGGGGTCCCGCGTGTATATTCCCGCAAAGGTGATGTAGCGCCCGGTTCCCTCGGTCGCGCTTTCGGGCTTCCCGCCGTAACCGGCCCGCCCGTCGTGAGGCCAACACTGAATGAGCGGAAGATCGAGAAGATTCGCGGCGTCTCCTTCCTTGACGATCTGCTGGCAGATCCCGCGCTTGACGACTTTCGGCCCGAACCCGGCCATCTTCGCCAGCTCCGGGAGCTTCTTCATCTTCTCGATGAGCGTGGTGGGCATCTCGGGCTTGACGAGCTTCTGCACGCGGTCCGCCAGGGTCTCGAAACTCGACACGCCCAGCGCCAGGCGCATGCGCTCGTAGCTTCCGAACACGTTGATCGCCACCGGGAAGCACGAACCCTTCACGCGCTCAAAAAGCAGCCCGTGTCCGCCGCAGCGGCCTTGCACCGGATCGGTCGGCGGCGGTAGTGCGGTCTCGCCGCCGGCCGCGGGCGACTTGCTGACGCGGTCCGCGATGGCGCTGATCTCGAGAACCGGGTCCACCTCGGCGCGCACGCGCTTCAACTGCCCGCGGGCCTCGAGGTCCGTCAGGAACGACTGAAGATCAGGATATGACACCGTTGATGCTCCTTGCGTCCGAGCGGCGATCATAAGGACCACCGCCGGACGACGCGAGGCGGATCCCTGTTTCCACCGGACGCCGCGCCGCGCGGCTTCAGCCCGCGCGAAGACCCGGACGCCGGATGATTCGCGCGAGGCCTCAACCGTCGGATAATCCGCACGGTCGCAGGCTTGCGCGGAGAGAAACACGGCGCCGCAAGAAGCGCTGCGCTCCTCGGTTCGGAACGAACGTCGGACCTCGGATCCTCCGGCGGACTCCCGTCAGGCGCCCACGGCGCTGTAGCGGCGCAGTCCCGCCCGCCAGACGACGCGGAAGAGCAGAACCCCGCCGGTCAGCCACGCAGTCTGCCACGCCAGCCCTGCGAGGATCTGCCCGCGATCGAGGTTCCCGAGCAACACCGCCGCCGGAAACCAGACGATCCACTTGAACGGCATCGCCGCCGCCGCCCACTGAAGCGGCTCGGGCAGGATCGTCAGCGGGGCGAGCCTCCCGCCGAAGAAGAGCTGCGCGCCGAACCAGAGCTGACCCACGGCTTCGGACCGGGTGAACCAGAACGCGGTCATCGCAAGCAGGTAGCCCCAGAGGAAGTTGATCCCGGACGCCAGCACGGTGGCCAAGGCGCCCGCCGCGAGATCACCGGCGTCCGTCGAGACGCGCGGCGCGACGAGGATAGCGATTCCCGCCCAGATCGGCAGCAGAATTCCGGTGGTCAGCAGCTTGAAGGCGACGTTGGCGGCGAGGTTCTCCCAGATCGGCAGGATCGGGCGCAGCAGCTTCGGCGACATGCCGCCGGAACGCACGAGGTAGCCCATCTCATACACGTCCCACGCGGTGCAAAGATGCCCGACGATCATCGTCAGCAGAAAGTACCCCGCGAACTCCCGCTCCCCGAATCCGCCGATCTGCGCCGCACCGCCCGTACCAACAAGCGCAGCCCTCCACATCGCCATCGCCACCGCCGGATATACGACGCCCCAGATCGCCCACAGCAGCATCTCCCAGCGGTACTGGAACATGACCGCAAGGGCGATCCGCAGGAACGTGGGAAAGGATGTGATGACGGCTCGCACGGATCTCAGGTCTCGGTTTCGGGTTTTTCGAACTGGCGGTGTCCCGGCTCCTGACCGCCTGCTGAAGGAATCCGCTGATGATCCGGGAGATCGGCTTTCCAGCCGGTCCGCGAGACTGAGACGGCGCCCCCAGCTTCTTCGACAGGGCGCCGCGCGGTGTGATCACGGCCGCCTCCGCATTTGAGATTCTAGACCGCTCTCCGAATTCTACAACAACGCTGATACCAGGTTCTTCGTGGTTTCGCGTGGGCGGGTCCGGGGGATTCATCTTTAAGGCGATCGGGCGGTTCTGCGCCGCGCTGCGCGAACCAAGCCGCCTTCCGGATGACACCTTGGCGCTGTCGCAGTCTGAAGCGGGCGTGGACCGTCCGTGTGTTCAACCCGTTCCGCTTGACCCGTCCCGCTTGACGAAATCCTGTCCGCAGCGGCGGCTACGATCCGCCCGCTCGCCGTTTCGGATGCGCGCCCGCGGCTGAGGGGGCCTTCCGCCCGCACAGATGCCGGCTGCGGAGCGCGCCGCGTGCGGACGGCGTCGCATCAACGCGAAAAAACGTGTTGAATCGACACCGGTTGAACCGGATAATACCTTCCGGGACGGGGGTGAAGGAGGAGCCGTCATGAGCGGGAAGCGCAGCGTGTCGTGGTCCGCCGCCTGCGGACTTCTTGTTGTATTCGGATTCGCCACACCGGTCCGGGCGGCGGCGGTTCCGGCGAGCGCGACGTACCTCGCCAGCGCAGATCGGGACGCCCCCGCGACGCTGATTCCCCCGCCCTCGCCGCACGAAGACGCGAAGGACCGCACCGCGCCTGCGACGCCCGCGAAGCCCTTGCGGCGCACGACCTGCCCGCCGCCCGCGGAGTTCCTCACGGTCAGCGGCTTCACCAGCGTGCAGGTCAACGTGGACGAAAACGGGTTCAACATCGTGGACGACGCCGCCAACGAACCGAGCATCGCCATCGACCCCACGAATCCCGACAACATCATCATCGGCTGGCGACAGTTCGACACAATTGACTCCGATTTCCGCCAGGCCGGTTACGGCGTCAGCCACGACCGCGGGCGGACGTGGGTCTTTCCGGGGTCGCTCGCGCCGGGGTTCTTCGGCAGCGACCCCGTGCTCGCGGCGGACGCAGACGGCGTCTTCTACTACATGAGCATCGACTTCTCCGAGTGCCGCCTCTTTCGGTCGTTCACCGCCGGCGACACGTGGGAGGATTACGTGCAGATCGTCGCCGCCTTCCGCGACAAGGAGTGGTTCACCGTGGACCGGACGGACGGGATCGGGCGCGGCAACCTTTACACGATCTGGTCCGACACCAACAACTTCACCCGCTCCACCGACGGCGGTCTGACGTGGATGACGCCGATGCGCATTCCGTTGGGGACATCCCCCTGGGGCACGATCGTAGTGGACCCGGACGGCGTCGTGTACGCGTGCGACCGCGGTTTCAACGTCGTGCGCTCCTTCAACGCCCAGGATCCGAATCAGCAGCCTGAGTTCACGCGCACGGCGACCGTGGACCTGGGCGGGACATTCCCCCCTTACCCCGGCGGCGCACCGAACCCCGGCGGGCTGCTCGCACAGCCGTGGATCGCGACGGATCATTCCACCGGTCCGTCTCGCGGCAACGTGTACCTGCTGTGTTCCGTCAATCCTCCAGGCGAGGACACCTGCGACGTTCGTTTCGCCCGCAGCACGGACCAGGGCGCGACGTGGACGCCTTCGATCCGCGTCAACGACGACGCGCCCGGCGCGAACGCCTACCAGTGGTTCGGCGCCTTGTCCGTCGCGCCGTCGGGACGACTCGACGCGGCGTGGTATGACACGCGCACCACGCAGGACGACGGACAGTCCGAGGTCTTCTACGCTTATTCCACGGACGCCGGAGACACGTGGTCGCCCAATGTGCGGGTCGCGCCGGTGTTCAACAGCCGCATCGGCTGGCCGCGGCAGAACAAGATCGGCGACTACATCGGCGCGATCTCCGACGCGGCGGGCATGAACCTCGCCTACGCCGCCACCTACAACGGCGAGCAGGACGTCTACTTCGTCCACATCGCCCCAGACTGCAACGGCAACGGACTGCACGACGGCGACGACATCGCCTCCGGTCGCAGCCGGGACGCCGACCACGACGGCGTCCCGGACGAATGCGCGGGCGTCGATTGCGGCGCGATCGACACGTTCAAGGTCGTGTGTCGCAACGGCGTGCTGAAGGCGAAGGTCCGCTCGTCCCTGCCTGAGGGGACGCTCCTGACGATCGACAACAACGGCGATCGCCTGACGATGACCCTCGACGCCGACGGCCGCGGAAAGGTGAAGTGGAAGCAGCAGACCGGCGCGCACACAGTGTCCCTCCTCGGCTGCCCGAATCTCGACCGCGAGGCGCAGTGCGGGTGAACGTCACGTTCTCCCGTCGACGTCATCCGTTGCGTCTTCAGGGGTGACAACCTTCACCGAGACAGCCCGGAGCGCCGGACGCACCAGCGGGGTCGCTGTCTCTCACGTTAATTTGAGGCCTCTCCTCAGTGGTGCGGATGCAAAACCGTCGTTCTCTTTTTGGAAAACGGGGGTGGACGACGGTTCGACAGGAATCCTAGCATTCGTCGGAGAAGGTTGGACCCGCCAACCACGGTCCACGATGACCGAGCCTTGTTTGAAGCGCGGGCGCCACGATCCGAAGGACCGGCCGGCGGACCCCGCAGGCGCGCCGCACTCGAGCGTGGAAGCGCGGCGGCTCGCCATCAGGCACAAGGGGGCATCTATCGGATCGAACAACGTCTGTGACGGGCGGGCTGGCGCGACGGCGCGGGAGCACCCCCACGTTTAATTCCCTCGGGCGCCCGGCGGGGGCGGGAATCACGTTTTCTTGAATCCCGTTTCGCGGTCGCAGTGGGGGACTCCGGGGAGGCTCTGCACATCAGTTCCGGAGCAAATGCCGCGGGTTTATCCCCTTCGTTTCCGGCGACGCTCCCGAGGGCGGACGGCGTTCTCCTTCCAGCGAAACCGCAGAGGCGGCGCGGAGCGGACCGCAGCCCTGAGCGCGACCCGCCGCGAGACGTCGATCCGATGACCTTGCCCCGAGCAAGGAGTCCAAGGAATGTTCGAGAAGCGGAATCTTGTGGCGATTGTGGACGAAGAGCCGTCGGCGCGCGAATCCCTGGGCGCGCTGGTGGGTTTGACGGACTTCCCGCCGGCGGCGTTTGAAACCCCCGGCGCATTCCTCGCGTCGAGTGCACGAGGCGAGACGGTGTGCGTGCTGCTGGATCTGCGCCGGCCGTTTGAGGTCGGTCTGGAGGTTCAGCGCTCGCTGCGCGCGGACGGTTATGAGTTTCCCATCGTCTTCATCTCCCGGCACGCCGACGTGCCAGCCGCCGTGCAGGCGATGAAGGACGGCGCGTTCGACGTGCTGGTCCAACCGGTCAGCGGAGCGGCGCTGCGCTGGGCGATCGAGCAGGCGGTCGAGTTGGACGCCGCGCGCCGCAGCGCCTTTCACCTGCACCACGACGCGGAGGATCGACTCGCGCTGCTGACGACGCGGGAGCGCGAAGTCCTCGCCCGCGTGGTCGCGGGAGATCCGAACAAGCGGATCGCCTTTGAACTGGGCATCAGCATCAAAACCGTCGAGGCGCATCGGGCCAGGGTGATGCGCAAGATGCAGGCCGGGTCGCTTCCGGACCTGGTGCGCATGACGCTGCACGCGTCGGACGCCGCGGAACTCGCGCCGGCGTCGTGCGTGTGATCTCCGCGCCCGACGCGCGCCCCGCGCGATTGACGCGCGGCGGCGGACGTCGGGGAAACCCTGATTGACTTCGCCACGCGCCCGATCGAACAATCCTGCGAACCACGACAAACGTGCCCGCGTGGATCAGGAGCCGTGAATCACATCAACGGCGGCTCCGATCGTAAACCGGGCGTGGCGGACGACGGTCCCGTCTTCTCTCTTCCCTGGACGCCGTCGTCCGCCGCTTCCCCTCACGGACGGCGTCCGTCGGGGGCGCCGGCAACGAAGGACGCGACAAACCGGCGCCGCCATCCGCCAGACGCGCGGCGGATGCGACCGGCGCGGGGATGACGGAAGTGGACGGTTGATATTTCAGTTCGCGTTTCCGCCGGAACGGACACGGGGTCCGATCCCGCGGGACCGCCAGGGAGTCTGGATGATGAACGGAAAGCGAATGCTTTTCATCGCGGCGGCGCCGGTCCTCACGGCTTTGTGTCTGATGGCGATTCCGGCGAGCGCTCAGCGGGCGAAGGAAACGCCGCCCGATGATCCGCAGCAGGTGCGCCAGGTCGTGGATCTGATTTCCCAGGGGCAGCTCAACCTGCCCGCAGCCGTCGAGCTGGCGGAGAAACATGTGAAGGGCACGGCTTACAACGCGTGCGCCGACATCGAGACGCACCCGGCGCCGGCGCCCGGAAAGCCCGGTCTTCAGCCCGGCGCGTCGTCGGGACCGTCGCCTTCGTCGCAGGATGAAGACAGCCCCTCCGCGCAGCGGAAGCTCATCTACACGGTGCGCTGCTTCGCGGAGAACCGCATGCTCGATGTCCGCGTGGACGCACTGACGAAGAAAGTCCTGGACATCAAGGAGCAGACGGACAAGGAGCCGCCGGATAAGCCGAAGACCGACGGTAAGGACAGCCGCATTCAGCCGTGACGGCGCGAACCGGAGTCTTAACAACGTGAACCGGAGGCTGGACGTCGAGCACCGAAGGTCGTGACGACAAGGGCCGGAGTCCGTGACGACGTCAACCGGAGACGTTGACAACGAGAAGCAGACCTGGAGAACCTTCCGGGAAGATCGTGTCGGCCCCTTCTGAAACTCGCACGGAGGCGGCCCCGCGCGTCTCGCCCAACCCGGCGAGGCCGCGGGGCTTTTTCACGCCTCGCGTGGACACGCGCGTCGCAGCGGCAGGGGAGGGGGAAGAATGCGAAATGAAGAATGATGAATGATGAATAATGAAGAATGCGGAATGAAGAATGAAGAGTGAGGAATGTGCAATGAGCAATGAGGAATGAGAAACTTAAAGAATCGTAGGGCGGGCTTCGCCCGCATGCGCCAGGATGAACATGCCGCCGGAGAACCGCACATTACCGCCCGCTGAAGAACTCACGATCGGCCCTTGTGATGCCGGTTTTCTCCGTGAAATTCGCGTTCCTCCGGGACGCGCACCCCTTTTTCAACGGGCGAACAAGGCTGAAAACACCCGCTTCCTTACCCTTGACCTTGCTTGGCAACGTCAAGGACAGACGGGCGCGGCTCGGTGTTGATACAGCGTCTTATTCGCCCCCCCTCACCACGCCTTCCCCTCCGCCCGCGTACCGCAGAGGTGGACGCGGATGCCCAGCGCGTCGGCCATCGCCGCTTTCGCGTAGAGCGCCCGGTCCGCGGCGGCGGCGTCCGTTGCGTAGGCCACCTGCACGTGGTTGGCCTTGTGCTTCGCCATCATCTGGTCGCGGGTGACGCCGTGGAGGACGGCGTGCATGATCGGCCACTGCGGCGTGGTCGCCTGCCAGCGGCGCTGCGTCTCGGTGTCCGGGAGGCGTACGACCTTCGCCCGGCCGAGGTCCATGTGAAGGCGGTCGCGTTCAATGTAGATCCGCGACCAGACGATCTCGCCCGGACGGCTCACGCCCTTCAGCGTCGAACCCCCGAGGCGGAAATACATCGGCGGCTGTCGCTCGCCGGTCGCTCCGCGCCACCCGTCGATGAAATGCGCCGGCGGCGCCGCCCCGCTGATCTCGAAGACCCAGACGTATTCCTCCGTCGTGCCGCTGCGGTCCGCGTCGCCCCAGCGCAGGTCGTGCAGCGTGTTCTCCACCGGCTCGCCCATCGCCCGGTGAACCCAGTACGTCATCAACCCGTCCAGCCCCGCGCACTCGTCCACTTCGTTGAAGTGCGGCAGGGGGCGCGTGTCATACAGCACTTTGCCGTCGCCCGCGCTCCGCACCGGCGGACGGTCCGCGTTGTTGAGCATTCCCTCCACCAGGTCCGACGCCGGCAGGCAGTCTTTAAGCCCCTGCTGATACTGAATCCCGATCGCGTTGCACCCGAACTCGTGCGCGATCCGCACCGCCGCCACGTACATCCGGCATTGCAGCAGCACCTGCGACTCGGTCAGCTCCGTCGCCTCGTCCCGCCCCAGCACGAAGCGCATGCCCGCCCGGCGCAGCCAGTCATACACCTCGCGCCCCTCGGACTCGGGAACCTGCATCGTCGCGGCGTAAAGCGCCGACTGACTCAACCGCTCCTTGTACACCCCCGTCGGGTGCAGCAGGTGATCCGGGATGATCGCGTTGAACATGCCCATGCAGCCCTCGTCGAAGACGCCGAGGATCGCCTTCTCCCGCTGGAGCTGCGCCGCCAGAGCTTCCCCGAGCTTCCGCTCCTTCGACGGGATTCTGACGTCCTTGAGGCGCGTGACGTGTTTGAGAGGGTGTCGCACCTCGCCGTCCTTCAGCCAGCGCCGCAGCTTCTCGACGAACGTCGGATCCCCGAAGTCCTCCGCCCACAACGTCGAATACGCCACGCCCGCCTTGGTCAGCGATCCGTTGAGATTCAACATGCCCACCAGCCCCGGCCACTGTCCGGACCAGTTGGCGACGGTCAGGATCGGACCGCGATGCGACGTCAACCCGGCGAGGACGTGATGCGAATATTGCCAGACGGCTTCGGCGACGATGAGGCGCGCGTCGGGATCCAGCGCCGCGAAGACGCGCATGCCCTCCTTTTGAGAGGCGATGAAGCCGTGCCCCGCGTCGGGCTTGAAGGGGTGCGCCCGCACGATCTCGAATCCACAGGACGCCACGGCTTTGCCGAGCGCCTCCTCCATCTGGGTCTGCGCCGCCCAGCACGCCCGGTTGGCGGACTCGCGCAAGTCGCCGCTGGCGACGAGGTAAACCTGTCTGGACTTCAACTTCGCCCGCCGGACCTCGTGAGGCATTTCGTATTGCGCCATGAAAGACTCCCTCGCACCCGTTGTCATGATAAGGACCGCACGCCCGTCGCCTTGCCGGCAGAGGCGCGACACGACTTTACACGGAAACAGGCGACGCCTGACCCCCGTGAACCGCGAACGCGCCTCCGGGCGGACGATGATAACGTGATCGCAACATCAAGCCGCGCCCGCTCGCCCTTGCCGTCGCGCCGCGATGTCAAGGGTCAGGAAGCGGTTGAGAGGAGGCAGTAGGCAGCAAGCGGCAGGCTGCACGCCGCACGATGAATGATGCACGCCGCACCCCCTCACAGCTCGCTCATCAGCACGCGCCGCCCCAGCGCCTCGCTGCGGAAGCCCGCTTCGAGCACCTCGATCGTCCGCAGTCCGTCCTGCTCATTGCTGCTGCATTTGCGTCCGGTGCGGATGCAGTCGGCGAGTTCGGTGAAGGCGTCGAAGCGCTCCTTCGCCCAGATTTCCGGGCGGCTTTCCTGCTCGAAGCGTTCGTGCCGGCCTTCGTGAAAAAACTCGGCGGAGTACCCGTTGGGCATGACGATCTGTCCGTGCTCGCAGGTGATGTGACAGGTTTCGTGCCAGAATCCCGCGTCGGGGCGCACCGCGGAGACCTTCACGAACGTCGCCGCGCCCTGATCCCCGAACTCGACGATCATCGTGCAGACGTCCTCGCAGCGGATCGTGCGCGGGGAGTAGTGCTTCGAGTGCCGCCAGACCGCCGTCGGGGGCGATGCGAACGTCTTCAGCGCGAAATCGAGGAAGTGGATCGAGTAATCGAACATCGGTCCGCCGCTGCCGTCGCGGTCGTTCATCCAGGCGTACTCGCCCTCCCGGTAGGCGTAAGGCGGCGTGATCGAGTTGTGGACGAAGCTGACCGGTCTCCCGAAGCGCCCGCTCCGCGCCCACTCGAGGCACTTCTGCTCCCCCGGCCAGTACGTCCGCGTAAACGGCACGAAGCAGGCGACCCGCGCGGTCTCGATCGCCTCGGCCATCGCGCGGGCGTCCTCCAGCTTGCGGGCGATCGGTTTCTCGAGCATCAGATGCTTGCCGTTGCGGGCGGCACGGAGCACGAAATCGCGGCGCACGTGCGGCGGCGTGCAAATCACCACCGCGTCTACATCGGGGGCGTCGAGAATCTCCTCCGGCGAACCGGCAACGCGAGCGCCGGGCGACTTCTCCAGCGCGCGGGCGACGGCGTCAGCGCTGACGTCGTACACCCGCGCGACCTCCCACCCTGGCAGGCCTTCCAGCGCCACCTGATGCCGGTCGCGGAAGATGTTGCCCAGCCCGATGCACCCGGCGCGAAAAACGTCACCCATCGAAAGCCCCCCTTATCCAGCGCGGATATTAATCCCGCCCGCCCCGGCCGCCACGCCCTGCCCCCTGCCTCTTGCCTCCTGAGTCGTCATCCTTGATTCCGCGGCGCGCCGCAAGAGACGCGATCGCGCGGACCGAAGCCCGCTCAACTCGGGAGCGTGGACCTCCGGTCCGCACGGACGGAGCAAACCTCCTCACTCCTCATCAAATGCAAAGAACTTCGTCGCTGTTTCAGAACCCGCGTCAAAGGCCCGCAAGGTACGCTTCCTGACGGGCGCGGCTCGGTTTTGCGACAGCGTCTTATGACTCGCCACATCAGGCGTCGGGAAAGGCGGCCGGAGAGGCGCCGATTTCGATGATGCTGCACGCGAGAATCGGATCCAGCCCGAGCCGATGCGCCTCGGCGACCAGGGCGTCGCTCTCCGCTCCGGGATTGACGAAAAACTCGTCGGGCTTCGCTGCGGCGATGTCGGCGAGCACCTGCATCCCCAGCGCCGGGGGCAGGTACAGCGTCACGCGGTGCAAAGGCGTCGGCGCCTCGCGGACGCTCCGCAGGACGGGAAGCCCCTCGATCACCCCGCCTTTCGGATTCACCGGGTACACCGTCCACCCACGCGCGAGGTAAGCCCGCACGGCCTTGTTGCTGTACTTGGCGCGATCCGCGGACGCGCCCACGACGGCGACGGTTTGCGGGGTCATGATTGTCACTCCGCGTCGGGGTCGAGGATTGAGATGAACGCCTGCTGGGGAATCTCGACGCTGCCGACCATTTTCATGCGCTTTTTACCTTCCTTCTGCTTTTCGAGGAGTTTGCGCTTGCGAGTGATGTCGCCGCCGTAGCATTTCGCGGTGACGTCCTTGCGGAAGGCCTTGATCGTCTCGCGGGCGATGATCTTTCCGCCGATCGCCGCCTGAAGCGGAATCTCGAACTGGTGACGCGGGATCTCCTTGCGGAGGCGTTCGCAGAGGCGGCGGCCGCGGTAAGGAGCCTTGTCACGGTGAACGATGACCGAGAGGGCGTCCACCTTGATCGCGTTGACGAGAATGTCGAGCTTGACGAGGTCGTCGGCGCGGAAATGCGTCACTTCGTAATCGACCGTGCCGTAGCCCTTCGTGCAGCTTTTCAGCTTGTCGTAAAAGTCGTAGATGATCTCGGCGAGGGGGAACTCGTAGGTGAGCATCACGCGGGTGGGGGAAAGGTACTCGGTTTTGCGGTGCGTGCCGCGGCGCTCCATCGAAAGGGTCATGACCGTCCCGACGCAGTCGGCGGGGACGATCATCGCGGCCTTGATCATCGGTTCCCGGATCTCCTCGATCGTGGTCATGTCCGGCAGTTCGCTGGGGCTGCTGATGTGCCGCACTTCGCCGTTTTTCATCAGCAGTTCGAAGCTGACGGTGGGGGCCGTCTGAACGATGTTGACGTCGCTTTCGCGTTCGAGGCGCTCCTGAATGATGCGCATGTGCAGCAGTCCGAGGAACCCGCAGCGGAAGCCGATGCCCAGGGCGTCGGAGCTGACCGTCTCGTAGGTGAAGGAGCTGTCGTTGAGGAAGAGCTTTTCCATCGCCTCGCGGAGTTCCTCGGTGGTGGTTCCGGGACCGGGGTAGAAATCGCAGAACACCATCTGTTTCGGCGGTTTGTATCCGGGAAGGGGCTTGTCGGTCGGACGCGAGACGTGGGTGATGGTGTCCCCGATGTTGACGTCATTAAGCGCTTTGATCCCCGCGACGATGTAACCCACTTCGCCGGCGCCGAGTTGGGGGACGGCCTGCGGTTTCGGGCAGTATTTTCCGACCTCGGTGACGATGTGATCGCTTCCGGTGCCCATCATGCGGATCTTGTCGCCGCGCTTCACCGTGCCGTCGAACATGCGGACGTGAACGATGACGCCGCGGTGCGGGTCGGGCTTGGCGTCATACAGAAGCGCCCGCAACGGGGCGGTCAGGTCGCCCTTCGGCGGCGGAATCCGGCGGCAGACGGTGTCGAGCAGTTCGTCGATCCCGACGCCGGTCTTGGCGCTGACGAAGACGGAGGACGCGGCGTCCACGCCGATGACCTGCTCCGCCTCCAGCGCGGTGTCCTCCGGGTGCGCCGAGGGAAGGTCCACCTTGTTGATGACGAGAACGATCTCCAGCCCGGCCTCGATCGCCATGTAAGCGTTGGCGACGGTCTGCGCCTGGACGCCCTGGGTGGCGTCGACGAGGAGGAGGACGCCCTCGCAGGCGGCAAGGGCTCGGGAGACTTCGTAATGAAAGTCGACGTGACCGGGGGTGTCGAGGAGGTTGAGCATGTACCGGCGGCCCTCCAGCTCATGAAAGACCGTGGCGCGGTTGGCCTTGATCGTAATGCCCATCTCGCGCTCGAGGTCCATGTCGTCGAGGAACTGGTCGCGCATTTCGCGCTTGCTGATCGCGCCGGTGTGCTCGAGCAGGCGGTCGGCCAGCGTGCTCTTGCCGTGGTCGATGTGGGCGATGATGCTGAAGTTGCGGATAAGACTCAGGTCGCTCATAAACGTTCAAGCAGGCACGCGCCACCGGACGGACGCGCGTCACGAGGCGCCGTCCGGCAAGACCGGGCATTGTAACGCGGGTCGCTCGAGGGCGAAACATTGCGGCAATCCCACGGATTCCGAGGCTCTGACGACCGCGAGGCGGACCGGTCAGCGACGGACCGCGCGAGGCCGACTCGAGTCCCCTCGCGCGGAGCGGAGCAAAGGAGACGGAATCGATGAACACGACAGTTTACCGCAACGGGAATACCTCGCGGCTTAAGGGCCTCGCAGTGGCCGTGATCGGATACGGCAATCAGGGTGCGGCCCACGCCCTGAACCTGAGAGATTCCGGAGTTCGCGTGATCGTCGGTCAGCGCCCTGGAGCGGCGTTCGACCGGGCGCGCGAGGCGGGGTTCTCCCCGGTTCCGGCGGGGGAGGCCGCGGCACAGGCTGATCTCGTGATTCTTGCGCTGCCCGATGAAACGGCGGGCGACGTCTACGCCGCCGAGATCGCCCCCGCGCTGCGACCGGGTGCGGCGCTGGGCTTCATTCACGGGTTCAACATTCACTTCGGGTTCATCACGCCGCGCGGAGACGGCGACGTCGTGCTGGTCGGTCCGAAGGGACCGGGATCGCTCCTGCGTTCGCTTTACCTGGAAGACCGGGGGCTTCCCGCGCTGGCGGCGGTGGCGCATGACGCAAGCGGACGGGCGTTCGATCTGGCGCTGGCGTGGGCAGCGGCGATCGGATGCACGCGCGCGGGTGTGCTGCGGACGACGTTCGCCGAGGAAACCGAGACGGACCTTTTCGGTGAGCAGGCGGTGCTGTGCGGCGGCGTCTCGGCGCTGACCCAGGCGGCGTTTGAGACGCTGGTCGACGCGGGGTACTCGCCCGAGTCCGCCTACCTCGAATGCGTTCACGAGCTCAAGCAGATCGCAGACTTGATCTACGCGCAGGGGCTGGCGGGCATGAGGGCGCGCATCTCCAACACGGCCGAATACGGCGATCGAACGCGCGGGCCGCGGATCATCGGTGAACCGGCGCGCGCCGAGATGCGGCGCGTGCTGGCGGAGATCCGTGACGGCACGTTCGCCCGGGAGTGGATCAACGAGGCGCGGCGCGGCGCGCCGATCCTCGCCCGCGGTCGCCGCGAGGATCGGGAGGCTTGCTTCGAGCGCGTCGGCGCCTTTGTCCGCAGCCTGATGCCCTGGCTTGCCGGATGAGAAAGGCGAACGCGATGAAATGCCGCCGCCCCGGAGCAAAGGCGGTCTTTGATCGTCCCATAATACAATTATTCATCGCTAATAATGACATTTTATTTCCCAAAAATTGCTCATTTCTTGACCGGGACGAAGGTTCGTAATATGTTAGGTTCCGATGACCCGTGCCGATCAACCATCCGTCCTACGTCACACTCCCGACGTTTCGTCCGGCATCCGAAAAGGCCCCCGACCGCGCCGCGGTTCCAGAAAGCCCCGGAGGCGGGCCCTCTTCGAAACCGCACAGAAGAAAACCGTGCGCATCACGTCGCCGTTACCGCCGGTCAGCGGGTTGCGCGGCCGTCGCCGTAATCGCAGGGAAGCGGCGAAGACCATCACGATTGCGCCGACGGGGCAGGGTGGTCCACCGGGATCAGAAAATGTCGACGGGGTCCGGATCGAGGTGACCTGCGAGTGTTCACCGGTTCACGCGACGCGCCGCGCGGTGGAAGTTGCGCTGCGCTTCGGTCTGACGCTTGGCGGCGGAATGCGGCGGATCGTCGGTCCGGTCGACCTTGAGACGCCGACGGCGGGGTTGTGCGCCGTTGCCGGTCCCAGCGGCAGCGGCAAGTCCTCGCTGCTGGCCGAGATTCGACGGCGGAGCGAAACTTTCACGGACGTCACCGAAGTTCGCGTGGATCCCGACGCGACGATCCTCGACGCGGTCGCCCCGCAGCGCACCCTGGCGGAAGCGCTTTCGATCCTCAGCGCCTGCGGGCTTGCCGAGGCGCCGCTGTGGTTGCGCCGGTACGAGGAGCTTTCCGAGGGGGAGAAGTTCCGCGCCCGGCTGGCGATCGCGATCGGGTCGGACCGTCCTTGCGGCGCCGCTCTGATCTGCGACGAGTTCGGAACCAACCTGCACCGGCGGGCGGCGCGGGCGCTGGCGTACAACGTCCGTCGCCTGGTTCGGCGTGAGAACCTCGTGTTGATCGTCGCCACCTGCCACGACGACGTCCTTGAAGACCTGAACCCGGATGTTCTGGTCCGGCTTGACGCGGACGGGCGAGGCACGACGGTGACGGCTGGTCGTGCTGCTCGCGCATTCAGTCTCCGGCGCGAGCTGCGGATCGCTCCCGGGTTGAAGCGGGATTATGACGCGCTGGCGTCGCGGCATTACCGAACCACCGAGGAACTCGGGTTCGTTGACAAGGTCTTCACGATGCGCGATCGCAGCGGGGAGGTTCTCGGCGTCGTCGTCTACGCACACGGTCCGCTGGAGCTTGCTCTGCGGAATGAGGCCACCGGCGGCCGCTTCATCCGCCGTCCGGACGCCTTGAACCGCTCGGTGCGCATGCTTCGACGGCTCATCATTCACCCCGACGTTCGCGGATGCGGGCTGGGACAGCACCTCGTCCGCATGACGATGCCGCGGGTCGGGACGGAATACGTCGAGTGCCTTGCGGCGATGGGGGACGTGAATCCGGTGTTCGAGCGCGCGGGCATGAGGCGGATCGGGCAAGTGCCTCCGTCTCAAAGCGGCGCTGCGGCGGTGAAACGTCTGCGGGAACTGGGCGTCGACCCGCTTGCGCCGGATCTGGCGTGGAAGATGGGCAGGAGCGTTGAGGTCCGGGAGATCGTCACGAGCGTCGTGACGACCTGGTACCAGGCGACGACGGCGGGCGGCGAGCGGCGCGTCGCCCGTCAGTCGCCCGAGTTTCTGGCGCGCACGTTCCGGGGACTGCTCGATCATCGACCCGTGTACTATCTGTGGCGCCGGGAGGGGACGAGATGAGACGGTGGGTAAAAACGTCCCTTTCCGCAACGACCTGGCGACACGAGCAGCGGCGGCGACGGCGACCCATCGGACGGCGGTCCCGGCGTCGTGCGGGAGTCTTGCGGACGAGCGCCTTCGAGCGCCGACACGCGCCGGTTCCCTGACGCGCCTTCGACACGCGAAGATTCAGACGACGGGATCGCCGCATTCCGGGCAGACGCCCGAGACATTGCCCGTCAGGTCATACCCGCACGTTCGGCAGTAATGTGACGGAATTCGATCATTGTACCACCAGACATAAAGCTCGCTCCAGCCCCACCCGAAGATCGGCGTCAGCAGCAGCGGCACGCCGAGCACTGAGAACGCCAGGCCGAAAGGGTTGGGCAGCATGTTGCGCGCTTCGAGAAAAAGCGCGACGCCGAGAATGATGAGCAGCGCGCCCGCGTGCAGCGCGCAGAAGAACACCCAGCGAAGAAACGTCGTGCGAATGCGCTTCATGCGGAGACGCTCCGCCGCTGCGCGGCGCTCGCGGCCGTGAAGATCAGCATCGCCAGCAGGGGCTCGATCGGACCGCGGTAACGAATCTCGGTGTGCGTCGCGGCATAAAGGAAGGAGAAGACGAGCACGGCGCCCGCGAGCCACCGCACATCAGGTCGTCGACGCCACGCCAGGATCGTCGCCGTCAGCGCCGCCAGCGTCTCGATCGTCAGGAAGCCCGCCGCCGCCAGCCGAAGCCCTCGCGGCATCCACCGCTGTGCGCCTCCGTTGTGGCTGGCCACCGTTCCGAACCAGAAATCCGCCGCCCGGCGCGCGCAGAGAACCGCCCAGCGCCCCGGCTGCTCCCGGATCGCCGTGATCGCCCGCACCCGGCAATCCGCGAAATACGCCGTCTCACCCTTTGCGAGGTAGCGCTTCCGGGCCTCGGCGCTTTGCAAGGGGAAATGCGCCTTCAGCGCGGCCTGCAACCCCGTATCCGCCTCCGGGCAGACGCCGAACCAGACTTCCTGCCAGAACACGTTGCGGACGTAGCTCGCCTCGCCCAGGACGCGCGCATTGCGCAGCGTCCACGGAGCGTTCACCACCGCCCAGCCCAGGAGTACAAGCGCCGTCGAGGAGACGATCGATCCGATCGTCAGGCGAGGCGTTTGACGGGCGGCGCGCCACAACACCAGAACCGGATACACGGGCGTCAACGCGGGGTCGAGCAACGCCAACGCCCCCAGATAGACTCCGAAGAAAACATCCGTCCGCGGAGCGGCTCGCGGCGGTCTGGCCGCAACCGTCAGTCTCACCGCCCACGCCGCACCCAGCACGAAGATCGGCGTGTCCCAGATGCGGGTCGTCAGCAGGATCAGCACCGGGTTGACGGCCGTCGCCGCCGCTCCCACCGTCGCTGCAAACGTACTCGCTCCGAGCCGCCGGGCGACGCTGAAAACCACGGCCGCCGCCAGCGACGTCGCCAGCGCATTGATCGCCTGAAGGACGAGCGTCGCCGCATAAGACTCGACCCCCAGCGCGGCGTACACCCCCGCGACCAGCAGCGGATACAAAGGCGGAAACATCGCCGAAGGATGCGGCGTCGGATCCTCAGGCGTCATCGGGCTTGCGAACGTTTCCTGAGAAAGCAGCCGCGTCGCCAACGTAATGTGTTCGCGGTAGCGTGTCGCGGGCGTGACGCCCAGTTCGCCGGTGACCGCTGCGTATCCCAGCCGCAGTGCAGCTGCGACCACAACGATGCCGATCAGCATCCGCGTGGTGCTGCGTTTTGCATCAGGCGCGTGGGCCTCGGCA
Source organism: Phycisphaerae bacterium (assembly GCA_013360585.1). Lineage (GTDB taxonomy): Bacteria > Planctomycetota > Phycisphaerae > UBA1845 > UBA1845 > JABWBH01. The sequence goes on along the minus strand of JABWBH010000006.1, from coordinate 75,269 downwards.
AGCATGACCGGAGGATTCTGCATCAAGGTGCGGCGGGCGGGCAAGCGGCGCGCGGAGACTTCCGGCGTGCGTCAGGCAAAGATCAGGTCGCGGTGAGGATCGACGATCGCACACGACTTCGCTAACTCGAGAAAGCGGGTCATCCCCTCGCGCGCCCGCGGCGTCAGCGTGAAGCGGAGCCGCCGGGTCAGATACCGCCGCGCGACCGCCACCGGCCAGCCCGCGTGAGGTCCGAACCTCTCGGCGATCTGATCCGCTTGCGCCACCCCGGCGTCGCGCGCCGCGCTGAGGATCGCCGCCAGCGGACCGGCGTCCAGCCCGACGGGCGCCGCCCAGACCGCAAAGACAAAAGGCAGCCCCGTCATCGACTTCCACGCCGCGCCGAGATCCGTCTCGATGTCGAACGCCGAGGGACGTCGCGTCACAACCTTGTCGCCGATGAGCAGGGCGGCCTGCGCCGTCGCGTCCCCCTCCCACGGCACAATGTCGAGGTCCACGCCGTGCACGGTCCGCCAGATCAGGCGGGCGAGCGCCACCGACGTGTGCGAGTCTCCGTCCACGTGAAGGCGCGTGATCCGCTCCGGCGGAACCTTCGAGAACACGCGCACCGTGAGCGTCTCGCCGTCGCAGCCGATGCAGGCGTCCGAGATGATCCGCCACGCCCGCTCGTGCGTCAGAAGATCGATGATCGGCACCAGCGCCGCGTCCACCTCTCCCGCGTCCAGAAGACCCGCCAGGCGCGACGGCACATCCGGCCGCAGCGTCACGCGCGGATCGGCATCTAACCCGCAGATCAGCGGGCGGGCATTCAGGAAGGAAACCACCCCCAGGCGCCAACTCGTCACGACAACAGACTCCCGAATCCGCAAGACGTGCTGGGGCAAGACCGTCGTCCGCGGCGACGTTGCGCCCGCAAACCCAGCGAGGCGCCCTGCTGATAGGAATCATACGGCAGCGCGGGCGGATCGCAAACGCCGTGTACCGCTCCAGGCTGATTCCCGCGGGGTTTTTCGTGATTTCTGAAAGCGGAAGCGCGCCGACTCGAGCGCCGGAATACTGCTTGCGCTTCAAGTCGCCCCCGAGAGAACGCGGTCTTAGCGCCGCAAGGACCGCCCCTCCCGCAAGCGCCTCTGCGCGGCCAGCGCCAGCAGCAGAAACAGAAGCGGTCCGACCGCACCCGCGCCGCAGGGAAAACCACCCACCGCCGGCGGACCCTCGTTGCGCGGACCGTCCACAACGTTGTCGTTCGAGGTGTTGTCGTTGCCGCCGTTGTCGTTGCCCGATCCGTCGTTCTTGTTCTCGTTGTCGCCGGAGTCGTTCTTGTTCTCGTTCGCGGATCCGTTGTCATTGCCGCCGTTGTCATTGCGGTTCTCGTTTCCGCCCGATCCGCCGCCGTTGTCGTTCTCGTTGAACCCGTCGTCGCCTTCGACCTCGATGAAAAGCTCGCCGCCTTGCACCGTCCCGTCGTGCGGCGTGAACGTCTCCAGCGCATCAAATCCCGCGACGAACCAGCACCCCTGCGACGTATCCTCCGGATCCGCGAGTTCCGTGCTCGTCACGTTCACGGTTCCCGAGCGGTGGGCGATCAGGTGCAACCGGGCGACCACGCGAAGATCATCATCAAGGTCCACGATGTATCCGGGATCCCGCTCATCCGGAAGGTACGTCGCGCGGGGCACTTCCGTCAGCCCGGCCGTGCGCTCATACCGGTCTTCGTTGAAAAGCCCCGCGCCACGCAGACGCCAGTCGAACGTGACGATCTCGAGCTGCGGGTCGATCGCCCGAAGGTCGAACTGGAGCAGGCGGACGTCCTGCGTGGGGTTGTCATCCTCGGTCACGGACAGGCGGATGTAGACAAAGACCTCGTCCCCGGCCTCGATCACCTCCACCGAGTTGTTGTTCAGGTCGCGGACGATCAGGTTGATGAGCACGTCCGCGCGGACCTGCTCCGCGCCCAGCGACGCCAGTATCAGCCCCAGACCGATCCGCCCTCGCTTCCTGCCACGCATACCGCATCCTCCCCGCCGGGACCGAACTGCGGTCTTGCCGCTGGTTCCCCCTGTCCTTGTAACGTCCGCGGACCCGGTGGGTTTCAGCCTCCGGGGTTGCCTATCATCCTACGATCGTTACAGTGCCCCTCCAAGGTCCGTCCGCCGGGCCGCAACCAGTGAAGGGCGCCGCGGAAAACGAAAGAGGCGCACGGACAAGTCCGTGCGCCCCTCCACGAATCCGCTGCCCGGTTCCGGGTCTTACGTTGGCTAAGCGTTCCCCCGGTCTCCCCTGGCTGCGGCCCGTTTTTCGTCGCCTCAGGGGCCTTTGCTGCGCGGCGGCGGGGGACGCCGACCGCCTCCCCGCTCGCTTCCCTCGCCTTCCCGCATCCGGGCTTCGTCCGGCATCGCCACGGGCGCACCCGTGTAGCCGAGCCCCTGCACCGCTCCGCGCCCGCGACCGGTCGGCGCCGTGGTCACCGTCGGTTCCGGTTGTTTCGGCTGCGGCTTGAACACTTTTGCTTCAATCTGCTTTTTCCGCGGCGTCACTTTGTCCACGTCGATGATCCGCTCGACGACGTTGCCCGAGGCGTCCACCAAGGCGATCGCCGCGGCGCCTTCCGGAAGCGGCTCGAACTTGACCCCGGTTCGTGATGACCCGCGCTCCCGCCCGCACCACGGGCGGTCGAACTCGACATCCAGCAGCACCGCGTCCGCGTTGAACGTCACCAGCTCCTTCTTGTCGTCCGCCACGTCGCAGCGGAAATCAGAGACCAGCGCGTCGCCCACCGTGAACTTCGGGTTGTGCTTCACCCACACCCCCTCGAACCAGCGGAACATCTCGAGGTAAACCTCGTCCTTCCCCTTGGTCGCGCTGCGGGCGAAGACCTGCGTGTCCGGCTCGATGTACAACGGATCCGACGGCTCCGACCAATCTCCGCGCACAAAGGGAATCTTCGCGTCCTGCGGATTCTTCAGCGCTTGCGGATTGCCGAAATACGGGTTGTAGAGCAGCGGGCGGATGCGGTACTGATACGTGCGTCCGCCCACCACGCTGCCGCGGTTGCCGTCGATCGCCCACACCTGCTGGATCGGCTCCTGCTTATGTGCGATCCCCACCGCAACGTCGCCCGCTCGGTTCTGCGGAACTCCCGGCGGGGCCTTCGGTCCTGAAGGAACCGGTCCCGGCGCCGACAGCTTGTCCATCTTTTCTTTGATTTTCAGCGCGGCGGCTTTCACCTCCGGGTCCATGCAGATGTTGTAGCACTGCACGACGTAGTTGTTCGCGTTGGCTTCGACCGTCTTGTCCCCGCGCTTCAAAGCGTCCATGAAGGCCTCTTCCGCGAGCTTGAAGCGCTCCTTCCAGTCCCCGCCGCAGTCATCGGTCTCGGTGGGAGTGACGCCGGAAATCCACTTCGGCTTGACGGTCACCTGGTACCGGTCCGTCATCGTCGCCGGCGACGGCACATACCCGATGTCGACCTCAGGGTAGAAATACTCGTCATCCTGAAAGACCGGGTCGGACCCCTCGATCTTCGGATACGACCACGGGTCGCCGCACGCCGGCGTCGCCACGATCGGGCGGAGCATGTTCATCTGCACGATCGGATCCTGAAGCAGGCTGAGCGTCTGACTCGAAATCTGGAGGCTTTCCGCCGTCGCAGCCGCCCGTCCGGTCTTCTCGTCCACCGCGATCGGGATCTCATCGATCGGCGGCAGCTTCGCCCGCAGATAAGGCTCGACCGTCTGCCAGTCCTCTTCGCTCCAGGAACCGTCCGCCCGGCGCGTACGCCGCTGGAGTTCGATGCCGCCCAGCACGGCGAGCTGGCGTCCCTTCTGGTAGGACTTCGCGTTCTCCCGGACCTGCGCCTCACGGTTCCACAACGACGAAACCGTCACCCAGTTGACCGGCTCGGACATCTCGCGGATCGCCTCGGGAAAGTCCTGATAATCGTCCATCCCCTGCGCCCAGTAGACCTCCTCCTCAAACGCCAGACAGCTTCGTCCTGACGCCAGCACCGGTTTCGGAAGCGGGAAGGGCTTCACCAGTTCGACCGCGACCGCCGTGACATTCGAGAAGATCGGAACGACGGGCAGAAACCCGACGCTCCGCGCCAACTGCGGCGGAATCGCGGCGAACTGACAGATATCGGAAAACACGGCGAGGTCCGGCGGCGGCGCGTCCGCGTCCTCCGCCGCTTCTTTCGGACGAGCGGATTGAATGCTCGATAGCGCCCGCTCGGCCTGTCGCTCGACCTGCTCGTCGATCGTACCCGGCGTGACGATGTCTCCGCCGGAAAGTTCGACCTTGTTCGGACTGCTGACCAGGAACATCGCCACCGCACCCAGCAGCACGAACCCCGTCACCCCGAGAATTCCCTTGTCCAGATGCCGCTCAAGGGCGCTGACCGTTTGTTTCGCCATGTCCGCCGACCTCCACGCCGCCTTCCCGCGGGCGGCTTCGCATCATCTCGTCTCGCGTCCGACGCCCGTCTTACGCGCCGCCGTCTTCACTTTCGCCCTCACGCTCATCCTCATCCGCCGGACGCGTAAAGCCGTAGGCTTCCAGAATGTCATCGGGCATCAGCCGCCGGTACTTGTCCGCCAGCATGTGCGTCTCAAAATCCAGGACCACCTTCACCACCGGCTCGGCGCCGTAGATCTTCCCGCGCATTGACGGGTCGGGCGGAACCGCCACGTAGGAGCAGCGCAAGAGTGTGTGAAACCGGTCCTTGCTGATTTCGCGAATCACCTGCAGCAGGTCGCGCTGATCCACGACCAGCTTAAGCGTGAACTGCACGACGTCGAACATCGAGCCGTCTTCCGAGTACCGGTTGGCGAACGAGACATCCGTCGCGCAGACCGGGTCGGCCGCTCCGACGCCCTGCGGCATCCCCAGGTCTGGCGTCGCCCCTTCGGCGAGCGCCCCCTGAATCACGTCCCGGCACACCCGGATCGAGATAATGTCCTTCACGGGCAGCACGCCGACCCACGGCGCCTGTCCCTTCGCCACCAGGGCGTCCGCCGCCTGCGCGTTTACGCGCGCCAGAGCGTCGACGACGTCCTGCGTGATCCAGAGCTTCATCTGGGCGTCCCAGCAGTCGGACACCGTGAAATCAACCTCGTAGCGGCTGCTCCCCTCCAGCTTGCTGCTGAACTCGAACGCGGGGATCTCCGCCAGCAACGGTTCGGCGTAGCAGAACAGCATCTGCGCCTTTTCAAGGTTTGCGCGGGCATCCGCGTTGAGCCGCGCCCCCGCCTGCGTGAGCACGCCGGCGTTCGTGTACGCCGGCTCGGCTTCCGCCGGAGCGCCGCCCTGGCTGAACGCCTTGGCCTGCTGCTCCTCGATGCGGATTTCCTCCGCGGCCTTTTGCACTTCGACGGTGGTCGCCCGCTGCCCGGCGTTGAGGCGCACATAAAGGTCGCGGACCGCGGCCTGATACCGTGTGCGGAACTCAAGGAGCATGTCGCGCTCGACCTTGTCGGCCGCAGGCGAGGGGAAGAAGTCCTCCAGCAGGGGTTCATACGGCTGCAACGCATCGACCTGGTCGACCAGGGCGTCGAATGCGGCCCGCTGTCGCGCAATGCGCGCCTGTTCGAGTTCGATGAACCGGGAGTTGGCGGCGCCGCTCGGGAGCGAAGTCAGCTCCCCGTAAAGACGCACCGCGTCCTCCATCTGCGTCTTCACTTCGCTGAGCTTGCTCATCCCGGTGACGCCGAGGGCGATCCCCCCCAGCGCCGCAACCCCGCAAATCAGAAAGAACAACTGTCGCTTGATGAAATCCATCCGCGTCCGTCTCCTTCTCAGCCGCCGTCACCCTCGTCCGCGCCGCCGGCGTTCTCATCACTCGTGTCCGCGGCGTCCTCCTCCGAAACCGGGGCGTCGCCGATCAGCACCTCAAGCACGACCGTGAACTCCAGTCCGCCCTTCAACTCCTCTTCCGTCACGTAGTCGAGGTTCTTCTCCTGACCGGGCGTCGCCTGCGCCGTAAGCTGCGCCGGCTGCGACCGCGTCGGTCGGCGTCCTCCGCTGGGCATGCCGCCCTTGTTGCCGAACAACTGAGCGAGTTCATTGTTGATGCGTTCGTCGTCCAGGCCCGCGTCCTCCGGACGCTCGCCGCCGCGCCCCACACCCGGACGCGGCGCACCCGCCGCCGCTGCGCCGCCACGCGCCATCTCCGGCGCCGCCGACTCGCTGCGGGTCTTCGCCGGATCCAGCTCATGCCAGTCCGTCAGGTGAACCCGGTTGATGAAGAAGCCCTGCTTGGGTTTCGCGCCGTTGTCCAGCAGACGCTCGAGGAACTCCTTCTCGATAAATTTGTCCCCGGCCTGGTTGGCCGTCGTGCATACCATCCGAACCCAGAACCCGTCGTACGTGTCGGATTCGCCAAGCGCGAAGTTCGGCGCCAGGTTGAGCTTGCACGGCGGAAGCTCGACTCCGCTGAGACCGATCACCAGCTCGAAGTCGAAGCTGGAGATATGCACCTCCTTGCGCTGGGGACGGGGAACCACCGCCCCACCCTTCACAGCCGCCAGATACTGCTCGACCGTCTCCGCCGTACCGTAGGGCTCGAGGTTCTGCGGAAGGGCGGAGTGAATCGCGTTCAGGATCGCGGGTACGAACGCCCGGTCCTTCTGCAGCGCGACGAGCAGTTCGCTTTGCGCCCGCTCCGTCTCGCCCTGACTCTTCAGTTCGTTGTATTTGCGCTTGAACGCGTTGCCGGCGGCGAGGATCGCCTGCGCCCGCTGCCGCTTCGTGTACGTCACGGGCGGTCCGCTCTCGACGATCGTCCGCGCCTCCGCGTCGCTGACCTGCGTAATCGCCCGGTCGCTGCGACCGGCCGCCAGCGCGTTGTTGTCCATCAGATAGCGCATCCACACCGTTCCGCCCGCCAGGACGAGGCAGGCCGCCGCCGCGGCGATGAAGGGACGCTTCTTCTGCCAGACCACCTGCTTGGCGATCTCCATCGGAAGCAGGCTCGACGTGATCTTCGCCTGATCCAGCGCCTGAAGCGCCAATCCGTAAGGGACCGCGAAGCTGAGAATCTCTGATGTAAACTGCGGCGCCTTCGCCGCTTCGGATCCGCTGAGCTTCTTAAACGCCGAGGGCTCCTCCACGTCATACCCGAGGTTCTGCTGAAGGTACTTCACCAGTCCCGGCAGCTTGCACGCGTTGCCCAGCGTGATGATCCGCTCGATCCGCGCCCCCCGGTGCGTCGAGGAATAAAACCCGATCGACCGCTGAAGCTCCTGCACGAGATCATTGAAGACCGGGCGCATCGCCTGAAAAATCTGCCGGGCGTAGCGGCTCTTCGCCGCTTCCCGCTTCAGCTTCTCCGCCTTCGAGAACGAAAGCTTGAACGCCTTGACCAGCGCCTCGGTAAACCGGTTGCCACCGATCGGGATCGTCCGCGTCCACAGCGACTGCGGCGTCGAGATGATCAGATCCGTCGTCTCGGATCCGATGTCCAGAATAATCGTCGTCTCCCCGGCCTTGAGCAGATCCTCGAAATGCACCGCGTTGTAAACCGCCAGCGGACCGCTCTGCACGAGGATCGGCTCGATCCCGAGCTGCTCGAAGGGCAGCATGTGCGCGCGAATCTGCTCCCGCTTCATCGCAAAGATGCCGACCTCGACGTCCGGCAAATCCTCGTCCTTGAAGGTCTGGTAGTCCCAGATGACCTCATCCATGTCGAAGGGAATCTGCTGGTCGGCCTCATACTTGACGATGTCCGGAATGCGCTTGTCGTCGACGGGCGGAAGCTTCGTGAAGCGGGCGAGGGTGTGCTGACCGGGGACGCTGATCGCCACCTTGTCGTTCGAGATGTCGTTGCGGGAGAGGAACTTCTCGAGGGCGTTGGCGATCAACTCCTCTTTGTCCGCATCCGGCTGGGAGAGAATCTTCGGGTGCTCCACGTAGTCGTGGCCCACCATCTCCACCTCCCCCTCCGCCCCGATCCGCAGTCGGATCGCCTTCAGCGCGCTTCGCCCGACGTCTATCCCCCAGACGGATTTCAGACCGGCCATCCCGTAGTTCTCCTTCGTCAATCGTCAAGCTTCGCTGCCGCCGTAACCCCCAGGTTGTCCCGCCGCCGGCCGCCCCGTGACGCGCCTGACGAATCATCCTCCGGTATACTCAGCAGAGCATGTTCAACAAGTATCAACTGGTGACTTTAGGATGTAAAGTCAACCAGTACGAGTCGCAGGCCTTGCGTGAGCTGCTCGACGCAAGCGGGATGACACCCGCCGCCGACGGCGAACCCCCGGATCTGGCGATCGTGAACACCTGCGCCGTCACCGGGCAGGCGTCACGAAAAAGTCGTCAGACCGTGCGCAAGCTAGTCAGTCGCGGACGGACGCGCGTCATCGTCGTCGGATGTGCCGCAACAGACGCACCCGACGCATTCAGGGCGATCCCCGGCGTCGAGGCCGTCGTCGGCCACCAACAGGATGTGACGGAAACGCTGATTCGGCTCCTTGAACGTTTACGCGGGGAAACCCACCCCCGCGCCGATGTCGATGCACCCACCGACCCGGTTCACGTCGTTCGAGCCGCTCCGCCGCGTCAGACGGATGAAAGAGATGACTGGCTTATAAGTCCGATGTCGGTTCGAGAACTGACGCGACCAGAACCTTCCCAACAACTCCCGACGAGAACCAACAAGACTATCCCGCTTGATCGGCACAATGTCAAGACGCGTTTCCCTTTCGTTACAAAGATTCATCGCTTTGAGGGACACCGACGGGCGTTCCTGAAAGTGCAGGACGGATGCGACGCGCATTGCACCTACTGCATTATCCCGAGATTGCGCGGGGCTCCGCGCTCGAAACCGGAGCACATCATCCTTGAAGAGGTGCGGGCGCTGATTTACACGGGATACCGCGAGATCGTCCTGACCGGCATCTACCTGGGAGCCTTCGGACGCGAAACCGCTGTCCGAAAAAGGTTTGCATCGTCGGACTCACCGCTTGCGCGGCTCGTTTGTGCGATTGCAAAAACCCCAGGCCTCCTGCGGCTCCGCCTCTCAAGTCTTGAACCGGGCGACTTGGATGAGTCACTCCTTAATGCATTGCGATCAAGCAAAGTCTGCGTGCCGCACCTGCATCTCCCGCTTCAATCCGGCAGCGCCGAAATCCTCCGCCGAATGAACCGGCAGTACTCCGTCGAGGACTTCCTTGAAACTACGCGCCGGGTTCGAGACGCTCTGGACCGGCCGGCGATCACCACGGACATTGTTGTCGGGTTCCCGGGGGAGCAGGACGCGGACTTCGAGGCGACGCTCGCCGTGGCGCGCCAGGCCGGCTTCTGCGACATTCACGCCTTTCCTTTCAGCCCGCGCCGGCAGACCGCCGCCGCGAAGTGGTCAGACCAGTTCGTGCCGTCGCCCGTTGTTGACGAGCGTCTGACGCGGCTTGCCGTGCTCAAGTCTGAACTGTCGCTGGCGTTCCGCCGCCAGTTTCTGGGTCAAACCGAGCGCGTCATTGTCGAATCCGGGCCGCCCCGCCTTGACGCAGTCGTCATCGGATCCAACGATCTTCGGCGTGGACGCGCGGATCGTCATTTCGAAGTCTGCTTCGAGTCCGCCGACGCGCGTCCCTCGGACGTGTGTCTTGTCCGGATCGACCGCGTCTCGCCGGGACGAACCCACGGCACGCTTCTCGACGGCGGGAAGACCGATCACGCGATGCCGACGTTATCCGCGTGATCTCGTCAGGAAGGAGCGCCCGCACGTGACCGTCCGGTTTAACCCCAGGTCACGACGCATTCCCCGCAGCGTCGAAATCTTCGTCTTCGCGTCGATTGCGCCGTACCTGGCGTTGGCACCAGTTCGCGGTGATGAATTGCACCTGTCAACTGGCGTCATCGAGGGCAAGATCATCTCGGATGCGGACAACGCCTTCCGAGTCGAGTCGTTCGCGGGGAGCATCGACGTTCCCGCAATCGTTGTGCGGCGGCGCGTGGCGGCTCCGGCTCGCGTTGACGAATACAGGGCTTTGCTGTCGGCGAGGGATCCGGACGCGGATCGTCACGTCGGACTCGCTCGTTGGTGCCTCGATCGTAATCTTGTCAAGCTTGCGGGGGCGCATGTTTCGGACGCCCTGAGGCTGGATCCGACGCATGCGGAGGCGCGGGAGCTGGCGGGATACGTGCGTCTCGGCGAGGTCTGGTTTCGGGCGGGCACCGCGCCGGGCGAATCCGCCGACGAGACACGGGAACAAGCGCTGGTCGAGGAGGTTCGCGCCGGCTGGCAGCGGCGCATTCACGGTCTGCGTGATGCGTTTCTCGGCGCCGGCGATGGCGCGAGGTCGTTCGAGGAAGGCCGGGCGCACCTGCTGCGGATTGAGTCGCCGCTGGCGATCGACGGCGCCTGCAAACTGCTGGGAGAGGGCCTGCCACGGCATCGCGCTCTGCTGACCGAGTTTCTCGGGAAGCATCACCACGACGACGCCGCGGCGGCGCACCTGGTCGTGCTGGCCTTGACGGATCCCGACGCCGGCGTGCGTCTATCCGCTGCGGAACAACTTGCCGGCAGGCGGGATTCGCGCGTGACCGTCGTGCTGCGATCGGCCCTGCGCTGCGAGACGGATGACGTCGTGCGCCGGGCGGCCGTCGCGCTGGGACGGGTCGCAGACGAGACGGCGTTCGATGACCTGGTCACGGCACTACGAACCGATGCCTTTCCCGGCGAGCGGAAGACGCTGGCCGAGATCATCCGCCAACTCGGCGAAACGTTTAACGACCCGGTGCGGTCGGCGGTGAACGACCGCGTCGTTGAGACGCCGCCGACGATCGCCTTCGCCGGTCTTGCCCGCCGGGTGGACCTGATCGATGCTTCGGCGACGCCGCCGAAGGCGCAGAACCGCTCCGAAGTGCAGGAGGCGTTGATCGCGCTGACCGGCGTCAATCACGGCTTTGACGCCTCCGCCTGGCGGGAGTGGCGAGACACTCGACGGAACGCGGCGGCGGAGCCCTGACGCCGGGTTTCCCGAACTGCGCTTACACGCGATCCTCGCGCCCGAGGTTGTTCATCACGCACAGGCGGATTTCGGTCATGTCCTCGATTGCGAAGCGCACGCCCTCGCGCCCGAGGCCTGAGTCCTTGACCCCACCGTAAGGCATCGAGTCAACGCGAAAGCTCGGCACGTCATTGATGACCACCCCACCGACCTCCAGTTCGTTGAAGGCGTAGAACGCCCGATCGAGGTTCCGCGTGAACACGCCGGCTTGAAGTCCGAACGCGCTGTCGTTGACCGCTCGCACCGCGTCGCGAAAGTCGCGGAACGGCGCCAGCGTCGCCACGGGTCCGAATGCCTCGAGACAATTGACCTTCGCGGAGGGGGAGACGTTTTCGAGAAACGTCGCCTCAAAGAATGCGCCGTGGCGGCGCCCCCCGCACAACACCCGCGCCCCACCCCGCGCCGCCTCCTGAACCCACGTTTCCAACCGCCGCGCATCCTCCTCCGAAATCATCGGTCCCAGGAAGGTGTTCTCGTCCAGCGGGTCGCCCATCTTCAGCCCCCCCGCCCGGCGCACCAGTGCGCCCTTCAGCGCGTCATACACGCTTTCGTGCGCGAAGATCCGCTGAACGCTGATGCAGCTTTGTCCGGACTGGTACATCGCGCCGAAGATCAGGCGCTCCGCGGCGTGCTCCACGTCGACGCCTTCGTCAACGAGGCACCCCGCGTTGCCCCCCAGCTCGAGCACGACCTTCTTCTTGCCCGCCCGCGCCTTCAGATCCCACCCGACATCCGGCGATCCCGTGAAGCTCAGGAGCTTGATCCGCTCATCCGTCGTGAAAAGATCAGCGCCGTCACGGCTGCAAGGCAGGACGCTGCATGCCCCCGCCGGCCACTCCGTTTCCGCGAGGATCTCCGCCAGCAGAATCGCGCTGACCGGCGTGCGCGACGCGGGCTTGAGGATGAAGGGACAGCCGCAGGCGATCGCGGGCGCGACTTTGTGCGCCACGAGATTAAGCGGAAAATTGAACGGCGCGATGAAACTGCACACGCCGATCGGCACGCGCCGCCAGAACGACATTACGCCGCTTGCCCGCGCGCTGATGTCCAGCGGCTGGAACTCGCCCCCGATCCGCACCGACTCCTCCGCCGCCACGCGAAACGTGTCGATCAGCCGCGTAACCTCGCCGCGGGCGTCCCGGATCGCCTTCCCCGCCTCGATGCAGAGCACCCGGCTGAGTTCCTCATGCCGCTCGCGCACCCGGCGCACCACGTGCTCAAGCACCCCCTGCCGCTGGTACGCGGGCATCCGCCGCGTCACCTCCAGCGCCGCAACGGCCGCCGTCAACGCGCGGTCGATCGCCGCCGTGTCCGCCAGCGCGACGCGGCACGCCGCCGCTCCCGTGTACTTGTTCACGACAGTCAGCTCAGGCCCGTCGAAGATCGGCCGGCCCGCGAGGTAGTAAGGGTACCGCTCGTTGAACATGTGCGCACGTCTCTCCGTCGTGCTGACGGCTTACTCGTCGCCGAACAAAACGTCGCGGGCCTTGATCAATCCGACGAGCGCGTGCCCGCAAACGTCGAGGCGTAGGCGGTTGATTGCCGGGCTGTTGCGGACGCCTCCCACCGCATCCCCGGGAACCGGACAGAAGTACGCCTCTTCAGGCCGGATCTGAAGCTGCACCACGAAGCGAGCCGCCGACCGTGTCAACGCGACATAACGATCCTCCCGTCCGCGATCACCCACCGTCCGCGCCAACTGCGCGGCGTCCGCGAACAAGCACAGAAACGACGCGGTCGACGCCCCCGCCCCCTCCTCATACGACCCGCGCACGCCGCCCGCCAGATCGGGATCGACGCCCGGACCCGCCTCGATCACGCCCCGCGCCCCCCAGTCCGCCAGCTCGAACGCGAACGCGATGTAATCCTCGCGCCTCGTTTTCTGCGCCATCCTTGCGTAAGCCTGCCCCTGCCAGATCACGAACGCCGGTGACGGGCGCTCCCGGAAGTGTTCGCGGTACCACCCGATCCCCCGGTCGAACCCGTCATTGACCGCCTGCGACGGCGCCAACGTGAAGTCCGCCGCCAGCGCCAGAAACGCCTCTCCAGGGAAATAATCCTGCGCGGCAAGACTCCGCGCCGGCGGAAACGCCGTCGGAAACAAGCCCGACGGCGCCTGCAGGCGCAACATGCCTCGGATCAACCGCCCGCGCACCGCCGCGAACTCCGCCGCGGACGGATGCTCCGCCAGCGCCAGCGCGAGCAACGCCGTCACGCCCAGCGGATTCGCGCCGTCCGGCGTCGCGATGAACGCCGCCTCCGCATCATCCGGAAACGCACGCAGCCCTTTCAGATGCTCCTCGATCGTGCGCCGCGCCGCCGACGCCGGAGCGTCTCCGTCGGTCCGTGCCGCAAGGACCGCAATCGCCGCCGCCGCCCCCGCCTGTCGCACGAATTCCGGTTCCGAGTCGTAAGCATCGCGGACCGGGTCGTACTCGTAACTGAAGAATCCGGAGGATTGCTGCCGCCCGAGCAGGTGATCTCCCAGCGCGTCGATCGCCCGCGTCAAGCGCACGCGATCCAGCTCGTCCCCCTCCACCGCCGTCATGCCTCGCCGCAACGACACGACCGGTCCGCCGGAGGACGCCTCGTACCAGTGCTCCGACCGGAAGCGCTCCAGCGACGCCTTCCCCGCGTCCGCCTCGCTCAGCCCCAGTTGGCTCATCAAGGTCCGCAGCGTGTCCGCCGTGCCCGTGTTGGTCGAGAAGAACTCCGTCGGATAAACGACCAGCCGGCGGTTCCCGTGTCGCGCGATCACCCCGTCCAGCCCCGGGGCAAATGCGTTCGCTCGGGCGCCGATCGTCGCGTCTGCGCCGAACGCAACGACTTCCGCCGCGCCGGGAACCTCGATCTCGATCAGGACTTCGCCCGGTGCCGCCATCGCAGCCGGCGCACGCGTGCGCCACAACTTGAAGGCGGCAAGCGCCGCGTCACGACAGGCGGTGGCGATCGGCGCGGGCCCCGACGTCCCCTGTCCGACAAGCAACCCGCGAACCCGGAATCGGACGACGACCTCCGCTTGGACCGACTCCAGCGCTTTCGGCACATACCCGAGCGCATACCGCGGTCTGCCCTCCGCGGCGTCGATCAGCGTGCGCCGGGCGACGCGGGACAAAAACGCCCGGTGATCCTCCGTTAGCGGCGGGGGCGCTCCTCGCGGCGCACCGCGCACGGCCTCGGACCACGCGAGCATCGCCAACGCAGCCAACGCCCCCGGCATCCATCTCCGCAGCCTCATCCGGCCGAGTATATGAACCGCGCCGGGCACTCTCAATCCGGGTCGCCCGTCTCGCGGCCGCGCCGCACCGACGCCAGCACGCCCAGCCCGCGCATCAGGTCGCGCTCCATCATCAGGAAAAGAAGGACCAGCGGCAGCATCGCCGTCAGACTCGCCGCCATCAGAAGGTTCGCCCACGTTCCCGCCAGCGTCTGAAACATCCGCAACCCCAGGGACACCGGAAACGTCTTGAAGTCCGTCAAATACAGTAGCGGATCAAGAAACTCCTGCCAGTGAAATACAAAACTCAGGAACCAGGCGGTGACGACCGCCGGTCGCACGGAAGGCAGCGCCACGCGCAGAAACACCGTCCACGGCCCCGCCCCGTCCAGCCGCGCGGCGTCCTCCGCCTCCCGCGGCGTCGCAACGAAAAACTGCCGGAACAGCAGCACGTTGAACGCCCCGCCTCCCAGCCACGCAGGAACGATCAGCGGCTTGTACGTCCCCAGCCAGCCCAGCCACTCATATTGCAGGAACCGCGGCACGATCAGGATTTGCGACGGAACCAGCAGCGCCGCCAGCACACACGCGCCGACGATCCGCCGCCCCCGAAACTCGAACCGCGCCAACGCATAACCCGCCATCGCCGACGTCAACACCGCGCCGAACGCCGACACCCCCGCGATCCACGTCGAGTTCAGCACGAACCGCGCCATCGGCAGCCGTCGGAACGCCTCGACGAAGTTTCCCGGCTGCGGGGATTGTGTCCGGAACGTCGGCGGAAAAGCATACGTCTCCTCCAGCGGCTTCAACGCTGACGTCGCCGCCCACAACATCGGCAGCAGCATCCACGCGCAGACCCCCGCCGCCAGCGAGATCGATGTCACGTGCATGACGCGCGACAGCCGCATCAGGTTCCGCCCTTCTCGTGCGCCGCCCGTCGCCGCCCCCACACCAGCCACGGCGCGACGACGACCGCCGTCGTTCCCGCCAGAATCCAGCCGATCGTCGCTGCATATCCCAACCGGTGTGGCGACTCGAACGCCGTGCGATAAAGATAGGTCGCCGCAAAAAGAAGTCCGTCCTGCTGAGATCGGTGGCTCAAGATGTACGACTCGGTGAAGGCCTGCATTGCAAACACCGTCTCGATCAATCCGACGAACGCCAGCGCCGGGCGCAACTGCGGCAGCGTGACGCGTCGCAACCGCATCCACGCCCCTGCGCCGTCCAGCGCCGCGGCCTCTTCCAGCTCCCGCGGAATACGCCGCAACGCCGCCATCAGGATCAGCACGCTCCCGCCGACTGTCCCCGCGCGGATCAGCACCAGCGCGGGTTTGCACCACGCCGGCGAGAACAACCAGTCCGGAACAGGCCAGCCCTCCGTCGTCACGCCCAACGTGGCGCGCGCCAGCGGATCGGCGGCGGCGTACGCCGCGCGGATCGCCGCATTGAGCCCCCCGTAACGAGGATTCAACAACCAGCTCCAGATCACCAGCGACGCCACGCCTCCCAGCAGGTGCGGCAGATACACGACTGTGCGCACGATCGTGAACCCGCGCACCGGCTGCATCAGCAGCAACGCCAGCATCAGCGACATCACCAGCGTCACCGGAACCGTCATTGCCGTGTACGCCAGGGAATTTCCCACCGACCGGTACACGAGCGGATCCGTCGGTCGTCCGTCGCCCGCCAGCCACGGCCCCGGCGCAGCTGGAGTCCCGCGCGCGGTCCAGTCCACGCCCAGCGCTTCCCGGTAGTTCGCCAGTCCGACATACTCGGCACGACGTGCCGACGCCCCTGACGCGTCGGTCAACGACAGGTACAACGATGCCGCCAGCGGTCCGGCGCACAACGCCGCGAACCCGACGCTGAAAGGCGCAACGAACACCCACGCCGCTCCGCGACCCTGAAGGCTCACGACCCGCCTCCCGTCTCGAAACACGCGCGGATCAGCGGCTCCGCCCGAAGATCCGCGAGAAACTCCCGTGCGCTGCGGTCATCCGCCTCATTCAGATACCGATCCAGACTGCGATTCAAGAGCTGATCCACCTCCTGAAAACGCGGAAAGCGCGGTTGAAGCCGCGAGTACGCCAGCGCCTCAACGAAGCGCGCTCGCTGCGCCGCGCGCGGGCCGGTCACGTAGGCGTCCAGCGAGGCGCGCCGCGCCGGCATCGCCAGACCTTGCGCCGCAAGGCGGTCCTGCACCGGTCCGGAAAGCAGATGTCGCAGGAAGGCCTCGGCGGCGCGTCGGCGCGCGCCGGTCGTGGACGGGTTCAGCGCCGCGCCGTCCCACGTCACGCGCGTCCAGCGTCCCCCCGGTCCGCGGGGGATCGGCAGAACGTCGAAGCGGCCGATGTCGCCCGTCACGCCGCCTTCGATAAAGCGCTCAAACCACGGTCCGTTAACGCACATCGCCACCCGGCCGGTCAGAAACGCAACGTCCTGCCAGACCTGCGGAAGCTCCGCGTCCCCGGGACACACGCGATGCACCCTCAACAAGTCGTGATACAACGTCAGCGCCGACTCCGCCTCGCCCCCCTCCAGCGCCCATCCTTGTGCGTCCCCCACGTCCGCGCCGAACGACCACAAAAACGGAAGGTAATACACCCACCGCGGATGCCAGAACCCGAACTGCGCTCCGCCCTCCAACCGCGCGTCGCGGATCGTCGCTTGCGACGCGATCGTGAGGAACTCGTCGATCGTCCAGTCCTCGTGCGGCTGCGGAACAACCGACCCGAGGAACCGCGTCGCCCGGTCGAAACAGGCGAGATTGACGTAGATCAGCAGCGGACCCCCGCAAACCGGAAGCGCCCGCTGCACACCGTCCACCCGGAATGCTTCGACCCCGAGAACGTCCAGCTCGGAGATCTCTTCGGACCGGCCGTCCGGATTCGGCACGGCGTTCAACACGCCGCCCACATCCGCAAGTTGATCCGCCAGATCGTTAAAGGGTCCGGCCTGAACGAGGAAGACGTCGGGCAGGTCCGCAGCGCTCGCCTGTCGGCTCAACTTGCCGTGATAAAGCGCCTGACCGCCCACCACGAATTCCTGACGAACCCGGACGCGCGGATGTTCGCGCTCGAAAGCTTGGATCGCCTCGCGCCACAGCACATACTCCTCATATCCGCCGAAATGCGCAAAACGGATCTCCGCCGTCGCGTTCGCATTCTCCGCAGCCGGAAAGTGATGACGCCACGTGTCGCCGAACAACCACATCGCGACCGCCAGCCCCGCAACGAGGATCGCGCTCGCGCGCAGCAGCCTCAGCGCCAAGGTGCGGTGCGTTGCGGCGCCGCGGGACACGAGGGGTTCTCTCGGAGCCATCGCGCGCATGTCGTCGGAAACTAGAAGCGCGCCGCCGCTGGGTCAATGCGGATGACGGAGCGGACGGAAGGTTCGGCCGTGAAGTGTCAATATCATGACACTTCTTCCGCGCGACGCCCGTGTCCGTCGGGTGCGCCCCGGGCGCCTCCACGACGCCCCTCCCGGCGCACCCGGTTTGCGCCGGATCCGCCGCGGCAACGCCCGTGAATTCGTTGTCAGAAGCGGTTTTCGGAAATTTTTTTCTTAAAGGGAAGGATAAAACCTCGCGGCGCTCCGTGTTGAAATCAAAGAGCTTACAACACTTGTTGTACGGCAGGAGCCTGTGAAACTCCTGTAAAACAAAGGGATTATTACGTTTTTGCTTGCCTCGCGCTGAAACGGGGTTTATAATGAGATTGCGACGCGGGGGCGTGTCGCAGCTCGGTGCCGCAACGCGGTCCCACCGGCTAAGGCAGGTTCGGTCGCTTCTCAAAGAGGCGCTGGCGGGGCGGACGGAGACGTTCGTCCGGGCGCGAGGTGAACACATAGCCCGGGAAGCGGGCGAGCCGAGCGGTGGCGATGGCGGAGGCACGGAAACCCTGAAGGGGTTGCTCCAGCTCGACGTTCTTCGGAATTCGGAGCGGAGCGCGGCGGAGGCTGATGGATACTTCGAGGCGCCGCGACGGTCGGGCCGCAAGGCGTGATCGCTCGAAAGCGCGAGGAAGGAGTCGGGGCGAAATCCCGGACAAGGTCTTCCGCCTTGATGCCTCAGGAGGGATGAAACCCAGGGGAGCATCCGGCGCGCGTCGCGCTCATACCGCGGCGTTCGTTAGAGGACTCCCGTCGAGGGGTGAAACCCAGGAGTCGCGGCCCGGCGGGCCGGCCTGTCGCTTCGGCGATCGGGAACAACGCCGGGAGAAACGGCAGGTGGGTGCTCCGGGACGGAAACGAACCGGTACCTCGCGGGAGGAGAAAGCTCCGAAGGGGGAACCCCAGGAGTGCTGTCGGCACGAAACAAGGCCGACGAGGCTTCGAGGAGAGCAAACCGTCGAGAGGGTGATCAAACCCTGAGGGCGGAACGACGCGGGTGGACAGGCCCGTGTCCGGTGGATCCTCGATGCCGCATGTGCTGAAGGGGACAAAAGCCCAGGAGAGGTGCCGTGGGCGCGCGTCTTCGGATGCGGACTCACCTGCGACGGTCTTCGGACCGGCGCAGGGCGGCCGGACCGGAAGGTTCGGCTGACGGCTAGGGTTGCGGGGGATTTCTTCAAGAGGGGGCGAAACTCGACGGGAGGGTGGACGGGCGTCTTAACACATGACCCGTCAGGCGCGCCAAAGGCAGAGCCGCGAAGCCGAGGAAAAGGCTGACGGCAAGGCGGTCACGCGGAACCAGTAACCGCGTAACCTCGGCACGTCAGAGAACTCCGAACGAGCAGCCAACCCTGCAGGAGAACGCCGCCGGGCGGAAAGCCCGACGTGCGAGCCGGCAGCCTGAAAACTCTGAAGGGCAGGACGAGCGCCACGCCCGCTGCGTCCTTTTTTCATTTCGAAGAGCCGCTTGTCCGTCGTCCTTCCGCAGACACGGGAGTTTTCGGCCGATCGACACCTTTCATGTCGACGTTATCTCACTGCCGGGCTGTCAGGTCGTCGATGATCGCGGATTCACGTTAAGGCTGAGGCGCGGTCATTCTCGCCGCGTCGTGCAACGTGCGGATCCAGTCATCCTGCGGGGCGAGTCGTGCAGCCCGACCGAGCGCGTCGGCGGCGTCGGCGGAGCGCCCGCTGAAGTGCATCATGTACCCGGCGAGCGCCCAGATATCCGCCGCCCGTGCCTTCTGCTCCGCGAAATCGACAAACGCCGCCGGTGCGGCGGGCGTCGCCGTCGAAGTGTCCGCTGCGGCGGCCGCGGGCGCTGGCGCGCTGGCCGACGAGGAACCTGATGCGGCGGAAAACGCGGCCTCGGCAGCTTCGGCCGCGGTCTTCACCTTCGACAGATGCTGATGAAAATCCTCAGCCCGGCCGTATTCTTCACGAAGGTCGAGCGGCAGATACGCCATCCTCGGCTGAAGTTCGAACGCGCGGCGGAGCAATTGCGCCGCCTCATCGTAGCGCCCCAGCGCAATCAGGGCGTTTCCCGCACACAGGCGGCTTGCCGGGTCGCCCTGGTTCTGCCGGGCCGCGAGGATGTACCCTCGCGCCGCGCGATCATACTCGCCCTTCGAGAACGCCTCGTGCCCGAACTCGAAGGCCTTTAAATACGTGTTCAGACCCAGCTCAAGCTCGCGCTCGTACTGCTCGAACCACCGACCGTCGGTCACGCCCTGTCGGTACACTCGCTCGAAAAGGTAGGGGTCATACGGATCCAGGTAACGCCAGTACGAGCCGTATCCGTAGTCGTAAGAGTAAGGCCGCGCCGAATACCGCCCCCACCCGTAAGGACGCCCGCCGCGCTGGTAATAACGGGAGACGGGCGGGCTTTGCCGGTATCCGCCGGGCAGATTCGGGTCGGGCAGGGCGTAATCCTGCCGCAGAGCGCGCGGCAGCGTCGAATCCGAAGGATACGCGCCCTCCTCCTGCTGAGGTTCTTCCTGCATCGCGGGTGCATCCTGTTGCGCGACGCCGGTCAAAGCGTCGCCGGACTCGCCGTCCTCAGTCTGGGCAAACGCAGGTCCGGCCGTCAGCAAGGCAAGGATGAACCCCCAACAAGGAACTCCCGCATTCCGCTTTTCAAAATGACCGGCGTGGTTCAGGCGCATCTGCAATCTCCCGCGCGGGACAGGGCGACACCGTGCCCCCGCATCAGGATTATACCCGCACGGTCGCCGTCGGCGGCAGCCCACAGCCGTCCGTTGCTCGCCCCGCGGCGGCCCCGTGGCGGTCGGTTGTTCTCCCTGAGTCCGGTGCGGGGGTTCCCGCAGCCTGGAAACCTCTGCCCGACGCCGGCGGTCGGGCACTTGCGTCATCGCACCGACCCGGGAATCTTCCTACTTCTCCGGCTTCTCGGTCTTTTCCTTGTCGGCGTCCGTTTCCTTCGGCGGGGTGGTCTCGTAGGCAACATCGCCGAGGACGACGATCACACGCTCTCCGAGGGCGAAGCATTTCGCCAGCTCCTTGTGCTCCGACACGAGCTTGAAATACTCCTCACTGAAAACCTCGATCTTCCGGGTTTCGACCTTCTTGTCGTAAGTCGAGTCGATCCAGGTTTCTCCGGCGCGGTAGAACGTCCGCGTGCCGACGGTGCGGATACGGTCTGCGTCTTTGCTCTTCTTGTCCGCCGATCCCGAGCCTCCTCGACCTTCGTCCGCCGAGATGCGGGACTCCTGAAGCGCCTTGGCCTCCTTGGATTGCCCGACCGCCAGCGCGCCGGAAGCGGGCGCCGGTTGCGGCGAACCCGCCCTCGCCCGCGACGGCGCCCGGTCGGCCTTCTCGGTCCCAGCCGGCGCGGAATTTTCGGCGCTGACCTCGCCGTATCCCAGTCCGCGGAGGGCGAGGACGCGCAGCGCGGCTTCGTCGCCCGACAGCGCGTCGTTCTCGCCTTCGTCCTCATCGAGGTAGCCCAGCGTCTGCAGCGCCCGGCGCTGATCGGAACCTGATCCGGACCGCGCTCTCGAAAGCTCCGGCCGGCCCGCCTCGCGCATTGCGAACTGCCCCGGTTCGGTCACGAGGTAGGCCGTGTAAGGCGTCACGATCCCGTATTTCTTCGCCAGCGTGATGACGCTCTGCTTCAGTTCGTTCTTCTCGCCGTGCAGGCGGATCTCGTCGAGCAGGTAGCCGACCTTCCGCGTCGCCCAGAGCCGGGGCAGGAAGTCGTGCTCGCGGGCGTCGTCGGCGAACGTCGTTTCATAAACATGCCGCTCGGTCACGCCGCGCCGCTGCCCGGTCAGCTCGACGGCCTTGTGTCCGGCGCCGCTGTAACGCCCGAGCACCACCAGTTCGGTTCCGCCGAAAAGATCGCCGAGCCGAGGCGGAAACTGGTCGTACACGCGCAGGTCGCCCAGCGAAAGCGCAAGGTCGGAAAGGACGGGGTCCGCGATCCGGCGGTAGAAACTCGACAGCGCCAGTTCGAGGTTCTCACCGGGTTCGACGTATTCGCGCGTTCCGCGGTTCTGCTCCGCCAGCAGGTCCAGCAATTGCGTGTTGACGTCGTGCCCGACGCCGAAGACGAAGAGGCGCGACCCGGACTCGTTCGCCTCGCGCACGTTCTTCAGGATCTCGTCCGTTTTGCACACGCCCACCGTCGGCTGCCCGTCCGTGAGAAAGACGATGTAATAAGGCCGTGACGGGTCTTTCCGCGGCGCGTCCTTCAGGGCGGAGAGCAGGGCGTCGTTGATGTTCGTACCTCCGACGGATTCGACCGAATCCACGAATTTTTTCGCGGCGTCGCGGCTCTCAGGCGTCGCCGGCGTCATCTCATCCCGGAAGCGGCGCGGCTCGTGAGCAAACGTGATGATGTTGAAGGCGTCGCGCTCGTTGAGATGCGAGAGACAGAACTTCAGCGCCGCCCGCGCCTGCGCCATCTTGTCCTCCTCGGACATGCTGCCCGAGGTGTCCAGCACGAAGGTGATGTCCTTCGGGATCACGTCCTCCGCTTTGACCACCGCGTCCGGCGAGATTCGCACGAGGAAGTAGCCGTCCTCGCCCGGTTCGCGGAAGATCAGCACGCTCAGGCCGAAGTTTTTCTCCGAGAGGGTGTAAAACAGATCCAGGTCGCGGTCCGGGAAGACGTTCGCGCCTTCAAGGCTGGCGCTGACGCGGGAATCCGATCCGCGCGAGACGGCCACGTCGTGCGTCGGGGAGAAGACGCTCTTGATCGGGGTGCGACTCTGGATCGTCGCCAGGAAAGTGAACCTCTCGATCGCCGCGGGCAGGTGTTTCTCGACGTTCAGCGGGTAGCGATAGCGCACCAGCCCGTCCTTCGCCTCCAGCATCTGGTTGTAGGAAAGACGCACGCGGACGTCGCTTTGCGGATTGATCGGGAAGATGCTGGCCTTGATCATGCGCCGCCCGACGTATTCGAGCAGCGCGGGGTCGCGCATACTGCGCACGATCTGCTCGTAGGTGCGCCGCGCTTCGGCTACGTCGAGGAGTTTTCCCTCGACTTCCTCGCCGTTGACGTCCATCGTGAAGCGGGAGATCGCCACGTCCTCCTCGAGCGGGAAGATGTACGTCCCCTCGACGACGAACCCGTGCGGGTTATGAAAGGTCTGGTCGATCGTGGTGACGGCGGCGCCCTCGATGATCCGGGTCTCGACATTGAGTTGGCGCACGACAAGGCGCATGTCGCGCTGAGGCGGGCGCGGAGGCGGAGGCGGACGGTCGGGCGGCTGCGGTTCAGGGCGATCCGGAGGCGGGGGAAGCGGGATCGGACGGTCCACGTCGATGATGATAGTCTGACCGGACACCGTCGGCGCGAAAGCGGCGAAGACGAAGATCGCGGCGGAAACCCGTCGAACAAAGACCCACGACTGACTCATGATCGGACTCCGGGTTCAGAAGGCGCGGCGCCTTCCTTGTGTGTTGAGAAGCGGAGCACAACCGACGCGCGAACGAAGCCGCTCGGCTTCGCACGGCGCGGGACGAACTCAAAGAACTCTCTCATGCCCGTCGGCGTTAGACGCACCGACAGGGGTCCGGTTCCGGTCGCTGGTGAAACGTCCGCATCGGCGAGTTAATGCGTTCGCGCCGAGAATACGGGTACAAGCGGGGTTGCGGCGGCATCGGACGTGGCGCGGTGGTGAGGATCGGGAGGTTGTCAGCAGCCGCGTCGCTGTGCTGAAATGAAAAACGACCGGGTTCGCCTGCGAAGCAGGATCGAACCCGGTCTTCTTGGTCGATGTCACTTCCCTGTCAGTCGGGTCCGGCGGGCGGATCGCCGGAGGCTTCCGACGGTTCAGCGGCGATAGTTGAAGTAGAACCCGCCACCGTCGCGGCTGTAGCCGCGGTTGTAGTATCCGCCGACCGAGAACGAGCTTCCGCCGCGGTAGTATCCGCCGCCGTAGTAGGAGGAGCTGCGGTAGTACGACGGTCCGCTGTAGCAGACGACCGGACGCGGTTCGCAGTACACGGGACGCGGCGCGCAATACACCGGCGCCGGTCGGTAACACGAAGGCGCGGGACGGTAGTAATTGTAACTCCGGTAATACCCCCCGCTGGAGTATCCACCCCCGCTGTAATACCCGCCTCCGCCGTAGTACCGGTGGTCCGCGCGGGCGTCTGTCGCGATCGCCGCGCAACCCAGCACCCCGATCACCACCGCGAGGGTCGCAACCTTACGATGTGTTCCGCGCAACATGTTCCATCTCCTTCGTTACCGCACCTCCGCACCGCGGGCGGTATCCGCCGCCTGATCCACGCGGTCCCGGCGGGGTGCGTCATTTCCTGAGACAGTTTACGAGTCGAGAAAGTTAGCAGGCAAGAAATATTTTTTTTAGATTTCTCTCTGCTTTCATGATGACATTGTGGCTTTAATTCTGACTGCAAAGTCCCGGACAATGCGCATGAAAACGACTCGGTCGTCAGGGGTCAAATTGTCGAGAAAATCGCAGAGGAAACTGAGGCGCATTCTACGGTAGGCGTTGTAAACCTCGCGTCCGGCTTCGGTTAGAGATACGTCCACCCTGCGACGGTCGTCGGCGTTGATGCTGCAGGTGACGAGCGGTTTTCCGGAAGTATGCCTCTCCAGTCCGCGAAGGATTCTCGACATCTGGGCCGGAAGCACGCCCACGGTGCGTTGAACCTCGCCGACGGTCATCGAGCCCGACTTGATCAGGGCTTCGAGGGCGAGGAATTCCGGCTCCGTCAGAGTATCTCCCGCGTTGGAGCGGCGAGCGCGCACGATGGCCGCCAGTTGTGAGACTTGGAGGATTTCCTCGGCCATCGCGTCGATTTCCGGCGAACTGATCGCCTTCGGCATTTTGTTCACTCCGCAACTATCACTGTCTTTCAATATTATCGACAGAATAAGAACCGTCGAGACTGCGCCCCGGACGATCCGGGTTGTACGAGTTCGACCGAAGCGTGCCTGCGGCGTAGGATAGAGGCGCAAAGTCGGCGAAGGCGATCGCGCTTCGGGCGGGAGCGATCCCCCTGGAAGTGAGGAAAGTCCGAACCGGGCAGGGCACGGTGGTTGGTAACGCCAACCCGGGGCGACCCGAGGGAAAGTGGCACAGAAAAGACACCGCCGAAAGGTAAGGGTGAAAAGGTGCGGTAAGAGCGCACCGCGCGCGGGGTGACTCGCGTGGCAGGTCAAACCCCACCGCCGGCAAGCCCAAGTAAGCAGCGAGGGGCGGCCCGTCCCGTTGAGCTGTGGGTAGGGCGCTTGAGCCGCCGGGCGACCGACGGCCTAGATGGATGATCGCCCGTGACGCCTCGCAGGACGGGTTCGACCCGTCCCTAAGCAGGGCGCGCGACAGAATTCGGCTTACTCCGCCGACTTTGCTTCTTTTTTCTACTAAGTTTCCCTCCGACTCCGGTGCGCAGCATCCTTGAGGTGTTTGAAGTTGCGATGCATCGCGCCCTGACGTCCCGGAGAGGCATCCGGGTGCGTTCGTCAGGGTGTTCGAGAGGGGCGGGCATCGGATAACGGAAGAGGGATCCCCAGCCCTGGCGGGCTGGGCTGCTTTCTGGCGCCCCTTTCGGGGCTGAGACTTCCGGATGATTCTTCGGGGTACGACCCCTCCCGTCGTCCCCCCCGCAGGATCGCGACGGGCAAGTTCATGTGATTTCAACACCCCGCGACCGGGAGCCGGATGAATACTCAGGGTTGCTCTTTCTCTTCCGGCGCGGCGTCTCCAAGCCGTCTGTTTGTCTCTCTCGCAGGGTTGCGGTTCGTGTGTTAGAAAAGCCTGTCGGTCGCAGGTCCGGCGGGGAAGTCGAGGATCGTGGGTCATGTCCGCACCGCAGACACGATATACGTTCGATCGGGTCGTCCGGATGGTGCTGAGCGTGCTCGGGGCGGCCGGGCTTTTTCTGCTTCTGCGATATCTGTCCGACGTGCTGATTCCCTTTGTCGCCGCGGCAGTGCTGGCGTACGTTCTGAACCCGGTGGTGACGCTGCTGACGGAGCGCGTGAAGCGTCGCGTGTACGCGGTGGCGCTGACGCTGGGGGGGTTGGGGATCATCGCGTTCGCCCTGCTTACGACGGGGGTCATCCTTGCGGCCGGGCAGACGGAGAAGTTTACCGCCACGGTGAAGAACCTCGCGCGGTCGTACGAGCAGGTGGCGCGTGAAGTGGCGTCGCATCCGGTGGAAGAGGGGACGGGCGCGACTCCGACCGCCGCATCGATGTTCAGCGAATTGCGTGCCGCATTCGGCGAGCTTTCGGCGCCCGGACCTGAGGGGGCTGCGTCGTCCTCGCTGGACCGTTACACGCGTTTCTGGAAGCGGTTGTCCAACACGAGCGCGTTTCAGATGGTGGGGGATCAGCTTCCTGCGGATTTTGATGCTCGGCAGTGGCTGCTGGGCAAAGTCAGGGGGCTTCTGGGGGGGGCGTGGTCGGCGCTGACGACGGGAGTGAGCGCGGTGATCGTGGGGGCAACGTTCATCGTGCTGGTGGCGGTGTACCTGTGCTTTCTGCTGCTGGACTATCCGGAGTACGTTCGGACCTGGCGGGAGTATCTGCCGCCGAACTATCGGACGGACATTCTGGAATTCGTCGAGGATTTCGACGTTGTGCTGCGGAGGTACCTGCGGGGTCAGTTCGTCGTGGCGATGCTGACGGGGGCGTTGATGGCGGCGGGGTTCTCGATCATCGGACTTCCGATGGCGATACCGCTGGGGTTGTTCATCGGGGTGCTGAACATGGTTCCCTACCTTCAGGCGGTGGGGGTGGTCCCGGCGATTTTTCTGGCGCTGATGCGACCGTTTGAGGAGAGCGGGGCGGGGCTGGGGACGTCGCTGCTGCTGGTGGGCGTGGTGTTCATCCTTGTTCAGCTTATTCAGGACGTGGTGCTGACCCCGAGAATCATGGGCAAGGCGACCGGTCTGAGGCCGGTGGCGATTTTGCTGGGCGTTTTTGTCTGGGGTAAGCTGCTTGGATTGTTGGGATTGCTGCTGGCGATTCCGCTGACCTCGTTGGGGATTGCCTACTATCGCCGGTGGGTTCTGAAGCATTCGAGAGACGCGACGCGGCTGGCTTCCGGTGGAGCGACGCAAGAGGAGTGACGCGCGAATGAACGGATTGATGAGCTTGATCGTTGGCGTGATGTTTCTTGGGGCGCAGGAAGGCGCATCGGCGCCTGCGGGCCCGACGTTGAAGATCGGCGACCCGGCGCCCGCGCTTTCCGTGCATACGTGGGTGAAGGGTGAGCCGATCGATATCGAGGCAGGGCGCGGCGCGCAATGCTTCGTCATCTGGTTCTGGCGTCCGCAGGACCTGGGCAGCCAGCAACTGGCTCCGCGGTTAACGGTTTTTCAGGAGCGTTACAAGGCAAAGGGGCTTCGGATCGTCGGGGTGGCGACGGAAGATGAGAAGACGACGATCGACGGCGTTCGGGCCTTTGTCGACGCGGGCGGACCGCAGGTGGGCTGGACCGTAGCGTTGGACAATGTGAAAGAGACCTGGGACGCCTATCAGGTGGCGTCGCAGCGCCCGGGCGAGGGCATCGGGATGCCTCGCGCCTACCTGGTCAACCGGGAAGGGAGGATCGTCTGGATGGGGACGCCGGCGGATCCGAACTTCGAGGACGCCGTGATCGACCTGGTGGAGAACCGGCTGGACCCGGCGGTGTGGGCGCGGATGGAGGAGATCGAGCGGGTCATCGCGGGCAAGGCTCGAGGCGGACAGTGGCGTGAGGTGTTGAAGGATCTTGATGAGCTGCTGCGGATGTACCCTCACAGTTCAAAGGGAGTCAATTTCAAGGTATTCGCTTTCGCTCAACAGCTTAAGGATTACGCCGGACTGAACGCCTGGGCGAAGGAGTTTTTCGCGGCGCACGGCAAGGATCCGCACGTCATGCTGAATCTGGCGACGGCGATCACGAATCCGGCAACGATGGGCGGGTTCGCTGACCGCGAACCGGAGACGGCCTATCGCGCGGCGAAGATCGCATATGACGCCTCGCTCGGGACGGAGTTGCTGGGGGACACGGCGCCGATCTACGCCAGGGCCCTGTTCCAACTCGGGGCCGTCCGCGAAGGTCGCAAGGTGCTGGCGGACGCCTGCGAGAAGATCAAGGGATTCGAGGCGGATTTGATGCGCGGCGACCTGGCGTTCTACGACCGGTGCATCAAGCTGCTCGATGAGATCGAGAAGAATCCGCCGGCAGCTTCGAGCAAGCCCGGGGAAGGCTTGCCGGGGGCGGGTGGGGGCGGAGCCTGATCGTCGAGAGCCGGGGCGGAACCGCCCGACGCCTCCTCGATCACGGCAAGGGGGTGATCTGTCGCTGATACCGGTCGCGTTGCTCGGACAATCGCGTCAACCACTTCGGCGTTTTGCTGGTCGGGGCGCGGGCGATGACGCGGTCGAGCGTGTCCACCGCCCGGGCGGGCTCACCGGAAGCCGCCTGTGCGGCGGCGAGCGCTTCATGAAACTCGACCCCCAGGTCAGAGGGTTCCGGTTCCGACGCCCGCCAGCGGTTGAAGGCGGACTGAGCGAGCCTGACCGCTCGACCCGGATCACGTACCGCCGCGTCATCCGACGTCGCAATCACGAACGCGAGTCGCGCCTCAATCAGCAGATCTGAAGGCGACAGACGATGCGCGGTCTCGAGTTCCGTCGCGGCGGCGTCATCCTGCCCGAGGACGAGGAGAGATTCCGCCAGCGCCTGGTGGCAGGTGGGGTCATTATCGCGGAGTCGTAGGGCGGCGCGGAAGGCCTCGACGGCTTCGGCGGGTTTTCCGGTCAGGTGCAGAATCCGTCCGAGTTCATACTGAGCGTCGTAGGCGTGCTTGCCGCCGAGAGCGGCGATCCGGCGATAGTGAGGGAGGGCGTCCTCGGGCCGACCGAGCACGGCGAGCGTGTCGGCGATGTCGAAGAGCGTCTCGTCATCGTCATCGCGCAAGGCGAGCGCTTCGTTGAACCAGGTCAGCGCCTCCTCATATCGTTCGATCGCGCGCAGGCAGCGTCCGACGCCGCGCACAGAAAGCACGTACCCCGGTCGCAGTTGTGAGGCGGTGTGATAGTGGCTCATCGCCTCCTCAATCAGGGAGATGCGGCGCGGGCTGTGCAGGTCTTTCTCGCGTTCGGCCTCCGCGAAAAGCGCGGAGCCGTAGTTGACGTGTCCGATCGGACAATCAGGTCGCTGCGAAAGGTGGTAAGACCAGAGCGTGAGGCTGTCGCGCCAGCGCCCGACCTGCCGGGAGGTCAGGGCGCCCAGGGTGAGCAGCCCGAGCAGGCCAACGCTCAGGATCAGCCTCCGTCCGGACGCGCTGCTGCGCCGGAGGCCGTGGGCGACGAGGGCTGCGAGCGAGATCATCCAGGGCATGCAGGGGATGTAGGTGTACCGATCGGCGGCGAGTTGCGGACCGGATTGTGTCAGCCCCAGCACCGGCGACACGAGGATCGCGTAGCCGATCGCGGCGGCCGCCAGGGCCGGGAACCGGCGGCGGGCGCGCCAGGCGACCCCTCCGAGGATGATCAACGCAGCGGCGGAGATCAGCGTCTTCGGGAGCATCTGGGCCCGGTCTACCGGCCAGCCGTAAAAGGGCACAAGCGAAACCGGGGCGAGCGATTTCAGAAGGTAGAACCCCAGTCCGAACACGGACTGCTGAAGCCTCATCCCGAGAGAGTAGGATTCGTTCAGCGGCTGCAGCGCGCCGACGGAGTGCTGCGCCGCGATAGCGGCGATGGCGAACGCGACGGCGGGCAGCGTGTACATAGCGACTTCGAGGATGACGCGGCGTCGTTCCGCAATATTCGCGGGCACGGCGTT
The DNA here is from genome assembly GCA_013360585.1 of Phycisphaerae bacterium. Lineage (GTDB taxonomy): Bacteria > Planctomycetota > Phycisphaerae > UBA1845 > UBA1845 > JABWBH01. Next base: position 45,873 of record JABWBH010000006.1, on the reverse strand, counting down.
GCGGCCCAGGCGGGCGAGCGGGTAGACGTTGAGCACCAGCAGCACGGCCGGAAGCGTAATCCCCCACGCCTTCGAGAGCAGGGAAAGCACGTAGGCGAGCAGGGACGCGGCAAGCTGAAGACGGCGTGCGCGCGGGGAAGGCGAAGAGACGGCGCGAAGGTAAAGGAGGACCGCGGGCATGAGGAGCGCGCCGCTGAGCACGTCGCGGCGCTCGGTGACCCACGCGACGGACTCGACGCGCAGGGGATGGACGGCGAACGCCGCCGCCGCCACCACGGCCGCCAGTTCGGTCGAAGCGTCGGGAGGTTCGACGGATTCCGATCGCAGCCCGAGCGAGTTCGACCCTGCAAGGGTGAGCACGCGGCGAACGACAAAGTAGAACCCGATCACGGTTGCGGTATGAAGCAGCAGGTTCGTCAGATGAAACCCGAAGGGATCCAGGCCGTTCCAGATGCGGTAATCCAGGGCCAGGGAAAGCCAGGTCAGGGGGTGGTAGTGCCCGGCGCGGTTTTCGGTGAACATCCAGCGAAGGTTGGCGGCCGTGAGATCGCGGATGTGGGGATTGTCCGTGACAACGACGTCGTCGTCGTAGTTAACGAAATCGTGACCCAAGGCGCCCGAGAATACCGCAGCGGTTGCGAGGGTGAGGATCAGGGCGCCGACGAGCGGCGCACATGAACCCCTTAAGAGGATCGAAGGATCAATCTGGACGGGCTTTTCCGACATCACGTCAGACCTTATGCGGCGGATGCCGGGCCAGGATATTCAGTCAGGAAAATCTTATTAAACCAACGATTACACCGGCCTGCAATATCGGCAAGTCGCCCGGGTTCTCGCCGCGCAGGCAGGCCGATATTATCCTACGGAAATCACAGACGAGGTCGATTGAGGTGCTGGCGTGCCGAGGGGCGGCTTGACGCTGCGGTCCGGGCGTGCGGTAACGCAGGTTTCCAACGCCTTGTTGGCGCGGGGCGTGGAACGATCAGGCCTGCGACGATCTGGTATTCGCCCGGCGCGAAAGGAACAAGAACCGGGTGAGAGATGATACGAACCCTGGTCCGGAAGGATCCGGACGGGGTGTTTTTTCAGACTGGGAGCGGATGGAGCGACTGAGGAAAGTCATACGAGGGCTGCTTTGCGCGGCGTTGCTGGCGGCGGGGGCGGGGGCGTGCCTCTGGCTGGTCGAGACGGCGCCGGCGCCGGACAAAGGCGAGGTTCGCCGGGCGATTCCGGTCGTGCAGGTTGAGAAAGTGCGTCCGAAGGAGTTTGCGGCGCCGATCCTGGGTCACGGGACGCTGCGTCCGGAGAAACAGGTTCGCGTGGTGCCGAACGTCAACGGTCGGCTGATCTACGCGCATGAAGATCTCGCAGAGGGCAAGCTTATCAAGAAGGGGGAACTGCTGTTCGAGATCGACCCGACGGTCTATCAGGCTCAGGTGGACACGGCGGAGGCGAACACGCGACGGCTCAGGGCGTCGATCGCACGTCAGAAGGAGGAGCTGATAGCGACGCAGGCGCGGCTGGAGGTCGCGCGGGACATGCTTGAGATCGCGGAGCGTGAGCGGGACGCGAGCGAGTTGCTGGAAGACGGGACGCTGAGCGGGGTGCGTGTGAACGCGGACCGTCAGAGTTACCTGCGTCTGAAGGGGGAAGTGGTCGAGCTTGAGTCGAAGGAGCGCATGATCCCTCTGACGCTGGACGAGCTGAAGGCGCAGCTTGACGCCGCGAGCGCGGCATTGCGCCAGGCGACCTTCGACCTTGAGAATACGAAGATCGTGTGTCCTTTTGACGCCCGGGTCGAGTCTGCGACGGCGTTCGCCAGCCAGTATGTGACGGCATTCGTGGCGATCGCGACGCTGACGGACGTTTCGTCATTCGAGATATCCGCGGTTGTGGATCCACGTGAACTGCGATGGGTGCATGACGGGGTGGCGTCTGCGGTGCGCGGGGAGTCGGCGGAAAACGAGGCACCGGAGGTGGTTGTGCGGTGGTCGCTTTACGGTCGGCAATTCAGTTGCCGCGGGCGCGTGACGCGATTTGAGCGGCTGGACGAAGCGACGCGGACGGCGCGGATCGTGGTTCAGATCCGCGACGTGGTGCTGGGGCTGGATTGCGACGAGGCGGATGAGATGCCGCCGATCTCGATCGGGACGTTCTGTCAGGCGGAGATTCCGGCGCGACGGGTTCCGGGCGCGCTGACGGTTCCGCGTCACGCGATACACGAGGATGCGTGGGTCTACGTCTATGAAGATGATCCCGCTTCACCGGAGGCGGGGGTCGGGCGGCTGGGACGACGGCGGGTGACGCTGCTGCGTACCAGCGGGGATGATGTGCTCGTCGGGTATGAGGGGATCGAGGGCCACGGGGCGTGGGAAACGGAGCTGGCGGCGGGCGACCGGATCATCACGTCACCGCTGCCGCGTCCGGTACCGGGCATGCCGGTCCGGTTGTCACCGGAGTCGCTTGCGGCGCTGAAGGCGGATGCGGAGTCGGGCGAGGGTGGGGTGCGCGTTGCACTGGGAGTGCGCTAGTGTCGTGATCCGGGATGGCTTCCTCTTTTCAAGCCGCCACCGGTCCACGATGTCGCGGTCGCGGATCCCTCCCGAACCGCTTTCTGATGGGCGCGGCTCGGTTTGACACGACGCCACGTTTCTGAGGTGTTGTTCAAAGCCCCCTGAGTTGCGGCGCTGTTGTGTCCGGTTTGAGATTTCGAGGGGCTGATCAGGACGAAGCGGACCGGAGGTCCGCAGTCCGTTGCAGGTGCTGCGGTCCCGGTGCGGACCGGAGGTCCGCGGTCCGAAGTCTGCGGTCCGAAGTCCGCGGTGATGCGGCGGACCGGCATGGAGGACGCCCGGTGTTGCCGCAGGCGTGATGCGCCGGGGCGCCGAACCAATCTCATGCGCACGCTCATCACTTTCGGTGTCCGCAATCCGGTATCGGCCAACGTGCTGATGCTGTGTCTGATCGCCGGCGGGTTCTACGCCGCGCGACACATCGTTCGAGAGCGGTACCCGGAGTTTTCAATTGACCGGATCGCCGTGGAGGTCGTCTATCCCGGCGCCGGTCCGGCGGACGTCGAGACGGGCGTCTGCACTCCGATCGAGACGGCGATCGAGGGCATCGACGGGATCCGGGAGCTTTCCTCGGTCGCGTCGGAAGGGCACGGCATCGTGGTCGCGTTTCTGAACGAGGACGCGGAGACGATGCGCGTTCTGGACGAGATCCGTGTTGCGGTGGACCAGGTGGACAGCCTTCCCGCGGAGGCGGAGGAACCGGTCGTGCGTGAGATGGTGTTGCGCACGGGGGTGGTGAATCTTGCGTTGTCGGGAGACGTCCCGGAGTCGGTGCTGCGGGACGTGGCGCGCGAGGTGGAGCGGGAACTGCGGTCGCTGCCGGGGATTTCGCAGACGGCGATCTGGGGTGTGCGGGACCGCGAGATTCTGATCGAGGTCAAGGAAGACACGCTGCGGGCGTATGCGCTGTCGTTCGACGAAGTCATGCGGGCGGTGGCGTCGAACAGCCTGGACCTTCCGGCGGGCGTGTTGCGCACCGCGCGGGAGGAGCTGGTGCTGCGGGTGACGGGGCGTCGGATGAGGGCGTCGGAATATGAGGATCTGGTCGTGTTATCGCGTCCGGACGGGACGGCGGTCCGCCTCGGTCAACTGGCGACGGTGCGCGAGACGTTCGAGGACACGGCGATCGAATCCCGCTTCGACGGGGCGCACTGTGCGGTGATCGCGGTGTACAAGACGCCGGAGCAGGACACGATCCTGATATCGAATGCGGTGCGCGAGTACGCGGCGGCGAAGCAAGGGGAGCTTCCGCCGGCGCTGAAATTGTCGGCGTGGGCGGACGGTTCGACCGAGATCGACGGCCGGGTGCGGATGCTGCTGTGGAACGGGCTTCAGGGCGTGGCGCTGATGGTGGGGGCGCTGGCGTTCTTCATGCGTCCGCGGGTGGCGTTGTGGGTGATGACCGGGTTGCCGGTGGCGTACGCGGGGGCGCTGCTGGTGATGTATTTCACCGGGCACACGATCAACATTCTGAGCCTTTTCGCGCTCATCATGGTGAGCGGGATGATCGACGACGACGCGATCGTCATCAGCGAGAGCATCTACGCGAGGAGTCGCCGCGGCGAGGACGCGGATACGGCGACGATTGAAGGCGTGATGGACGTAGCGATGCCGGTGGTGGCGTCGTCGTTCACGACGATCATCGCGTTCATCCCGTTGTTTTTCATCGTGGGCGTGATGGGCAAGTTCGTGCGCGAGGCGCCGCTGGTGATCATCGCGGCGCTCGTGGCGTCGCTGGTGGAGGTGCTGCTGATCCTGCCGCCGCATCTTCGTCATCACGGCGGGCTGGCGGTGGCGGGAGCGGGAGCGACTGCGCGATCGCGCTTTCGCCGGGCGCTGGATGGCGCGATGGAGCGGGTGATCGATCGCGTGTACGCGCCGATGTACCGCTTCGCGCTGGCGCATCGTTACGCCTTTCTGTCGGGAGCGACGGCGCTGGTGCTGATCGGCGTGGGGCTGGTGGCGGGGGGGAGGCTTCCGCTGGTGCTGCTGTCCAGCGACGACAACACGATCCTGCGGGCGCGGGTCGAGCTTCCCGAAGGCACGCCTGCGGACGTCAGCCGGCGGATCGTGTCGGAGCTGGAGGCGGGGGCGTGGGCGCTGAACGCCGATCCGGATCTGAAACCTCGGCGTGACGGCGAACTGGTGCGCCACGTGTACGCGACGCTCGGGGCGTGGAACGACTTCCTTCCCCGCCGGGGCAACAACCTCTGCGAAGTGAAGATCGAACTGATGCCGCCCGGACAGCGCTGGATCCGCGACCGCGACATCGTGGACCGGTGGCGGCGCGCCGTCGGCGACATTCCGGAGGCGACCTCGTTCGTCGTCGAGCCGGACGGCATCGCGCCGACCGACCGGCCGATCGAGATCCGCCTGCTGGGGCCGGACCTCGACGATCTGCGCGAGGCGTCGGAGCGTCTTCAGGAGCGGCTGGCGGAGTTCAGCGGGGTGCGCTCCGTGTATGACGACATGATCGCGGGGAAGCGTGAGCTTCAGGTGAGCTTGCGGTCGGAGGCGCGGATGCTCGGGCTGACGGTGGCGGACGTGGCGACGCAGCTTCGACAGGGGTATTTCGGCGGCGAGGCGCTGCGTCTTCAGCGGGACCGCGAGGAAGTGCAGGTCCGCGTGCGCTACCCGCTCGACGAGCGGCAGTCGTTGTCGGCGCTGGAGAACATCCGGTTCCGGACGACGGCCGGGACGGAAGTGCCTTTTCATGAGGCGGTTGACGTGACGTGGGTCCGCGGACCGGCGGCGATCCGGCATGAGAACGGCATGCGGAAGGTCGAGGTCTACGCGGACCTGGACGAACGTCTCGCCAACGCGGAGCAGATTCTCTCACACCTGACCCCGGCGTTTCTTCCGGAGCTGGTCGCGGCGCACCCGGGCATGCGCTTCCGGATCGCGGGTCAGCGGCAACTGGTGGACGAGTCTTTGCGGAGTCTTGCGGTCGGGGCGGCGATCGCGATGGCGGGGATGTACGTGATGCTGGCGGTGACGCTGGGGTCGTACTACCAGCCGCTGATCATCATGTCGGCGATCCCGATCGGGCTGGTGGGTTCGCTGCTGGGGCACGTGGTGATGGGGTTTGACCTTTCGTTGATGAGTCTTTTCGGGATGCTGGGGCTGGCGGGCATCGTCGTGAACAACGTGCTGGTGCTGATCGACTTCATCAACGCGCGCCTGCGTCAGGGAGCGACGGTGATCGAGGCGGTGGTGGAATCCGGCAAGGCGCGGTTCACGGCGGTGGCGTTAACGTCGATCACGACGGTCGTCGGGCTGATTCCGGTGTCGCTGGACACGAGCGGGGAAGTTTACAGCGTGATTCCGATGGCGATCTCGCTGGGATTCGGACTGACGTTCTCAACGGTGGTGACGCTGGTGCTGGTTCCCGCGATCTACCTGGCGTTCAACGACGTACGTCGGGGGGCGCGGTGGATCTTCCGGGGCGGGGCGTACCCGTCGCCGGAGGAGGTCGAGCATTTTGCGGCGCGGCGCGGCGACGTGGACGCCGTTGCGGCGGGAGGGATGACGTGAGTCGCAGGGTGCGTCGCATTTCAGCAACGTGTGCGGCGGCGGCGCTGATCGTCGGATGCCGCGGTTTCGAGGAGACCGCCGCCCGGTACAAGTCCGTGCCGCAGGAGTTCGACCTTCGCCCCGCGCGACAGGCTGCCGTCGAGGCGTCGTCGAACGCGGGCGGTGCACACCCGGAGACCGAGGCCGCCGATCCGGAGGCGCCCGTCGATCTGCTCGACGCAAGCGGCGTGCTTACGTTGGAGCGAGCGGTCGAGCAGGCGCTGCGCGGGAATCCCGACCTTCATGCAGCGCTGGCCCGGCTCGAGGCGGCGCAGGCGCGCGTCGGTCAGGCGCAAGCCGCGTTCTGGCCGCTGGCGGCGTTCACGCACGCTTCAAGCCGGACGTTTCACACGCCCGCCAGCCGCAACCGGCTCGCGCTCGGTCTTCAACAGCCGACGATCCTCACGACGCCGTCAGATTCTTCGAGTCTGCTGGACCTGACGACGATCCTCGGGCTGCTGCGCCTGCCGCTGTTCAGTAATATTGATCTGAAGGGTGACCGGAACTCGTTCAGCGAACACACGACGGCGTTCAGCCTGTCGTGGCTGGTGTACGACGGGTTCGCCCGCGAGGCGCGGGAGCGCGCGTCCCGTCACCTGGAGTCGGCGTCGAAGGCAGCGCGGGAGGACGCCGCGCGGTTGATCCGGCGGTCGGTGATCACGGCGTATCATCAGGCGCAACTCGGCGAGGGGCAGCTTCGGATCGCCGCTGCGGATGAAGCGTTCGGGCGGGAGCAGCTCGAGGCGACCCGCCGCTTGCTGGCGGCGCAGAAGGCGGCGCCGACGGACGTGACGAACTTCGAGCTTCGCGTGACGGCGGCGCAGGCGAACCTCGCGGCGGCGCAAGGCATCCGGGACACGAGTCTGGTCGTCCTGGCGGAATTGCTGGGGTTGGCGGGAGGGCGGCTTCCGGAGGGGGCCCGCCTCGCCGAGCTTTCGGCTGAGACCGTGGAGGATCTGTCCGCGCCTGACGCGGCGCACTGGCTTGCGGAGGCGGCGAGGCAAAGGCCCGACCTGCGGCAGCTTGAGGCGTTCCTGCGGAGTCAGGATGAGAACGTTCTGGCGGCGCAGGCGCTTTACACCCCGATGATATCGCTCACGGCGTCGTGGGGGTTCACCCGGCCGTCGAACATCGAATACAGCGTCGAGGATCAGGCGACGGCGGCGGGCGTCGAGGTGCGCTGGGACATCTTCACCGGCGGAATGCGCCGTCAGAAGGTGCTCGAGGCGGGGGCGCTGCGGCGCGAAGCCGAGGCGCTCCTGCGTCGGCAACATCTGGCCGTCGAGTCGCAGGTCCGTCAGGCGGTGATCGAGGTCGTGCGTGCGCAGCGCGAGATCGAACTGAACGCGCGGGCGGTCGACATGAGCCGGAAGATTCGCGACGCCGTCCGCGCCGGGTATGACGCCGGCAAGGAGACGCTGACGCGGCTGAATGAGACGCAGCGCGATTACATCACCGCGGACGCCGAGCTGATCCTGTCGCGCATCCGTCTGCGCGAGGCGTGGAACGAATTGCGCTCGGCAGCCGGGTCGCCGCCCTGACACCGGCGCGAAGGCTTCGGACGGTCCGCTACAGCGGTTGCTGCGCGAGCCAGCGGATGACGTCAGCGTGCAGCGGATCCACCGGAAGCGTGAGAAGCTCGTCCTTGCGGACCCAGCGATGTTCGACGCGCGGCGGTTGCGGCGGGCGCTCACCGAGCACCCCGCAGAAGAAGTACCGAAGCGTCACCGGTCTGCCCTCCAGCACGGCGGCGATCGGGGGCTGACCGACGTCGATCTCCAGCCTCATGCCCAGCAAAGACTCGCCGCAGCGGCGCATTGCGGCTTCGCAGGATTCTCCGGGCGTCGTTTCTCCCGTCGGAAACGTCCACGGCGCCGTCGGATCGCCCGCCGCGCGGCACACGAGGTAAGCGTTGTCAAAACGCTGGATCAATCCGATAACGCGCGTGTTCGCCCAGAGGTCAGGCATGTCAGGTCGAAGGTTCCGATGCCGGAACGCGCGGCGGCGGCAAGGCGGAGGCGAGCGGCCAGGTCATCGACGCGATCCCGAACGAGAACAACACGATCGACAACACCACGCGGATCGCCCAGACCCACCGCCGCTGAGGCCTCGCCAGTTCGCGGTTGACGCCCTCGAACGTTCCCTTGGGAAAGCGTCCGCTGTCGGTGATCCAGCGAACGTAGCCGATCGCCCCGCCGGGCGGATACCGATCGGAAAGATACCGGCGGACCTGGTCTTCGATCGACGCCAGGTACTCCGCCTTGCTTAGGCCTTCCGGCAGGCGCGTCCGCGCCTCCACCGCGAGGTTGGCGATGTCGCGCGGGAGCCCGGCGATCTCCCCGCGGATCGAAAGCCCCCAGCCGACAAGCACGATCAGCGTCGTCCCGGCGAGCACCTGCGCCTTCGGGACCGGGCGCCGGCGCGCCGCGACGCGGTAAACCGAGGCGCCGATCACCAACCCGAAAAGGGCGTAGAAGAAAAGCCCGAGATAGGCCATCAAAAAGGAAACGTACGACAGCAGCACGCCGAAAGGCGCCGCCAGCGCGCATCCGACGGCCGTCGCGACCGCCCAGCGAGCCCCCGCCTGCACCTCAGGAACCTGCGGCGTAACTCGCACGGTCGATGTGGGCGGCCCCGTTTCACGGGAGCCTGAGGTTTGTTCGATCGCCGGCGGCATCAACTCGCTCATCCTCGATTACCGCCCCTTCGACGACCGGTACCACACCACCTCGACCTCTTCGATCGTCGCCAACCCTTCGCGGATCAGCCCGTCCAGATGCGCCAGAAAGGCGTCGATCTTCGCCCGCTCGTCCACGATCTCGATGATCAGCGGGAGATCCTCGCTAAGCCGCAGCACGCCGGCCGAATGCACGCGTGAATTCGCCCCGAACCCCATCACACCTTTGACGACCGTCGCACCTGCCAGATGCTGCTCGCGTGCCTTCAGGACGATCGCCTCGTGCAGCGGACGACCGTCCGCACGGTCAGCCTCGCCGACGAAGATCCGCAACAATGCCGCCTTTCCCGGAAGACTCATGACCGTCCGTCCTTCTGTCCGCGGCGGTCCGAACCCCGCCGGGGGAATGTATCACGGAGCGCCGTCCGGCGCAACGGGAGGGTTTCCGTCGTGCGTCGGCGCCGTCCCTCGCCGTGTTTCATGACCCCGCCCCCCGGCGCGCCAGCCAGCATCCGGCGTACACGGCGATCATGCACAGGCCGACGCTTCCCAACACGTTCCCCATCGCCCGGGCGAACTGCCCGGATTGAACCAGTTTCAGCGTCTCCCACGAGAAACTGCTGAACGTCGTGTACCCGCCGAGCACCCCGATGAGCACCGCCGCACGAAGCCGCGGATCCACCGCCGCCGCGTCAAACCTCGTCGCCAGGAATCCGATCAGCAGACAGCCGGAGACGTTCACCGCCAGCGTCCCCCACGGAAACCCGATCGCCCGGCCCTGAACCCAACCGGAAAACAGGTAGCGAAGCGCACTGCCCGCCGCCCCGCCGACCGCCACCGCCAGGATTCGACTCAAGGCCTCCACGTCCGGATCCTCCCTGTTTCACGAACCGACGCCCAGCCGACTCTTGACGCGGCGATGGGTGCGGAGCACACCGATGCGCAGCAACCGCCGCGTAGCAGCCCGCCGTATCAAGGGTTCGTGCCGAAGAACGTCATGAACGTCATCGAGTTATTATACGTGAAGTCCGCGTTCTGCTTGAGGGGCAGGGGGACGGGGACAAAACGGAGAGGGCGGGATTCGAACCCGCGGTGCAGGTTTATACCCGCACGACGGTTTAGCAAACCGTTGGTTTCAGCCACTCACCCACCTCTCCGTGGGATACGACAACGTTTTTTCGCCGCCAAGGTTGGCCCGCATCGCCCGATCGTTTTGCGACGCAGGCGCCGACCCGGAGGGCATTGTTGCGCCCCGCCTGGTCGGCGTCAAGCGACAGGTCTGGCGGAGACGGCGCCAGCCCGGTGGAGTTCTCCGATCCCGACGTCGTCCTGGCCTGCGGTCGGGGGAACGTCACGTGTCACCGCTCATAAGGAGACCGGACTTCGGCGATATCCGGGAGTTCGGCTGCGTAGTCCTCCGACGTGAGGATCCACTGGCTTGCGCCCGGATAGAGGAAGAACTCGGAATTGATGAGCGTCTGCATCGCCTCCAGCGACGTGGCGGCGGTGTAACAATCGGCCTCCTGATTTCCGCGCATGCGCCGTCCGCTGCGTGTGACCATGTGGCGGTCGAAGAATCGCTCGGCCGATACGAGGTCGATCATCCACTCCCGAAGACGCGGTTCCTGAAATACGCCACGCTCCCAGTCAGGCCAGCCGGTGTACCCGGTGATGAACTTGCTGTTCGGGACGGCCTCGACGACGGTGCGGGTCAGCTCGGCGGTTCCTTCCTCACGCTCTTCCCAGTATTCGCGGTTGCGGAACACGGCGGGCATCCACCACCAGAACTCGATGCCGGATTCCGCCAGCGGCTGAAGGCTGGCCCGAAGCTCGTCCAGGTCGATCGTCGCCCGATGACCGTTGAACATCTCGAGTGCGGTTTCGTTCTCGAGAACCACGACGTTCACGCCCGAATGCTGAACCGTCAGCTTCGCCCGGTCCAGGATCGTGACCCAGCCCGGTTGATAGGCGAAGTTGTCCGGCGGCAGGTACGACGCGGTCTTGAACCCGCCGATGACGGTCAGCCCCCGGGGCTTGTTTTCGCGCAGTGCGTCATACAACCCTCGAACGTTGCTCCCGGTGGTGGTGATGACGACGGTGTTGGTGACTTTCGCCCAGTTCTCGATGCCCACCATCGCGAAGTCGAAGACCGTCATCCCCTCGCGAGCGCCCTGCTCCTCGGTGAACAAGTTCAACGCCGGCTCCCACGGTTGGTTCACCTCATTCCACGGCAGCAGGAGCTTGTTGAGGGTGATCGAAAAAATCGCTTCCTTTGATGCGCCGTCGCCGTCGGTTGCGCGGAAGGTAAATTCGTCGCGTCCGTGGAACCCCGAGCGCGGCTGATAAACGACGCGGGCCAAGTCCCGTTCTGAGTTGTCGATCTCCAGGATGTTCCCGTGCCGGGGCGCTTCGACGATCTCGAACGTCAGGTCGTCGTCCTCGGCGTCCGATCCGTGGAGCGTGAGCGTCGCCCGCGCACCAACTGGAACGAACGCGCTGCCGTCCTCCGCGCGGAGGCCGTCTCCGCCGACATCAAAAGAGACGGTCACCACGGCTTGCGCTGATCGGGCAAGCCCGTCGGTGACCGTGAAGGAGAAGGCGTCCTCGCCCTCGGCGTCGGCGTTGGCGGTGTACGTGACGCTCGCGGTGTCGTGCCCGTCGTTCTCGACGCGGCCGAGTTGACCGTGTCCGGGAGCGTCGGCGATCGAGAACGTGAGATCGTCCCCGTCGGGATCGCTTCCGCGAAGTGTTAGGCGCGCGGTTTGCCCGGCTTCGACGAACACATGCGCCGGCATGCCTTCGGGCGGCTGGTTTTCCGGACCCCCTCCGCGCACGAGCACGCCTACATCGTCGTGCGTCTCCTGATCGCCTGCACGCAGCGTCAGGCGGAAGACGAGCACCGCGTTCGCATCCGTCGCGGGCGCGACGAACGACGCCGCCAGGGAGTCCGCTCCGCCGATCGACACCTTCGGCCCGAGCGTCTGCGACCACATGACCTGCGTATCCGCGTTCGCGGGGAGTTCGCTTCCGCGGCCGTCCAACGTCACCGTCTGTCCGGGGATCGCTTCCACGTCGGGTCCGGCGTTCGCGATGAGTTGACCCTCCTCCGCGGAGGGATCCACCAGCAGATCGTCGTTCGATCCGTCGCGACCAACGTCGATGACGCCGGAGATAAGTTCGACCCGTCCGTCCGGCCAGGCCAACTCGACCGTGATGCGATATCGCCCCTCGCGCGAGTACGTATGACCGACGCTCAGTCCGGCTCCGTCCTTGTCATCGCCGAAGTCCCACGTGGCGAGCAACCCGGCCAAGGGAACGTCCTGCGGCAGCTCCAGCCGGAAATCGACGGAAAGGGGGTTGCAGCAGAAGACGCGCGTCGCGCTGAAGCGAACGTCGGAGGAGGCTCCGCTTCCGCCGGTCGCGTCCCCGTCATCGGGATCCGCCTGCGGGTCCACGCCGACGAGCGGTTCGTCGAGCGACGCCCCGCCGCGATCCGGATCCTCGACGCCGGCGCTGCATGCCGTCAACGCCGTCACCAGCGCTGCCAGCGGCAGCACACCCGCCCTCCGCGCCGACCGCCGCGCGCACCTTCCGCGCGGTTGCTCCGTGCAACTCATCTTTCCCTCCGGTTCTCGGTATTGCGCCGCAACGCGACGCTGGGCGACGCCCGGGAACTTTTGCGTCGAGCAGGCGTCGAATCCGTCGTCGAGGGCTTCCCGTGTTGCCCGGGTTTTCCGGTTTCACGGGCCGTGCACTCCGAGCCTACGATTCACGGGCCTTGCCGGGACGACGTTGGGCGGAAACCCCGGATATCGGCGGACGAAGCACGCATCCGCGCCGCGGCCTGTGCAAATGTGGAGGAGCATTATGACCAGGATGCCCGGACTGAGGCTGGCGCTTGCCGCTGGCGTGTGCTTGACGTTATCGGGCGCCGGCTGCCGAACCGCGCCTTCGAACCCGGGTTCGCCTGGCGAATCCTTGCCGGATGCCGATCCGCCGTCCGCCTCCGCCGGCACGGCGGCGGTGCTGACGGGTTGCATGAAGGATGAAAGCGGTCGCCCCGTCCCCGATGTTCGCATTGTCCTTTTTGCCGGTTTCGCCACGCGATGGCGCGTCGCCGAGACGCGGACGGACGCACAGGGGCGCTACGAATTCAATCCGATGCGTTACGGTTCAAGGATTCGTAACGAGGCTTCGGATCGGTGGGACTACTACGTCGGAATCCAGATCGAACATGCGACGCGGGTCAGCGCCGACGGACACTCGTGGTGGGATCTGACCGTGTCATCGTCTCCCGGGGCGGTGACGCGCTTCGACCTCACGCTGATTCCGGGAGGGACGGTCGAAGGCGTCGTGCGTGATGCGGATACCGGGGCGCCCCGGTCTGTCGATTTGCGCCTGTATCTTCAGACGCCAGGGAGTTTTCTCAGGTACGCCACGACGGACGAGCGCGGCGCCTTCCACCAGTCCGCGCTTTTCCCGGGTCATTACGTCGCCGACCTCAACGAACCCACCCTCGAATACCCGGTCATCAGCGAATTCGACGTCCGCGCCGGACAAACGACCCGCGTGAACTGGACGGTCGCGTTGCCTCCGGCAGACCTGGACTCAGCCGGGGAAGATTGACTCGCACCGCCACCGCGGACGGACGTCCGGACGGACGGGTCGAGCGAACCTCATCGGACCACGTCGAGGATCGCGGCGGCGGCGAGGACGCAGCTTACGACGCCGTTAACCGTGAAAAAGGCGACGTTGACCTTCTCATAAGCGCCGGGACGCACGAGGTTGTTTTCGACGGCGAGCAGGACGGCTGAGGCGGCGACGCCCGCGCCGTAGACGACCCCCAGGTCTTCGACCGCGCCCAGCACGACGAGCGCGACGATCGCGGCGGCATGCAGCACCCGCGCCAGCGCCAGCGCCCGCGCAGGCCCGACTCGGGACGGAAGACTGTGCAGACCCTCGCGGCGGTCCACATCGATGTCCTGGCATGCGTAGATGATGTCGAACCCGCCGATCCAGCAGGTCACACATAACCACAACAGACCCGCCCCCCAGCCCAGCGAGCCGGGATGCACCGCGATCCACGCCGCCGCCGGCGCCAGCCCGATCCCCGCGCCCAGCCAGAGGTGCGACCACTTCGTAAACCGCTTCGCATACGAATACCCCAGCAACGCCGCCAGCACCGGCAGCGAAAGCCGCAGCGGCCAGGGATTCTCGTACACCGCCTTGAACAAGGCGCATCCGCCCAGAAAAACCAGCACCGCCGCCGCGAACATCGCCCACGCGGCCGTGGAGGAAAGTCGTCCGGCGGGCAGCGGCCGGCCTTGCGTGCGCGGATTGCGGGCGTCAATCCGGGCGTCCGCGATCCGGTTGAACGTCATCGCCGCACTCCGCGCCCCGATCATGCAAAGGAGGATCAATGCCGCCTGCCCGGCGTAAGGCGCAGTCCGGTTCGGGAGATTCCGCGCCGCCAGGAACGCCGCCATCAATGCAAAAGGCAGGGCGAACACGGTATGCGCGAACTTGACCATGTCCGCCCAGATCCGGATCGGCGCCACCCACGCCACCCGCGATGCCCCTTTGATTTCCGTCCCTGCCTGCGTCATGGCTGCGATCGCCGCATCACCTCGCTGTCCTGCCACCGGGTGTGCAGCGCGTGCGGCACGTCAAAAAGGTCCGCGAGCTTCCCCACGACGAAATTCACGAGATCGTCGATCTTCTCCGGGAGCATGTAAAACCCGGGCGATGCCGGGCAGATGATCGCCCCGGCCTCGCTCAGACGCACCGCATTGAGCAGGTCGATGTGCGTCAGGGGCATCTCGCGCAGGACGAGGACGAGTCTGCGCCGTTCCTTGAGCGTCACGGCGGCGGCGCGGTCGATCAGATTGTCGCCCAGTCCGGCGGCGATCGAGGCGAACGTGTTCGTGCTGCACGGACAGACGATCATCCCCGCCGTGCGGAACGACCCGCTGCCCAGCACGCTGCCGACGTCCTTGTATCCGTGGACGACCAACCGCTCGTCGCGCCGCCCGATCAGCGAGACGTCGTCAACCCGCTCCAGACCCAGCTCATCCCGAAGCAGGCGGCGCCCGAAGGTGGATACGATCAGGTGAACCTCCGCGCCGCCGTCCAGCAGCGCGCGAAGCAGCCCCGTCGCGTAACGCGCGCCGCTGGCGCCGGTTACGCCGACAATGATCCGCTTCAGCTCTCCGCCGCCGCTCATCCGCCCGTCCCCTCCATCGTCCGCAGCGTTCGCAAGGCGACGGCGCCGGCCTGCTCCGCCCACAAACTTGACGGAAACCGCCGCACCAGGGTCTCAAGCTCTTTCCCCGCGTCCTGCGGTCGGTCAATTTCATTGTACGCCAGGCACAGAAGGAATCGCGCCTCGGGCTCGGCGTCGGCGCCGCGCCCGTCGTAACTCGCCAGAAACGCGCTCAGCGCCTCCGCTCGCGCCTTCGCATCGCGCTGCGACTTGATGATCTCCAGCTTCAGATTGTCCGCCCAGATGCTGGCCTCGTAAGCCTTGAGCAGCCTCTCGACGTTGGCGGCGTAACCTTCCGCACGCGGATCCAGGTGCGCAAGTCCGAACGCCACCGGTCTGGCCGGGCGGTCCGTTCCGCACAGCGGCTCCCAGCCCACGACGGGATCCTCGTTCGCTTCGATCCACTCCAGCAGGCGACGCGCCTCGACCCGCATCCGGCTGAAGCTCAGCGGATGCTCCTCGCGCGGCGCCCGGCGCTGAAAGAAGGCGCTCCACGTCGAAGGCGGCGGGGAGGGTGCAGGTTCGTCCGCGCCGACGCCGACGCGCGTCACCAGATCCGAAAGGAGCGACCGCGCCGCCTCGACCCGCCCGCGCCGCAACTCGATCTGCGCCAGCCGCAATCGCGCCGCCGCGGCGTACGTCGAATCCGGAAAGTTCTCCAGCAAACGGCGCCACTCGAACGCCGACCACGGACTGGGAAAGTCGTCGTAAAACCGGATCAGATTCTTCCGACGGAACGCCCCGAGATCGACGCGCATGTCCAGCGCCGACGCCTTCAGGAAAAGAGCGTCGGGCGCGTAACGACTGTCCGGGTAGTATTTCAGAAACGCATCACATTGAAACGCATGCGTCCACTGATGTTCGGCGAGCGCCGAGCCCTCAACCTGGAGAAAACCCTCGACATCGTGATGCTCGGGACCGGACATTCTCAGCGTCCACTGAAGCTTGACGCGATCCAGGATGTCGCTGAAACGCGGTCGCGGCTCGGGATAACCGAACCACTCCCGCTCCGCAGCGCGAAGCAGGTCATCCGTTGCGTCGTATCCGTCGGACGGATCGCCCCGATCGCTGAAAAAGCTGCGCCGCGTCTCGACCAGGCGCCGGTAGTGCAGTTCGTCGCGCCCCACCAGATACTCAAAAAGCAGCACCGGCAGGGAGAACATCAGCGCCAGCACCGGCGCGATCGCCCCCGGGCGAAAACGCACGATCCGCGCGATCCCCAGCACCACCGCCGTCACCACGGCCCCCGCGACGATCGCCATCACCCACGGCGCCAGAAACTTGATCGGATCGAGCGGATCCGCCGCGTTCAACTCCGATCCCGGCGATCCGCGCCACGCCAGCAGAAAATACAACACTACCGGCACCTGCCCGATCAGGGCGGACATGAACTGCGATCGCTGGCGGAAAGGCCGGCACGACGCCAACATGCAGCAACCCAGCAGCGTGATCGCCAGCCACGGCATCACCGCCAGAAACGCCACCGCCAGGATGAAAGGCAGGCTCGCCCAGATCCGGTACAGAATCGCCACCAGCACCGGGATCGACACCAGGCATGACACGAGCAGTCCGACCACCGGAATCATCGCCGGAACGTCGGTCACCTTGATCGGACCCAGCAGGAACGAGGCGAGCGTCACTCCCGTGTCGCCCGTGAAGCTGAACGTCAATCTCAGGATGTTCCAGTATCCCTCTTGCGCCGGGGCGAAGAACACCCCCGTCCGCAACCAGTACGTGAAGCATCCCACGCCGAGGAACAAGGCGAGGTTCACCCCCAGCAGTAAGAAGGCGCGCAACCGGTATTGCCCGCCCCACAGCGACCAGACATCCTCGGCCGGTCGGGAGGAATCAGCGCTCAACGTTGGCGCGGCGATAACGCTTGTCACGGGATGTTCCACGCGACGTAAATCGTGACGACTCCCAACGTGCGCGGGTGAAGCTCAACCCGCGAAAACCCTGCGGCGCGCAATTCCTGCGCCACCGCATCAGCCCCCGGAAACGTTACCACCGAACTGGGCAGGTAGCGATAGGCGCCCGTCCGATCGCCCGACATCCACGTCGCCAGCCGTGGCATCACCCGCGCCGTGTATAACTCGGTGAACCATCGTGCGAATCTCCCGGCGGGACGGGAGAATTCGAGGATCACCAGCCGCCCTCCCGGCGCCAGTACGCGAAAGCACTCGCCCAACCCGGCGCGCAGATCCTGAAAGTTGCGGATCCCGAAGGCGCAGCTCACCACGTCGAATGACCCGCTCGCAAAAGGCAGCTCCAGCGCGTCGCCTTCGCACCACGTCGCGCCGCCCCCGCCCCTCGCGGCGCGGACCAGCATCTCATGCGCGAAATCCAGTCCGGTGACGCGCGCCACACCCCCGGCCAGAAACGCCCGCGCAAGATCCCCGGTTCCGCACGCCACGTCCAACACGCGCTCCGTTCCGGTCAGACGCGCCAACCTCACCGCGTCCCGACGCCACGCGGCGTCGCGTCCGAAGCTGAACACGCGGTTGACGCGCTCGTACGTCGGCGCGATCGCGTTGAACATCGCCCGGACGCGACCGGCCTTGTCCGCCGTCGTGTGCGGAGATCGGAGCAACTCGTGGCTCCAGGTCGCGGGTCTGTCATCTGCCAGCATATACAAAGGATAACCCGGCTTGCGGCCCGGCGGAATCATGCGACCGGCGGGTTCCTCACGTCGGGTTAATCCCCGGTTGTGGCGGCGAATTCTGCCGATCGGGCGCGCCACGACCGGCGGTCCGTCGGATTCTCGGTAGCGATGCATTCGCGCACTCTTTCGCTCGTTCAGTCAGGCGACGGAATCGTAAGCTGAGCGTAATCGCGCCGGGGTCGAACGATCGACCCGCCGGGCGTGGACGGGAGGGTGAACGATGTCCTTCGTAGACCTCAAAGAAGCGTTGCTCGACTGGCCTTATGATTCCGATAAGATTTCCGTGCGCAAGATCCGCGGCGCCGACGGGCTGATCAAGATTCAGCAGCGCGTCGAACTCGGGATCGTTCAGATGTTCGCGGAGGGACGCCCCGACGGCGGACGACCCTTCGGGCACGACACGCTGCTTGATCACCACCGGGCGCGCCTCGCCGAGTATGAGGACCGCAACGGAACCGTCGTCGGCTTCGGACTTTCGGCCGAGGAATGCCGCCAGCTTCGCGAGGAAGCGTCGCAGTATTACCGACGCTACGTCGCCTACTTCGTCCTCGAGGATTATGACCGCGTCATCGAGGACACCCAGCACAATCTGAACCTTCTCGACTTCGTACGCGATCACGCCCTCGATCCGGAGGACGCGCGGCGCCTCGAAGTCTTCCGCCCTTACGTCGTCATGATGAACGCCCGTGCCCAGGCCCACCTCGCCCTGCGCGAGGGACACGCCAACAGCGCGCTCGCCCACGTCAACCGCGGACTCATCACGATCCGCGAAATTTATGACGAACGCGGCGAGCCTGAAGCTTACGAACGCAGCGAGGAAGTGCGCATCCTGCGCAACATGCGCGCCAAGCTCGCGTCGGACCTTCCGGCGCAGCCTCGATCCAACCTGCGCGAGAAACTGCGCCGCGCGATCGAGGACGAACGCTTCGAGGAAGCCGCCCGTCTCCGCGACGAGATCGACGGCATGCCCGATCAGGATTGATCCGCCGCGCGGCGCGCCCGAACCCGCGCGATCAGCGCGTCGAGGGCGACGCCCGCCAGCGCCACGCACGCCAGGTCGAACGTCACGTACCGGTAGCGCTTCCACGCCACCACGACGAAGATCACCGCCCACCCCGAAAGCGACAGCAGCGCCAGCGCCCCGACCGCGAAGCGCCCGCCCCGTCGCCACAGCACGATCGCGCCGATCACGCCCAGTGTCGCAACCAAGCGGTACGCCCACGCCTGCCCCGCCCGCAGGACGCCCCCGGAACTCCCGGTCCGCTCCTCGATCTGAATCAGCAAGCGCAGAACTTTCTCCACGCCGTAAACAACGTGCCGCGCCGGATCCTCCCGGATCCACGTCGCCGCCAGTGCCGCCGCTCGCCGGTCGCTCTCGATCTCATCCGGGAACGCCGCACCCCGGTTGATCGGATTGTGATAGGCCCAGTAATCCAGCAACCCGTTCTCGCTGAGACACTCCCGCCACTTGAACGCCGATCCTTCCCGCGCCAGGCCCGCGCCACGGAGAAGGTTCTCTCCGCCGCTGCTTCCGGCAGGCATGAACGTGCCGAACACGATCGTGTTGCGCACAACCCACGGCGCATACGCGACCGCAAACCCCAGCGCCACGGCTCCCGCACGGCAGACTCGTTCCCGCACCCCCGTCGCCTTCCCCGCGACAAGCATCGCTGCGGCCCACAAAGCCCCCACCAGCGCCAGATTCTCCCGCGTCAGCGCCGCCAGCCCGCAACACACGCCGCAGGCTGCGGACCAGACCAGGCTGGGTTTCCGCCCATCCTGAGCGCTGACCGCGCGGAACAACGCCAGCATCCCGCCGGCGAGGAACATCAGCGCGAGTACCTCGGTCATGATCTCCGATGCGTTGAAGACAAAGATCGGGTAACCAGCGTAAGTGATTCCGGAGAGCACTCCGGCGCGGCGACCCGCGACGCTGGCGACGGCCAGAAGAATCAACACCGCCGCGGTCGCATCCACACCGGACTGGACGACCCGCACTCGAAGCGGCGCATCTCCCACGGCGGCGTAAATCCCGGAGAGAAACAGCGGGTACGCCGGACCTCGACGAGCGCTGGGCTTGCCTCGGAACCCGAGCACGCCGTCCTCCAGCAGGTTCCTCGCCGCCCAGTCGTATACCTGCGGATCCTCCCGGTTCCCCCCGAACCGCGCCACGATCTCGTTTCCGCCGAACGCGAAAGCGAACGCCAGACGCAACCCGAGGGCGACCACGAACACCGCCACCGCCGCCCGTCGGACCGAACCCTGCTTTGCCGTGGGCGGCGTACCCTCACTGATCGATTTTGTCTGCCCCTCCCGCATCTTGCTCCGTATCCCCGCCGCCGGTCACGCGGTGTAACGTCAACCGCCTGCGGCGCATCTGAGGCAGTGTGACCGCATTACCCACGACATACCAGAGTATCATTGAAACCACGGAAGGGTGGGCGTCCGTGATAGAACCGGCCGAGGGTCCGGAAACGCGGGCCAACCCGCTTCACGCGATGCACTGCCTCGAGATCTGGGGCGGAAATCATGCGGTGCGCTCGGGGGTCCGCGTGCCGGGCATTGACGCGTGGGTCTGCGGCGAAACCTACCACGGCGAGTCCCTCGGGGGCGACATTCATTACGTCTCCACCTGCGGCGGCGGGAAGATCGCCCGGTTCGCCGTCGCCGATGTGGCCGGACACGGACAGGCGGTCGCGGGCGTCGCCGTCGAACTACGACGCCTGATGCGCAAGCACATCGACACTGTCGATCAATCCCGGTTCGTACGCGCGTTGAACGACGAGTTCTCACGTCGTTCGTCTCAGGGCGTCTTCGCCACGGCCGCCCTGGCGACGTATTACGCACCCACCCGTGAGTTGATCGTGTGTCTCGCAGGGCATCCGGCGCCGTGGTGGTATCGCTCGCGGCTCGATCGCTGGCAGCCGCTTGAACCGGCTTCGGAAAGCGAGCCGTCGCCTTCCGCCGCGCGGGCTCCCGCTGGAGCAAAGCGCCTCGCCAACCTGCCGCTGGGCATTGTCGCCCCCACCGAGTATGAGCAGTTCTCCGTGACGCTGGATCCCGACGATCTGGTGCTCATCTACACCGACGGCGTCGTGGAGGCGGAGTCTCCCGAGGGAGAGATGCTCGGTCCTGAAGGATTGCGCCGCATGCTGGAGCAGTCGGATCCTCACCGCCCGGCGACCCTAAGCGCCGGCCTCCTGGAGCGGATCAACCGGTTCCGCGGCGCAAAGCCCGCTGAGGACGATCAGACGCTCATCCTCCTGCATCACACGGCCGCCGGTCCGCGCCCGCCGAAGTTGCTCGAACTGCCGACCGTGGCGGCGAAGATGCTCGGACTCCTGCGGGTCTGAGCGGTCGGATTAAACTCGCGCGCCGTTCTCGCCGTCGTCGCCGTCGTCGAAAACGTGAACACGCTCCCCGTCGACGATCGCCGTGACGGCGCTCCCCGGCGAAACGGGCGTGACCGGCGGCACGCGCGCGATGACGGACTCGCCCGATGACAGCATGATGTGAACGTTCATCGTCTCGCCCAGCGGCTCCACCACGCTCACGCTTCCGCTGAAGCACAGCGCGCCGTCGTTTACGCGAGCCGGTGTTCCGCCGTCGCCTTGAAGCCGCACATGCTCGGGACGGAAGGCGAGTTCCACGGCGACCCGTGCCGCTTCGGACGACGGTTCGCGGTCGCGCCGCCAGTATCCGCCCGCGGTCAGACGCCACCGTCCGTCGTCGCGCGTCGCCTGAAGAAAGTTCATTCCCGGTGAGCCGATGAAACTCGCCGCGAAGCGGTTGACCGGCCGCGTGTAAAGCTCCATCGGAGGCCCGGACTGCTGAATCACGCCGTCGCGCATGAGCACGAGGCGCTCCCCGAGCGTCATCGCCTCCTCCTGATCGTGCGTGACGTAGATGCACGTCGTTCCGAGGCGCTGGTGCAGCGCCTTCAGCTCGGTCCGCGTGTGCAGACGCAGACGCGCGTCGAGGTTGCTGAGCGGCTCGTCAAAGAGGAAGACGCTCGGTCGGCGCACGATCGCCCGTCCGACGGCGACGCGCTGCCGCTCGCCCCCCGACAGATCCTTCGGCCGACGGTCCAGCAACCCCGCGATGTGCAGCATTTCGGCGACCTCATGAACCCGCGCGCGGATGTCCGCTTTCGGCATCCGGCGGATCTTCAGGGCGAAAGCCAGGTTGTCGTACACGGTCATGTGCGGATACAGGGCGTAGTTCTGAAACACCATCGCCACATCCCGGTCCTTCGGCTGCACGTCGTTGACGACGCGATCGCCGATGCGGATCACCCCGCCGCTGACCTCTTCCAGCCCCGCGATCATCCGCAGCGTCGTCGTCTTGCCGCAGCCCGACGGGCCGACGAGCACGACGAATTCGCCGTCGCGGATATCGAGATTGAACCCGCGCACCGCGCAGACCGCGCCCTTGCGCGACGGATACGACTTGGACACGTTTTCAAGCGTGACGGACGCCATCGGACTCGCCAGTATGACGCGGACGGACGAGGTCACAAGCCCCGGCAAGCCGTCGGATGCCGGCGGATCGGCGCTGCCTACGCCGACGCGCCGCTGTAACGACGCAACCCGAACCGGAAGAACCACGTCGCCGCGACCAGTGCCGCCGTCGCCGCCCCCCACGCCACCAGCAGAACCGACGGCGCGGACTTGCCCAGCAGCGTCGCCGCCGGATACGTCGTCAGGAACGCCAGCGGGATGATGTAGGTCAGCGTCCAGCGCAGCCGCGGCTGGTAGATGTCCACCGGGTAGCGCCCCGCCTCGAAGACGTTCCAGAACACCATCTCGATGTTGGCGATCCGGGTCAGCCAGAACGCCAGCGTCGCCAGGATCAACCAGATCGAGTAAATGATCGTCGCCCCGGCCGCGAGCATCAGGGCGAACCCCGCCGCCGCGATCGCCTCCACGCCCGTGCCCAGCTTGAACCCGGCGACTCCGATCAGGATCAGACCGGCCACAATATCCGCCCCGCGCCACAGAATCACCTGCCGGATGCTGGCGTAGAACTGGGCGTTGACCGGCTTGAGCAGGACGAAATCCAGCGACCCGGATCGGATGTCCTCCATGATAAGCCGCATATTCGGGGCGATGACCAGGCCGATGATCCCGCTCATCATCCGGAACACCCCCATCAACGTCAGGACCTGCCACGCCGTCCAACCGGCGATTGAGGTCGTGTTCGAAAAGATAATCCAGACTCCGATCAACTCCGCCGCAAGCTGGAGGAGCGCCAGGATCGAGTGCAGAATGAAGTCCGCGCGGTACGCGGCGTCATTCTGGAAGCTGACGCGCACAAAGATCGGGATCAGTCGCAGGTGGCGCAACATGCCCGGCATTGTCCGGAATCCGCGCCCCCGGAGCAACGAGACCTCTGCCGCCACCCCGGCGCTGCGCCACGTTGATGTCCGGCCCGCCTTCCTGCACAATCCCTCCGTGGGCATGACGGAGACTATCACGGTGGGGCAGGGGGGCGACACGGATCGGACCGAGAATATCCTTCGGCGCGGGCACTCGGTCCTGCGGCGTGAGGCCGAGGCGATCCTCGACGCCGACGCCCGGCTTGACAACGCGTTCGTCAAGGCGGTCGAGATGATTCTTGACTCGACCGGGCGCGTCGGCGTGACCGGGATGGGCAAGGCCGGTCTGATCGGCAACAAGATTCAGGCGACCCTGGCGAGCACGGGGACGCTTTCCTACCGGATTCACCCGGTCGAGGCGCTCCACGGCGACCTGGGCATGATCCACGCCGACGACGTCATCCTGGCGCTGTCAAAAAGCGGCGGGTCTGAGCTTGCCGGTCTTTTGCCCGTGCTATGTGGGCAAGGTTGTCGGATCATCCTCCTGACCGCCCGGCTGGACTCGATGTGCGCCCGGCATGCGGACGTCGTGCTTGACATCGGGCAGACGCCGGAAGCGTGTCCGCTCGGACTGGCGCCCAGTTCTTCGGGTGCGGCGATGCTGGCGCTGGGCGACGCGCTGGCCCTGACGGTGATGGAAGTCCGCCGGTTCACGCCGGAGCAGTACGCCCGCAATCACCCCGGCGGCGCGCTCGGGCGCCTGTTGATGCGGGCCCGGGAGGTCATGCGCACCGGTCCGAACTGTCCGATCGTCCCGGAGGCGGCGACCCTGGAGGACTGTTACCGGGCGATCCTCGCGGCGCCGAAGCGGGCGGGAGCCGCCTGCGTCGTCGATCCCGCCGGTCGCCTCGTCGGCATCGTCACCCACGGCGACTTTTTCCGCCTGCTCTCCCGCGCGGAACCCCTGTCGGCGCTGAAGGTGGCGGACGTTATGACCCGAAACCCGAAGCGCGTCGGCGAGGACGAGCCGGCGGTCGAGGCGCTGCGGATCATGCAGCAGTACGCGATCGACGACCTGCCCGTCGTGGATGCGGCCGACGGCGCAACCGGCTTGATCGACATTCAGGATCTCATCGCCCGCGGATTTGTCACCTGAACCTCATGCTCCTGTCGATTGTCATCCCCGTGTTCAATGAGGTGAAGACGCTCGAAGCGATCATCGAGCGTGTGCTGTCGATCGACGTGAGGCTGGACCGCCAGATCATTCTCGTGGACGACGGCAGCACGGACGGGACACGTGAGCTTTATCCGAAAATCCAGGCCCGCTGGCCCGGTCAGCGGTTCGACATCCGCCTTCAGGAGCGCAACCAGGGCAAGGGCGCCGCTCTGCGCGAAGGATTTCGCCTTGCTCAAGGCGACATCGTGCTCATCCAGGACGCCGACCTCGAGTATGATCCGGCGGATTACCCGGCGCTGCTCGAACCGATCCTCGAGGGCAAGGCCGACGTCGTTTTCGGCTCGCGCTTCGTCGGCAGCAAGGCACACCGGGTTCTGTATTTCTGGCACTACATCGGCAACCGGTTCCTGACGCTCTTCTCGAACATGATGACAAACCTCAACCTCACTGACATGGAGACCTGTTACAAGGTTTTCCGCAGAGAGGTGGTCGCGGGGCTGTCCCTGCGCAGCAACCGGTTTACGATTGAACCCGAGCTGACGGCGAAGATCGCCCGCGGCCGCTGGCGCATTTACGAGGTCGGCATCAGCTACTCCGGACGGACCTACGCCGAGGGGAAGAAGATCGGCTGGCGTGACGCGGTCACCGCGATGGTCGCCATCGTGCGCTTCCGCTTCTTCAATTGAGGTGCGGGTGCGGTCGTCCTGACGCCGGCTGTGGCGCGGAGCGAAGGTTTGTCCGGTGATTTCAGGATCTTTCTCGGGGGGCTGGCCGCAGCCGGAATCGTCGTGCTGACGGCGAGCCTCGCTCACCGCGCCGCGTTGCGGCTTGCTCCGCGCAGCGGACCGGTCCTGCGTCTTGCTGCGGCTGCGATCGTCTCCTGCTGGCTGATGATGACGCTGGGTTCGACGTTGCTCAGCCTCGGCGCGTTCCGGATCGAGATCGTCTTGCTGGTTCTTGTTCTGATCCGGGCCGGATTTCTGCTTTCTCGCTCGCCCCGGCCTCCGAGCGTTTCCCTCTCGACGGACATCGCCACCGCTTTCAGGAGAATCACGTGCGGCATGCGCGGGCCGCTGACGGGAGTTGCGATCGCCTCGCTGGCGATTGTTGCGGTCCGCGTTCTGCGCGGACTCGTCGCTCCGCCGCTGGCGTGGGATGCCCTCACGTATCATCTGTTCAAGGCCGGACGCTGGGTTCAAACCGGACACTGGGCACACGAGATCGCCCCCGATGCGTGGGGGTATTACGCGTACTCCCCTCCCGGTGGCGACCTGCTCTGGGCGGTGGCGATGCTTCCCTTGCGGTCGGACTTGCTGCTGGCGCCGGCCGGAGCGTCGATCTGGGCGTTGATCGGGCTGGGGGCGTGGGGGACGGCGCGCAGTCTCGGCGCGCGTCGCCGGACCGCGACGGCGGCGGCGCTCGCCGTGTTGACGTTGCCGGCGGTGGTGAACTACCTGACGGCCGCCTACGTGGAGAACACGACGCTTGCGCTGGTTCTGCTTTCCGCACCCTTTCTTCGGCGCGCCCTTGTCCGGCCTTGCGGTGGGGACGCGGCGCTGGCGGTCGCGGCGCTGGCCTGCGCCGCGGGGGTAAAGGTGACGGCGCTGCCCCTGCTGCTGGGCGGCGTGGTCGTCGTCGGTGGGGCGTGGGGCAAAGCGCCGCAGCGCCGGGTGAAAGCAGCGCGGATCGTTCTGGCGTGCCTCCCGGCGCTGCCGGGTTATGTGATCGCGTGGCGCGACACGGGGAATCCGCTCTACCCGCTTGAAGTGGGGGTGGGGCAGAGCGTCCTCCTGCCCGGCAATGAAGAGCGGACGCTCGTGCATTCCGCACGGATCGCCCGCGGGCTGGATTTCGACGGGGTGAAGCTGGTTGACGCTTTGAGTTTCCCGCACCTGCTGCGCGCAGAGGAGCACCTCGGACTCGGGCCGCTCTGGCCGGTCTGGCTGCTGGCCGGGGGCGCCGGCGCGGGGGGGATCGTCCTCTCGAATCTGAAGCGCACTCGAGCACGGCGGACGGAGGGGGCGGCGTCATTGCGGCAATGCAAAGCGCGCGACGCGGCGTCGAGCGCGGTCGCGTGGACGTCCGCCCTGATGCTCGCGGGGGCGGGGACCGTCATCGCCGGTTTCGCATCGGAAAGCGAGCGGGCGCTGCGAACGTTGTTCGTGTTGTCCGCCGGACGCTTCCTCGCTTTACCGTGCGCCGTGCTCGTCATTCTTGCAACGCACCTTCCCCGGCGCGCCTTTGAGACGCTTGCGACGATTGCGGCGGCTGTCGGCGTGGGGTTGGCGATTCCGCTCGGCTGGAGTCGCGAGGATGTCGCCGCAGGCATCGGCGCGATGCCTGTTTTCGGCGTGGCGGCGATTCTGGGCTGTGCCGCGTGGGCGTTGGGGTATATCCTTCCGCGCCTCCGCGCATCACGCGCGGGCGTGAAGGTTGCGGCGGCGGCCGTGGGACTCGCAGCTTGTTTGCCCTGGTTTCAGACGCACAAGGACCGCTGGCGTTACCCGATCTACGCCGCCGCGGCGGAGGGTCGCGCGTATGACGCCCATCCTCTGCGCTCCGATTACGCCGCCAGTTGGACGATCTGGCGTCATTTTGACGCGGCGCCCGGAGTTCCCGGGCGCGGATCGACGCCGACAGCCTCCCTCACGATCGCCGTTGCCGCCGGGTTCGACGGCATCGGGCACAACTGGTTTCGCTATCCCTTCCTCGGACGTCGGCTGTCCAACAAGGTCGTCTACATCGCTCCGACGCGCGACGGCTCGGTGATCGACTACCGCCTCGGGGAGGAACTGCTTGCCGAGGCGGATTTCGAGACGTGGGTCGGGCGCCTGCGGGATGTCGGCGTGGATGCGGTGGCAGCCCTTCCGCCCCGCACGATCGAGGAGATCTGGATGACCGCGCGGAGCGACATCTTTGAGCCGGTCGCGGAGGGCGTCGGCGGCGCTGCCAGGGCGTGGCGGCTGCGCTCGGAAGATCAGTGAAGACCGATCCGCGATCTCTGAACGCGGTTGAATCCCCGGACCGCGACGCCTAGACTCGGGCGGAGTCAAGGGATCGGGCGCGTGGACGGCCCCGCATCCGGCCCGCCCACGACGGGCGAGGCCGCACCGACCGGTTGCGACCACGGTGGACATCGCACATGCCCGAGAAACTCGCACTCTTCGGCGGAAGTTTCAACCCGATCCACCACGGCCACCTTCTGATCGCCCGGTCGATCTTCGAGCAACTTCAGCTCGATCGGATCATTTTCCTGCCCTCCGCGCAGCCTCCGCATAAACCGCAGGGGACGCTTGCCCCGCCCGACGATCGCGCCGCGATGGTCCGCCTGTCGATCGAGGGGGAGCGCGGATTCGAGATTTCAGATTACGACCTGCGGCAGGGGCCGTGTTATACGATCGACACGGTGGCCCACTTCCGCGAGGCGCTGGGGATGGACATCATCCTTTACTGGGTGATCGGGTCGGACTCGCTGGTGGAGCTGACGACCTGGTACCGCGTCCGGGCGCTGGTGGACAGTTGCCGCATCATCACCGCCGCCCGGCCCGGGTGGGAGCAGATTGACTGGACCCTGTTGCGGTCGCGCCTCAGCGAAGATCAGATCGCCGTGCTGCAATCCGGCGTGCTCGAGACCCCCCTGATCGACATCTCCGCCACGGACATCCGCCGCCGCGTCCGCGAGGGGCGCTCGATCCGCTATCTCGTCCCCGATCGGGTCCGAAATTACATCGAGTCGGCGGGGCTGTACCGCACCGGTCCGGGTTGACCGCCCCGCAGGGTCTGGGGCGCTATCCCGTCGCCAACGAATCTGCGGTATCCCCCCGACATCGGCCGTGGGGCAGCGACGGTTGACAGTCGATCGTCGAGACCGTCAATTGACCGGTGCTTCAGGCGAGGGCGACACCGAGAAAAGGGGATGACGGGTGATCAAGGCGGCGGAGGTCGAGACGGCGGCAGCGGGGACGGCGGGAGCCGGTCGCGGCGCAAACGTGAGCGGCGACGCGGGTCTGGGAACACGGAGATCCGCGCGCATCAGCGACGCCGAAGCGATGGACCTGTACCTCAACGCCCCGATCCACGAACTCGGTCGGCGGGCACACGCCATCACGACGCGGCTCCACCCCGAGCCTTACCGAACCTACGTCGTTGATCGCAACATCAACTACGCCAACTGGTGTTCGGCGAAATGCATCTTCTGCAACTTCAAGGCCGACCCGCCGGGGATGAAAACCGGGCGCACCGACCTTCCCGAGGGATACGTCCTGTCGTTCGCGGAGATCGGGCGCAAGATCGAGGAGCTTCTCGCGATCGGCGGGACGCAGATTCTCATGCAGGGCGGACTCGTGCCGAAGGAGATCCTCCCGTTTGAGTGGTATCTCGACCTGCTGCGGTTCATCTCGCGCGAGTATCCGTCGATCCACATTCACGCCTTCAGCCCGCCGGAAATCTGGGCGTTTCACGAGATCTTCGAGATGCCCGTGCGCGACGTGCTCCTGCGCCTGCGCGACGCGGGGCTGGACACGATCCCCGGCGGCGGCGGCGAGATTCTCGTCGACCGCGTCCGCGAGCGCATCGCCCAGGGCAAGACCGACGTCGAGCAGTACCTCACCGTCATGCGCGAGGCGCACCTGCTCGGCATGCGCACCAGCATCACGATGATGTTCGGCCACATCGAGACGATCGACGACCGCATCGAGCATCTGCGGCGCATCCGCGACCTTCAGGACGAAACCGGCGGGTTCACCGCGTTCATCTGCTGGACCTTCCAGCCCGGCGGGACGCCGCTGGGCCGCATCAAGCAGTTTCCGCCGGAGTACGACGGCCTGCCCGACGGCAAGCACCTGATGCTCGCCGACGCCGCGGAGTACCTGCGCATGAACGCCCTGTCGCGCATCTACCTCGACAACATCCCCAACATTCAGTCAAGCTGGGTCACGCAGGGTGAGAAGATCGGCCAGCTCGCGCTCGTCTACGGCGCCAACGACATGGGCTCGGTCATGATGGAGGAGAACGTCGTCTCCGCCGCGGGCACGACGTACTGCCTCGACGAGCAGCGCATCCGCCGCTTGATCGCGGACGCGGGCTGGGAGCCGAAGAAGCGGGATTGTTATTACCGGGTGATCGAGTAACGAAGGTCCGGGGCGTCCACGCGCCGCCGTCAGGCCGCCAGTCATGCCCGACGCAAGCATCCATCCCGGTGCAATTCCGCAGATCTTTCTTCCCGCGTCGCGAGCGCGGGCGGCGATGCGCGGTGTTCTCGGGGGAATTGCCGCGGCGCCGGCGGCGCTGGTGCTCAATCTGGCCGCCTCCTCCCTGAGTTTTCGTCATTCCGGCGCGTCCAACCAGATTGAGGATTATGCGCTGAGCTTCGCGCTGCTGCTGATCGGGATCGCCGGGCTGGTCGCGGCGGCGTGGGGCGGGCGGTGGGTGCTGCTGGCGCTTTGGCCGGGGCGAGTCGGGTTCGTCGCCGACGCGCGGGGGCTTTCGTGGCGGCTCGGGCCGTTCGGCTCGGGGCGCCTCGATGCGGAGCGGATCGAGGCGCGATACCTGTTTGAGATGGATGACGAAGAGCTTGAGGAAGGTCAGTTCGAGGCTTTCCTTCCCGAGGAGACGCAGCGACGGACGATGCTGCCGCGCCTTCGGCATCCGCAGGTGCCGCGCTGCGTTCGACGGCTTCTTCTGAACTTCTGCGGAGCGCCCGAGGAGAAACTGGCCGACGGCCTGCGCCCGATGATTGACGCCTGGCGGAAAGCCCCCGCGGACGCCGGATCCTCCCCGGCGGTGGCGCGCCATGAAGCGGGGGACAGGCCGCCTTTGAAGCCGCCCGCCCCCCGTCAAACTTAACCCTGCCGCATTGTTCAGCGTCATCGTGACGCGGACGTCACGGGCATTGCGCCGTCGAGGACATCGCGCAGTTCGGCGTTGTCAGCGTCGCCGTCTGCGAACCCGAGAAGGGTCCGGCGAAAAGCTTCGCCTTCCCGTCGAGCACGCCGACCGTATATTCCACGTCGCCGATCGTGATGCCCAGCACCTCGCCGTCGAAGCTGTTGTCGCGGAACTTGACGATGACCTTCATCGTTCCGGCGCTGCTGCACGCCGCCCGGAACTTCTTCACCCGGTCGCAGGGGCACTGACGCTCACACGAGGAACCCTCGCCGGCGAACGTGCCGTTGCAGTCGCGTTCCAGCACGACCTCGCACCGCGCGTCGTCCACGCAGCAGGCGCCCGGCTGCGGACACTGGAACGTCCCGCAGGTCTCGTTGAACTTCCACGATCCGCCGGCGTTCCGGCAGTCCTGCGCGAACTGGTCCGAGCAGCTTCCGTCATTGAAGCAGCAGGCCCCGAGCACCGGCTCGCCGCTGCCACCGCGCCCCAGCGCCTCGTACACGTCGATCCGCCCGTATCCGTAGGTGTTGTCCACGCCCTGCGAACCGAGGTCGTCGCAGGAGAGCTTCAGGACTTCCTCGACCGTGTCCGGATCGAGCTGCGGGTTCCGCGACCAGACCAGCGCCGCCAGCCCCGCCGACAGCGGACACGCGAAGCTCGTTCCGCTCGCGCCGCCGTAAGACGTGTCCGATCCGTTGCTGCACGTGTACACATCCACGCCCGGCGCGGTGAAGTCCACCATCGGACCGAAATTCGAGAAGCTCGCCTTATTGTCATTCTGGTCCGTCGCCCCGATCACCAGCAGATCATCGTTGTCGCGGCTGGACAGACTCAGGTTCCGGCCCTCGTTTCCCGCCGCCCAGACCATCAGACCGCCGATTGACTTCACATACGTCGCCGTCGTCAGGTTCGAGTCGGCGTCCACCCCGCTGTAGGAGACGCTGGCCACCTTGTCGCCCGCCTCGACCGCGGTGCGCGCCGCGTGTTGCAGCGTGGACAGGCTCGATCCGCCGCCGCTGTTGTTGCTCACCCGCAACATGCGGTGCGACAGATCCCAGCCGACGCCGGCGATGCCCTTGCCGTTGTTCCCGTTGGCGGCGGCACAGCCGGTGGTCGCCGTCCCGTGGCCGTGGAGATCGCTGATTTGACCGCCCTGGCTTTCCCAGCGCTGGTCCACCGCGTTGTATCCCTCGAGGCGATGAAGCTGAAAATCCTCGTGCGTGACGCGGATGCCCGTGTCGCAGATCCCGACCGACACCGACGGATCGCCGCTATGAAGATCCCACCCCGCACAGGAGTTGATCCGGTTCGCCGCATGATGCCACTGATTTCCGAACCGCGTGTCATTCGGGCAACCCAGCGGGTAAACCAGCCAGTCCGGCTCCGCGTACTGGAAGTTTCCGGTCCCCAGCAGCGTCCGAGCCATCTCGTCCTCCGTCGTACCCGGCGGAAGCGTGATGATGTACTCGTCCGTCTGAGGAACGTAATTTACAACCTCGAAGCCGCTGACCGCCGCATGCGCCTCCGCGTGACGGTCCAGCGCCTCTTCCCGCGAGACTCCCCGCTTGACCCACTCCGCCACCTGCACCGGGCGGACGATCAACCGTCCGGAGAACTCGCGGACGCCTTCGATCGGCTCAAAAAGCGCCTGATCGTCCCCCGCCAGCGGCGCTCCGCGGTCAGGCAGCGCGCCCGCCCCGGCCGAACCCGTCAGCAGCAGCGCCGCCGCCGCACACGCACCCAACAACCCCTGCCGCGCAGACCTTCTCCCCTTCATCGTGCAATCTCCCCACACAGAACTTGATCCCCCCAGACCACAGAATTCACATGATACCGAAAACACCACGCTTCAGGAACCCGGCTGCGTACAATGCAACCTGGGTTATTCACCACGGTCGAGGGACAGCGCCGAAAAAATGATTGAGGGGGTTTCCGACACGATTGCGGCGATATCCAGCGCTCACGGACCCCGAGCCGTGGGGATCGTCCGCCTGGACGGTCCGGAGGCGATACCGGTTGCGGCGAACCTCGTTGCACTGGACGGCGGCGCCGCAATCGAGTCGGCGGGCGGGTCAACCCGCCACATCGGCCGCGTGCGACTCAGTCCCGGCGGCGTCGACGCTCCGGCGGTGGTCTACGTTTTCCGCGCTCCTCGCAGTTACACGCGCAACGACCTCGTGGAGATACACACAATCGGCGCCCCGGCGCTGCTGTCGTGGATCGTGCGGCTGGCGTCGGCGCACGGCGCGCGTCCGGCAAGTCCAGGGGAGTTCACGGCGCGGGCCTGCCTGAACGGCGCGATGTCGATCGCCGACGCCGAAACCGTCGCCGCGGTCATCCGGGCCGACTCAGATCAGGACTTCGCCGCGGCTCAGGCGGCGAGATCCGGACGCACGACGCGCGAAGTCCGGCGCATCGCGGACGAACTCGCCGATCTTGCGGCGCTGGTCGAGGCCCAGATCGATTTCGCGGACGAGCCGATCGAGTTCATCTCCGCCACGGAACTGGTCACGCGCGTCGCGCGGCTCGATGAGGCGCTGGTCCGCCTCTGCGGTCCGCCCCCAGCGCAGGAGCGCGACAGTGCCCTTCCCCGGATCCTCCTTGCCGGTCCGCCGAACGCCGGGAAAAGCACGCTGTTCAACACGCTGCTCGGGCGCGAGCGGGCGATCACCTCCCCCGTGGCCGGCACGACCCGGGACGTGCTCGCCGCGAAGCTGGTTCTGGCGACGGGCGAGGCCGTGCTGGTGGACGCCGCCGGAATTGACGACGCGGACTCCGGGGTCGCGGCGCAGGCGCGCGACGCCGCGCTGCGCGAGCGGGACCGGGCGGATATGATCGTTCACGTGATCGACGGATCGAACCCGGTCATCCCGGCGACAGAACCCGCATGTGACGCTGCGCCGGAACTCGCGTCTGACCCCGCATCCGCCTCACCTGCCGGGCTGCGCCTTGTCGTGCTGAGCAAGTGCGACCTGCTGACCGACGCCGACGAGCGCCGTCGCCTTGAAGTGCTTCAAGCGTCGGGCTTCTCCGATGTCGTGCCGGTGGGCGCGCTGTCCGGCCGCGGGATGCCCGCCCTGAAGGACCGCCTGGCGGATGCGCTGATCCGTCTGCGACGATCCTCGGGCGCGGTGTCAGCCCTTCTGAACGCGCGGCAGACGCAAGCCGTGGCGACGGCCCGGTCGGCGCTGGGCCGTGCGACGGAGCTTGTGCGGTCGTCGGCGACGGTCGCGGACCGGTCGGAGCTGCTGGCGTTCGAACTCCGCGACGCGCTGGACGCCCTCGGAACCGTCACCGGTGCCGTCACCACCGACGACCTTCTCGGCCGCGTCTTCGCGGGCTTCTGCATCGGGAAGTAGGGGCGGTCCCGGAACCCGAGCCGCGAACTTCAATTCGCACGAATCTCCGGAACGCCCGGACCTCCGCAGCGCGCGGGTCTTCGGAATGTGATGGGGCACGCAACCCTTGACCGTTCGAGCCGGTTCATGCGAAACATTTCGGGGGGGGCCGGACCACAACGACCGGCCGTGCTCCGGGCATGACGATCCTTCAGCATCAAGATCGGTCGGCGACCGCCGAGTAGATCACCGTGGTGGCGCCTATCGGGTAGTTCGGCCCCTTGTTCCGCGCCTTTGTCGCTGAGCGACGAACGACCCCAGGCGGTTGGCGTCCCGCCTCAACCGCCGGAGAGTCGCCCGCACGGAGAACCCGCCCCACCCTCTGTGCCTCGGTGCTCTGCTGGCTTCCCTACAGCACTTCCCCGTTCATCGCCACTTCCTTGGCAATCCGGTTGCCTTCGATGAGATGCTTGTACCAGGCCACCGTGATTGTGCGCGGGTCGGTCGGTTTGAGCTGGCCGCTCTTGATCTGGTCGGCGATCTGGCGGGCGCCCTTGGCGGCGTCGAAGTCCGGCGTCCAGTCGATCGTCCTGGTGAGCTTGTCGAAGCTCACGCGATACGAGCGATGATCCGGCGCACCGTACCACTCGAACTCAAACGGCATGTTCAGCCCCCGCGCGACTTCCTCCGCCAGCGGTTTGATCTGGTAGTTCTGCGCGTTGCACCCGACGTTGAAGATCTGCCCGTTGATCTTCTCCGCGGGCGCCGACAGCAGCATCACCTGGCACTTCGACGTGTCCGCCACATGCACCATCGGGCGCCACTGTGTCCCGTCGCGCAGGATCGGAATCTTCCCCTTCTCGAGGAAGCCCTTGACCATGCCGTTGATCGCCAGGTCGAAACGCATGCGCGGTGACGCGCCGTAGACCGTCGCCTGGCGGATGACGACGACGGTGAAGTTCTTGTCCGCCAGCGGCAGGTTGTCACGCTCGGCCGCGCCGTTCGCCTCGGCGTACGTGGTCAGCGGGTTGATGCCCGACGTTTCGTCAAGCACGCCTTCCTGGAATCCGTAAATGCTGCACGAAGACGGCAGGATGTAACGCTGCACGCCGTTTTCCTTGGCGAGCTTGCAGATGCGCGCCCGGCCGCGGTGATTGATCTGCCAGGTCTTCTCCTGATCGAGTTCGCCGGCCGGGTCGTTGGAGATGGCCGCGAGGTCAATGACCGCGTCCTGCCCCTTAAGGAGCGAACCGCTGCACGTGCGGATGTCGTCGCGGATGACCTTGAGGTTCGGCCCGTCCGGCGGAAGCGTGTCGCGCCCGAAGAACAGGCGATCTAGCACCGTGACGTTGTAGCCCTTCTGCATCAGCATCGGGACAAGAACCGAGCCGATGTACCCCGCGCCGCCGGTGACGAATACGTTCTTGATCATGAGTTACGTTCCCTGGCTTCGAAAGCCGCATGATGAATGCGGAATGCAGAATGACGGTAAGAATGCGAGCTGGTTTGAGCGCCGCTCCCCGTGTCGCGCGGCGCGTTCATTCAGCATGCTTCATTCTTCGTTCTGCATTTCCTCACTTCCCCTCGTACACAAAATTGATATCCGTCGCCTCCTTCAGCTTCGGCGCCTTGGCGTCCTTGTCTGAAAGCAGCGGCTCGCCCTTGATCGGCCAGTCGATCCTGATATCCGGATCGTTCCAGATGATCGAGCGCTCGGTCGCCGGCGCCCACTCATCGGTCACCTGGTACAGCACGTCCGCCGCGTCGGACAGCACCTGGAACCCGTGGGCGAATCCCTCCGGAACCCAGAGCATCCGCTTGTTCTCGCCGGACAGGATTTCACCGACATACTTGCCGTACCACGGCGATCCTTTGCGGATGTCGATCGCGACGTCGTAGATCTCGCCGCGCTGGCACCACATGAGCTTGCCCTGAGCGTGCGGATTGATCTGGAAGTGCATGCCCCGGATCACGCCGCGCTGCGTCGAGTGGCTGTAGTTGCCCTGCACGAAGCGCTTCGGAATATGCTTCTCGAAATCCGAGCGCTTAAACGTCTCCATGAAAAATCCGCGCGGGTCATTGAAGGCTTTCGCCTGAATGAGCAGGACGTCAGGGATGTGGCACGGAGTAAAGGTAAACGGCATACGAATTCCTCGCCAAGTCTACTCAATCCTGTAAAATCTCAGACCTTGAATGCTGAATGCTGAATGCCGAATGAAGAATGCTGAATGCAGAATTCGGAAATCAAAGGCGGCGCTGAATCTCCCCGACCTGTCATTCTTCATTCTGCATTCTGCATTCTCTACGCTCTCGCCCCCTGCAACCTCGCCCAGGACCGCTGAAGATCCTCGCCGCCGGGGTTGAAGATCGGGTGTTTCCAGACGCCGACGCGGTGCGTGACGTAGCGGAACAGGTACCACATCGTCAGGATGGCGTACTCGCTCGCCCGCTTGTAGTTGATGCTGCTCATCTCGTCGAAGTAGCGCACGGGCACCGGGATGTCGCCGAGCTTGAATCCGAAGTGCACCGTCTGCATGAGGAATTGCGAGTCGAAGACGAAATCGTCGCTGTTGCGCTCGAAGGGGATCGTCTCCAGCACCTTGCGGGTGTAGGCGCGGAAGCCGCTGTGCAGCTCGCCGGCGTTCTGGCCCATCACGATGTTTTCGATGAAAGTCAGACCCCGGTTGGCGAGGTACTTCGGCAGCGGCATGCCGCCGTCGAGCGCCTCACGCCGCGTGCGGATGCGGTTGCCCAGCAGCACGTCGCAGATGCCGTGGCGCATGATGTCCACCGCCGCGGGGATGACCCGCGCGTCGTACTGATAATCCGGGTGCAGCATGATGACGAAGTCCGCCCCGCGCTCCATCGCCGCCCGGTAGCACGTCTTCTGATTCCCGCCGTAGCCCTTGTTGCGGTCGTGCTTGATGACGGTGATGCCGAGTTTCTCGGCGACCTCGCAGGTCTTGTCCCGGCTGAAGTCGTCCACCAGGATGCATTCCGCGAAGCACCCTTTCGGGATGTCCTTGTAGATGCGCTCGACCGTCCGCTCAGCGTTGTACGCCGGCATGACGATAATCGTCTTGTAATCCATCGTCCGCTCCTTTCCGTTCCGTCGCGTTCACCGATGCCGCCGGGAACCGTGGGCAGATTCATTCTGGCATATCCGGGAGGGCGAGCCGCACATTATGGCGCGAGCGCCAACCCGTTTCAACGCAAGCGGTTGCCCTACTCGGACGCCCCGCGCCGGAACCGGCGATTTCGGCGCTTCCCGCGACGGTCAGCCGCTACGTCAGGTCCGGATAACCAGCGCTAGCCCACGCCGCCCCTCCGACGGACCCGGGCGCCCCGCCTTAATCCACCGGATGATTCGCCCCCGTTTGCGACACGCGGATGCAGCTTTGCAGGTAGAAATCGATGTTCTCCCCCGCGTCAGCCCACCAGCCCTCAACCTTGTCAAAGGCCATCTTACCGGCCTTGATGAAGTGATTATTAACGTCCGTGATTTCCAGCTCGCCTCGGGCGGACGGCGTGAGCTTCTTCACGTAGTCGAAGACCGAGTTGTCGTAGAAGTAGATGCCGATGACGGCCCAGTTCGTCTTCGGATTCTTCGGTTTCTCGATGATGTTGACGACGCGGTCGCCATCGATGTCCGCGACGCCGTAAGCCTGCGGGTTCTGGACCTGGGCGAGCAGGATGCGGGCGCCCTCGGGGCGAGCGCGGAACACGTCCACGCTCTTTTTGATGACGTATTCGAGAATGTTGTCGCCGAGCACCAGGCAGATCGGACCCCCGTCGGCGAAATCCTCCGCCAGCGAGAGCGCTCCGGCGATGCCCGTGGCGGCTTCCTGGTAGGTGTAGTGCAGGTTCTTGACGCCGAGCTCCTTCCCGTTTCCAAGCAGGCGCAGGTAGTCGCCCGCGTTCTCCCCGCCGGTGACCAGCAGGATTTCATCGATGCCCGATTTCACCAGGCACTCGATCGGGTAGTAGATCATCGGGCGGTTATAAACCGGCAGAAGGTGCTTATTGGTGACCTTGGTGAGCGGGAATAACCGTGACCCCGTGCCGCCTCCGAGGATGACGCCTTTCATGATGGTGCAGTTCCTTGACCGTGTTCTTTGATCGAGTCAGCCGCCAGCCGTCAGCGGACCGCCGACCCCCACCGGGAATCGTCGGTCGAACGGGGGCCGGTAGTGTAGAAACCGCTGTCCCTGAGTTCAAGGCTCTCGAAGCATCGGGGGGCGTCGTCATGTGTCCGCCTCGGGCAGGTCCGCCGCGGGCGAGGACAGCCGAGCGAGGAGGACCGGCGGGCGATGACAAGCCGCCGCCGAAGCGTCGGGCGTTATCGCTCCACCGGTCCTATCCGATGAAACGCAGCCTTCGCGTCGTTGTCGGATGCCCGATCAGCATTCCAGGACGTGGATGTTCCTCTTCCGGCAGATGTCCTTCAGCTCGCGCGGCCAGACCGTCGTGCTCACCTCTCCGAGGTGGGCCTTGCGCAGCAGGAGCATGAACGTGCGCGACTGCCCGATTCCGCCGCCGATGGACAGCGGAATCTGCCCTTTCAGGATCGCCTGGTGATAGGGCAGCTTGAGGAAATCCGTCTGACCGGACATCTCAAGTTGCTTGCGGAGGGTTTCGGCAGTGACCCGGATGCCCATCGAGGTCAGCTCGTGCCGCCGCCGGGTCACGGGATTCCACACCAGAATGTCGCCGTTAAGTCCGTGCATCGGCCGACCCGACGTGCTGCGCGTCGGCGTCACCCAGTCGTCGTAGTCCGCCGCCCGCATCTCGTGCGGGAACCCGTCCGCCAGCGGGTAGCCGATACCGTAGATGAAGACGGCCGGATGATCCTGAAGGATCGCCGTCTCGCGCGCCTTGCGCGGCAGGTCCGGAAAGCGCTCGAGAATCTCCTCGGCGTGCAGGAAGGTCAGCTTCCGCGGCAGGGCCGGGAAGCGGTCGTCCTTAAGCTGAGGGAAAAGCTGCATGACTTTGCGTTCCGCGCCGCGAAGCACGTCCCAGATCGCCTCGACCGTCTCGGTCAGGTACGTCAGCGTACGCTGGTCGGCCGTGATGACCCGCTCCCAGTCCCACTGATCCACGTAGGCGCTGTGGTCATGATCGAGGAAGTAGTCCTTCCGCACGGCGCGCATGTCGGTGAGGATCCCCTCGCCGACGGCGCAATCGAAATACTTCAGCGCCATGCGTTTCCACTTCGTCGCGGCCTGCACCACCTGCGCCTTGATCGGCTCGGCGAGACCCAGCCCGCATCGGAATCCGACGGGCGTCCGTGAGCCGTCCCGGTCGAGATAGTCGTTGACGCCGCTCTCCTCACTCACGATCAGCGGAACCGTGACGCGAAACAGATTCAGCGCCTTGCCCAGGTGCTCCTCGATGTAGTCCTTGAGGATGAAGATGGCCTTCTGCGTCTCCTTGGGGGTCAGGAGGGAGGCGTAGTCCTTCGGGAGGATCTTTTCGACCTCGGGGTAGGTGCTGATCCCCGGACCGGCGAGATCCGCCTTCTTGTCTGCGACAACAACCATGATGAGTCCTCCGCCAAGCTGGTTCAGCCGCCGGTCGCGCGACCCCTGCGCCCCTCACCGGCCCCGGGTGGTTGCAGGGTGCGCGCGAACCCTGCCCGACCTCGCGCGGACGTTCCGCGCAAGTCGGCGACGGCTCAGGGAAAGAAGGCCGCAAGCGCCGTGCCAACGTTGTAAGAGCGCCTTGGCCCGGAACGGCGAGAATGCCCGGAACAAGACGGGACTACCTCAGCGAGTTCCGCTTTGGGGATCGCCTCAGCCTGGTCTCATGCCGACGCTGTGATGCCGCTGCGCCAATCTTATCTGCCGAACTTCATCCGCCTGATCCCGAGAGGACGCCGCCGACCGCACGCCCCCCAACAGAGCCGCGCCCCGCAGCCCAGGGTTGCCCACCGCACGACCCCAACGGAGTCGCGGCGTCCAACCTTGGGCTGAAGGCCACAATCCCTTCGAAATTGAGATGAATGCGCGCGATGCCATCATGCACCCTTGCGGGATTGAGATGAATGCGCCCGACGTGTTCATGCAATCCCTTTCCTTCGCCCAGGGCGACCGCACTCTGAGGTCTGCCGGCACGTCGGGTGGCGCAGGTCCGCAGCAGTGGACCCGTGTCCGGCGAGGAACGGCGTTTTGCTCCTCCGGCACGGCTAGGTGAGTACATCAGGCCATAGCAACCCGCCGGGTGGTTCGCTCCTTGGCGGTCGCAGCTCTGACATCAATGCGAGATACGGCCTGGAAATGCTCTGAAGCCCTGCCGCGGCATTCCACGTACTCGCTGGGTTCGCCCGTCCCTGCGGAATTCATGACCGCGATGCGACAGGCCCCGATGTGGGAACGGGTGCGGGTTGGTTCTGGGACGGCGGCTAGGTCGGTTCCGCCAGTTTCTTCTCGATCAGTTCGCCGACCAGCGCCGGGTCCGCCCGGCCTTCGGAGAGTTTCATCACCTGTCCGCGCAGAAACCCGGCGGCTTGCTTTGCTTTCTTCGGATTCGACCGGGCGTCGCGCACGGCCTGCTCATTGAGGCGGAACGCTTCGTCCACCCACGCCTGCGTCGCATCGGCATCCTTTTCCTGAAGGAGGCCCAGCTTGGCGGCGAGGGCTTGCGGCGAGCGGTCCTCCGCGGCGGCGACGTGCGGCGTGACGGTGGTCGGCGCCGGATCAGCGTCCGGGATCATCGCCGCGGCGATCCGTGCCGCAGCCGTGGCACTGACCGTCCCCGACCGCACCATCTCCGCCAGCTCCGCCATCGCGGCCGCGCCCACCCCCAGCCCCGCCACCGTCGTTCCATGCTCGTTCGCCAGCGACGCCCAGACGTTGACCACCTGCCGCGCGAGAACGTCCGCCGGAGCGCCCGCCCGGATGCTTTCGTCGAACAAGTCCGCCGTCGCCCGGTCATCCACGATCGTTTCCGCATCCGCCGCCGACAGTCCGAAACGCTCCGCCAGCCGCCGCACCCTCGCCGCCGGAAGCTCGGGCAGTCTCGCCCGGATCGCGGCCAGCTTCGCATCGTCGAATGTCGCCGGCGCGAGGTCCGGATCGGGGAAGTAGCGGTAATCGTGGGCGGCCTCCTTCGGTCGCTGATACTCGGTGAGGCCGCGGGCGTCGTTCCAGCCGCGATTCTCGTTCGGTCGTCGGCCGATCACATATTCCGGGTCGCCGCGCCACTGCGCCACCTGCCGGCCGTACTCGTACTCGACGGCGTTGCGGATCGCCTTGAAGCTGTTGAGGTTCTTGATCTCCGCGATCGGCGTGCGAATCTCGCATCCGTCGCACTCGATCGCCACGTTGACGTTCGGCTCGAAGCGCATCTGCCCGCGCTGCATGACGCCGTCGCTGACGCCGAGATGGCGCATCAGGCGCTGCAACTCGACGGCGAAGGCGTAGCAGGCGCCCGGCGTGTGCAGGTCCGGCTCGGTGACGATCTCGATCAGCGGCGTTCCGGCGCGGTTCAGGTCGATGAGCGAGCCGTCCCCCCGGTCATGCAGGTTCTTCCCCGCGTCCTCCTCGAGATGCGCCCGGCGGATGCGCACGCGCGACAGCCCTGAAGGCGACGCTCCGTCGCGTGAAGCACCGGACCCGGCACCGTTCGGGTCTGGAAACTCGAACCACCCGTCGCGGGCGATCGGCAGGTCGTACTGGCTGATCTGGTAATTCTTCGGCAGGTCGGGGTAGAAGTAGCTCTTGCGGTCCCACTTGGTAAAGTGCGCGATGGTGCAGTTCAGCGCCAGGCCCACGAGCGCCGCCTGCTCGACCGCCCGGCGGTTCATCACCGGCAGCGTCCCCGGATGTCCGAGGCACACGGGGCACACCGCCGAGTTTGGCGGCGCGTCATATACCACGGGGCAGGCGCAGAACAGCTTCGACGCCGTGCGCACCTGCACGTGAATCTCCATGCCGACGATCAGTCTCGTCTTCAGCTCCGCCATCCGCTGCTCCGCAACCCCCCGGACGCACGCTTCGCCGTACCTGCTCCGGTCCAGATCGGCGCAGGATAACCGCGCCCCGCCCGCCGAGCGACCGCGCGACCTTCCCTCGAAAACTGTGCGTTGATTCTGAAATTCATCTTATCCTTCGAATTGATCGTTCCTTATCGCACCAGCACCGCGCCGCACCACGTGGGAAGGCCTGGCGGCGTTGTATTCCGAGGCTCTGTGCCCGGGTAATCTTGGATGCGATCTGAAAACCGAGCCGCGCCCGTCAAGGACGCGGGCCTTTCGGGCGGATTTCGAAGCGGCGCGTTAATGTCGCCGTTGAGAATCCGGTTTATCGTCAACCGTAAGACCGGCGGCAAGAGGTGGGTCCGGCTTGCAACTTACGACAGCCGGGAGCCAGAAGCCCGGGGCTGGGAGCGAACAAGCTAAAGAGCGAACCGCCAGCAGCGACCGGCCCGTTGAAGAACGCATGATCGGTCTTTGTAATGTCGGCTTCTATCGGTGAACTTCGCGTCTCGGAGGGACGCGCTACCCTGATACAACGGGCTGCTAAGCGCGATCAAAAAGGAGCAACTCGCTTCCCATGCGAATCATTCGTCGTCCCAGCGTCTACCTTGTCGGCCGGCAGGTGGTTAACGATGCCGAGATCGACCGTTTCCTCGGCGATCACGGCGTCGCGTCGTGGACCACGGACACCGAGGTCGCCGGCGAGAAGCTCGCCGAAATTGCGGGGCGCGTCTGCTACATGAGCTTTGCCAAGCCCCGTCCGGGCGGCAACAGCAAGTACCTGTCGCACATCAAGGAGGTCGGGCACGGAAGTGTGCTGGAGCACGCGGTCTGGAATTTGCTGATCACCGGCGTGTCGCGTTCCTTCACGCACGAGCTGGTGCGGCATCGCGCAGGATTTGGATTTTCCCAATTAAGTCAGAGGTACGTCGACGAATCCGTGGCCGAGTTCGTCGAGCCGGATTGCATCGGCGACGACCCGGAGCTGCACGAGATCTTCCGCGCCGCCGTCGAGCAGTCGCAGCAGGCCTACATCCGCCTCACCGAAGGCCTGGCCCGCAAGTTCGCCGACG
Organism: Phycisphaerae bacterium; assembly: GCA_013360585.1. Classification (GTDB taxonomy): domain Bacteria; phylum Planctomycetota; class Phycisphaerae; order UBA1845; family UBA1845; genus JABWBH01. The sequence goes on along the minus strand of JABWBH010000006.1, from coordinate 3,360 downwards.
TCCCCGACGCGACCCTCCGCCGCAAAATGGCCCGCCAGGCCGCCCGCTCCGTCCTGCCCAACGCCACCGAGACGAAAATCTTCGTCACCGCCAACGCCCGGGCGCTGCGCCACTTCATCGAACTCCGCTGCAACGAACACATTCTCCGGAAGGACTCGCCGAACCTGTTCGGGGATTACACGCTCGTGGAGCTGCCGGACGGAACGCGCGGGGCGCAGACGGAGTTCAGGAAGGTGTGACAAGAACCGGGCAAGGACCGTCCCAAGACCGCCTGGATGAATTGCACGGACATGATTGGTTTTCCCCACGGTTTCGACGTAATCTAGCCGCGAGCGAGGACGATGCGATGCACAACCGTGTACTGCTGCGGATGCGTGAGCTTGTCCGAACGAGTGAGTACATTGTTACCGTCCATGCCGCCGAGGAAATAGAAGCCGACGAGTTGACGATCTTCGACGTAGAGCATGCGGTCTTGACCGGGGAAATTATCGAACGGCAAAAGGACGAGCAAACCGGGCAGTGGAAATACGTGATCGAAGGCGTCGATCTTGGCGGCGAGCCGCTTCGCGTCGTCGGTAGAATCAGTCGCGCGGCAAAGTTGGTTTTCATCACCGTGTTTGGATTAGAACAAGGTTGACCTCTATGACATGCGATAACTGCGGCAAGAAGGGAGCTCGCATCCGTCGGGTAACCCGAACGATGGGTCGAGGCAAGACGACTTTCCTTATCGAGAATGTCCCCCTGGTGACATGCCCGTCGTGCGGCGAAAGCTACTACACCGCCGAAACCCTCAAGGAAATCGAGCGAATTCGCCTGCACTGGCGGCAACTCACCGTCGAAAAGCCCTTCCCCCTGGCCACCTTCGGCGGCGCTGCATGAGCGACGGCTGCGCCTTCCTCGAGGGCATGTCCGACGATTCTCCGGAAGGACTCGCCGAACCTGTTCGGGGATTACACGCTCGTGGAGCTGCCGGACGGAACGCGCGGGGCGCAGACGGAGTTCAGGAAGGTGTGAGACTTTCAGAATGGGCCAACCCCGAAGGGGTTGCGTCTTACAGCCCAGGGTTGATCGCCGGCGGCGATCTACCCTGGGTTGGCATGTTCTGCGATTCCCCAACCCTGAGAGGGTTGCGGCCGGATGCCCGGGGCAAGGTCCGTCCGGCAGGCGAAGAACACTGCTCGCCAAGCAGCGGCACACATTTGATCCGGTCGCCCGCGGCGCGAGGAGTCGGGCGTGATACCCTTCGACGGGACAACGTGACTCGACGGGAGGCTGGTCGTGGCTTGGATGATGCTCGTGCTCGCGGGGCTGTTTGAAATCACGTGGGCCGTCGGGCTGAAATACACCCACGGATTCACGCGATTCTGGCCGAGCGTGCTCACCATCGTCGCGCTCGTGATCAGCATGTACCTTCTGGCGGTCGCGGCGAAGACGCTGCCCATCGGGACGGCCTACGCCGTGTGGGTGGGCATCGGAACGGTGGGCGCGGCGACGCTCGGCATGGTGTTGCTGAACGAACCCGTGACGGTCGGGAGGGTTTTCTTCCTCTGTCTGCTCCTGGTGTCCATCATCGGGCTTAAACTGACCACGCCGGACGCGTGACGTCGCCCGCGCCTTAACCGCCCGTTGAAAACGGGTGGCGCGTCCCTCGGGGAGGCCGGGTGGCATGCTCTCGCGGGACTCCGCGTGAGCATGCGAGTTCATCCCCGCCAATTGTTGAGAAACACCTGGGGACATTGATCGTGCAGGCTGGTCATCCCCGAGTCGGTCTCTCGGAGAGAGGTCGTACCCTGCTTCAACAGGCCGCTATGTTGCGTGCGCACGCGGGCGCACGACACCTGCGGATGTACGCTTGTCGCGATTGTGTGCGCCGGCTTTGGCGATGCCTGTTTTTCGCGTTGAAATTCACGCCCCGGAAGGACGCGCCGCCCTTTCTCGACGGGTGGTTATCCTTTCAGGAACTTCTCCGCCACGGCCACAAGCTCCTTCACGTGGCTCACGCTGGTGTCCAGCAGTTTGCGCTCCGCGGCGTCGAGTTCCACCTCGACCACTTTCTCCACCCCGCCCTTGCCGAGAATGCACGGTACGCCGACGAAGTAGCCGCCCACGCCGTATTCCTTCTGGCAGAACGCGGCGCACGGCAGGATGCGGCGCTTGTCCTTGATGATCGCCTCGGCCATCTGGATCGTGCCACTCGCCGGGGCGACGTAGGCGCTGGTGCCCATCAGTTTGACGATCTCGCCGCCGCCCTGCTTGGCGCGCTCGATGATCTCGTTGAGCCGCGCGGGCGGAATCAGTTGCGTTACGGGGATGCCCGAGACGCTGGTGTACCGCGGCAGCGGAACCATGTCGTCGCCGTGGCCGCCCAGCAGCAGCGCCGTGATGTCCTCCACGCTGCAATTCAGCTCCATCGCGATGAACGTGCGGTAGCGGGCGATGTCGAGGCAGCCGGCCTGGCCCACGACGCGGTGGGTCGGAAACCCGCTGACTTTCCACGCCGTGTACACCATCGCGTCGAGCGGGTTGGAGACGACGATGAGCACGGAGTTGGGAGCGACCCTGGCGACCTGCTCGGCCACCGCTTTGACGATCTGGACGTTGGTCTGCACGAGGTCGTCGCGGCTCATGCCGGGTTTGCGCGGGATGCCCGCGGTGATGACGACGACGTCGCTGTCCCTGGCGTGGGCGTAATCGGCGGTGCCGATGATCTTCGAGTCGAAACGTTCGATCGGGGCGCACTCCGCCAGGTCGAGGGCCTTTCCCGCCGTCTTGTCCGCAAACTCGGGGATGTCGATGAGCACGATGTCCCCCAGTTCCTTCGCCGCCGCCCACAGCGCGCAGCTCGACCCGACGTTCCCCGCTCCGACGATGGTGATTTTCGCCCGTTTCATGTGACGCTCGCTTTTCTTCCAGCCCTTATGCCTCGTGTGAATGCGGCGCAGCGCGGTGCTCGCCGCCGGGCGTCATGCTACGTCGACGCGTCCGCATCGTCTAATTCAGGGAAAGGGCGCCGGCGCTCGGGACGGCTACGCCGACTCGGCGGCGTCGCGCGGGAAAAGGCGCCCCGCCGGGACGATCAGCGCCTCGCCCGGTGCGACCGGCGCGAAGGGCGGGAACTCGACGGGGTGGGGCCGGCGGTTGACCGCGACCAGCCCTGCGTGCAGCCCGATCAGATGCTCGAGGAGGGTCGCGCCGATCGCGGTGCGTTCGATCGAGCGGGCGACGAAATCCGCGTCGCCGCCGGGGATTTCGACGCGCCAGACGGCGGCGCCGGAGCGGTGCGCGTCCGCGGCGGGGGGATCGTCAAGAACCGCGTCGCCGCGCGCCGTCTCGATCGGCGGGGCGTGCCAGCGCCAGGTG
>JABWBH010000005.1 GCA_013360585.1 Phycisphaerae bacterium | reverse complement strand
AGGCGGAAGACCCGGACGTGAAAGCGTGCCCCGACCTGCGCACGCACGTCCGGGTGACCCCGGAGGGCCGTACGGAACTGGCGCGCCTGCGGATGAACCTGGCGGCGAGCGTGCAACCCGCGACGGCGGGCGCCGCGAGGTCGGAAGCGGCGGGGAATGGCGCGGGGAACAACGGCGGGGAAGCCGGGGCGAAGGGGGCGGGGAAGCGGCTTCGGCACTCGTCAGACTTCCGATCCGTGCAATGGCACGGCGTGGACTACACGTTCACGGCGACCCAAGCGGCGATCGTCAAGCAGCTTTGGGAAGCCTATGAGAATGGAACGCCCGACGTTGGCGGCGACACGCTGCTAGTGAATGCCGAATCCGACACTCGCCGAATGGCCGACGTGTTCAAGAAACACCCGGCATGGGGTTCGATGATTGTCGAGGGTACCACCAAGGGGACGTACCGACTCGCTCCCGGTCCCGCCTGAAAAAAATCTTCCGTTCCCGCAAATTACCACGCTACATACCACGGTGGCGCGGCGCAACCCTCATACGCTGGGGGCATGAACGCGACCGCGAAAACGATGAATGCGACGGGCCTGGGGCGAGAGCTGCGCTTGCCCCGCGAGTGGCTCATTAACGAGGCCGATGCCGGGCGCATCCCCTGCCTGCGCGTTGGCCGCAAGCGCTTATTCAACCCTGACGCTGTGCGCGCTGCGCTTGCCGAACGCGCGGCCGTGACTTATGCGGGAGGGCGCGCGGATGAATGAGACCCCTGAAAAGCTCCTCTCCCTGAAGGAAGTGTGCGTGTTGGTTTCCCTGGGTGAGAGAACCGCGCGCAGGTGGCTGACCACGGGCGCGTTTCCACCCCCCGATGCGCGGCTCGCGGGGAAACTCTTGCGCTGGCGCGCGTCCACGATTCGGACTTGGGTCGAATCCCAACAGTGACAAAACAACGGCACTCGCTAAATGAAAAACCCCGGCTTTGCTTGGCGGCGCGCCGGGGTTTCAGGAGAAAACTTGACTCTCGAATTTTACAAGAACCCCCCTCCCCCCGCAAGGCGCGCCGATGCGGCGGACCGCGCGCACCCTGGCGCGCTGGATGATCTCGCGCTGGACCTCATTTCTGAAACCGTAAAAGTAGAGGCGCGCTTGGTTTCAGCAGGTTTTCACGACCCCGCGCGGCTGTTGGAGGCGGGGGCGGCGGTCGATCTCCGCGCCGCCGACTTCGCGGAGCCCCTTTTGGGATGCTGTTACTGCGCGCTATGGGAATCGGTGAACTTCCCCGGTGCGTACATCGTTTGCGGAATCGAAGCGGCGGCGCGCGCGTGGGGAGTTTGGATACCTGAAATCGGAATCCAACACTTTCTGGAATGGCGCGTTTTTCCCCTCGAAATCGATGCTTCCAATATTGAAAAGTACGCGGCCCTCGTGAAGCGCGCGGCGCGACGGCGCGTCCGATACGCGAGACAGTGGGGCGCGCTCATTCATCATATTGAAGCCGAGCGCGCCCGGCTCGCGGCGGCGTGCGCGCCGCGCTTCACCAAAGAAACCGGAAACTCGAAACCCAAGCCCGCCCGCCTCTGGTCGGCGCGCGCCGTCGCGGCGCTGAAAGGATTCACGCGAGGAGTTACGAAGTGTTTCCAATAAAACTGTTCCCCGATCCGGTCGCGCGATTCGTGCATGAAACATCGGCGGCGATCGGTTGCGATGAGAGCATGGTGGCATTGCCGGTGTTGTCGGCGCTCGGATCGGCGATCGGGACGACGCGCGCGATAACGCTTAAGCCCGGCTGGCTTGAACCCCCCGTTATCTGGGCTTGCGTTATCGCGCGCAGCGGGACGATGAAGTCGCCTGCGCACGACGCGGCGCTGCAGCCGTTGCGTGACATGCAGGACCGGCGATTCTGTGAATACGAAGCGGCACGCGCGGATTACAATTCAGCAATCGAAAGTTACGAGAATGAAGCGTCCGCGCGTCGGCGCGGTCCGGTTGCGCGCCCCGCGCCGAAGAAGCCCGAAGCGCCGGTTTGCATTCGGCACTTGGTTTCCGATGCGACGGTCGAGGCGCTTGCGCCGATCCTTGCCAACAATCCGCGCGGGGTGCTGCTGGCGCGCGATGAACTCGCCGGATGGATCAAGGGGTTCAATCAGTACAAGTCTCGCGGCGGCGCGGACGCGCAGCACTGGCTTGAATTGTGGCGCGCGGGGACGCTGACTGTGGACCGCAAGACTGGGGACGCGCGCACAATTCACGTGCGCCGCGCTGCAGTGAGTGTGTGCGGCACAATCCAGCCCGGCGTTTTCGCGGCTTCGATGACCGGGGAACATTTTGAGTCTGGGCTGGCGGCGCGACTTCTCATAGCGCACCCGCCGGAAGCGATCAAGCGCTGGAGCACGCGGTCGGCGTCTAGCGCCGTTCGCGCCGGTTACGCAAACACGGCTGCCGCGTTGCTGGCACTGGAGCACGTCGCGGGGGAGCACGGGCCGGACCCGGTGAAACTCACGCTGACGCCGGATGCACTATTGGGTTGGGGTGAATGGTACGACGCGCACGCCCGCCGGATTGCCGAAGCCGGGGCCGACCGCGAAGCGGCAGCGCTCGCTAAGCTCGAAGCCTATGCGGCGCGCTTCGCGCTCGTCTTCACTCTGATTGAAAACGCGAACGCGCGAGAGGTTGGCGCCGACGCGATTCGTCGGGGGTGCGCGCTCGCTGATTGGTTTGCGGGGGAAGCGATGCGGGTGTACGGGCTACTGGGGGAGGATGAAGAATCCCGCGAGCTTCGACAGCTTACCGAATGGATTACCCGCAAGGGCGGGGCCGTGACCCCCCGCGACCTTACTCGAAACCTTCGCGCGTACCCGACGGCTAACGAAGCCGAAGCCGCGCTTGAGGGGATGGTCAAAGCCGGGTTGGGGACGTGGGAGCACGCGGGACACGGCGGCGGCGTGGGACGCCCGACCCGCCGGTTCATCCTGACCGGAGGGCGCGCCGACGAAACCCCACCCGAAACCCCTGCCGACGGTGCTGGCGCCGACGAAATACCTGAAAACCCCAAAGAAAACCGCAATTGTGTCGGCGTCGGCAGTGTCGGCGCGCCGGAAAGCGCCCGCTCTGTCGGCGCATGGGGGGAGGTGTAATCGTGGGGGCTGAGGGACTGATTCACAAGCTGGCAACGCTGGGCGTCGAGCTTGCGGCGGACGGGGACCGGCTTCGGTTCCGACCGGTGGACCGGGTGACGCCGGACCTGCTGGCTGAGCTTCGGGCACACAAGGCGGACCTGCTGGCGGCGCTTGGGGCGGGCGTGGCCGATGCCGATCCGTGCCAACCCGTGCCGACGGACCCGGCGGCGGGCACGGGCGGCACCCTTGCGGCGATCCGGGCGGCGGGGCGGCGGAAGCTGGCCGAACTCGGCTGGATCGTCGGGGACCGGCTGGCGGGGTTGCCGGAAGAGCTTCAGGGGCTGGTCATGCCGCGCGAGGGTTGGACGCCTGCATCGTGGGCCGAGCATATGCGCTACCTGGCGGGGCGGTGCGCGGAGCTTCACCCGGACCGGGCGGACCTGTACCGGCGGGCGTCGGGGATGCTGGTTACTGAAGCGCGGCGGATCGAACGGGGGGGACCGGCGTGAAGCTGACCCCGGTAATCTTGATCGACACGCGGGAGCAAGACCCGTTCACCTTCGCCAACCTGCCGAGCGAGCCGGGGACGCTGGACACGGGGGACTACTCGGTCCGGGGGCTGGAGCATCTTGTCGCGGTGGAACGGAAGTCCCTGGACGACTTGCTCGCGTGCGTCGGGCGGGAGCGGGACCGGTTCAAGCGGGAGCTTCAACGGCTCCGGGCGTATCGCTTCCGGCTCCTGATCGTCGAGACGACGGCGGCGGACCTGGAGCAAGGGGCTTACCCTGGCGGGGGTGAAGGGGCACGCCCCTTGTGGCGATCCAAGCTGACCCCGGCGCACGTGCTGGGGAGCCTGGCGGCGTGGACGGCGCAGTACAGCTTGCCCGTCTGGCTTGGGGGGACGCATGACGAATCCGGGCGGTTCGCCGAGCGGTTCCTGTATCAGGCGGCGCGGACCGTGGCGGGGGAAGCGGAAGCGGTTTTCGGGAAGCTGAAAGAAAGCGCTTGACAGGATACTTGTATGCGTGATATCATAGAATACATGAACATAGCAGACAGTCTGAAAGCGGCGGCGAAGCGGAGCGGGTTGTCGATGAATGCAATCTCGAAACGCACGGGTTTGAACTACCAGACGGTCCACGGCTTTCTGACGGGCGAGCGCGACATTGCGGTATCGACGGCGCAACGCTTGGCGGACTTGCTCGACCTGGAGCTGCGCCCGAAAGCGTCGAAAGCGGCGGGCAAGCCGACGAAAGGGGGACGGTGAACATGAGGCGATCAAGGGGCACGCTGTATCGACCGGTGACCACGCGGATCATTGGCGGGCGCAAGGTGAAGCGCAAGGCGGCGTTTTACTGGGCACGCTATACCGATGCGTCCGGGGATCGACGCTGCCACGCCCTCACGCTGCCGGACGGCGGGCGGGTTACAGATAAAGACGTGGCTCGCTCGGTACTCGATGCGATCCTCAAGCGCGTCGAAAGGGAGCAAGCGGGGCTGATCGACCGGACGTTGGAAGCGGCGCGGACGCCCTTCCGAAAGCTGCTGGCCGACTACGCCCGATACTTGCGGCGCAAACACGTCAGCCGGACCCACCTGGCGCAGACGATCCAAGTCGGCAAGTGGTTTGCCGAGCACGCCGAAATATCGCGTCTGGCGGACTTGACGGAAGAGCGCGTTGACCGGGCGCTCGGCAAGCTGGCCGACGGCGGACGTTCGGCGCGAACGTGCAACCTGTATCGCTCGCTCCTGCATTCGCTCTGCCGATACGCGATCCGGCACGCGAAGCTGTTGACGGCAAACCCCGTCGAGGCCGTGGGGCGTCGATCATGCCGAATGGACACGCGCAAGACGCGGCGGGCGCTGACGGTCGATGAAGCGTCCCGGTTGCTGGCCGTCGCAGGGCCGCGCCGGGCGTACTACTCGGCGGCGTTGTGGTCGGGGTTGCGCTGGGGCGAGATAGCGGCGCTCGAATGGCGCGACGTGGACCTGACAAGCGACCGTCCCGCGATCCGGCTTCGGGCCGAGGCGACGAAGGCGAAACGCGCCGACGTGATGCCCCTTCACCCGGACCTGGCCGACGTGTTCGCGCGGCTACGCGAGGCCGTCCCATTCGCCCGAGCAACGGACCGCGTGTTCTCTACGGTTCCGATCCTCAACACGTTCAAGTTAGACCTGGACCGCGCCGGGATCACCTGGCGGAAGGCTGACCATGACGACGGGGCAAGCATCGACCGGCACGCCCTGCGGACGACGTTCATAAGCTGGCTTGAAGCGGCGGGCGTGAGCGGGACGGCGAAGCGAATCCTTGCCCGCCACGCGGCCGTAGGCGTCACGGAGCGGCATTACACGGACGCCCGGCTCCTGGACCTATGGGCGGAGATTCGCAAGCTGCCCCCGATCCCGAAGGCGGGAGCGGAAGCGGCGTCCGTCAAGGCGACTGGGACGCACGGCAAGGCGACTGGGACGCACGGCAAGGCGTCGGCTCCCCCGCGCGTGCGTGCGCAAGGGGGGAAAGGCTGGATAAAACCGGGCACGGGGCGCGTTGCACTCCCGGTTGCACTTCACAATGGCAGACGGGGGGTAAACGTGGCATTCGATGGCACGGTTGGGAAAAGTGCCACGAGTATGACACCTTCAGAAAACCCCGAGAAAACAAGCGATTTTCGCGGAAAAAACGACCTGGGCTGCAAGGACTCGAACCTTGAACTTCCTGATCCAGAGTCAGGCGTTCTACCAATTGAACTACAGCCCAATTCTGACGCCTTTCTTACCCCGATCCGCCGCGGTTTTCAAGGGCGAGCGTCAGCGACATGCGATCGGACCGGGATCAACGAGAGTGCCTCGCGGACGGTCGATCCGGCGTTCCGTCCGCAGGGGCGACGGGAGGATCCCGCCGTGTTTCTTCCCGGACGACGCGAGCCGCCGCTGGTTGCGGATGCGGGATTCAAAGGCCCTCGAGCATCGCGGACAACTGGCGTCCGAGAGCGTTGCTGATCCGGGCCAGCGCCCAGACCGAAGCCGCGTTCTTGCCCAGTTCGACCTGGGAAAGCTGCGACGTGGTCAGGTTGGTGCGGTCCGAGAGCTGACGCAAAGTAAGGTTCTGAGCGAGGCGTTCGCGGCGGATACGCTCGCCGATGAGGCGGTTCAACTCTTCCTCGTTGGTGTGAATCAGGCCCATCCGGCGGCAGGTGCGGTCCAGCGCGGCGCTGAGCTCGGACGATCCGACCGGTTTTCGCAGGTATTCACAGGCGCCGCGGCGCATCGCCTCGACCGCGGATTCGAAGTCCGATCCACCGCGCATGACCAGGACGCTGTTACGGCGATCGATGCCCTTGATCTTCTCCACCAGCTCCAGCGCCTCGGACGCACTGGCGGAAAGATCCACCAGTGCGATCTGACAGGATTCCTTCTGCGCAAGTTTAAAGGCCTCTGCGAGATCGCCCTCGACACGCGCGAGATAGCCGGCATCTTCCAGAAGCTGCTGGAGGTGCCTGGCGTGTTGCGCGTCGGAGTCCGTCACGAGAACCTTGATGTGGTGTCGTACCGCCATGTTTCCGCCCATCCTCCGTGCGAAGGCACGCCGTTTGGCCGAAGCGCGCCGCAACCCCTTTCCTGCGTCGTCCGGACTGAACAATTCTTCAGCTTACACTGGAGGATGATATGCCAGAGTCCAAAAAATTCAAGTGAACGGAAAAAACCGGGTAACTCGGCGACATCCTGTGATTAACTCAGGATGAACGGCCCACCGCGACCCGGGAGGTTCCGCCTGAGAGGGGTACGACAGGTCTGATCGGCATGTCAGGGGGGCGTCCGACGAATCAGACGCCGTGAAATGAGCATGCCCGGAGGGGTTGAGTGGGGCCGACATGTCGATGCGTCGCCGGGTGGGTAGGATGCCTTGCGGAGATGGGCACAACCCAGATCGGTTCAGCGCGGGGTGAACGTTGGAACCCGGTGGCGGGGGTGGGATGTTCGGGCGAAGCAAGGAAAAGTGGTATGCGGACGGGTTGCAGTTCTCCTGCACTCAGTGCGGCAACTGCTGCAGCGGACCTCCGGGGTATGTCTGGGTCACCAAGGAGGACATTCGCGCCATCGCCGCGCACCTGGGCCGGGAGAACGGCACGCTCGATCGCTCGGAAGTTCGCGGCGTTGGCGGGCGCTACAGCCTGACGGAAAAACCGGGCGGAGATTGCATCTTTCTCGAACGACGCGACGGCAAGGCGTATTGTTCAGTTTATCCGGTCCGTCCAATCCAGTGCCGAACGTGGCCTTTCTGGGACGAACTGCTGAAATCGCGGCGTGCGTGGGACGACGCGGCGAAGACCTGCCCCGGCATGAATCGAGGTCCGCATTACGGGTTCGTCGCGATCGAGGAGATCCGCATTCGCAACCGCCCGGCAAGTTCCTGACCCGGGACCATCCCCCAGCATACGCGCCATGTATGCCTGATCCTGTGTTCTCTCCGATAAACAGTCCCCCCTGTCCTCTCGCCCCCCCTGGTGACAGACTGAATTGAATAGTTGAGGCGAGGATACGACCGACTCCTCGCGCCATCCGGCGGACGCACGCCGGCGCCGGTGCGGGATTGCCCAGGGAGAAGAAGATGACCTCGCTGCAACTGCCCGAGCCGCCTGTCGCCGTCTTGCCGAAAGAGTCGCCCGTCGCGGCCGGGTCCGAGGCCGCACCGCCGCGGGGCGAGAATTCCGGTTCCGGAATGTCGTTCAGGCCGAAGGAGCCGCAGTCATTCAAGGAATGCGGTCTGCCGGACGCGCTGGTCGAGTCGATCGTCTACAAACATCTGCTGGCGGTCGGGAGCAACACCGGTCGCGGGATCGCGCGGGAGCTGGCGCTGCCCGGCAAGGATCTCGTGGCGCTGCTGGCGGACCTGAAGAATCGCCAGCTCGTCGTGTATAAAGGCAGCGCTTCGATGGGCGACTTCGAGTACACGCTCACCGAGGCGGGACGCGAGCGGGCGAAAAAATACCTTGAAGAATGCACCTACGTCGGAACGGCGCCGGTACCGCTCAAGGATTACATCAACGCGGTCAAAGCGCAGACGATCGTGTCGGAACATCCGACTGAGGAGAACCTGCGCGAGGCGTTTTCCGACCTCCTGCTTTCCCCCGACATCCTCGACCGCCTCGGACCGGCGATCAACTCCGGACGCGGGATGTTCCTTTACGGATATCCCGGCAACGGCAAGACCAGCATCGCCGAGCGGATCACGAAATGCTTCGGTACCTCGATCTGGATTCCGCGGGCGCTGTTTGTCGAGGGTGAGATCGTTCAGCTCTTTGACCCCCAGGTGCATGAACCGGACAGCGATGACAAACCCTCGATCGTGAAAGGCGCGGCCGTGGACGCACGGTGGATCCGCGTGCGTCGCCCGACGATCGTCGTCGGCGGTGAACTGACGATGGACAGCCTGGACATGCGGATCAACCCCGTCACCAAGATCAGTGAGCCGCCGATCCAGCTCAAGAGCAACTGCGGAACGCTGGTCATCGACGACTTCGGGCGCCAGCGCATGAACCCGACGGAGCTCCTGAACCGCTGGATCGTCCCGCTCGAGAAGCGCTACGACTTTCTGGCGCTCGCCAACGGCAAGAAAATTCAGGTTCCTTTCGACCAGCTCATCATCTTCTCGACGAACCTCGAACCCAAGCAGCTCGTCGACGACGCCTTCCTGCGCCGCATTCCCTACAAGATCAACGTCCCGGACCCCACCGAAGCCGAGTACACCGCCCTGATGCGCATCATGGCGGAGAAGTTCGGCATCGCGTTCAACGAGGCCGCGCTGTCGCACCTCATCGAGACGCACTACCGCAAGTGCAACCGATCGCTGCGCTGCTGCCACCCGCGCGACCTGCTTCAGCAGATCATCAACCGGGCGAAGTACCGCAAAGAACAACCGGTCATGACCGTCGAGGCCTTCGATGCGGCGTGTTCGAATTACTTCACGCTGCTGTAACGCGGCGTTGGAGGCAACCGTGGAACGGCGCTTGCGCGGTTTTGGATCGCGCTGCACCTCGCCGGGTGGGGATCGGAGCGGAAGCGCCGTTCGTGGACTGCGCTTTGCGGGAGTTGTCGCGGCAACGCGCGACGGGCGGCGGACCGTTCCAGGGCATCCGCCGGGAACGACGTGATGAACTCCGCTCGCTCGACGACCTGGAGGCCTCTTGCCTGGCGAACGTCGTGCGGAATCCCCGGGCCATCGAAATCCGGCGGCACGATGTTATTGAAACCCGCCTGCGCGACGTGCTCGAGGTGAGCTACGCTGAGGATATGAACTGCGTCTCGAAGGGCGCTCCGCGGTAGTCCTTCAGCATGGCCAGGCGAGTACATCCGGCCATGTCACCCGTCCGTCAGGCGTTCTGCTCCTTCAGCCTGGCCAGGCGAGTACGCCAGGGCATGCCTCCCATCCGTAGCGGCGGGCGCAACATGGCCCGGTGTCGAGCGCGGTGTCGCGTGCGGCGTTGAGTGTAACGTGGCAGCACTTTCAACCTGAGGCACCACCGTGGATCAGGGAGCATTTGACAGGATTGATGGGAGGTTTTACGCTACCTGGTTCTGGATTCCGGGTCGGCTGCGGGGGTTTCGCGGCGTCCGGGGGGCGAAAAACGAGTCGAGATCGGGGACGGACGGGCGATGCTTCCAGTAAAGAAAGTCTCGAAGGCGGCGAAACGGCGTCGGCGGTCGCATCATGCGATGAGCGTGCCGAACCTCGTGGATTGTCCGAAGTGCGGGAAGGCGAAGCTGCCGCATGTTTCGTGCGGGAGCTGCGGTTACGTCAGCGCGAAGGTGATGCTGCCCACGGGCGACGAGGCGACGTGATGGCGGCGCGGATCGCGGTGGACGCGATGGGTGGGGACCACGCGCCGCGGGCGATCCTGGAAGGCGCGGTCACGGCGTTGCGTGAGGACGGGGATCTTCGCCTGTTGCTGGCGGGGCGTCGCGAGGCGATCGAGCCGTTTCTGGCGGACGCCGCGGACGTGCGCGAGCGGGCCGAGGTCGTGCCTGCGGCGGACGTGATCGGGATGGACGATCCGCCGGTGGAGGCGCTGCGGGCTCGAAAGGACTCGTCGCTGGCGGCGGTGGCGCGTCTGGCGGCGGAGGGCGAGGCGGACGCCGCGATCAGCGCGGGGAATACCGGGGCATTCGCCGCGGCGTGTCAGTTGAAGATGCGTCCGCTGTCGTGCGTGGACCGCCCCGGGATTGCGGTGACGATCCCCGCGTTTCACGGGCCCTTTGTCATCTGCGACGTAGGCGCGAACATTCAAGCAAAGCCGCGGCACCTTTACGAATACGGCGTGATGGCGTCGGAGTACGCGCGGATGATCCTCGGGATTGCGGACCCTCGGGTCGGGGTGCTGTCGGTCGGAGAGGAAAGCGAGAAGGGCACGCGCCTGGTGCGTCAGACGCATGAGCTGCTGGAGGCCGACACGGGCATCCGGTTCATCGGGAACGTCGAGGGGCGTGATCTTTTCAACGACCGGTGCGACGTGGCGGTGTGCGACGGGTTCGTCGGCAACGTGATTCTCAAGCTGGTGGAAGGTCTGGCGGAAGGGTTGTTCCGGACGCTGGCCCACGAGGTGCGAGAGGAACCGGACGGGGCGCGGGAACGAATGCAGGCGACGCTGGAGCGGGTCTGGAAGCGTCATGATTACAGCGAATACGGAGGTGCGCCGCTGCTGGGGATCGACGGGGTCAGCGTGGTGTGCCACGGTCGCAGCGAGCGCCGGGCGATCACCAACGCGATCAAGGCGGCGAAGCGGTTCGTCGCATTCGGGTTCAAGGAGCGCGTCATCGAGCGTCTGTCGGGCGCGGCGTTGCGAGGCTGAGGCATGAGCGCCATCCTTCCGGCGATTCTGAAGGGGACGGGTCGAGACCTTCCCGACCACGTTCTGACCAACGATTTTTTCACGCGCTACCTCGACACGAGCGATGAGTGGATCGTGACGCGCACGGGGATTCACGAGCGCCGGCGCGTGGCGGAAGGAGAGGCGACTTCGGCGCTGGCGAGCCGTGCGGCGGAGCGGGCGATCGAGGACGCGGGGATCGACCGACGACAGATTGACCTGATTATCCTTTGCACGGCGACGCCGGACCAGCCGATCCCGGCGACGGCGTGCAACGTTCAGGCGCGGCTGGGGCTGGCGGGCGTTCCTGCGTTCGACCTGGGCGCGGCGTGCAGCGGGTTCATGTACGGGACGATCGTCGCGGCGAATCTGGTGCAGGCGGGGATGTACCGCCACATTCTGCTGATCGGGGCGGAGACGCTGACGCGGTTCACGGATTACGAGGACCGGACGACGTGCGTGCTCTTCGGGGACGCGGCGGGGGCGGCGGTCATCACGCCGAGCGCGGACCGGGATCGCGGGCTGCTTTATGCGTCGATGGGGGCGGACGGGACGAAGCTTCAGGACATCTGGGCGCCGGCGGGCGGGTCTCATTTGCCGGCCAGCAATGCGACGGTGGCGGAGCGGCTTCATGCGATCCGCATGAAGGGGCGCGAGGTGTACAAGTTCGCGGTGGTGAAGATGATGGAGTTGATCGACGGCGCGATGGAGGCGACAGGCCTGACGCCGGACGATCTGCGGCTGGTTATTCCGCATCAGTCGAACCTGCGGATCATCGAGTCGGTTCGTGAGAAGCTGGGGCTGCCTCCGGAGAAGATCGCGATCAACATTGATCGTTACGGGAACACCTCCGCGGCGTCGGTTCCGGTGGCGCTGGATGAGGCGCGGCGGGACGGTCGGGTGCGCAGCGGCGACCGGATCATGATGCTGGGTCTGGGTGCGGGGTTGACGTGGGCGGTGGCGGTGTGGCGCGTGTGAGGCGTGGCGCGAGCGGATTCGAGGGGACCGTCCCTCGGGGTTCGGCCGGTATCCCCTGCGGTTCCGACGGTCGCAGCAAAGTGAGAATGTCGTGAAGACGGCGATCATCTTTCCCGGACAAGGCGCGCAAAGCGCGGGGATGGGGCTGGACCTTTATGAAGTCAGCTCGGCCGCGAAGCGCATCTTCGAGGAGGCGAACCGTATCCTGGGGTTCGATCTCGCCGACCTCTGTTTTCACGGTCCGGCGGAGAAGCTGGAGCAGACGGACATCCAGCAACCGGCGATCTTCGTCACGAGCGTGGCGACGTACGAGGCGTTCCTCGAGCGTGGGGGGAAGCGCGAGTCGTTCGCGTTCGCGGGGGGTTTGAGCCTCGGCGAATACACGGCGTTGTACGCGGCGGGGTCGTTCGACTTTCAGACCGGTCTTGTGTTGGTGCGGCGGCGGGGAGAACTGATGCAGGAGGCGGCGCGGACGTCGGCGGGTGCGATGGCGTCGCTGATCGGAGCGGAAGCAGCGGAGGCGGAGGCGCTTTGCGCGGAGGCTCGTGAGGGCGAGGTTCTTGCTGCGGCGAACTTGAACTGCCCGGGACAGGTGGTGATCAGCGGGACGGCGACGGCGGTGTCGCGGGCGGTGGGATTGGCGGAGGCGCGGGGGTGGAAGGCGGTGCGGCTTGCGGTCGCCGGCGCGTTTCACTCGCCGCTGATGCAGCCGGCGGCGGAGGGGCTGGGACGGATGCTGGAGGGGTCGCGGATCGAGGCGCCGCGGATTCCGGTGATCCGCAACGTGGATGCGGCGTATTATGCGGACGCGGCGGACATTCGGAAGGGACTTGCGGCGCAGTTGACGTCGCCGGTGCTCTGGCAGCGCGACGTGGAGCGGATGATCGCGGACGGGGCGGAGCGGTTCATCGAGTTTGGACCGGGGCGGGTGCTGACGGGGCTGATGCGGAAGATCAAGCGCGGGGTGGAATGCGTCAACGTGAGCACGGCGGCGGGGATCGCGGCGACGGCGGCGAACTGAGGTGTTCGCGTTGATCGTCAGCTCGCGAGGGTCGATCAAAGGGAGCGCGACATGAACGGACAAGTTGCGATCGTTACCGGCGCGAGTCGGGGGATCGGCCGGGGCGTGTGCCTGTCGCTGGCGCAGCGCGGGGCGACGGTGGTGGCGGCGGCGCGGACGGAAGCGGCGCTTCAGGATCTGGTGGAGGAGGCGCGGCGGCGCGAGCTTCCGGGGCGGATTGATGCGAGGCCTCTGGACGTAACGCAGCGGGAGGCGATCGCGCCGTTTGTGGACGGGGTGTTGGAGGCGCACGGGCGGACGGACATTCTGGTGAACAACGCCGGGATCACGCGGGACGGGTTGTTCCTCAACATGGAGGACGACCAGTTCGACGACGTGCTGACGGCGAACCTGCGGTCGGTGTTCTGGCTGACGCGGGCGGTCAGCCGGGCGATGCTTCAGGCGCGGTACGGGCGGATCATCAACATTTCGAGCATCGCGGGGGTGATGGGGAACGCCGGTCAGGTGAATTACGCGGCGAGCAAGGCCGGGTTGATCGGGATGACGAAGTCGATCGCGAAGGAGCTGGGGAAGCGGAAGATCACGTGCAATGCGGTGGCGCCGGGGTTTATTACGACGGACATGACGGACGTGCTTCCGGAGAAGCTCCGCGAGGAAGTGAAGAAGGTGATCCCGCTGGGGCGGTTCGGGACGGTGGAGGAAGTGGCGGAGACGGTGGCGTTTCTGGCGGGTCCGGGCGCGGGGTACATCACGGGGCAGGTGCTGGTGGTGGACGGCGGTCTGCGGATGTGAAATCTGCGGCGCGCTGCGGCCGATTGCGTCAGGGGAGTTGGTCTGCGCGACGGGGAGGCGGTCGGGCGGATCGGCGTTGCGGGTGTGTGCGGCGGTCGGTAGTATCCAGACCCTTCAAGTGAAATGAAGTCGCGGGCGCGGCCGGGGTCAAGCCTCAGCGCCGGTCCCGAGGACGCGGAATCAACGGAATCAGGAGGACTCGTCAGTGAGCCGTGAAGAGATCTTGCAGAAGGTCATCCAGATCGTCAGCGACCAGATGGGGGTGGACAAGGGGGAGATCACGGCGGAGACGTCGTTCGTCGACGATCTGAACGCCGACTCACTGGACACCGTCGAACTGGTGATGGAGCTGGAGGACGAGTTTGACACGTCCATCCCGGACGAGGAAGCGGAGAAGATCAAGACGGTGGGCGACGCGGTGGCCTACGTTGAGAAGATGATTCAGGCGAAGAAGTAAGAGTCGCGGGCCTCATCGGCGCCGGAACTGCGTCCGGGCGTCGCCGCGCCGTGATGGGAGCGCGGACGAGGCGCGAGGGGCGGTTTCGGGGCAATACACGTTTCATGAACCGACGACGAGTCGTCATAACCGGGATGGGAGCGGTCACGCCGCTGGGGATGGGCGTGGACCGGTTCTGGGACGGGTTGATCGAGGGGCGCAGCGGCGTCCGCTCGGTGACGCTGTTTCCGACGGAGATGTTCGAGGTGCGCTTTGGAGGCGAGTGCACCGACTTTAAGCTGGGCGACTTTATCGACCGCAAGTCGGCGAAGCGTCTGGACCGCTTCTCGCAGATGGCGCTTCAGGCTGCGCACGAGGCGATCCACCAGGCGGGACTGAACCTCGGGTCGGTGGACCCTCATCGGATCGGAGTGATTCTCGGGTCGGGCATCGGGGGTCTGAAAGAGATCGAGGATCAGCACTACCGTCTCCTGGAGAAAGGCCCGGACAAAGTCTCGGCGTTCACGATCCCGCGTCTGATGGTCAACGCGGCGGCGGGGAACATCTCGATGGAGTTCGGGATCAAGGGGGTCAGCCAGGTGGTGGCGACGGCGTGCGCCTCGGCGGCGAACGCGATGGGCGACGCCGTGGCGACGATCCGAGCGGGGATCGCGGACGCCGTGGTGACCGGAGGGACGGAGGCGGCGCTGACGCCGCTGGGACTTTCGGCGTTTGCGGCGATGAAGGCGTTGAGCTGCCGGAACGACGAGCCGCATCGGGCGAGCCGCCCGTTTGACCGGGACCGCGACGGTTTCGTGCTGGCGGAGGGGGCGGGCGTCCTGGTTTTCGAGGAGCTGGAGTTCGCGCGGAAGCGAGGCGCGCACATTCTTGCGGAGGTCGCCGGGTACGGGGCGAGTTCTGACGCCGGTCACATTACGCAACCGCTGGAGACGGGCGACGGGGCGGCGGCGGCGATGCGGGCGTGTCTGCGCGACGCGGGCATGAACGCGGACGAAATTGATTACATCAACGCCCACGGGACGAGCACGCCGCTGGGCGACCTTGCGGAGACGATGGCGATCAAAGCGGTCTTCGGACCGACCTCGCGCAATCTCGTGGTCAGCAGCACGAAGAGTTCGGTCGGGCACCTTCTCGGGGCGAGCGGGGGGGTGGAGATGATCGCGTGCGTGCTGAGTCTGGCCAACAGCGTGGTTCCGCCGACGATCAACCTTGAGCATCCGAGCGAGGGGTGCGACCTGGACTACGTTCCGAACACGGCCCGCGACATGCCTGTCCGGGCGGCGATGAACAACTCGTTCGGATTCGGCGGGCACAACGCCACCCTGATCGTGAAGCGGTTTCCGTGACGGGCCCGCGGTTTTCCGCGGGGTTATCGGAAGAGGCGCCGCGAAACCGGCGCGATCGCGCAACGCCTGCCGCCTGGTTCTTCGTGGTGCTGAACCGTCCCGCCATCGCCGCCGATACAGGATCGTTCGTCCGGCGAGGCGCTGCGCGCCGCGCCGGCACCATCATGATGGTCCTGACTCAGGAAAAAGCCCGCGCTACGACATCTGATCCCGAACCGCCCGGGAACCGCGCGGAGATTGCCGCTCCGCACCCGGTATCGGCTTTTCCGGCGGCGCCTGACGCCGCGTCGAAGGCGTGTACGCCCGCCAGCGAACCTGCTCACGGATTGCTGCGTCTGACGGTCCCGCTGCGTGTCCGCGTGGCGGAGCGGCAGATGCGCGTCCGGGCGATCCTCGACCTGACGCCGGGTTCGATCGTGGAGTTCGACACGCCTGCGTCCTCGGAGCTGGATCTTCTGGCGAATAATCGTCTGATCGCCCGAGGGGTTGCGGTGAAAGTGGGCGAGAACTTCGGTCTCCAGGTCACGCAAGTGGCGTCGCCATCCCGGACGGCGTCGTGACGATCCGGGGCGTCATCGCGTGGGCGTCGGAACCACGGATCATGCCCAGGGCAACCGTACTCTGAGATCTGCCGGCATGTCGGGGGGCCGGGTCCGGAAGGAACGGGCGTTCTGCTCCGGTAGCATGGCCAGGTGAGTACACCAGGCCATGCCACCCGGATTCGAAGTCAGAATGCGGTTACCGTGGGATCCTGCCGCGTCGAGCGGTCTCGGATTTTCCCCTGCGCCAGGACTCCGGTAGATTAGACTGATGGACCGGACTGCTTTCCCGGACGGTCGTCATACGAGGAGACTTCGCCTGCGGACCGCACCACATCGAGCCTGGACGGAGGAACAGCAACTTCTGGTTGAAGGGGTGCGCGCGTATGCGCGCGGCGAACTGATCGACGCGGACCGCCGGTGGGACGTGGACGAGACGTCGATGGGGGAGGTTCTGCCGACCCTGGAGGAGATGGGGCTGCTGTCGCTGTCGATTCCGGAGTCCGCCGGCGGGCTGGACTGCGACATGAAGACGTATGCGGCGCTGCTGCACGAGGTTTCGTACGCATCGCCGTCCGTGGCGGTGACGCTGTCGGTGCACAGCATGGTGACGAGCATCCTCAGCAAGCAGGCGGCGGCACATCGGCGCGGGGAGTGGCTTGCGGCGATGGGTCGCGCGGACAATCTCTGCGCCTTCGCGATCTCGGAGGCGGACGCCGGCAGCGATCCTTCGGGCATCCGCACATCGGCGGAGTCGACGGGCGACGGATACCGCATCAACGGAGAGAAGATGTGGATCACGAACGGGTTGTCGGCACGGTGGTTCCTGACGCTGGTGCGTCTGCGCGGCGGCGGTCCGGAGGGCGAGCTGTGCATGATGCTGGTGGACGGTCGCAGTCGGGGGATCGAGCGGACGAAGATCCGGGGCAAGATGGGGATCCGCGGGAGCGAGACGGCGGTCATTGCGTTGCACGACGTTGAGATTCCGGAAGATCACCTGGTGGGGGGCGTGGGGGAAGGCGGACGGGTGAGCGCGATCACGCTGAACGAGGGGCGGGTGGGCATCGCGTCGCAGGCGACGGGGATCGCTGAAGCCTGCCTCGATCAGATGATCGAGTATGCAAAGGTGCGCCGCCAGTTCGGGCAGCCGATCGGGCGTTTTCAGGCGGTGGCGAACATGATCGCGGACAGCGCGGTGGAGCTGGCGGCGTCGAAAGCGCTGATCGCCAGCGCCGCGGACAAGATCGACGCGGGCAAGGCCGACCTGCCGTCGTCCTCGATGGCGAAGCTTTATGCGACGGAGGCGGCTAACCGGATCGCCTACCGCGCGGTCCAGGTTCACGGGGGGATGGGGTACGTGCGGGAGTGCCGCGTCGAGCAGCTTTACCGGGATGCCCGGGTGACGACGATCTACGAGGGGACGAGCGAGATTCAGCGCTACGTGATCGCGAAGGGATTGCGTCAATGAAGCGGATTCCGGGGGTGCAGACCAGCAGCCGCACGTCACGCTGCGCATGAATGTACTGAAGCACACGCATCGGGAACTCGCCTCATGACGATCCGCAACCCGCTGTCGCAGCGCCCGTTGGTGGTCCGCCCCGGGCAGGCGTCGGTACGTACGACATTTCAGGTGGCGGGTTGTCTCACCCGGCGCGAGGGGTCGGGCGTTGCGGATCCGTCGGTACACGTCCGCGCGCTGGTTGCGGACTGGATTGAGCCTCGTTGCGGACTGAGGCGACGGGCGGAGATTCTCGACGCCGAGACGTTCGAGGATGAGGACGCGGGCGCGGAGAACCGCCTCGAGTGCGTCGGGGTTTCGGAAGAGGGGCGGTGGGCGCTGCGGCACACGTCGGCGCTGGGTCCGGACGGGGATGAGCCGGCGGTTCCGGGGCGTTTCTGGGTGACGGAGATTGCGCTGACCTCGACGCCGGACGGTGCGCAGTTCGGTGTGCGCGTGCTGTGTTCGTCGTCGCTGCCCACCGAGGCGCCGATCGGTCTGCGACGCCCGCAGATCGTGTCCGTGCTCGCCTCGGAACTGGTGATGCGGGAGGCGGACACGATCGACGGCCGTCCGATCCGGATGCAGAGCGAGGCGGATATTGATCGGTTGTTCCGGCTGGTCCTGTCGGCGGAGCGCGGGTTGCCGGTGTACCTGCTCACTGAACCGGACGGGTCGAAGCTGCGGATGTCGACGGGGACGTATCTTCTGGACGCGGAGGGGCTGGCGGCGCGGGTGCTCGGGGTTGCTTACGTGGTGACGATGCCTCGGCAGCTCGGTTTCCGGTGGACCGACCTGGTGGGCAAGCCGTGGTCGGCGTTCCTCGGCGCGGTGCGGACGTACCGCCCCGGGGTGGACTTCGATCAGGACGATCCTCGGGATCACCCGCTGGCGTTGGCGGAGTGGATCCTCCGCTACCGGTACAAGGGGCTGACGATGGATGAGGCGTACGCTGAGTTTCTCGTGGATCAGGCGCACGAGTACTCGGCGTCGCGCTGGGCAAACTGGGGATCGTGCCTGTTTTACGTGGATGCACGTAACCGGCGGGCGGAGCGCGGACGGATGACGGCCCGCGAAGACAAGCAGTGGCGCGCGGTGTACGAGGAGGAGATCGCCGCGCTGAAGGCCAAGATCGACCAGGTGGGCGCGGAGCGGGACGACGCCATCGAGGCGGCGGAAACGGCGGAGCGGGAGCGGAACCAGGCCCGCCGCGAGAACTTCAATCTTCGGGCGCAACTGGACGCGCTGCGGCGCGCCGTCGGATCGGCTGCGGCGGATCAGGCGACGACGGCGAACGCCGCGCCGTCGTCCTACGCGGATGTCCCCGGGTGGGTCGAGGCGAACCTGACCGGGCGTCTTTCGCTGCATCCGCGAGCCGTCAATCACGGGCTGAAAGAGGCCGAGTTCGAGAACGTGAAGCTGGTGTGCGATGTGCTTCGGCTTCTGGCGGACGACTACCGCGACATGCGCCTGGGCGTGGAAGGGGCGAAGCTGCGGTTCGATCAGGCGATCGAGCAGATGAACCTGCGGATATCCGGATCGATCTCGAAGGAACGTGCGGGCGAGCAGGGCGAGACGTACTTCGTGCGTGCCGGAGGTTCGGGGGCGCCGAAGCGATTTCTCGACATGCATATTCGCACAAACAGCACCACGCGTGATCCGAAGCGGTGTCTCGCGGTGTATTTTTACTGGGATGAGGACAATCGCGAGGTTGTGGTCGGGTGGCTTCCGGGGCATCTGACGAACCGGATGACGTGAAGCGGCGCGACGTCCCGCGTCGAAGCTGCTCGAGCGGCGACAAGGTTCCGTTGCGGCAAGAGGCGTGCTCCCTGCCTTCAAATCGGAGTGAGGCGTTCTGTCCTGCACGGCGGACCGGAGGTCTGCGATCCGACGGCGTGCCGATCATCCGACGGCGAGGATCAGTCGTCGTAGCGCAAGATTGAATGCACGGGGTGGGGTCGGAGTTTGTCGCGGCCCTTCAGGAAGGTCAGTTCGATCAGGACGGCGATGCCGATCACCTTTCCGCCGAGCGCTTCGACGAGGCGGGCGCTGGCCTGCATCGTTCCGCCGGTCGCCAGGACGTCGTCGACCAGCAGGACGCGATCGCTCGGCTGGACGGCGTCGGCGTGAATCTCGAGGACATCGGTCCCGTATTCGAGGGCGTAAGTCTCGCGGCGGGTCGGTGCGGGGAGCTTTCCGGGTTTGCGGATCGGAACGAAGCCCGCGGAGAGGTTCCGTGCGACGGCGGTTCCGAAGATGAACCCGCGCGACTCGGCGCTGGCGACGACCTGGACGTGCATCGCGCGGAAGGGCTGCGTGAGGTACTCGATCGCGAGGGACAGGCCGGCCTGATCGCGGAGCATCGGGGTGATGTCCTTGAAGACGATCCCCGGTTTCGGGAAGTCGGGGATATCGCGGATCAGGTCTCGCAGCCTCGTCAGTTTGATCGGGCTTTCATCGTCCACGTCAGTGCCTTCGGTTGAGGTTCCGGATTCTGGGTCGCCGCCGCGGTCATGCGCGTTCGTGGGGACAATGTAACGGGCCTCCGCGGGCGCACAACCGCGAGGTCAGGACCGGCTCGCCGTCCCGCCGGTTCGTCAGCGTCCGTGTTAGTGCGGACCCGAGTCCG
This sequence comes from Phycisphaerae bacterium, assembly GCA_013360585.1. Classification (GTDB taxonomy): domain Bacteria; phylum Planctomycetota; class Phycisphaerae; order UBA1845; family UBA1845; genus JABWBH01. Next base: position 119,752 of record JABWBH010000005.1, on the reverse strand, counting down.
ATCGGGAGGCGCGGCGTTTCGGCAGCTCGCCGCGAACATATTGATAGATCGCCCGCGTCGCTGTCGAGCGGTTGAGGGTGTAAAAGTGGATTCCGGCGACGCCGCAGGCGAGCAGTCCGAGGCACTGCTGCGTGGCGTGAAACATGCCGACGTGGCGGACGGCTTCGTTGTCATCCTCGACGGACTCGATCCGGTGCAGCAGGTCGCGTGGGATCGCCGCGCCGCACATCTGCGTGAAACGTTTGACCTGCTTGACGCTGAGGATCGGCATGATGCCCGCAAGGATGGGGACGTGAATGCCCGCCCGCTCCGCCCGATCGCGGAACCGGTAGAACGCGTCGTTGTCAAAGAAGAGCTGGGAAATGAGGAAGTGGACGCCGGCATCAACTTTGCGCTTCAGGTTCTCGAGGTCGATGTCCAGGGTCGGGGCCTCGGTGTGCCCTTCCGGGTAGCAGGCGGCGCCGACGCAGAACCGGTAACGTTCGCGGATGAACGTCACGAGTTCGTTGGCGTAGCGAAACCCGCCGGGGACCGGCGTGAACGCGGACGTTCCCTCAGGCGGGTCGCCGCGGAGGGCGAGGACGTTTTCGACGCCCTTGATGACCAGTTCGTCGAGGATGCCGGCGATCTCATTGCGCGACGCGCCGACGCAGGTCATGTGCGCCATCGGTTCGAGCCCGATGTCAGACTTGATGCGCGCGACCAGATCGAGCGTCTTGCGGCGGGTTCCGCCTCCTGCGCCGTAGGTGACGGAGACGAAATCCGGCGTGAGCGGGCGCAACGCCTCGACCGTCCGGTACAGATCCCAGAACCCGACTTCATCGCGCGGCGGAAAGAACTCGAACGAGACCGTCGGACCGTGTTCGTCAATCTGCTCGCGTATGCGCATGCGCCGATCCGTCGGAAGGGCCTGCGAACGCGCCCGCCGGGAACCCCGCACCACGACCGCGTCGCCATCGCGTTACGGACCGGACTCGTCCTGATCCGGTTACAACGCGGCGGAAGTGTAACGGGGCAGGGAGAAGCCGCAAAGCGGGATCGAAGGACGGTGCGCCCCCCGGAACGGACTTCCTGCCGAGGCGCGACGGCGCGGCGTTCGTACCAGCACGCGCGGACCGCTCACCTGACCCGCCGGACTGGGCGCGGAAGGATTCGAACCTTCGAAGGCTAACGCCAACGGGTTTACAGCCCGTCCCCTTTGGCCACTCGGGCACACGCCCCCTTGCGGGTAGTCCCGCATCGTATCCGTCCTCTGCTACGGGACAAGTGCGCCGCCGGGTTGGCCTGCTCTGGCCCGCAAGACGCTGACACCTGGTGCCACCGAAGGAGAACCGTCACGCGAAAAGTTCCAACTAAGGTGTTGTTTGAACATTTGACCGTCGGTATAATATGCGTAGGCGGAAAAAGTTTCACTCAGACAATGATGAATGATCCGGTGGTTCTTGAGGAGTCCGGTCATGTCGAGATTCCGCAGAAAAAGTTCTTGCGCGGGGGCATTGTTGCTGGTAGCGGCCGTCTTCGGGTGGAGCGCCGGGTCATCCCTGGGGTTTGCCCCGCAGACCAAGTCGAAGGCGAAGGCCTCCAGCACCGGGAGTTCGCAGCCCGCCACGGCGTCGAGGAAGCCGTCGTCCACATCGGCAAGACCGAGCACTACGACCTCCCGACCCTCGACGATCACGTCGCGGTCGAGTTCGGCTTCGTCACGGCCCGCATCGTCATTCCCGACGCCGACGCGAGCGTCCTCGCGCAGCTCGATCGGCTCACGACCGAGCTTGCCGACGAGTTCGGCGAGCCAGGCCCGGCCTTCGGTTTCGACCCAGCCGTCACGGGGGAGGACTTCCTCATCGTGGGCGAGTCCGGGTTCAACGACGTCCCGCTTCGGGCTGGGAACGCCCTCGGCGGTCCGGATTTCGCGTCCGTCGGAATTGCCGTCGCAAAGACCGGCTCTGATCAGCCCCTCGCGGGCTACGAGTTCGCTGCGCGCCCCGTCCTCGGCGCCGGCCCAGAGCCGCAGCCCGTCGCTGATTCCCTCGTCGCGACCGTCACCCGCAACCCGACCGAACCCTGTCGGAGACTTCGAGCGTCCGATCCTGCGCGAGCCGGCTGAGCGTCCCGGGACTTCGAGCGGGATCGCACGACCGCCGTCGAGCTTCGCACCCGGTGCAACGACGATCGCACCGGACCGCCGCTCGCTCGCATTGCTGGGGTCGCGGCCGGTTTCGTCGGATGCGCGCGCGCCGCAGATGGACGTGCCGAGCGGAAATCGCCCTGCGGCGGCACCGGCGTTGGAGTTGGAACGAGGGAGCGTGGGGGAGGCGAAACGGGAGGGCGACGTGTTCGTCGGGGCCGGTTTGCCGAGGCGCGGGGGTGGGTGTGACGGGGGTTGCGGCGTTATCTGTGTTCGAGGCGCCCGCGTCACATCGTGCGTCACGCTCGGCGCTCGAGTCGCGGGCGGGGACTGCGGTTTCGTCGGCAAGGACGCGTTGTGCTTCGACTCGACCTGGTCCGCCTGTTTCTCCCCGCGTTACACGACGTGCGGGCGGATCGGCTGGTATGACTGGAACCGACATTACTCCTACGACGTTCGCTATGTGGACCCCTTCGGGTGGAACTACGCTCCGGTGGAATACATCTACGTTTCCGATCCGCAGGTTTTTGTGATTGACGACGACGGGGCGCCGGTCGACGCGTTTTCGGAAGCGCCGCCACCGCCGGCGGAAGCGCCGGCGTCAGAGGACGGCGACGTTCTCAGCTTCACGACGATTACGCCGGGCGCGGACCCGCTGATCGACGAAGCCGTGGCGGTGTTCGCTTCGGGGCGGTACGTCGAGGCGCGGCGGCTTTTTGCGCGGGCGGTGGTTCGTGATCCGGGCGATCCTTATGCCCACCTGTTGTACGCGATGACGTGGGTGGCGGAGGGGGATTACACGCTGGCATATCTCTCCACGTATGCGGCGCTGACGCAGGCGGACGACATCCTGACGCAGCCGCTGGACCTTGCGCCGCTTTATCCGGATGCGAGTGTGCTGGACGCGCAGCTCGAGCGGCTGACGTGGTACGTGACGGAGCATCCCGACGACAGTGAGGCGCGTTTCCTGCTGGCGTACCTGTTCTTCACGATCGAAGACGTGCCGGCGGCTCGGGTTGTGCTTGAGCCGGTGTCGTCGGTCGAAGCGGACGAATTGACGGCGCGCCTGGCGGAAGTGCTGGGGCGTCTGCCGTAACGGCGAGAGTCGTCCCGGTTCTGGACAGGCGGCGCCGACGCGCTGAAAGTACGCCCGATGTCGGGTGCGGAAGCTTCAGCGCCAGGCGACAGCGCGTCCGGTTTCCGCCGGTTGACGCTGGACGACTTGGACTACGTGCTGCCGGAGTCGTTGATCGCGCAGCAGCCGGTTGAGCCTCGGGATGCGGCGCGGCTGCTGGTCGTCGGACCGGGCGACGGGATGACGAACGCCTGCGTCGCGGACCTGCCGCAGGTTCTGCGCCCGGGTGATCTGCTGGTGCTCAACGACACGCGCGTCGTCGCGGCGCGGTTTTTCCTTCGGCGCCGCAGCGGCGGGCGCGTCGAGGGACTTTTCCTGAGCGAGCGAAGCCCGGGGCGCTGGGAGGTTCTGCTTCGGAACGCGGGACGATGCCGCGAAGGCGAGCGGCTTTCCTTTGAGACAGCCTGTCCGTGTCCCCCCGTTGTGACGCTGCTGGAACGCGGGGATGAGGGGCACTGGTTGATCGAGATAGCGCCCGCCCAGCGGACGGAAGACCTCCTTGCGGTCGCAGGGATTGCTCCGCTTCCGCCTTACATCCGACGTGAAGTCGGGGAGTGCAGGACCGATGTCGCGACGGATCGCGAGCGTTATCAGACGGTTTATGCGAAGTCGCCCGGGGCGGTGGCCGCGCCGACCGCGGGCCTTCATTTCACTCCGGAACTTCTCGCGGCGCTGAAGGCGCGTGGGATCGAGCAAGCCTTTGTGACGCTGCATGTCGGAGAGGGGACGTTCAAACCGGTGACGGCCGACCGGCTGGAGAACCACGTGATGCACGCGGAATCGTTCGACCTGCCGGAGGCGACGGTCGAGGCGATCCGGCGCTGCCGCGAGCGCGGCGGTCGGGTGACGGCGGTGGGGACGACGACGGTGCGCGTGCTGGAATCCTGTGCGGATGAGAGCGGGAATCTGGTCGCCCGGAGCGGGCAGACGCGGCTTTTCATTCTCCCGCCCTTCCGATTCCGGACCGTGGACGTCCTTCTGACCAACTTTCACCTTCCGCGGAGCACGCTGCTGGCGCTGGTGATGACGTTCGGAGGGGTGGAGCGGGTCCGGGCGGCCTACCGGCGGGCGGTCGAGACGGGCTGCCGCTTTTACAGTTACGGCGACGCGATGCTCATTTTTCCGGCATGAACCGCGATCCTCTCGGACCGCCCGCTGACGTGATCGCGGTGCGGGAAGTCACGGCATCGCCCGCGTGGGAGCGGATTCGGCTGGCTTCGGAGGGGTTCTGAGGCTAAAGTTCCCCGGGAGAGGAGGATCGCGCAGTGATGAACCTGCCCTCCTCGAATGCAGGAAAGGGTTGGAACATGAAGGCGATCAAGCTTCTTCTGGTGCTCGGAGTCATCGGCGTCATCGCGTTCGCCGTCAGCAAGATGGGCGGCCGCGAGGATTCAAATTCGTCGGCCCGCGACGATAAAGCCAAGGCGACGGGCGGCGTGGCGCTGGAGGAGAAATACGGTTTCACGAGCCAGCAGGCCGGCGGTTGATCGGTCCTGCAATACGCGCCGATCCTGCACGTTCCCCTTTCGTGCCGAGAACCGCTGAGTCGGGCGCCTTCTGCCTGCCGCCGCCTGGATTCAGTGGTTCGACGCAGGCCCGTTTCTCCTCGCGCGGACTTGCGAACCGGACCGGCGGCACGAAACTGACGATACTCCGATAACCGGATGCACCGATCCAGAGTTGGATCGGCGCGCGCAAGGGATGAGAGAGATGAGCAGAGCACACATGAAGAAGCGCCTTGCATTTGGGTTCCCGATCGTCCTCGTCGCGTCGGCTGTGCTGATCGGCGTGATGAGTCAGGCGGCCCCGCAGGGCAAGCCTGCCGAGACGGAGGACGCGCGCCACCAAGGCGTGCTGAAGGGAAAGAACCTCATCCTGATCACGCTGGACACGACCCGCGCCGATCACATCACCTGTTACGGAGGTCCGCAGGGGCTGACGCCGAACATTGACGCGCTCGCCGCGGACGGAACGCTGTTCCTGAAGGCATACAGTCAGACGAACGTCACGAACCCGAGTCACACGGCAATTCTGACGGGCTTGCGGGCGATCGACTCGCGCATTTTCAATAATCAGACGACGTTCACGTGGGTGAGCCCGGACGCGGACACGCTCGGGCTTGCGTTTCAGCGGGCGGGTTACCGCACGGCGGGGTTCCCGGCGACGCCACACCTGTCGAACGAACCCGAGTGCCTCGGCATGACCGGGTTCGATCATTATCCGAACGTTCCGAAAGGCGGCGGGTTCGACGCCCGGCAGATCGTGGACAACACGATTGAGTGGATCAAGAGCGAGTCAGACAAGCCCTTCTTCGCGTGGGTTCACTTCTTTGATCCGCACATGAAGTACTGGCCCCCGGAGGAGTACCGCAACCAGTTTTATCCGAAGGACAAGGATCCGACGTCGGGCGACGGGCCCCCGCTGGAGCAGAACGACGACTTCAAGCGGTCGCCGGAGATCGTGACGGATCAGTTCGGCAAGGTCCGCGACCTGACGTACCCCCCGGCGCTCTACCAGGGCGAAGTCCGCTACACCGACGAGGAAGTGGGTCGGCTGATCAAGTTCCTCAAAGGCGCGGGCCTTTATGAAAACACGGGGATCGTGCTGGTGGCGGATCACGGTGAGAGTCTCGGCGATCACAACGTCTACTACGATCACTACGGATTGTTCGAGGCGTCGATGCATATTCCCTGCCTGATGCGATTTCCGGGGCTGCCCGGCGGCAACAAGGTGACGGATTTTGTGACGCATGTGGATCTCGCGCCGACGATCAGCCACCTTTACGGGTTGACGTTCCGCCAGCGTCTTGCGTCGATGCACGGGGTGAACCTGACGCCGACGCTTTTCCGCGAGACGAATTCGAAGCTCGCGGTCCGCCCGGCGACGGTGCATGAGGACGCCTACAACCGCCAGGTGATGGTGCGCAAGGGGCCGTGGAAGCTCATTCAGATGATCGAGGGGCCGAAGTATGAGTGGGCGGACGTCCTGCTCTTCAACGTCGAGGAAGACCCGCAGGAGAAAACCAACCTGGCTGAGTCCAAGCCCGAGGTCGTCGCGGACCTCTCTCAATACATCAAGAACTGGTTGAAGGTCGGCAAGGTTTCTCTCCGCAATCCAAAACCGGACGATCCGAAGGATCGGGCGAAGCAGGAGGAGGCGATCAAGAACCTGGTCGCCATCGGTTACGCGGAAGCGGGCGAAGGCGCGGACGAGGAAAACGCCGCCGCCAAACCTCCGCCGTTTGCGGTCAATGAGTACAAGGATTTTCTGTTCAAACTCGATCTGAAGCTTACGTCCGATCAGAAAAAGCGCATCGAGAAGGTCATCGACGACGCGAAGACGAACCTTCGCAAAGCCAACGCCGCGAAGGACGCCGCCGAGGCGAAGAAGATACGCACGCAGATGCGCCTTGACGTCGCAGACGTGCTGACCGACGAGCAGAACCTCAAGGTCAACGAGGCGATCACGCTGGAACTGTTGAAGCGCAAAGACGGCGAGTGACCACGACGGTCCGCCGGTTTTCAATCGGCGGAGGCGGTTTCACGGGGATGAGCGATCATCTTCCGGCGCCGGGATTTGCGAAACCGTGGTCTTGGAGTCGGAGTGCCATGTTCCTCTGCGCACGTGCGGACCAGAGGTCCGCGATCCGGGGTACGTGAACCGAGGGCCGCGATCGGAGGAGCGCGATCTGAGATCGGGCAACGAACCCGCAACTCAGGGCGCCGGCGACTCAAGGCGTTAGCGCCGGATCGTGAAGGTCTGATACTCCCCGGTGGCCGGGGATTCAGCCCGATCGGCGCCGTGAATGTTCGCTCCGAGGGCGGCCTTGACGCGATGTTCAAGTTCGTCGAGGGCGTCGGTCTTTCCTTCGGCGACCAGTTCGACCCGCCCGTCCGCGAGGTTGCGGACATACCCGGTGACCGCCAGCCCGCGCGCCGCGTCGACCGTGGTCGCTCGGAAGCCGACGCCCTGGACTCGGCCTCGGTAAAGGATGGTGCGACGGATCAACGCCGGCGAGTTCATTTTGAGAGGAGCCTTGTCAACAGCGCGACACGGGGTCAACCTCAGGCGACGCGTTCGATCCGCAACACTTCAAGCCCCTTGTAATTCGCAAACCGGCGGAGCAACTGCTCGGCCTGCCGCTCGTCATCGGCCTGGAGCTTGTAATGCCGGACGGGTCCGGGGTTCTTCTCACCCTCGACGTGGTATTTGTAGTAAATCACGAACGTTTTCATGTTTCGGCGCACTCCCGCGAATCCTCGCGCTTCCCGGTCGGCGGCGCAGGCCCCCCGGCGACGACGGGGTTCGCCCGCCGTCCCTTGAGGGGGCGGCATTGTAGCATCGGTCCGCCGTTGGGGTAGACCTCGAACCCGCGTCGCCCCTTCTTCACCCGTCCGGTGTGAACCTGCCGTCCACCGGGTTTGCGCGGAGAGACAACATCGCGTTGGCGAGGTCGCCCCGCGCGGATAACCTTGGTTCGCCGCGCGGGCGAGGCTCGGCGGTCGGATTCTCCTTGAAGATCATCGGCATCGCCAACCCGGTTTCCGGTCGTCGCGGCAAGCGGGACTTGCTCGACGACATTCAGGCGTGCGCGGCACGGCGCGGTGCGGAGTTCGCCTGGCGCTGGTCTTCGTCCGCGGGGGACGCCGCGCGCCTCGCCGCACAATCCGACGGCGCGGACGTGATCGTCGTCGCGGGCGGGGACGGAACGATCAATGACGTCGTCAACGGCCTGAAGGGGCGCGGGACGCCGCTGGTGGTCGTTCCGCTGGGGACCGAGAACATCATCGCGAAGGAGTTCGGGTTCCCGGCGACCGCGGATGCCGTCATCCGCCGGGCGTTGGAGGGGCGTCCGCTCACGATTGACGCGGGGTCGGTGAACGCGAGGCGCTTCATGATCGTCGTGGGCGTTGGGTTCGATGCGGAGGTGGTGCATCGCCTGGCGGAGGTGCGGAAGGGGCACATCAGTCATGCGACGTATCTGGGACCGCTGCTGTCGACGTTCGCGCGTCACGAGTTTCCGCGGCTGGTCGTCGAGGTGGACGGCGTCCGCGTATTCGAGGCGCGCGGTTTGGCGCTGGTGGGGAACCTGTCGCGGTATTCGATGGGGTTGCGGATTCTGAACCGGGCGTCGCCGGAGGATGGTCTGCTGGATGTCTGCGCCTTGCCGTGCGACTCGCGCGGGCGTCTGCTGTTGCATGCGCTCGACATCGCGCGCGGGCGTCACACGGAGCGTAGCGGGGAGGGGGTTGTGTACGCGCAGGGGGCTTGCATCCGCATCGACTCGCCGGACGTCGCGCCCGTGGAGGTGGACGGCGAGCCGGCGGGGGTGCTGCCGATCGAGTGCCGCGTACGCCCCCGGGACGTGCGACTCCTCGTTGAGGAACGAGATTCCGCAGTCCTTGCTCGCTGGAACGGCCGAGGGGATTGCGTCCCGTGTTGAGATGGTTTCGCAACTGGCTTGGCGGCCTCCGGCGCGCCGACCGCGGCGGACCGGCGCGCTTCGACCCCGCGTGGGAGGACATCCTTGAGCGAGAGGTCGAGTTCTACCTTGCGCTGCCGCCCGAACGCCGGGCGCGGTTGCGCGACCTCATCGCGCGGTTCGTTGCCGAAAAACGGTGGTGGGGCGCGGAGGGGCTGGAAGTGACGGACGAAATGAAGGTCATCGTCGCGGCCTTCGCTTGCCTGCTCGTGCTGGGGTCGTCCGAGCTGGGGCTTTATCCGAGGACGAAGGAGGTCATTTTGTTTCCGCGCGAGTTCGGCGACCGCGTCGAGGCCGTCGGGCCCGACGGGCGGCGCTACGACGTCGAGGATCTTCTGCTCGGCGAGACGCACTACCGCGGACCGGTGCTGCTGGCGTGGGACAGTATCAAGCCGCCGCTTCGAGGGTCGCGCCGCCGCCAGCCGCTGGTTCAGCGCCGCGGCGGGGACGATCGAGCCGACGGCGCGGCGACCGCCGAGGCGCGGTCGAGTCGCCCCAAGCCCGAGGTTCTCCGAGAGTCGCCCGCATACGGCGACGTCATCATTCATGAGTTCGCGCACGCGATCGACTCGCTCGACGGACTCTGGGACGGAACGCCGCCGCTGGGGACGGATGAGAAACTGCGGGCGTGGGCGAGGGTGTTCGATGAGGAATACCGGGCGCTGGTGCGGGCGGCGGAGCGAGGGCGGCGCACCTTCCTAGACCCCTACGGCGCGGAAGACCCCACCGAGTTCTTCGCGGTCGCGGCAGAGGCGTTTTTTCTGGACGCCGACCGGATGCGGAAAACCCACCCCCGGTTGTACGACATGCTCGCTGATTTTTTCGGGCTGGATCCGGCGGCGTGGACGCCCTCTGCGGCTGACGCCGGACCGCCACCACGATGAACCGGGTTTCATCTGCAATTCACCCCCCGGACGGAATGATTTCCCCTCTACAATCACACGCCGCGGCGCCACTCCCAGCGCCGCAACAGGGGTTCCGCCTGCGACGGCTGTCCTGGGCGGTTGGCCGGGCAAGAGAGGGACGATAAAATGATGACCTTGCAGCATCTCGAAGACGCAGGGGCGACGGACCGTGCGATGCGGATCCTCCTCATCGAAGACAATCCGAAGATGACAGCCTTCATCCGTCAGGGGCTGGCCGAGCACGGGTACGCCGTGGACGTGGCGATGACGGCGACAGAAGGCGAGACGATCGCCACGTCGCAGGATTACGCCGCCATCATCCTCGATATCATGCTGCCCGAAGGCGACGGAGTGGAGGTTTGCCGGCGGTTGCGCTACAGCGGACGGACGACGCCGGTTCTGTTGCTCACGGCGCTGTCCACAACGGCGGATAAGATCCGCGGGCTTGACGCCGGGGCGGATGATTACCTCACCAAACCGTTTGAGTTCGAGGAACTGCTGGCGCGGATCCGGGCCTTGCTGCGCCGGGGTCAGGCGCAGGAGGCGTCATTCCTGCGGTTTCACGACCTTCAGATGGACCTGCTGACTCGGACCGTGAAGCGCGACAACCGGACGATCCGCCTGACTTCGCGGGAATTCGCCCTGCTCGAAGTGTTCATGAGGAACCCGAACCGCGTGCTGTCGCGGACGATGATCGGACAGCAGGTCTGGGAGATGGATTTCGTTTCCGACAGCAACGTCATCGACGTGTACGTCAGCATGTTGCGGCGCAAGATCGACCGCGACTTCCCGGACAAGCTCATTCACACGATCATCGGCGCCGGGTACATGCTCAGTCCGTCGGAGCCTTCGCCTTGAACCCCCGATCGCCGGCAGGTTGGGGACTCGGTCAGGTGCTGGGATCGTTGCGTTTCAAGCTCGCCCTGCTGTACCTGATTGTCTTCACGGTGATTCTCGGTGGGTTGAGCCTGACGTTGATCAAGCTGCGCGAGCGGGATCGGTGGCAGGACTTCGACGATCAGGTCCGTGACGCCACGGAAGTGATGGCGCTTCAGGTCGTTGTGTCCGGCGTGCTTCCGCCGTCGCGCGACATCATCCGGTCGCGCGGGTATCGCCGCAGCGCTCTGCATATTCCGGGCGAGTTCTTCCAGATTCGCGCCGTCGACGAATCCGTCATTGAACGCTCCGAAGGTCTGCGCGACGAGGTGCTTCCGCTGACGGATGTGGGGCGGACGGCGAAATCCTCCGACGAACCCGTTCTTGAGCTGCTGACCGGCGCCGACGCCTTCCGCCTCCTGCAGGCTTCGGGCGAGCTTCGCCTCGCGACGCTTTACCGTGATCCGCCCACGATGGATCCGTTCTACCTTCAGGTCGCGATGAGCACCGAACCGATCGAGGAAGGGTTGCGATCGATGCGCCGGACGTTCGGGGTGGTCATTCCTTCGGGACTGCTGGCGGCGGCCGTCGCGTCGTGGGTGCTGGCGCGCCGGTCGCTGGCGCCAGTCCAGAAGATCGTGGAGCGCGCCCGACAGATCAGCGCCGCCAGTCTGCACGAGCGACTTCCGATGCCTCGCGGGCGAGACGAGGCGGCCGAACTCGTGCGGACCCTGAACGAGATGCTCGACCGTCTCGACAAGGCCTTTCAGGCGCAGGAGCGTTTCCTCAGCGACGTCTCGCACGAACTGAAAACGCCGCTGAGCGTCCTCCTCGGCGAGGCCCAGGTGCTCGCTCAGCGCAAGCGCGATATCCGCGAGTACGAGACCTTCATTCACAGCGTCGAGGAGGAAGTCCGCTCGATGCACCAGACCGTGGACAGCCTCCTCCTGCTCGCCCGTGCCGACGCCGGGTTCCCGATGACGTTCACGTCCGACGTGTCGCTCAACGACATCGTGGTCGAGGCCGTCCAGCGCATTCAGCCGCTGGCCTCCGTCAACCGGGTGCAAATCCGCGTCACGCTCACCGACCCCAGCGACGACGGGGCGTCGATCAACGTCCGCGGAGACATGAACCTGCTCGTCCTGATGATCGGCAATCTGGTGCATAACGCGGTCCGCTTCTCGCCGCAGGGAGAAAGCGTAAACGTATGCGTCGCGGTCCGCGGATCCCACGCGGAAGTCGAAGTCGAGGACCGCGGTCCAGGCATCGACCACGAAATGACCGGAAAGCTCTTCGAACGCTTTGCGACCCGGCGGGTGGATTCCTCCACCGGCCGGCGTCAGGGGGGGTCGGGTCTGGGGCTGGCGATCGCCCGCGGCGTCGCCCGTCTGCACGGCGGCGACCTCGTCGCTTCGGAACATTTCCGCCCCGGCGCCAAGTTCATCGCCCGCTTGCCGATCGCCGCGGCGTGACGGGGTGCGGCCGACGTTCATGCCGCGACGGACGCCGCGGCGGCGCGGCTGGAACCGTCGCTTCCGCGTCCTCCGCGCCCGAGAAACGCCCAGACCGCATCCGCCAGCATCAGCGCCGCCAGCCCCACGAGGATGACCGCGACGACGCCGACCGTCGATAACGCCGAGAAGCGGAACCCCTTCTCGACCACCGGCGCGAACTCCCGCCCGATGATCCGGACCAGCGCCCACGTGCTCATCACGTACATCACGACCGTCGGAACGCCGCACACCAGAAAGACCCACGCCGCCCGCCGCGTCCGCCACAACCACACCGTCACGCCGACGAGCGTCAGCGCCGCCAGCAACTGGTTGCTCGCGCCGAAAAGCTCCCAGAACACCTTCCACGCCGCCACCGGCTTGCCCGAAGCATCCAGCGGCTGACGAACGAGAAAGGGGATTGGCGCGCCGACCGTCACCACCGCGGCGAAGACCTTGCCCGCCCGGCCTCGCCAGCCGGTCAGTTCCTCAATGATGTAGCGCCCGAGGCGCGTGCAGACGTCCAGCGTGTCGTACACGAACGTCGTGAACGCCATCAAGGCGAAGGACGTCGCGAACGACAGCGGTACGCCGAAGACGTTCAGAAAGCTCCCGATGCCGGTCGCGTAGACGAAGTTCGGATCTTTCCGCACCAGCGGGTCGCCCTGCGCCAGGCGCATCACGCACGCCAGGGAGATCACGGCGACCATCCCTTCCATCAGCATCGCGCCGTAGCCGACGAGCTTCGCATCCGTCTCCGTGCGAAGCTGCTTCGAGGTCGTCCCGCTGGCGACGATCGAGTGAAACCCGGAGCACGCCCCGCACGCGATCGTGATGAAGAGCATCGGCAGCAGCGGCTTACCCTCGACCGCCTCCCACCCGCGGAACGCCGGGTAGGCGATCGGTTCGCGAGCGATGATGAGCCCCAGCGCCCCGCCCGCCAGCGACACGAAAAGAAAATACCCGCCGAGATGTCCGCGTGGCTGAAGCAGGCACCACATCGGCACAAGCGACGCGACGAAGCAATATCCGAGGATGAGCACGTTCCAGACCTTGCGGGCGTCTGCGTCGGACAGGCTCAAGCCCGCCGCCACATCGAGCGGCATTGCCTGGCCCGCCCAGATCGCGACGCCGACCAGCGGCAGGAAGATCACCGTCGCCCACGCAAGCCCCAGCCTCGCATAACGCATCAGCAGGCCCATCGCCACCGGCAGGAGCAGGTACATCAGCGACGACGACGCAATGCCGGGACCGGAGACAACCTGATCATTCTCCAGTTTGACCGCCCCGATGAACGAACCGGCCGTGATGTCGGTGAACGCGACGATGATGTAGTCGAGCGCCAACCAGACGAAGATCATGAAGAGCAGGTACGACCGGCGGCTCATGTGCTCGCGGACGACCTCGGCGATGCTCCGCGCCTTGTGCCGGATCGACGCCGTCAGCGACGTGAGGTCATGCACTCCGCCGATGAAGATCGACCCGATCAGAATCCACAGCAAGGCCGGCAGCCACCCGAACATCACGCCCGCCAGGATCGGACCGACGACCGGCCCGGCCGCGGCGATCGCCGAAAAATGCTGACTCAGCAGCGACCTCCGCCCGATCGGCGAGAAATCCACGTCGTCGCGCAGCGCCACCGCCGGCGTCGGCACGCGCGGATCCAGCCGCAGCAGCCGCGCCAGCACCCGCCCGAGCGTGAAGTACGCCACGAGCAGCACCACCCCGGAAAGGATGACGATGTGAAGTAAACTCATTCTGAAATCATGAAGACCGGTTCTCGATCGTCGCAATCACCTTGACCTCGATCGCGATGGGCGTCGGGAGCCGTGTCACTTCCACGGTGGTGCGCGCCGGGTTCGGGTTTCCGGGACCGGCGAAGTATTCCGCATAAACGCGGTTGTAAGCGGCGAAGTCGTCCATGTTGGTGAGGAACACCGTCACGTCCACGACGTTCGCCCACTTCGCGCCTGCGTCCTCGACGATCATGCGGACGTTGTCGAACACCGCCCGGCATTGCGTCTCGATGTCATACGAGAGGACCGCCCCGCTTGCGTCGCGCGTGACGCCGGGGATGTCCTTCATCCCCCGCTTCCGCGGACCCATCCCGGACACGAAAAGGAGGTTCCCCGCGCGCTTCGCATGCGGATACGGGCCGACCGGTTCCGGCCCGCGCGGACTGAGGATCGACTCGTTCATGCTCGAAGTCTGACGCCGCGCCCCGAACCTTGCAACGTCTCGCCCTTCGCCGTCGCTTCGGACCCGCGGCGTTCCGCCATCCCGCCTCCGATGCCCGCTCTCAGCTCGCTTTCGTCCGGTTCAGCAGCATCGACCCGATCAGCATCGCCCCCACGACCAGAAGAATCAGTTCGTCGTTATTCCACCGCCAACTGATGAACTGGCGAACCTCGTGCAGCAGCGCCAGGCCCAGCAGCGTCCCGAGGAGACTCCCACGCCCGCCGGAGGCGCTCGTCCCGCCGAGCACAACCGCGGTAATGACCTCCAATTCGATCCCCAGACCGATGTCAGCCTTCGCCGTGTTGCGCCGGGCGATGAACAAGACCGCCGCGGCCCCCGCCGCGGTCCCGCACAGCGTGTAAAGGAGGAGTTTGATGCGATCCACGGGGACGCCGCTGAAGCGAGCAGCGGTCTCGTTCCAGCCGATCGCGGTGATCCAGCGTCCGCCGCGCGTCCGACGCTGCCAGATCAGCGCCGCCGCCCACGCCAGCGCGAACCCCCAGCCCGCCGGCGGAACACCGAACCAGCGCGCGTCGCCCAGTTCCGTGAAGGACTCCGGAAAGCCCGACACCGGCCGACCCCTGCTGATCCCCTCAGCAACTCCGCGAAACAACGACAGCGTCGCCAGCGTGACAATCAGCGGGTGGACAGCCAGACGAACGACGCACGCGCCGTTGAACGCCCCGGCACACGTCGCAGCGAGGATCGCGCACGCCGCGCAGGCCCAGATCGGCGCGCCGCTCTCGAAGCTCATACCGAACGCCGCTGATGAGAGCGCCATCGTCGCCCCGATCGACAGGTCGATCCCGCCGCTGATCAGCACCAGCGTCATCGGAACCGCCAGCAGCGCTGTCTCGAAGACCTGCGTCGCCAGTTCCAACTGCGTCGCGCCTGCGATGAAACCCGGCTCCAGCCGTCCCGCGATCGTCAGGAATCCGGCCAGCGACGCAGTCAGGACGACCGGTCGCATGAACTCCGCTCGGACGGCGGCATGACGGGCGATCATGCGGAGACCTCCAACGTTGCTGGACCGGTGCCACGGGTGCCCCCGCGCCGTCGCGACAGATGATCAAGGAGGACGGCGGCGAGAATGCACATCCCCGCGATCGCACGCTCCCAGTGCGTCGCGCTCTCTCCAAGCTTCAGGTGGACGAGCACGGTGCGCACGCTCCCCAGCCAGAACACCGCCAGCGCCGTGCCCGCGATCGTCCCTGCCCCGCCGCGGATCGACGTCCCGCCGACCACCACGGCCGTCACCACCGTCAACTCGAAACCCGCCCCGATTCCCGACTCGATCACCGAAGTCTGCCCCAGGCTCACCAGCGCCGCCACGCCGGTCATCGCTCCGGTCAGAACGAACATCAGCATTTTCGTCGCCGCGACGGGAACCCCTGCGAGCCGCGCCGCCTCCTCGTGATCCCCGACCGCGTACGTGCGCCGTCCGAGGCGCGTCCTTTGCGCCAGGACGATCGTCGCAGTCGCCACGATGCCCGCGATCCAGATCGGCGCAGGCAAGCCGAGGAAAACCTCCTGTCCGACCTTGCGCAGGTCCGCGCCGGCATCCGTGATCCAGTTCCCGGAAAGCAGAAGCTCCGTCGCCCCGCGCCAGGCGCTGAGCATGCCCAGCGTCGCCAGAAGGGAAGGCACGCGCCCGAAAACGACCAGCAGGCCGTTTAATAACCCGGCGACTGCTCCCGCGGCGACGACGACCCCCGCCGCCGCCCACGCCGACAGACCTGCGTGGCTCGGCGACGAAAGCAACCCCGCAACTGCTGCCAGCAACCCCAGCAGGGATCCGACGCTGACGTCGATCTCTCCGCTGATGACCAGCAGGGTCAGACCGGTCCCGACGATGACCGCGGGGGCGGCGTCGACGAGCAAGGCCGCCAGAGCGCCCGGACTCAGCAGCGACGGATTGAACGCGCCCGCGCCGAGCATCATCATCGCCCACGCCGCCGCGAGGATCGTCAGGCGCCGTGTGAGCGGGTCGCGTCGCCAGGCAAGCCCGCAGAAGCGGACACGCTCGTCGGTTCGGGTATGCCGGATCACGCTCGCCATCGCGCCAGGTCGTTAAGGAACCGATCCGCCTCGTCATGCCGCGCGAAGCGCCGCTCGTCACGCCGGAACTCAGATGTGTGCGCAAACCCGCGTCCGCCAGCCCAGGTCAGCCCGTGCTCCTTGTGCAGCAATTCGTGATACATGACTGCATCGATGACGAATTCAGGAACGTTCCTCGCGTCCAGCGTCGCGGAAAGCTGGATCTCGTCGATCGTGAAGTCGTAATGCCCGAACTTGCACGAGGTCAGCCGGTCGCTCCAGCGCAGGCGAGGTCGCGCCATCCGCCCGCCGAAATACGCCGTGTTCACCCGCACAAAAGACGCGGACAAGTCGTGTACCGCTCCTTGCTCAACCGGACGCGCCCCGGACAACGCCTCAAGCCTGGCCAGCGCCGCCCGGTACGCTGGCGACTGCATCGCCTCCAGCACGCGCCCGTCTCGCTCGCCCGCGCCGAGCGCCAGCTCCGCAACCGCCTCGAAATGCGCTGGATCGAACCGAACCATCGCGGCTGGAAGACGCAGCGTCACCTCCTCCGCGCTGGATTGCCGCAGACGGAAAATGCCCCGCATCGGGCGGAAATGCACCACGAGATGGCCGAGAAAACGCCTTTGCCGCCTTATTGCCGCCGTCATCGGTCCGCGCGCCGCCGCCACGGCCCGGCGATATCCGTCGAACTCCTCGCGCTGCGCGAAAAACGCAAACCAGCCGCGCAACGCGAGATGATCCGGTGAAATTGCTCCCGACTTGCCGGCATGATGCTCGATCAGGCGCTCAAGATGGCGGTGCTCCCCTTCAATTCGCTCGAACACGCGCTGCGGCGGAATCGTGCTCCGAGCGTCGCCCAGCGCCCGGACGCACGCCTCGAACCGCGAGGGAAGACCGGTGATGCGCCACGTCGGCGCACGCACGGAACGTTCGACCTTATGCGGCGCGCTGGCTGCCTGCGACGCCGTGGCGACGGCGCTCGGCGCCGCGTCAAGGTCGATGTTGCGCAGGTAGGCAAGCGCCCGGCGCGTCGGCGCCGGCAGCGAAAGTTCGGACGCGCCGTGCTCGCGCAGGATGTCCGAGACCGCCTGAAGCGTCCGGGTGATCACGGATCGCAAAACCTCCCGACGCTCGGACGACAAGGGAACGCCCAACTCGCCGCGGAGCCGCTGCGCCGCCCGGACGACGCCGTGAATCCGCAACCCTCGCCTCACAGCCGCGCCTCCCTGCGTTGCGTTGCCTTCATCATTCGATCTGATCTACCTCGTCACCGGCGAACGCCTTCCCGCATTCCGGGCATCAGTTCTCCGTCAAGCTTCGCAGCAAATACTCGCATTCCGGACATCGCAGTATGAGATCGTCGCATTGTTTGCGCCGACGCCGCACGCGCTCGACCACGAAGAACCCGATCAGGCAGGCAACGGCCGGTCCGAGGAGGATCAGCGGGGGGACGACCGCGTGGAAAGACTCCCGGTCCGGCATGTTGCACCGTTTCAGCGCGTCACCTCGCCCCCGATGCCCCCGATCACCCGCCGCCCGGTCAGCCGCCGGGCTTGAGCAGACCCACCACCACGTTCTCCGGGTCGGCGATGATCGCGTAGGTTCCCACGTTCGGGATCGGCGTCGCCTCGACCAGCACCTTCCCGCCGTGGTCGCGCACCTTCTTCAGCGTCGCCTCCAGGTCGGTCACGCTGAAGTACACCGTCAGGCACGCCCTCGGGGCGACTTCGGGTCGCTTCATCATGCCGCCGTTAGGTTCGGCGCCCGGCTGGATCAGCGTGTATCCCTGCATCGACTGGTCGTCGAACGCCCAGTCAAAGACTTTGCCGTAAAACGCCCGACACTTCTCCGGGTCGGTGGTCATGAACTCGAAATGACACAGCGGATTCGGCATGTTTCACCTGCACGGATTCAACTTGCGAGTTGCGTCTCCCTCCCGCGGTAAGCCGAGCGCCGGGCGCCCAGCCCTCGAAGCTCGTTACCTGGACGGAAGTTCACGGATCCAGATGTCCCGGAACCACAGTTTTGAGCCGTGACTCTGCAATTCAATCTGCCCGGAAGCGTAGATCGGTTTGTCTCGCTCCCAGTAATTCTCCAGCACCACGTCGTCCACGACGAGCTTCTCGTTCAACCGCACCGTGACGCGGTCGCCCGTCATGCGGATGTAAAATGTGTTCCACCGCCCCACCGGGTGGTCGGCGACCGCCAGCGGATCCTTTGCGTTCTTCTCATTGTTGTACAACCCGCCGGAACCGACCGGCCACTGCGCCGGATCCCAGATCTGAACCTGCGGGCTGCCGCGAAGGTAGATCCCGCTGTCGCCGCCGGGACCGATCTTCCAGTCCACGAACATCTCGAAATCCGCATAATCCTTCGACGTGCAAAGGTGCGAACCCTGGCCGTCGAAAACGAGCACGCCGTCCTCCACCTTCCAGTGCGCTCGCATCAGCTCGTCGGCTTTCGCCTGCGCCGCCGCCAGTTCTTCGGTCGTCATCTTCGCCCGAGCCGGCGGGTCGGCCACGAGACCCTTCCACCCCGTCAGGTCCGCGCCGTTGAAGAGGCGCGTCCAGCCGGGCGTGACCGCCAGACTCGGCGCGGCGTCCGCTGCCAGATCGCCGAGAGCATATTGAATCCCCGCCAGGTAGTGCTTCAGCACGGTGGGGTTCCAGAACACTTCCTCCCGGTGTCCCAGCGAGCAGTTGAACACCCGCCCCTTCCCGAAGGAGCGCACCCAGCTTACCGCGAAGTCCCCGTCTGCGCGGTGGATGCCGTCCTTCTTCATGTCGGTCTTCGCCGTGTCCAGGCTGGTCAGCACCCGCAGTCTCGCCCGCGAATACGGATGCCGGAACTGGTAAATCTCGTCCACAATCGAGAAGGATTTGCCCTCGAATGCGGCGCAGACCGGGTGTTGCGCGTCGTCAAGCTTCAACGTCACCGACTCGTGCCACGGGTGGCCGTCGAAGTACCCGCCGATCATCTCACCGTATTCAGGCCACGCATAAAAGCAATCGGTCGCGGCGTGAATCCCGACCCAGCCTTTCCCCGAGCGCACGTAATCAAGGATGCCTTGCTTCATCGCCGGGTCGTCGAACAACTCGCCGGTCGTGCTCAGCATGATGACCGCATCGAACTGGGCCAAACCCGACGCCGTGAGCATCGCTGGGTCTTCGCTCGCCTCAGCGGCGTACGCGCCCGTTTTCAGCCCGAGCCTGCGCAGCGCCTCGACGCCGATCGGGATGGACGAGTGCCGGTAGCCTTTTGTCAGCGAGAACACCAGCACGCGGCGTCCGGGCTTCGGTACCGCCGGGGCCTTGTCGGGCAGCGCGGCTTCGACCTTCGCGATCATCTGATCGAGCGGAATCTCCTGCGCGGCGGCCGTGCAGACCGTCAAACCGAACATGACCGACCGCAGACCTTCAATCCTTCGGCGCATCCTGATGTCACCTCCGTCCCGCCATCGCGGCGATCGCATGTTATCCTGCCGGTTCGCCGCGGGAGCAACGCTCGACGACCCCGCCCGGCCGAGCTCCCGACTTTTTCTCGCGGATCAGGCACCCGTGAACTGCGGCTTGCGCTTGTCCAGAAACGCCATCACGCCCTCGCGGTGATCCTGCGTCTTTCCGGCGGTTTCCTGCGCGTAGGCTTCGGCCTCGAGCTGCGCCGCCAGCGTGTTCGTCGCGGACGCGTACATCAACCGCTTTGTCAGCGCGATCGCCTTCGTCGGCATCGCCGCCAGCCGCCGGGCAAGCTCCAGCGCCGACGCGCGAACGTCCTCGCCGGGGACGACTTTGCTGACCAGCCCCAGCGTCAAGGCGTCGGCAGCCGACAGCTTGTCCCCCGTGATGCACATCTCCAGCGCCCGCCCGAACCCGATCAGCCTCGGGAGAAAGAAGCTGCTCCCCGAGTCGGGAACCAGCCCGACGTTGATGAACACTTCGATGAAAGACGCCTTGTCGGAGGCGACGCGCAGATCGCACGCCAGCGCCAGGCTGCATCCGGCGCCCGCCGCCACGCCGTTGACGGCCGCGATCACCGGGCGGTCCAGCTCGACGATCCGCCGGATCAGCGGGTTGTACCCCCCGCGCAACCGATCCCCGAGCACCAACGCCTCGCCGCCTCGGTACTTCGACTCCAGGTCGGCCAGATCCTGCCCCGAACAGAAGGCGCGACCCGCCCCCGTCAAAACGACCGCCCGCACGCCCGCGTCCCGCTCGATCTGCTTGAAGGCGTCGGTCAACTCCTGCGTCATGCGGTCGTTGAACGCATTGAGTTTGTCCGGTCGGTTCAGCATCAGCACGCACACGGGCCCGTCCGTCTCGACCAGCAGCGTCTCATATCCGGCGGTCACGGGGATCTGCCTCCTTAATGGATTCCAACCCGACCCAGGTGACCGGATTGTACCGGGCCGGCGTCGCAAGGGCACCCGGGTCCGCCCGGTCGGTCCGCCGGGATGCGGCAAGGAACCTCAGGGAGGATGAAATTCCGCAAGGCGGTTCATTTTTCGACTGCGGCATCCTAGAATCAGCATCGGCGAGCGGGGGCGGTCCGCGCGCCGTCGGAGGGAGCACAACATGTTCAGAAAACAGGCGGGGTGGATGTTCATCGCGGCGGCGCTCATGTCGCTGCCGGCGGCGGGCGCGGATACGTTTTACGTTGACGCCGGAACATGTCCGGACGAGGGGGACGGCAGCGAAGGCAATCCCTTCTGCCGGATTCAACGCGCGATCGACCTGGCGGCGGACGGCGACACGATCCTCGTCCTGCCCGGAAGCTACCGGGAGAACCTCGACTTCCTCGGCAAGGACGTCACGGTCCGCAGCACCGACGGTCCGGAGGCAACCGTCATCGACGCCGGCTTCAACAGCAGCGCCGTCATTTTTCACACCGGGGAGGAGCGCGACGCCGTTCTTGAAGGCTTCACGCTCACCAACGGAACCGGGTTCAGCAACGGGTCGGTGTATCTTGGCGGCGGCATTTCGATCAACAACGCCTCTCCGACGATCCGGGGGAACATCATCATCAACAACGAGGCGGCGTTCGGCGGCGGGATCGACACGGAACGCGGCAATCCGCTGATCGAGAACAACGTCATCACCGGGAACCTCGCGTCGGACCAGCACCTGCTGCTGCACATTTCCGGGGACGGCGGAGGCATCAGCCTTTTCAACTCGTCCGCGGTCATCACCGGCAACCGGATCTACGCGAACACTGCGCATCACAACGGCGGGGGGATCTGGTCGGACGAGGCGCCGAACGATCCGTTTACCCTTGTTTTCCGCAACAACCTCATTTTCGGTAATCAAGCGGTCGGGCGCGACGGGTTCGGGGGACTGACCGGCGGTATCCACATCGAGGGTAACCCGGAGGTGACGATCAGCGGCTGCACGATCACGAACAACGCCGGAGTTTTCGACGTCGATGGGGTCATGTTGTCGGGCGAGGGGCGCCTCTCCGCTGCGATCGAAAACTCGATCATTTACGGCAACAGCGCCAACCCCGGCCAAGGTCGTGAAATCTACCTCCGCCGCGGCACGCTCGATGTGCGGTATTGCGACGTCGAGGGCGGCCAGACCGGTGTGACCAACAACAACGGAACCCTGAACTGGGGTTCCGGAAACGTGGACACGGATCCCGGGTTCGCTGATCCGGAAGCCGATGATTATCATCTGAGCGTCTGCGCTCCGCTGGTGGATGCCGGAGACCCCGCGTTCACCCCGCAGCCCGGCGAAACTGACGTTGACGGGGATGACCGCGTGGTCTTCGCGGCGGTGGACATCGGTGCCGACGAGGTGGTGACTGCGTGCGGCGGGGATTGCACGGGTTCGGAGCGGATATCCGCGACGCGCTGCCGCCAGAAAAACGGCGTCAACAAGCTGGTCGTCAAACTCACCGGCGGCGCTCCGGGGGACACGTTCGTCGTGCGCCTGTCCGGCGGCGAGCGCGAGAGCGGGACGGTCCGGGACACCGGCAAGGGCAAGGCGAAATTCCGCGGCACGCCGTCCGGCGCGGGAGACGCAACGGCGACGTGGGGCTGCGGGGCGACGGATACGGAGAGTTATGACTGCCCGTGACCGGCGGTTGCGATCCCGACGGACCGAGCAGCCGACACGAAACGCTCCCCTTCCACGCTGGATGACATGAAGCTTTACACGCGCACGGGCGATGACGGTCGGACGGGGTTGATCGGCGGAGAACGCGTCGACAAGCATCACCCCCGGGTGGCCGCATACGGCGACGTGGACGAGACCAACGCCGCGATCGGCGTCGCCTGCGCCGCGGTCGCCGACGACGCGGAGCTGACGGGCATCCTGCAGCGCCTTCAGTCGGACCTTTTCGTGATCGGTGCGGAGCTGGCCGACCCCTCGGGCGCCGGCTCGACGCCGCGTGTCACCGCCGCGCATGTAACGCTGCTGGAGCGTTGGATCGACGACGCAACGGCGCAGACGCCACCCCTGCGGCAGTTCATCCTGCCGGGCGGGTCCGAGACCGCCGCCCGGCTTCACGCCGCCCGCACCGTCGCCCGCCGCGCCGAGCGGAGCGCCGTTGAGCTGCACCGCCGGTTTCCGGTTCGGGCGGAGGTTCTCACCTATCTGAACCGACTGAACGACCTGCTTTTCGCGCTCGCGCGGCTCGCCAACGTCCGGCGAAATGTCCCGGACATTCCGTGGACGCCGCCTTCGTCTGCTTAACTCTTTCCGCCCCGTGCCGCGCCGACCTCAGCGCGGTATCCTGATCCCGGTCGGCGCGATCCCGCCGCCTGCCAGGCCCGCGCGGCGGACCTGCCGGAGAACTCATGAGCGAGCCACGGATCATTAACGGAGAGTCGATCGCGCGGCGTCTTCGAGAGGAGGCGGCGGATGCGGTCCGGCGGATGACGGCGGAAGGTGCTCGGCCGAGCCTTGACGTTCTGATGGTCGGCGACCCGTCCGCCGGAGCGATCTACGCCCGGTCGCAACGCCAGCAGTGCGAGCAGGTCGGCATCGTGTACCGCCTGCACACGTTGCCGGAGGACGCGACGGAACCCGCCATCCGCGAGCGCATCCGCGAGTTGAACAGCGACCCGGCGGTGACCGGGATTCTCCTGAACCTTCCGCTGCCGCCCGGCATCGACACTCATGCGATGCAGTTTTACATTGATCCGTATAAGGACGTGGAAGGCGTCAACCCGGCCAACATCGGTCTGCTCTTTTACGACTCGCCGATCATGGCGCCCTGCACGGCGCTGGCGGTGATGGAGGTGCTCAAGGAGGCGGGGGTAAGCGTGCGCGGGCTGGACGCAGTCGTCGTCGGTCAGGGACCGGTGGCCGGGCGTCCGATCTCGCTGTTCCTCGGGCATGAGATGGCGACGGTCACCGGGTGTCACATCGCCACGAAGGAGCTCGCCGAGCACACGCGCCGTGCGGACTTGCTGGTCGTCGCGGTCGGCAAGCCCGGGCTGATTCGCGCTGAACATGTGCGTCCCGGCGCGATCGTCATCGACGTCGGGATCAACCGCGTGCGCGACGCGGAGGGGCGCACGCGCGTCGTCGGCGACGTGGATTACGACAGCGTCCGGCGGGTCGCGGGCGTGCTCACCCCGGTCCCCGGCGGCGTCGGACCGGTCACGGTTGCGATGCTGCTGCGCAGCGCCGTCGAAGCCGCTCGCAAGCAGCTCGTCGTTCCCCGGCGCCTCGACACGTGATTCGCCCCGACCTTCAGCCCGAGGTGCTGCTCTCCGCCTACGCCAGCGGCATCTTTCCGATGGCGGACGATGACGGGCAGGTGTTCTGGTGTCAGCCGCCGAAGCGCGCGATCCTGCCGCTCGACGGCTTGAAGGTTTCGCGATCCCTGCGCGCGACGATCCGCAAGGGTGTTTACGAATGCCGAGCGGACACCGCGTTTCGTGAGGTGATCGAGGCCTGCGCCGATCGGCCGGGCGGAACCTGGATTTCGCAGGAGATCCGAAGCGCGTACCTTGAGTTGCATCGCCTCGGGTTCGCGCACAGCGTCGAGTCGTGGTGCGAGGGGACGCTCGCGGGCGGTTTGTACGGCGTGGCACTGGGCGGGGCGTTCTTCGGCGAGTCGATGTTTCACCGGCGGACCGACGCGTCGAAAGTCGCCTTGGTCAACCTCGCGGATCGCCTCGTCGCCGGCGGTTACGTCCTCCTCGACGCTCAATTTCAGACTGACCACCTTCGCAGCCTCGGCGCCATCGAGATCCCGCGCCGCGAATACGAGCGCCGCCTTCGCGCGGCGCTGAAGGTCAATGCCCGGTTTCCGTCGCAGACATGAACGACGTAAGTCCGCCGGGGCCCGTTGCGGAGCGGAACGCGCGACGCACAATGCGCAGACATGAAGCGAACCGGACCGAGAGGCGTCAGCGCGCCGACGGACAGCGACCCGGTCGTGCCGGCGTGGACCGTCCGGCGCATCCTCGTCCTGGGTCTGACGCCGCTGATCGTCCTGATCCTGCTGGCGTGGGCGGGGGTTCCGCTGGGTCAGCCGGATTATCTGATCTACCGGTACTCGGAGTGGCGGCTTGTGCGCCTGATGCGGGCCTGCGTTCCGGCGCTGATCGGGACGGGGATGATCTGGTCGCTGCACCGCAGCCGCTACGACCGCGGGCGCCTCGCCCGCTGGGTGTGCGTCACCGGGGCGACGGCGCTGGCGGTGTGGACGTGGTTCGCCCCGCCGCAGCCGGTCTCGCAACACATGTTCAACCTGAATTCTCCGTCGCATGACGGCGCGTTCATCTGGGAGGCCGACGAGGTGGGCGATCCGCGGACGTACGTGTCCGCCGTGTTTTACGAGCGACTCCGGCTGGACGTGGCGCGGATGCGCGGCACGCGCGTGTTGAGCAACCCGCCGGGGGCGACGTTGCTCGCGTGGGCATGTCAGCGACTGATCCGGGATCATCCGGGTTGGCGGAACTTCGCGGATCGCGTTCTGAACTGGGCGGACGCCGCCTCTGACGGCGCGCCCCGGAGCGACCCTTCACCCCACCCTGCAAACCGTGGCGCGGAGGCTCCTGAAGAAGGGTGGCCCGAGGATTTCAGGACGGCGGTGCTTTTCAGTCTTGTGCTGACGTTGATGTGGGCGCTCTCCTGGCCGCTGGCGTACGCGACGGCTCGGCTTTACCTGCCGCCCGCGGCGGCGCTGGTCGTCGGGACGGCCTGCGCCTGGAACCCGGCGACGCTCAACTTCACCCCGGGGAAGGATCCGGCGCAGGTGCTGACCACGCTGATGATCGTTTACCCCGCGTTGCGCGGATTTCTGCGCGGGTCTGCCGCGTGGTCTTGTCTTAGCGGAGCAGCGCTGGTCGTCGGGTTGACGCTGGGGCTGGTTCATGCGTGGGTCGCGCTGATTCTTGCGGCGGGGACGGGGCTTTGCGCCTGGCGCTCGGGTTGGGCCGGGCGGTGGTTCAAGATCAATCTGCTTCCCGCCTGTGTCGGCGCAGGGCTGAGCATCGCGGCGTTGTACCCCCTGACCGGCTGGAATCTTCCGCGAACGTGCGTGGCGGTGACGCTGCGATATCCGCAGATTCAGGTGCATTTGCGCGAGGGGTGGTACACGTTCGTCGGGTTTCCGGTCTTTCTGCTTTTTGCCGGACCGACGTTCTGGGTGTTCGCAGTCGCGGCGATCCGCGTCATGACGGCGGGTCAAGGTTTGCGCCGCGCTGCCGACGCTTCCACCGAAGCGTCGGACGTCGCAGCCGCGGCGGGCCGCTGGATCACGCTGGCGGCGACGCCGTGCCTGACGTACTGCTACTTCTTCGCCAACAACAACGAAATCGCCCGGTTGTGGATGCCTTTCCTGGCCCTGCTGACGGTGTCGCTGTCGATGATATTGAGGGATCGTCTCACGTCGCCGACGGGGGTATCCGTTCCGTCGCCCCGCGCCGCAGACGCTCCGCCTGGGCGGCCCGTCGCGCCGGTTGTGCTGGTGTTGCTGGCGCTTCAGGTGGGCGTCACGCTGATGCACTGGTCAGTGATGGACGCGCGGGAGGCAGAGTGGCGCCTACGCACCGGTGTGAACTGGGGGTGATGGATGCGGCGGATCGTGGACCTCCGGTCTACTTGTCTCCCCGTCGCACCTGCACCCCGGCGTCATCGGGAGGCGGCGCCTTCGGGGATTACGTCTTCTTCGCGTGTTCCTGAAGAAACTTCGCCGCAGCCGAGACCCCGCGCGGCCCGAGGCGGAACATCGCCTCGAACGCGGCGTTCATTGTGGTGAAGAACTCAAGGATCGCCGCAAACCTGCGCTCGTACGACTCCGCCGACGCGGAGGCTTTTCCCGCTCCAGCGCGATCCTTCGCGACCAGCGTCCGGCAGCGTTCCAGCGTGTCCAGGATCGGCTCGATCTCGCGGCGCTTCCTCTCACGGATGATCGTCTCGAACATCTGCCAGACGTCGGTCTCGGCCTGGAAATATTCCTTCCGGTCGCCGCGCTGGTGCAGGCGCTGAATCAGTCCCCAGTTGACGAGCTGGCGCAGGTTCATGCTGGCGTTTCCGCGGGAGATGGCGAGGCGCTCCATCATGTCGTCCATGCAAAGCGGGCGTGGCGCCAGATACAGCAGCGCGTGAATCTCAGCCATCGTGCGGCTGATGCCCCAGCCTGCGGCCATCTCTCCCCAGCGGCGGATGAAGAGCGCTTCCGCGTCGAGGATCCCGGTGCGCGTGGCGGTCATGCGGCAACCTCCAGACTACGATATAATAATTTCAAACACTTCTGAAATCAAGAGTCACCCGGCGACAATCCCCCCGCCCCGCCAAGCTCGATCGTCTCGACCCCGCATCCGGCGAGCCACCCGTCGCCGACTTCGCGCGTCGGCGCCGCGTCCCCCAGGATCGCCCGAAGCTGCGGCCCCGAGGGCAGATACCACCGCCACGTCACCGCATCGAAGTGTGCGATCGTGAGGTGGCCTGCGACGACGCCTTGCTGCAACGCGTCCAGTTCCGACGCAATCCCCGCATTGACTCCTTCCGTGATCGGATCCGTGCGGGCAGGCAGAAGCGCCGCAGGTCGACCGGTCCAGACATACACGGCGTCCGGGGCATTGCTGACGATCCGACACTCATCCGGCAGCGCTTTCACGAAAGCGAGCGCTGCGGAATCCCGCCATCGCGCCGCTTCAAGCGCCTGACCGGTTCCGCGCACCTCGTTCGCCCACGTTGCCGACCGGGCGCCCAGCGACGCCACCCAGGCGATGATGGTTGATCGCGTCAACACGCGGACCGCCGCAGAGCGCCGCGCGACCGTCGTCCACGCACTGGCTGCCGCAACCGGACCCAGTAGAACCAGCAGCGGCAGGAGCAACCGCTCATCAAAAGGCACCGCCGCGTCAACGAAAGTCCTGGCGACCACGATGAACGCAAGGTACGCAGCGGCGAAACCCAGCAGCGTCGGGACGGTTTGCGGTGCCTGAAGTATTCGGCTTTCCTGCGGGCTGGCGAGTCGCTTCCGTGACCGCGCGCGAACGATCAGCAGCCCCGCAAGCAGCAGGATCAGGGGCGTCGCCTGCGCCGCCGGCTGAAGCACCACCGCAGGCAGCTCCCACGGCGACAGCCACCCGGCAACCGTCGAGAGACCGTGCTGGAAGTCCTGCCGTCGCGGGGAATGAACCGCAAACGACCGGGCGACGGCATCGCCGGCGACCAGCGCATTGCGCAACAACCAGCAAAAAAGCGGACTTGCTGAGGCGGAAAGATACAACGCAAGGTCGTTCGCGCGGCGCGGTTCGTTCGCGCGGCGAGGGGCGACGGCGATCATGACGGCGGCAAAGGCGATGATCGAGGCGCCGGCATAGCGCGTCAGCGCCGCCGCCGCGCTGGCCGCTCCGCAAAGCAGGATTGTGCGACGGCTTCGCGCCGCTCCCCACGACAGAAGCTGGTCGATCGCCAGGAGCATGAGGGAGAGGAACAAGCCTTCGGAAAGGGCCTGCGTGTTGATACGCAGGACGCTGGGCGCGACCGAGGTCAGAAGCGCGGCGACGGGCGCTGCGAACCGAGCAACCTCGGTCCGCCGGAACAGTCGCGCCGCCAACCAGACATTGAGCATGCTGATCAGCGCTTGCAGGGGGCGGGCGATGTCGACCGGATCCAAGCCTGTCACGCTCGCGGCGCCGGCGAGGAGACCGGGATACAGCGGCGGAAACCGCGTCAACGCCGACCAGTCTCCCCGGGCGTTCGGCGCTTCAAGTCCGAACCCGCTTGCCAGACGTCGCGCTGCGGCGATGTACTGCACCGAGTCCGGGAGAAGGGCCGCGCCGTGAGGCGTTGCGAACCAGACCAGCCCGCCGGCGACGAAAGCGCACATCAGCGTGATCAGGCGCTGACCGCGCGGGGTGCGGGTTGAAGCTCCTGTCGAGGTCGGGGCGGGAGTCAGCCCGCCTTGAGGGTCCGCAGGTACTCGATCCACGCCCGCTCAAACTCCGCATCCAAGGCCCCGAAGCTCGCTTCAAACGCCGCAATCTCCTCTTCCGGTCCGAGAGGGCGCCGCGGGTCGCGGTCGCGGACCGAGCGGGCGTAGGCGCCCAGCGCGTCGCCGTGCTTCGCCTGAAGATAATGCACCAGCGCCCACGCCTGCGCATAAAGCGTCACGATGTCCGGACGAGACCGGTCTGCCAGCAGTGTCCGCCGGGCGACGAACTCCCGCAGCGGAACCAGCCCCCCCGTGATCCCCGTCGACGGACCCGCTCCGCCGCTTCCGTCCGCCAGGCTCAGCGCCGCCTGCACGTCCGCCAGCCGATCCGCGTTCACGCGCGTGAACCGCCCGCCGCTGAGCGACTGAGGAACCTCGAAAATGCAGGCCAACCCCTCGACCAGCCACGTCGGGTTGACGTCGTACCGCGAGTGCGCGCCGAAGTTGAAAAGGCATTGATGCGCCGCTTCGTGCATCAACGCCACCCGGTTCGCCTGCTCGATGAAGCCGTCGCGCTGCGTCTGCCAGATCCCGAGTTGCCGCTGAAGGGCGCTGACCGCCTCGCCGCCCGCGCGCTCTCGGCGCAGCGCGAGAAGCTGGTCCCGGGTGGACTCGATCTGGCGCGTGATCTCCACGATGTCCGGACGAGAAGTCGTGTTGAAGAACACCGCCGCGTTGTCGCGCCAGTGAAAAAAGCCGCCCGTGACCGCCGCATCCTCTCCGCGCAGCCGCGCGAACTGCACGTAATCCTCGTAGCGGTCAAAAAGCAGGACGTCGAGCACGCCCTGCTCGGCCCCCGGTTGCAGGATCCCGCGCGCCCGCGTGAACTCCAGCGCCAGGGCGTGTACGCGATCCAGGCGGTGCAGCACCGTGCGGAGAACCTCCGGCGTGGTGTCGTGCGACACGACGAAATGATCCGTCGAATGCGTACGAAAGCGATCCGCCGCAAGCCCGAGACGAACATGCGGCGCGGGGCGCGCCGCGTCCCCGGCGTCCGCGTCAGGCTCGACCTGCGCAGCGCAAGCAGAAACCGGCAGAATCAGGAATGCGCTGATCCGCTTCCGCACGTAGTCTCCCGCCCGTGTTTACCCGCTTGCAACTGAACGCCCCGTCACGGTTGTCGTGTGTTCGCCGCGACGGACGCCCCCTGCGACGGTCCGGCACGCTGCAGCGCCGATTGTACAACGTCAGGTCCGTAGAAGATGACCGGCAGCACCTCGGGCGCATCCGGCTTGCCGGGCGCATACACCAGCACCAGCGGGACCGACGGACGACCGAACTTCTGAAGATCTTCCTTCATGCCCGCGTCTTCCTTCGAGTAATCCGCGATGATCGGGACGACGTTCAGCGCGTTCATCAGCTTGACCGTCGAGTCCACTTCGATCGCCACGGCCTTGTTCGACTTGCAGCTTAGGCACCAGCTCGCCGTGTAATCGACGAGGACCGTGTGCCCCTGCGCGGACAGCTCCTCGGCCAGCCCCTTCCGGTAAGGACGCCACTCTACGTCCCCGCTGTACATGTATGCGAAACTGAACCACGCCCCGCCGCCGGCGAGCGCAAGGGCCGCAACCCACGTCGCAAGCTGCCGCCCGACCGGCGACCCGTGGCGAATCCGCCCGATCATCCAGCATCCGGCCGCCGTGAAGGTCAGAAAGGACACCGTCTGCACCACCCCGGGTCCGCCGAGCTGCGCCGCCACGGTCATCAGCAGCCAGACCGCCGTCCCCACCAGGAGGAAGCCCATCAATTGCTTGAAGGTGATCATCCAGTTGCCGGGGCGAGGCAGGAATTTCATCCACGCCGGGTTCGCCGACAGAAGAAAGTAAGGAAGCGCCATCCCCAGCCCCGCGGCCGTGAACACTGCGAAGGCGTTCGTCTTCGGCTGCGTCGACGCCCACGCCAGCGCCGTCGCCAGCAGCGGCGCCGTGCAGGCCGTGCCCAGCAGCGTCGCCAGCAGACCCTTCAGAAACGCCCCGGCGTAGCCCTCCTTTTCCGCCGCCGCGCCCGCCGCCTGCGACGCGAAGCCCGGCAGGTTGATCTCGAACACGCCGAAAAGACTCAATCCGAACACGAACATGATCGTCGTCAGCGCGATGACCACCGTCGGATTCTGAAGCGGAGGTGTCCAGAACAGCGTGATGCCCGCGAACGCCCAGAACCAGACCATCACACCCGCGCAGAATGCCAGCCCAAGGCGGAAGATCCGCCCGCGATCCTCCCCGGACTGCTGCACGAAGCTGAGCACCTTGATTGATATCACCGGCAGCACGCAGGGCATGACGTTCAGAATCATCCCTCCCGCAAAGCCGAAGAGCAGGTAAAACCAGAGCCCGCGGATCGTTCCGGCGTCCGCGATCGTTCCCGGCGGAGCAACACGATCTCCCGTCGAGGCGCTTAATGAAGGCGCATCCGGATCGTCGCCGGTCGACGGAGCCGTTGCGCTCGCCGCGCCGGATGCGGCCTCGGCGCCAGTGCCCGAGGCGGTGGGCGCCGTCGCGTCCGCACCGCCGGAGGAGTTCCACGCAAATGCTACCGTCTCCGGGGCGAAGCACTGCCCCGAGTCCGCGCAGGCCTGAAACGTCAACAACCCGCCGATTGTCACCGGCCCGGTCAGCGCCGAACGCACTTCGCACGGAACCTTGATAGTTACTGTGCCCGAGAACTCGCTTACCTTGCCGAGTCCCGGCACCTCTCGCTCATGCGCCGCGGGAAACTGCGGCGATCCGATTTTCAGCCCTTCCGTCCGGTCCAGCAGCATCCGGGCGGCGATCAACTCCGCCTGAAGCGGTCGGTCGGACTGGATGTGATGCCCCTTCTTGATGTCCACCTCGACAAGCAGATCGAACTTCGTCCCCGGCGCGGCGGCGAACCCCGGCGCCGACGTCCGAATTGTCACGTACGAGCTTGAGGTCGCCGGCAGCGCGGCCCGCGCCTGCCGGAAAAGCGCCTCATGATCCGGCTCGGCAGTCGCCCCGCTTCCCGCCACCGCAAGTTCGATCGCAACCGTCTTACGCTCCGGAATGCACGCTTCCTGACAGACCAGCCAGTCCAGCGCCGCCTCGAACCGGACGCGCTCGCCCGCGATCGAAGCCGGCGGGGTGATCGTGCAAAGCAGCACCGGCTTGCCTTCGTGGACGTAGGTGACGAGCTTCATCCCGCCCAAGTCGGTCGTATGTACGCTCGGAACAGGGAATCTCAGCGACCCCGCCGAGAATCCCTCGGGCAGCGTCCACTTCACCGCGGGCGGCATCCCGCTGTCGCCGGGGTTGCTCCAGTAAATATGCCACCCCGGTTGCACGGAAAGCTGCACGGCGAGGTCAAAAGGTTGTCCGGGAACGATCGCCTTGACCGACGCCGCCAGCGTGGGCGTCACCTTGGGCGGACCGTCGAACCCCTGTCCCGACGCTGCGGGAAGACCCGTCCACGCCGAAACCGCAGCGATCGCCGCTGGAAACCAACGCATCAGTGCTCGAGTCCTGCGAAACGAATTCATAAGTGTTTTCTCAACTATGAGTCTTGCACACGGCTTCGGTGTCGGCACTTTGGAGGAAAGCTCCGCGCACGCCGCGGCAGCAGTTTAACCCAGCCGGGTAGAGGACGCATTCCCAGCCGGATCCTCCTGCAACCGGCTCAACCGGTTAGACGCGCGATCTCCTGCGCGGGATGCTCGCGCTGTCCGGGCGGCTGTCGGAAAACGTCGGGCGAACGCCGGATTATCGGAAATGACACGCCGGGATATCTCCCCAGCCGGGCCATGTGACTACCGGATCTCGCTGAGCTTGACCGCGCAGCGCTCCCGGGCCGCAACCAGCGCAGCCTCCAGCACGCGCTGCGTCTCGTACGCGTCGGCGAAATCCGGGAGCGGAACGACCGGTTTCAGCCCTCCCAGCACGCGCATCATGTCCGCGACCATGTTGATGAACCCGTGTTCGTACCCGAGGACGTGCGCGTCCGGCCACCAGTTCCCGGCATAAGGATGATGTCCGGCGGCGGTGCACATGATCCGGGTCCAGCCCTGCTCGCGGCGGTCGCGCGTCGCATCGAAGAACCAGAGCAGGTTCATATCTTCGAATTGAAACCGGATCGATCCGCGGTCGCCGTTGATTTCGATCGAGTTGGCGTTCTGGTTGCCGGTCGCCAGCCGCGTCGCCTCGAAGGACGCCGCGGCGCCCTTCTTGAACCGCGCCAGGAAAAGCACGCCGTCATCCACGTCGGATTTTCCTTTCCTGCCGCCGCCCCGCGCCCCCGCGGCGATCTGTCCCGAAGGACCGGCCGCCGGAACCGACCGCTCCTTGATGAACGTCTCGGACAGCGCCCCGCAGACCTCGACAATCTCGTCGCCGGTGATGAACCGCGCCATGTCCACCAGGTGCGCGTTGAGATCTCCGTGAGCGCCCGACCCGGCGTGCTTCTTCTGAAAACGCCACAGCAGCGGCGTTTCCGGTCCGCCCCAGTCCTGAAGGTACGTCGCGCGGACGTGATAGATGCGACCCAGCCGTCCCTCCTTCACGAGTTGATGCGCGAGCGCCACCGCCGGACATCGCCGGTAGTTGTACCAGACAAACGTCCGGCACTTCTTCGCTTTCGCAGCCGCATCACGCATCGCGCGGGCGTCGGCCAGCGTCCCGGCGAGGGGCTTCTCGCAGGCGACGTGCTTGCCTGCCTCCAGCATCGCGATCGACGGTTCCGCATGAATGTCGTTGGGCGTGCCGACGTCTACCAGCCGGATGTCCGCGTCCTCCGCCAGATCGCGCCACCGCGTTGTGCAGCGTGCCCACCCCCAGCGCGCGGCGAACGCCTCCAGCTCCGCACGATCGCGCCCGGCGATCGTGTGCATGACCGGCATGAGCGGAAGGTCAAAGAACTTCGCAGCTTTGAGATAAGCGTTGCTGTGCGCGCGGCCCATGAATTTCTGGCCGATCAGCGCCACGGGACAGGTTTTTGACATCGTGCGCCTCGCAAAAACCGGCTCACCCCGGGGCGCGCCTCGATCCTGACCGGGCGCTCGGAATCCGACCGGTGTGATGCCCGGGCGCAAGGTAAGGCGGCGCGCACACGCGGTCCAGCACCCGGGTTCCGCAGTCATCGCGGGGAGTCATTCCGTCGCGGCCAACTCCTCGTCCACGATGTTGACGATCCACGCGAAGTAGTCGTCCAACGCGCAGTCGAGGCGGTCGCGCAGCCGGCACGTTCCGTCCGGGTGCTGATGCTCGCAGTTCGCACACACGGCTTCGCGCAGCGCCTGGGCGTAAGGCGCGACGTCCGGACTGTCGATCCCGCGCACGATCTCGATGATCTTGTCCACGCGCGTCAGGATCGGGCAGTCTCGGACACCTTCGAGGCTGCACTCCCCCGCCGCGGTCCGGAAGACACACGCCTTGCACACGTCCTCGCGCAGCCGCGCTTCGACTCTCTCCTTAAGGGAGGTCATGTCCAACCCTCCGCCGGGGGAGAGGGAGACCCCGGCCAACGCTCGAAAAGAGGAGATGCATGTTTCGTGCCGCGCGCCGAAGTACGACGTTTCTTATCCCCGTGATGGGTCGGACAGGCCGACGGCGGAGGTCTGTCAGGGTTCGCTCGGGCTTCAACCCCGGATGTCGGGCGGTCAGCCGACGGTGCGCCGAAAGGCGCGGAGGAGCAGGACCATGTCGGATCAACGTTCGATCGTTCGCCGAAACCACCTGGTGTTTCCCGGGGTCGCCCTTGCGTTTCTCGCGGGGATACAGGTTCAGGCGCAGATTCTTGAGCAATCGATTTCGCTTCAGCCCGGCTGGAACGCGGTATTTCTTGAAGTTGATCCTGAACCCGATGAGATATCCGCCGTGTTCGCCGGGGCGCCCGTCCGGTCCGTCTGGTTGAACGAACCCACGCTATCGATGGGGCCTGCGGCGGATTGTCCAGACGAGGGCGAAGTCGGTTGTCCGGTCACCACGCCGGCGGCGTGGCAGGTCTGGTATGCCCCGGATCACCCTGCGCACGTGATCAGCGCTTTGCGATCGCTCCGCGGCGGGCGGGCATACCTGATTGAGGCCGCCGGAACCGCCACGGTGACGCTGCGTGGAGTTCCGACCTCGGTCCGCACTTCGTGGCGGCAGGGGTTCAACCTTGCGGGATTTCACGTGACACGTGACGCCAGCGCAGCTCCCGCCTTTGCCGCGTTTCTTTCCGGATCTGCGGCCCACGCCGAAGCGTCGATCTTCGAGTTGAAGCCGGACGGGTCGCTGCGCCGGGTCGAAGATGCCGCAACGTCACGGATTGCGGCGGGGCGCGCGTACTGGGTCGAGTCGAATCGCAATGCCGTGTATGACGGTCCGATCCGCATTGACGCGGCTTCGCTGAGAGGCCTTGAGTTTTCAGGGACGGCGACGCAGCACTCCGTCGTTCTCGAGAATCTCACCGGCGGACCTGTGCGCGCGCAAGTCGCGCCCGTCGCGGTTTCGTCCGGCGGCGCTTCATCGGAACAGGGCGCAGCGCCGCTCGTCTGGCGCGAGACGCAGCCGGACGGAACGCCGCTCTGGAAACCCCTCGAACGACTTTCGCTGGATCTGTCCGGGCGCGATGAAACCGGCGCCGGGCACACCCTGCGCCTCGCCGTGCGCGGCGACGACCTGCGCAATCTCGGTGGCGACGGCGGAGGAGGAGTCCTGTCGGTCTCCGACGGTGCGGGTTTTGTCCGTTACATTCCGGTCGGAACCCGCGGCGATGACCAGAACGGGCTCTGGGTGGGCAACGTCAGCGTCACGCACGTCCGCGCCCTGACTACGGGTGAGCCGGACCCGACGCCGACGGGTTCGTCCTTCGACTTCAGAATCATCATTCATCGCAGTCCGACCGGATATCGCCTGCTGCGAGACGTGGTGCTCGCGTATCAGCGCGACACGCAGGAGTACGCGCTGGTGACGTCGGAATGCCCTGAGTTGCTCGACGCGGGGCAGGTCAGCCCGAGGATCAGTTCCGCCAACTTCTCGTTCGACGGGACGATCGCGTTGACCGGCGGTTTCGACGCGGCGCTGACGACCGCCGCGCCGATCGCGGTGGACGCGAACGACGCCCTGAATCCCTTCCGACACGCTTACAACCCGATCCACGCCACCGGTTGGGACATCGAGCGTACGCCGACGCTGACCTTCGACGACGACGGCGGCGGCGACCCGAACTGGGGCGTGACGTGGCTGGCCGGCGACTACGCCGAGACGGTGTTGATTCTTGATCCGTCCAACCCGAACGGCCGGATTGTGCTTGAGGTCGCCGGAAGGTTCGAGCTGCGCCGCGTGAGCAACCTTCCGCGTTTGTGCGGTTCGTGACGACGGGATCAGGTCGGGGTGGAGCGAAGTCGGCGGAGCGACGGGCTTCGCGCAGCGTTGAAGGACAGGGTTGCGGCCGGGTCTGTCCCGGTCGGGGTGAACGTGCGGCAGTTCGCCGCGCGGAGACGGGAAGGCAAGGAACATGCGATCGACGCACATCCGGCATCGTGCAGCGGGGATCCTCGTCGCGGGGTTGAGTCTTGCGGCGACGACGGTTTCGGCCCAGACCACCTGGTACGTGGACGACGACTGCCGCAGCGGGAATCAACTCGGCACGCCCGAGCGGCCTTTCTGCGAGATTCAGTTGGGCATCAACGCCGCCCGCGACGGCGACACAGTCCTCGTGCTCGACGGGGTGTACCCCGACGACGGCAATCTCGACTTCAACGGCAAGAAAATCACGGTCCGGTCGCTCAACGGCCCGGAGGTCACGATCATCGACTGCGAGTTCGGGACGTCGACCGGCGCGCGGTTCGACTCCAACGAAGGTCCGGAGTCGGTGCTGGAGGGCTTCTCGCTCATTCACGCGGAGGGCGGCTCGGGCATTCTCTGCAACGGCGCGAGTCCGACGATCCGGGACTGCATCCTCCGCGACAACCCTTATGCGTTCGAGGGCGGCGGCGTGCGTCTGCTGAGCAGCAACGCGCGCTTCGAACGCTGCGTCATCAGCGGCAACGAAGCGGAGATCTGGGGTGGCGGAGTCGTGGTGCGCGGCGGCGTCCCCGTCTTCATCGACTGTGTGATCGCCGAGAACCGCACGACGTACACCGATCCGCCGACCGCGCCGCGCGGGCTGACGCTGGCGACGCTTGCGGGAACGTACACGGGTTCAACCGTGGCGTGGCACACGGCCCGGCAGCGGTATTACGGGTCGATCTGGCCGGACGCCTCGACGCGTTATGCGTACTCGTATGATTCATCGGGCTCCGGCACGCGTGACTGCTCAAGCCTGACGATCGAACCTCGCGGGTGGAACTACAATCCGAACACGTCGGCGCTGGAAGTGGTGACGCTCGGCGCCCGCGACGGCGGGACGAACCGGGGTCTGCGCAGCATGAATACGAACGCGCAGGGGCGGCTGACCTGCACCGGCGGGCAGATTCTCGCGTCGCTCCCTGGTCTGCCGCACATTGAATGCGCCCCCGCATATGACTCGGTGAATAACGTCTTCTACGCCCGCGGAGCGGACAACGTGGTTCACGTCGTCCGACGCACGGACGGCACGCTGGTGCGGACATTCGCGCTGCAGAACACGCCGCCGCTGACGGCGTACACGATCGGATACAACCCGGCGACCCGGCATCTGATCACGACCGAAGCCGGCGGACGGCAGGTCTTCATTCATGACCTTGCGGGCAATCTGATCGGTACGGACGAGATCGACTTCAACGCTCCGACGGCGCACGGCGTCGGCTTCGCCAACGTGTCGTTGTTCGTTTACAACACGACCGGCAACCCGCCGGGCTGGTACGGATACCTGATCCGCGGCGAGGAGCCTGTCGCGGGGTTCGGAGCAGGCGGCGGCATCCTCATCGAGACCGGCCTGGCTTATTTCGTCAACTGCGTCATTGCGGAGAACGTCGCGGGCACGCAGGGTGGCGGCGTTTACTGCCGGTCGGGTCGCGCGATTCTGGCCAACTGTCTGATCGTCGGCAACGCGGCGGCGAAAGGCGCGGCGATCGGCGCGAACCTCAACGACGCCGTCTTCGCGACGAACTGCACCATCGCGGACAACGTTGCGACGGAGGCGGGCGGCGCCCTTTATGCGTGGAACTCGACCGACCTGACGTTCACGAGCTGCATCTTCTGGAACAACGGACCGGCCCCGCTGGTCACCGATTTCGAAAGCGAGTTGTTCATCACGTATTCCGACGTGATGGGCGGATTCAGGGGCGAGGGGAACCTCGACGTTGATCCGCGCTTCGCCGACGTGGTTCCGGGACGGGACTGGAGGCTGAATGACTACCGCCTGCGGTCGGACTCCCCCTGCACGGATGCGGGCGACAACGTCGCGGTCTGGGACGACCTCTGGGATCTCGACGGCGACGGCGACACCCGGGAGAACCTTCCGCTGGAACTCGACGGCAGTCCGAGGTTCATTGACAACGAAGAAGTGGACGACACGGGGCGCGACGACGGCGACGGCGACGGCATCGTGGACATGGGTCCGTATGAGTTGTTCCCTTACTGCGTCGGTGACGAACTTCCGCCGCCGGCGGACATCGCGTCCAAGGTGGACGTCCTGGCGACGATCGAAAGCGGCGGTGTTGCGCCCGCCACGGCCGCGTTTCATCACGACTGCGTCACGGACGCCGGCGGCGACTGCGTGCGCCAGGCGATCTTCGCCGGGCAAGCCGGCGTCACGGTCACGATCAACTGGAAGTACAAGGAGAACCCGAACGATCACGCCTACCTCGATCGCGTCGCGACCTACCGCGTCGGCAAGTGCGTGCGTGAGGACGTGGACGGCGCGGTCCGGGGGTATCCGGTAGCCGGGGTCAGGTTTTACAAGGCCTACCCCGAAGCGGGGGTTACGCTCAACCAACTGTATCACGTGTCGGTGCAATACAACGCTCTGATCCGGGAGAACGTCCCGGAGGACGAGAACGATCCGCCGCAGGAGCCGGACGTGATGATCCTCCCGAGCGGGCAGGTGCAGGTGTCGGCTGACTGTCCGGACGGGATGGTCGTGCTGCGGTATGACCGATATCGCGGCGGCCCGCTGGTCGGACTCGAGGTGCTGACGGTGACGAGCGAGGGGGCGACCCGGTATGACGGACCGCTCAGCAACGGCGCGATCCCGATCGGGCGCAAGGTCAGTACGCCGAGCGGTCCGGGTGATTACTGCCGGGCGGTCGTGATCCGCAATCACCTGCGCGAGGGGGTGCCGGTGGCGTGGCAGCACGCTCGCAAGGAGCTGGAGCTTTACCCGATCCGGCCGGAGTCGGACTCGTTAGCGTTCATCGTAGGCTGGTACGTGGAGACGGGGATTGCGAACTGCTGGCCGTCGGCGGTCCTGCGGTACACGACGGACTGGCCGCTCGATCCGCAGCTTCACGTGATCGACGTCGCGGCGGAGCGCGGGGAGATCCCCGCAGGCTCGCTCGTGGACCTGCGGCAGGCGGACCTCTACTGCAGCGCGGAGATCCTGTATCAGCAGGGATTCACCGGGGGCGAGCCACCGCTGTCACACTTCACCAACGGATTCTTCGCAGCGCGGAAGCCCGGTTACACGGTCCTGCGCATCGATCGTCAACCGGACGAAGTGTCGAACTGCGGCGACGAGGTCTTCTTCGAGGTGATCGAGTCGTACGATCGTACGCATCCGAAGGTGCTGGCGGCGCAGGACACGGCCGTCGCCTGGCCGATCGGGACGCAGCTCGACTGCGTGGGGAACAATTGCGGATGCGCCGGCGACTGCGAAGACTACTTCGACGACGAGGCGCGAACTTTCTCCTTCGGGTTCCTCTACCTGCGCCGGAATCAGGCGGACAGCCCTCATGCCGCCGAGATCCTCGCGCAGACGGGGCAGATTTTCCCGGTGAACACGTCGGCCGAGCACGGGCTGCTCGAAGCGTGGTGGATGCGCGAGAGCGCGTACGTGGACGGACTGTTCTGGCCGAACAAGGTGGTGACGTACGACGCCGACTGGCTTCAGGACGACGGGCGGATCGTGATCGCATCGCGGCGCGGCGCCGACGGATACCCCGACGACCCGGAGGGTTACCCGCCGGGATCGCGCATCTACAACGTCGGCACGTTCAACGCCCAGAGCGGACACGGCGAGTCTACGACCCCGGGCTGGAACCCGAACGATGAGCACGCAATCCTGCTGCCGGTCGGCGGGAAGCTGCGGGTCTGGGCGGTGCGCAATGACAACCCGTGGCGCGTGCAGACGGGGCATCCGTGGGTGCTGGTGCAATATCCGCACCCGGATCATCCGGAATCACGCTGGAAGATGGGCGTTCACAGCGTGCTCGCCGAGTCGGGTCAGGATGATTTTTATTACACGGATTACCGCGCGCTCGACACCGAGTGCGGGTGCGGCGACGACGGCAAGTGTTTCGGCGGGTGGAGCGAGGGGGACGACTGCGACAGCGACAAGGACTGCGTGTGCGAGATCGACTTCGACGTCGTCGCGGGCCTGCCGATCGACCCGCTGTTTCCGGTGAATTTCGGGGCGGCGGTCTGTAAGGACGATCAAAACCCGCCGCAACCGCTGACCTACGTCGAGGCGGTGACGGGAGAAGCGCTGTGGGTGGATCGCAAGGGCGGCATCTGGGCGATCGAAGATACGACGGACGACGGTCAGTCGCGGAACAGCGTGGCCGAAATCTTCATCTGGGAGAACTGGGCGGCGGATTACGGCTGTCAGCCGTGGCTGACGTGGGGTCCGGGGGGATTCGGCGGCAACGGCGCGGACCCCTGGCCGGTGGCTTATGACCCGAGTTGGCCTCCGATCGACGGTAAAGACCTCGATCAAAACGGTGAGCCGGACTGCACGTATCCGGAGGATTTCCCCTGCGCGCCGCTGCGTCACGTCGGGGCGAGCTTCGATCAGAGCGGACAATGCGGAGCGATCGAGATTCTGCATGACTCGACGTGGATCCGGTCGGATACGCCGGCGGTGCGTGTGCTGGATCCGCGGCGCGAGGTGGGCGTGGACTACCCCTTCCTGGATGTGGACCTGCTCGCGCTTCCGCCGCATCTGTATTCCGGGGAGATCGGCGGCGGTGGAGAGTGGCCGGACCGCGTGTTCTACGATTTCGCGGAAAGCCGGATCGTGTTCCGCGGGGTGATGACCGAGCGGGACCGGGAGTTTCTCCTTCTTCTGGATGCGAACTGCGAGAGCGTCAATCACTGGTGCGACGCCGTGAACGAGCTTCACACGTTGTCGCGCGAGCAGCTTGCGCCGGGATTTGTCAACGCCGGCGCCAGCAAGTTCATCTCGCTGGCGCATGAGAATGTCTCCGAGGGCTGGGTCACGTTCGCGTTCCAGAACGATCAGGAATGCGTGGACGCGGGGCTGCCCGTCAGCGTCGAGGTCTGGCGCGTCGAGTGTCCGCCGGATCAAGGTCGGATCAACGTCGTGCAGCCGAAGTGCCCGCTGAGCGAGAAGCTGATCCTCCAGTTCTCCGGCGACGCGGGGGGCGAACCTGAAAGGCTTTATTATCAGTGGCAGTGGTCGCTGGATTATGACTCGACGGCGCCCGAACTGGCGACGTGGAATGATTACAACCCGCCGAGCGGGTACGAGAACGGCGCGGGGCTGCGAGAGGTGCTGATCGAGGGGGCGTCGCTCTTTACGCTTCAGGACACGTACTGGCGCGTGCGTTACCGCGGTTACCCCGGTTGCGGATGCCGCGAGACCGGCGACTGCAACGAGGACCAAGGCGGGGCGTACGACGACTGGGCGGACAACCTCGGCGGGCAAAACACGCAGATCAGCCCGTGGACATCGGTGCAACTGGCGGAGGGCTGGATCAAGCGTGTGATCCGCGGGCTGAACGCCTTCGACCAGCGCGTCGAGGAGTTTCACCTCAACGACGCGGCGACCTACGTGGACATGATCCGTCAGGCCGGGAAACGCTTTGTCGACCCGGTGCCGCTGAATTGCTCGCCGGACAACATCGACCAGGTGGGGCTGATCGAGCTTTACGAGACGGTGCTGCGTCGGGCGCGGTCGTTCAGCATCGACCAGGGCCTGACGACCGACGGCGTGACGCAGGCACTGCTGCTGGTCAGCGGCAAGATTTCCGAACTCAATATGCTCCTCGGGAACGAGGCGTTCGCGGACGCGATGGATCCGACGGTGGGGACGTTCGCCGATCAGAATCTCGAGCCCGCCAGCTACGACCCGCATGCGGTGTTCTGCTTCGAGGAGCAGGTCGCCTCGCTGTTGGAGGAGGAGCTGGCGCTGCTGCGGGGTCGCAGTCAGACGCGCGATCCGGATTATGACGCGGACGGCGTGATGATCGCCACGGTGGACAACCGTCTGCCCTGGAACTTCACCAGCGGCAACGGACAGGTCGCGTACGCGAACAATTATCAGATGCTCGATGTCGAGCAGGCCGTGCGGACATATCCGCAGGGTCACGGCGACGCCTGGGGGTACTACCTGACGGCGACGCGGAAGTTCTACGTTCTGCTGACGCACCCGATCTTTGACTGGATCGTGACGACGGAGGACGTGCTGGTCCACGGTCAGCCGGTTCCGGTCGGGTTCATGTACGAGCGGAAGCTGGCGGCGGCGGCGGCGGCGCGGGTGCGGACGGGAGCGGCGTTGACGTCGCTGACGTTCCGCCGGCTGGCGTCGTCCGAACCGATCGACGCGCAGGCGGGCTATCCGGATCGGCATGACGCGGCGCGGGCGTGGGGTCTTGCGGACTGGGGGCGCCGCGCGGGTCAGGGCGCGTACCTGGACTGGATCGTCGCCAACGCTTTGTTGCCGTCGGAGGACACGATCCACGAGGGCATTCAGAAGATCGACCGGACGACGGTGCGCGAGCTGCGCGAGATCGCGGCGTCATACGGCGAGATTCAAGGCGTCCTCGATCAGGCGGACGCAGGGCTGAATCCGCTGGGACTGGCGGCGAACGTCGTGCCGTTTTCGCTGGATCCGGGCGACGTGGCCGAGGGCGTGACGCACTTCGATCAGTGGTCGCAGTCCGCGCTGGTGGCGCTGAACAACGCCGCGACCGCGTTCGACTACGCCAACGAGAGCACGCAGCGTCTGCGCACGATGCAGGACAGTCTGGGCGATTTCGAGGATCTCGTCGAGCAGTCGGAACTGGATTACAAGGCGCGACTGATCGAGATCTTCGGTCGTCCGTATTCGGAGGACATCGGGGTGGGCGGCGCGTACCCGGACGGGTACGACGGTCCGGACATCTTCCACTTCGATTACACCGACGAGTCGGCTGTCCTGACCGGCGACGATCACACGCGGACCCAGCGCGGCAGGACGCACACCCTGCTGGTGGTGTTCGAGAGGCCGGACTTTTCGATTCTCGGTGACGCGGGGGATCAACTCGAGGGGCTGGGGGAATACCCGCTTCAGTTCCTCGTGGATTCGGACGGACTCGGACTGGTCAAGCCCGAGAGCTGGGGCGACCGTCCCGAGCCGGGCGAGATCCAGGTGGCGCGGGGCGAGATTCTTCAGACGCTGGGGCGTTATCTCCAGACCGTCGAGCGCTTTGAGCGGCAGATCGAGAATATCGAGGATCAGGGGCGCCTTCTGCAGCACTTGTTCAACGTCAATGAGTCGAGCCTGTCGGTCATGCAGGGCAGCCTCGGCCGTCACAAGGAACTCTGGCAGATGATGGACGAGGCCCGCGGGAAGGCGCGGGACTTCCGCCTCGCCGCGGAGATCACGAAGTTCTCGATCAACGCGGTCGTCGAGGCGATTCCGAAGATGCTGATCGCGGGGCTTGCCGCGGGCGGCGACCTCACGTCGCTGGCGCGGGCGGCCGTCCTTCAGGGTGGAAATCTTGCGGCGGAATACCTTCAGGATCAGGCGAAGAACGAGGAAGGGAAGATCGACGGGTATCTGCGCGAGCAGCAGTTGCTGCCACAGGAGATGCAGATCGCGATGGCGGGCATCGAAGACGCCTATCAGGAGCACCAGCAGGTCGTGCTGCTCAAGCAGATGCTGCGGGAGCTGTCGGTGCTGCGCGTCGAGTTGTACACGCTTCAGGACGCGATCCAGCAGGCGACGGGGCGGTATCAGTCGGCGGTGGGGCGCGGCGTCCGCCTGCTGGAGCAGCGGACGGCGTTCCGGTCTCGGACGGCGGATCAGGTGACGCAGTACCGCTACCGCGACCTGGCGTTCCGCGTGTTCCGCAATGACGCCCTGCAGAAGTACCGGTCGCAGTACGACCTGGCCGCGCGGTATGTGCTGCTGGCGGCGAAGGCGTACGACTACGAGACGAATCTTCTGGGCGGCGACGCGATGGGCGGGCGGCGGTTTCTCGACGACATCGCCCGGGAGCGCAGTCTCGGCGTGATCGAGGGCGGTCAGCCTTACGTGGGCAACGGGCTGGCGGGGAAGCTGGCGGAGATGCAGGCAAAC
The DNA here is from genome assembly GCA_013360585.1 of Phycisphaerae bacterium. Taxonomy (GTDB): domain Bacteria; phylum Planctomycetota; class Phycisphaerae; order UBA1845; family UBA1845; genus JABWBH01. Next base: position 75,681 of record JABWBH010000005.1, on the reverse strand, counting down.
TTCGAGGTGTTGCGGCGCGAGCTGGGGTTGTCGAACCGCGACGCGTTCCAGCGCACGTTCAGCCTGCGGTGGGAGTTATTCCGCCTGCCGAACACGACGGCCTACGATGCGGCGTGGCGGCAGACGCTGACCAGCCACGTCGTGGCGGACATCAACGTTCTCCCGGTGTACCGTCAGTTCTGTCAGCCGCTGCTGCCGGCGCAGACGCCGGAGCCGGGGATCGTGATCCCCTTCAGCACGACGCTGGCGTCCGGGCTGAATCTCTTCGGGCACAACTCCAGCGGGGATGAGATCCTCCCGCCGGATCGCTTTGCGATCAAGATTCAGTCGTTCAACGTGGGCTTAAGCCAGTCTTACGCCTCGCCGCCGCTGAACCGCGAGGTGCATGTGTATCTGATCCCGGCGGGGGCGGACATCATGCGTGTTCCGACGGACGGGTCGCTGCGGCAGTGGGCGGTGCTTGATCAGATGATGCCGGTGCCCTTCCCGATCAGTCAGAGCGATCTGCACGCGCCGGACTGGATGCCCTGGGACACGCTGACCGGCGGCGCCGCTTCGATGGTGCATCGACGGCGCATTCCGACGGTCACGGCCTGTCCGCTGACAGAAGCGGCGTGTGACCTGAGCCACCGTCTGACGGGAAGGTCGATCTGGAACTCGCAGTGGTACCTGATCATCCCGGGGTCGCAGTTACTGGGCGAGGATCCCGACGCCGGGATCGATCTGCTCATCAACGGCGAGTTCGGAAGCGGCGTCCGGGACATCAAGCTGACCCTCGAGTTATACGGCTACAGCGGGAGCTTCCCGGGCAATTGAGGACCGGCGGTGCGATCGGAACATCAGACTACGTCGCGGCGCGGGGCGGATGCACTCGTGAGGATTCGGAGGTTGATGCAATGAGAAAACAAGGGCTGACGCTGGGTTTGCTGATCATTTCGCCGGTGGTCGCGCAGGGAGAGATTCCCCGCCCGGACGCGATCCTCTTCGGGCAGGTTTACGTTGACGGCGAACCTGCCGGGATCGACTCGGGACTGGGCGTCGTCGTTCGCGCGGAGGGGTTCACCGAACCGCTTGCGGCTTACCGCCTCGGCGACGTCCCCGCGACCGGTACGCGTTACGTGCTTCACGTGGCGCAGGCGTTTTCCGCGGACGGGACGACGCCGAGCGTCTCATCCGCGGCATCCGGACAAAGCGTGCGGCTTTATGTGCAGCCGACCGGGGGCGTCGAGGTCTTCGCGGCCGAGGCGACGCTGCCGTCAAGCGGGCAGGCGACGCAGGTTGACTTGCGCGTGTCTTCAAGCGCGCTGGAGGACGGACGCACCGCGGGGCGCGGGTTGTCGCAAGGATGCGGCGCCGGCGGCGGGTTGTGCGGGGCGCTGGGGTTTTCCAACTTCGCGATGATGCTCGCCGGGCTGGGGTTGTTGCGGTCGCGGCGCGTGTTCCGGAAGGGGTGCTGATGTGCGGGCGACGTCGTATCTGACACGGTTTCGGGTCGCACTCGTTCCGGCGGCGGCTCTGGCGTTGTCGGCGGTCGCGGGCATTCCCGAACCTCCGGCGACGCTGCACGGGCGGGCGTTCATTAACGGCGTGCAGGTCCGGGCGGGGGACGGTGTGACGGTCCTTGCGCGTATTGAAGGAGTGCGCGATCCGATCGGGGCCTATCAGATAGGCGACCTCCCCGGCGCGGGGGACAACTACGTGCTGCGTCTGCGCCTTGAGTCCCTCGCCGACGGCCGGCCTCAAAGCGATGACGCCGGCCTGGTCGGTCAGACGGCGACGCTTCTGATCCGAACGCGGGACGGCGCGGAGCTCGAAGCCGGAACGTACCCGCTGACGCAGGCCGGAGCGATCGAGGCGCGAGATCTGTCAGCGAGTTCGGGTTGCACCGGCGACGAGAAGATCGGCGCCGCGAAGTGCGTCGAGAAACGCGGGAAAATCACGTTGACGGTCAAGCTGGTGCGCGGCATGCCGGGTGATGCTTACCAGATCGACCTGACGACGGGTGACGCCAAGTCCGGAGTTCTGAACACCCGCGGCAAAGCCAAGGAAAAGTTCAAGGATCGCGCACCCGGCGAAAGCGGAACCGCGACGGCGGCGTGGGGCTGCGGGGTCGTCAAGGCGAAAGATTACGCCTGTCCTTGATCGTGTCGCGCCCCGCGCGGAGACCGCAATCATGTCGCGCAGCCTGATCGTGTTGTTGCTGGCGTATGCCGCCCTGCGGGCGCCGAGCGCTGTCGCAACTCCGACCGACAAAAACGGCGTCTCTGCGCAGGCGATCTCCCGCCCCGCCGGTCCAGGCTCTCTTGAAGGGCTGGGCGACGCCTTTCAACCGATCCTCAATTCGGGCACGGCGCAGCATTCCGTCGCGTTGATGCTGCCCCGCGGCGTTGCGGGACTGACGCCGACGCTGACCTTGCGTTACGACGGCGGCGACGGGTTCGGCGAGGCCGGGATGGGCTGGTCGTTCGAGCCGGGGAGCGTGCGGCGCCAGGTGGACGAGGGTCTGCCGCGTTACGGACAATTCCCCGACGGCGAAGACATTCCGGATCGGTTCCTCGGGATGGACGGGGAGGAGCTCGTTCCGCTTCAAAACGGTTACTGGCTGGCGAAGGTTGAGCGGCTTTACGTTCGCTACCGCTTCACCGGGTCGCACTGGGAGGCGCATACAAAGGACGGCGTGCGTCTTGAGTTCGGCGTCACGCCGCAGGGGCGTCTGACCAGCGCCGACGGGACGCAGGTCTACGCGTGGCGCCTCGAACGTCAGACCGACCCGCACGGCAACGTCGTCGAGTACCGCTACGTCCTGCCGAACGCGAACGACCGGCGGATCTACCTCAGCGAGATCGAGTACGCACCGGGCCCGCCACCCTGGGCGCACCGCTACCGGGTGCATTTCATGTACGAGGACCGGTCTGACGTTTTCGTGGATTACCGGTCCGGTTTCCCGGTGCGCACGTCGAAGCGGCTGTCGCGGGTTGACGTTCAGTATGACGGCGAACTGATCCGGCGTTACGAGCTGGCGTATGCGGCGCACCCGCACTGGTCGCTGCTAAGCCGGGTCACAACGATCGGCGCTGACGGGGTCAGCGCGCTGCCGTCCACCACGTTCGAATACAGCGCGTTCCGATCCGGGGACGGCTCCGCGCCGATTTCCGCAGCCGGCGCGGTGATTGAAACGCGCGGCGAGCCGTCCGAAGCGCTCGACAGTGAGCACACCGAGTTGACGGACCTCGACGCGGACGGCTTGCCGGACCTGCTGGTGACGGGGACGGGGCACACGGGTTATCTCAACCGCGGATTGCGCCGCGAAGGCGACGCCGCGTGGATTGAGTTCGAGGGACCGATCCCGGTCGAAGCGCAGGAGCCGCGGGCGCTGACGTACGATCTGGCGTCACCGAAGGTTCACCTGGCGGACATGACCGGCGACGGCGTGGCGGATCTGGTGACGGCCGGCTCGGATGACGAGGTCGAGTATTTCGCGAGCACCGGTCGCGTGGGCTGGTCGGCGGGGCGGCGCATGTTCGCGGGTCACCGTCCGCCGCCTGCGCCTTTCGGCATCGGCAACCGCAACGTCCGCATGTCAGACCTGAGCCTGAACAAGCGGATTGACGTTCTGCAAAGCGACAACGGCGCGTTACTGGCGTGGTATAATCAGGGCGACGGCACGTACACCGGTCCGATCCTGACGGACGCCCCGCGCGACGGGTCGCGCCCCGTCGAGTTCTCCGACCCCGGAGTGTTCCTCGTGGACGTTAACGGCGACCGTGTGCCCGACGTCGCGAAGATCACACCCGCCGGCGTCCTCTGGTGGCCCGGCAGCGGTTATGCGCGGTTCAGCGCTCGGCGTGAGATGCGCCTGCCGGATCGCGCGCTGGATGACCGGCCCGGCGGCAACCTGGAACGCGCCCGCCTGGAAGACATCACCGGCGACGGGTTGGCCGATCTCGTCGTCGAGCGCGCTCGGGGCGACGAACTCTGGTTCTGGCAGAACTTAGGCGACGACCGGCTAGACACCTCCCGCGTGGTGATCGACCTGCCGGTCACGCCGGGCGCGACGGCGCACTGGGCGGACCTGAACGGCAGCGGGACGACGGACCTGATCTACGCGGACTCCTCGCTGCCGTCTTCGCGGCTGATGTGCGTGGATCTGGGTGAACTCATCGGCGGAACCTCGCATGCGAATCTGCTGACGCTCATCGACAACGGATACGGGCGTAAAACGAAGATCGCTTACCGCACGACCTGCGAGTTGGCCGTTGAGGCCGGTCTTGCGGGAAACCCGTGGACGATGCACGCGCCTTTCCCGGTTCATGTCGTCGCCGAGACGCGCACGGCGATCGGCCTGGATCTCGACGGTTATCTCGACGAAGGTTCTGACGGCGACGAATATGTCACGCACTTCGTCTACCGCGATGCGTATTATGACCCGGTCGAACACCAGTTCCGCGGTTTCGCGTTCGTCAAGCAGATCAACCTGGGCGACGAGCGCTTCGGCGGTTCCGACGCGCCCACGCAGGTTCTGCGTCATGCGTTTCACACCGGCGCACCGGACGGGGTCGACAACGACGGCGACGGGGAGGTGGACGAGGAGGGCGACCTCTGGACGGGCCGCGAAGAAGAGCCGCTCAAAGGCGTGCAAATCTGGAGCGAAAGCACCGCCCTGCCGGATGATCCCCTGCGCGACGGCGGGTTCGCCGATGACGCGGCGGTCTTCGAGCGGACGCTTGCGACGTGGAGGATCCGCGACCTCTGCCGCGCGGACGGCGGCGCGCTCGTCGATCTGCTGGGCGACGGTTACCGCGCGGCCGACGGCTACCGACGCGACGTGCGGCAGTCGGCGCAGACGCTGACCGACCGCGTCCTCATCGAGCAGGGGCGTGCTTTGAGCCGGACGATCCGCGTTCGCGCCGACCTGTCGCCGCTGGGCAACGCACTGTTTGAGTGGAGCGAAGGCGACCTCGCCAACCCGGATGACGATCTTCACACGGCCTTCGAGTACGCCCTCAACGAACCGGCGTGGATCGTCGATCGCGTCAGCCGGGTCGTGCAGTCGGCGGGCGGTCCCGGAGGCGCGTTCGTCAGCGAGACACGCAACTTCTACGATGGCGCTTCCTTCGTCGGTCTGCCGCTCGGAGAGGTCGGCGGGCGCGGTGTCCTGCACCGGACGCAGGCCCTCGTCTCCGGCGGCCCGGTTCCTCCGCTGACCGAGCGTTCCTTCGCCGTCGGCGACCCACGAGATCCGGACGGCGTGGTGGACACGTTCCGGCAGGAGGTGGATGCCTTCGGGAACCCCATCGTCATCCGCGACGCCAACGAGAATGACCGCCGCATCGTCTACGACGCGGATTTCCCGGTCTTTCCTGTCCAAGAGGTCATCGTTCTGGGTGAGGGTGAGCCTGATCTGACGATCGACGCCGAATACGATCGCCGCTTCGGTGTCGTCAAGTCGCTCACCGACTTCAACGGGCAGATCACGCGGTTCACGTTCGACGTCTTCGGGCGGCTGGTGGATGAACTTCGCCCCGGCGACAGCGGCGGCCGACCCACGCGCCGCTACATTTATGAGCTTGCAGCGCCGATCAGTTCGATCCGCACCGTCCTGCGCGACAATGTCGGCGGCGCGCCGAACGTCTCGGTGCGCGCCTTTTTTGACGGCCTCGGGCGCCCCCTCGGGACGTTCGAGACCGGCGGACCGGTCATGCGCGACGTAACGTTGTACAACGCGCGCGGCCTGCCCCGTCAATCCTTCATGCCTTACACGGGCGGCAGCGGGACGTGGTCGGCCCCACCTCCGGAAACTCCCGCGACGACGTCGCGCTACGACGCCCTCGGCCGCGTCATCGAGACGCTCAGTCCCCCTGATGCGGACGGCGCGCGCGCCCGTGCCACGACGGTTTATCTGCCCCTCGCCGTCCGGCAGTATGACGCGGAGGACAACGTTGGCGGATCGCACGCCGACACCCCGGTCACGACGTACTCGGACGGACTGGGTCGCGTGACTGAGGTTCACGAGCTCGAGACGCTTTCACAGACGGACTCGGGAACGTTCATCACCCGCTACCGCTACGCCCTCCCGGCGCAACTTGCGGAGGTCGAAGACGCCGGCGGCAACGTCAAGTACATGCGCTACGACGGGCTGGGACGCCGCCTTTTCATCAACGATCTGGATCGCGGACACGTCACGTACACCTACGACGCCGTCGGTAACCTCCTCCGCCGGGAGGACGCCCTCGGACAGGAGATCGTCTACGCCTACGACGCCGCAGGCCGCCTTCTCTCGGAAGACTATCTCGACGACGGACATCCTTTAAGCGCCGGGCGCACTCCCGACGTCGCCTATCATTACGACGCCCCGCATCCGGACTTTCCGGCGCTCGCCCGTCAGCGCGGGAAACTGAGCTGGGTTGCGGACCTCACCGGCGAGGAGGTGCTCGGGTACAACGCCTTCGGCGATCTGGAGACCGTCGTGAAGCGCATCATCCAGCCCGACGGCTCGCGGCGGGACTACATCAGTCGGATGCTTCTCGACAATCTCGGGCGCACCGTGCAGATGACTTTCCCGGACGGCGGCGCGGTGCGTTACGCCTACGACGCCCGCGGGCTGCTTGTCAGCGTTCCCGGATTCGTCGAGCAACTGACGTATGCGCCCAGCCGTCGGAAGGAAACGTGCCTTCTGTCCAGCGGCGTCATCACCGGCTACGCGTACGATCCGCGCCAGCGCCTGACGCACCTCGCGACAGACGCACCGGGCGCCGTGCTTCAGGATCTTGCCTACCAGTACGATCAAGTCAGCAACATCCTCGGCGTTGATGACGGACGAACTGATGTGCCGGGCGACGACCCGCGCAACATGACTGCGGCGTTCACCGTGGACAACCTCTACCGCCTCACCCGTGCCTCAGGGATGGGCTTCCCCGCGATCCGTTACGATTACGATCGCCTCGGCAACCTCGCCCTTCAGACCAGCGACGACGCCGACAACGACGACGTCCATCTCGGGCAGATGCGCTACGGCGGGTCCGGCGGGACTAGCGGCCGCGTCGGCCGCGCCCCCGGAGACCCGCCCGGACCTCACGCCCTCACCCGCACCGACAACGGCGAGCGCCGCCGCCGCTTCGCCTACGATGACAACGGCAACCTGATCGACAACGACGGCGACGAGTATGTCTACGATTTCGCCGATCGCCTGGGGCGCGTTGTCATTGACGGGCGCGACATCCGCTATCTGTATGACTACGCCGGGCGCCGCGTCATCAAGCGCATCGACGGCGTGCAGACGTCGTACATCGGCGACGGCGCGGAGGTCCGCGACGACCGCCTGATCAAGTACGTCTTCGCCGATGAGTCCCGCCGCGCCCGCGTGGACGGTGCGATGCCCGCCCCCCCGGTCGCCGCGCAGCACGTCGATCTCGCTCCCGGCTGGAACCTCATCAGCTTTCAGGTGGACCCCGGTTCAACCGACCCGGAGGACATCCTGGCCGGCATCGACGGTCTTTACCGCGCGGTGTACGCGCATGACGGCGCTGGTTACCTCATCTTCGTCCCCGGAGGTCAGAGCAACACGCTGACCTCCCTGCGCCCCGGCGTCGGATACTGGCTGGACATGATCACCCCGGCACAGCTCGTTCTAGAAGGTCCGGTCAGCAATGCGAGCCTTCACGTCCCCGCGAACACGCCGACGCTGCTCGGGTTTCCGGGGCTTTCGAACCGCGCCCTCGAAGACCTGCTCGCTCAACATCCGCGAATTACGGGGCTGTGGGCCTACGCCGGCGCGACGCGGACGTGGACGACGTTCAACCCCGGCGCGCCGACCTACGTCAACTCGCTCGCGGTGGTAGAACCCGGTCGAGGGTACTGGATCGTCAGCGACGAAGACCTGACGCTCACCGCGCCAGCGCCCGGCCCGGTCTACTTCTACCACGCCGATCACCTCGGATCCGCCAGCTTCGTCACCGACGCCGCGGGCGTGCTCGTCTCCGAATTCTACAACGACCCTTACGGACGCCTCCGCCACGTTCATCACGCCGGCGACCCCTTCGACCCCTTCTACCAGTTCATTGACAAGGAGCGGGACGACGAAAGCGGGCTTCATTACTTCGGCGCGCGGCATTATCACGCCCTTACCGGGCGCTTCATCACCCCCGACCCGATGTTCGCCGAGGGCGAGCCGACCACCGGGGTCGCGTCCCCCCTCGAGAACAATCTCTACGCCTACGCCCTCGACAATCCCGTCACCCGCTTCGACCCGGACGGTCACGCCGCGAAGCACACGATCCACTACGGTGACGACGGACAGGTCGATTACAAGATCGAGTCCACCGTCTACGTCTACTTCGACAAATCCACCGACATGTACAAGTGGCTGCATCCGCGCGGAAAGTGGGACGCGAAGCGCGCCGAGCAGGTCGCCCGCAAGCTTCAGAAGGAGTTCGAGAAGCGCGTCCCGCGCAACACCGCCCACGACTGGGGCACATTCTCCGTCAAAGCAAAATTCAAGGTCGTTGAGAAAAACCCCGACGCGCTCAACCCCACCCCTGAAGATATCAACCAAGTCACCGTCCTGCGCTTCCGGCGCCGCACCGAGGATGAAAAGAAGGCGGGGCTTTGGGGAGAGTGCAGCCCGAATGCGGGCGAAACCTGCTGGTTCGGCGAAGATCCGGGCCGCACCGCCGACAACGCCAACATCTACGTCGACAAGAAAGGCAACCTCAAGCATGCCGGATCCGGACACTTCCACGAAGTGCTCCACGGCTTCGGGCTTCAACACGCCGTCGCCCTCAACCGCGACACCAACACGTGGGGACCGGAAGGCGTTCCCGACATCCTCGGTTACGGCCGCACCGAAGGTTCGGGCAAGCTCACCAGGGAAGTCCAGACCGAGTTCGTCCGCAAGGTGCTTGAGCGCTACGGGCATCAGAGTCAAACGCTCACCGGCGGACACACCTGGGCCACCGGCGACATCTGGTCCGAAGACATCCAGGCCCTCTACGACGCCGCCAACCCGTAACGCCGCGCACTCCGCGCCGCAAAGCGCCCGTCATCCGGGGCTGCGGGACAGGCGTAACAGCGCAGGAACCGGGCTCCTGATGCGCCGGGTCTCGCGGAAGGGGACTGGGCAGAGGCGGATTTGAACCGCCGACACACGGATTTTCAGTCCGTTGCTCTACCAACTGAGCTACCTGCCCTGCGGTGCTTTCGGGGAGGCGATCCGGGAAAGCACGTGATGCGGCGTTCGGATCCGTTCCGCGAGGTCGCAGAGCCAGCCGAGCGCGAGCGCAACTCTCCAACTAGATTATTCAGGGAAGCGCAACCGGTCAAGCGAAGGCAAGTCGGCACAACGGAGATACGCGGGCGCGGATCACCGGTCGGCTCAACTCGTGCCTCGACCTCGGATACCCGGCCTTGCGGCAACGCGGCGGGGCGGGCAGCGAGGCTTTGCGTTCCCGCATCCCGGACCCCCGGTCCGCCCTTGCGAAGCAGAGCTTCGCGATCCGGTGCGAAAGCAAGGGATGCCCAACTCCCCTCGCTCGAGGGGGACATCCTCGCCGGGGGCGCCGCTTCCGCATGCCGTGCGCGATGCAGCGGCGCCGCGCTCTGCCGCGCCGCGCCGTAAAACACGACGTTGACCGCCGCCGCCTTTGCCGGTCGCCGGCAAGGGCGCGTAGGTCGCCGCACCGGCAGCGAAGAAAAAGTCGTTCCAGCGACGAAGAAACAACCACGGCAGCGGCTGGGTGTGCGGGCGGTGCGGTGGTTCCCCGTCGCCCCGCCGCCCCGCCGCCCCGCCGCCCCGCCGCCCCTTCCAGCTCCGAATGCACGTCGCGCCACGACGACGGAACATCCGTAGCACCGAGCACCGGCGGCCGGTGGAAACTCGGGACGCGACTTCTGCCGTTTCTGAAGGAGGGAGATTCCCGAATGATCAGAAGCTTCAAGGCGTGCGGCTGGGGAACTTGAAACCCCCGGGTTTCCGGGATGTGTTGCCCAACATCAACGTCTGCGTTTTCCTTCGAGATTCACAGAACCCGCCCTCGGAAAAGCTAAAAAGTCGAGTTTAACGGTCGGCGCCTGCCAGGGAGGCGGACGCGTCAGCCGGAAACGCCGCGGCGAGACGATCGAGGCGGGCCCACTGCTCGCGGATCTGCGACTCGATGCGCGTCGGGTCCGCGCACGACCCGGCGTACCGACGCTGGCTCTCCACGTACCGTTGCGGCGATGTGCCGTCGGGGCGGACGTTGATGCGGTAGCGGACGCCGTCGAAGACTTCATACAAGGGGAACAGACCGCAGCGCACCGCCAGGTCGATCAGCGCGACGCTTTCCTGCGGTTCGGACTTCCACCCCGTCGGGCAGGGTGACAGCAGCAGCAGAAACCGGAACCCCTTCATCCCCAGCGCCAGGCGCACCTTGCGAAGGAAGTCGTCGCGATGCGCGATCGAGAGGGTGGCGGCATAAGGGATGCGGTGCGCGGCCAGGATGGCGACGATATCCTTCTTGCGCTCCGTCTTGCCGCGCGGCGTGGTCGAGGTGGCGACGCCCTCGGGGGTGGCGCTGCTGCGTTGACCCCCGGTGTTGCCGTAAATCTCATTGTCGTAGCAAAGGTAGAGGATGTTTTCGTTGCGCTCGGCGGCGGCGGAGAGGGTGGCGACGCCGATGTCGTACGTTCCGCCGTCACCGGCCCAGCAGATCACCGGCGCGTCCTCGCCGTTGAGTTCGCCGACCAGCGCCAGCCCGGTGGCGACGGCGGCGGCGCTGGCGAATGTCGTCGCCGCCACGGGCGCGCCGTAGGCGCTGGTCGGAAAGGCGCCGGCCGTCACGATCCCGCAACACGCCGGGATCGCCAGCAGGGGTCGGCGCTCCGCGCCCAGCGCCTGCTCGAGCAGTTGCAGCCCGATCGACATGCCGCATCCGGCGCAGTTCGTATTGCCCGCCCGCAGCAACGGGTCGATCCCCGCGCAAGGCAGCGCGTCGGTTCCGGTGTGTCTGTCCGTCGCACACGTCGTCATGACCAGCCTCCGCGCAACGCTGACACGTCGCTTTTTTGAGTTCCAGCGATCTTGCCCCGCCAACCTCAAGCGCCGGGCACTGAACCCCGAACCCTGACCGCCGGACGCCGAACCCGCTTACCCCACCTCCTGCCAGACCGGCTCCGCCGAGCCTTCGCGCCGGTGCAGATCGTCAGCGATGGTTCCGAGCAACTCGGGCGTCACGTCCCCGCCGGCGAGCCCGACGATGTAATCCTGCACGACGACGTCGCCGCGTCCCTGAAGCGTCGCCGCCACCTCGCCCCAGAACACGCCGCCGGACCCCGGCGAGTGATTCCGGTCCAGCACGCCCACGCGACGAACGCCCTTCAGCGCCGTCCGCATCGCGTCGCGCGGAAACGGCCTGAACAGCTTGATCTTCACCAGTCCGACCGGGTCGCCCTGCTCCCGCCGCGCCTCGATACACCGTCTCGCCGTGCGCGCCATCGTGTTGCAGGCGACGAGCACATCCTCGGCGCCGTCAACGTGGTCCGCCCGGATCGCCCCGTCGGGCCGGCGGCCGAAGACCGCCTCAAACTCGTCCCGCGCTTCCTCCAGCACCTGAGGCACGCGCTCCATCGCGTCCTGGATGCGCCGCCGCTGATGTTCAGACTCGCGCGGCCACGTCAACCCGCCGATTGTCGCCGGGTGTTCAACGCGCAGCCGGTGCGGCACGTGGCACGGCGGCAGGAAGCGGTCCACCTGCACCTGATCCGGAAGCTCGACGCCCATCAACGTGTGCGAGACAACGAAGCCATCCATCGCGACGCACGCGGGCAGCATCACGCGCGGATCCTCCGCGACGCGGAATGCCAGCAGGATCGTGTCCACCAGATCCTGATGCGACTCCGTGTAAAACTGAATCCAAGCCGCGTCGCGGAACATCAGGCTGTCGCCCTGGTCCACCCAGATGTTCCACGGCGGACCCAGGGTTCGGTTCACCGCGACGAGCACAATCGGCAGGCGGAGGTACCCGGCCGCGAAGACGTTCTCGACCATGTACGCCAGTCCGTTGGCGGAGCTGGCGGTGAAGGCGCGCGCGCCGTTCATCGACGCGCCGATGCAGACCGCCATCGCGCTGTGCTCGCTCTCGACCGGCACGACGCGCCCGCGGGAGAAGTTGAACGCCCGCAGGAACTCGATGATCTCCGTCTGCGGTGTGATCGGGTACGCCCCGGCGGCGCATCCCCGCGCCGACCGGTTCGCCTCGCCGCAGGCCGCCAGAGCGTGCCCCGCCGCATGATTCCCTGTCACCAGCGCCTTCATGCGTTCGCTCCTTCCGTCATCCGCCCGCCTTCGGCTCCGCGGGTTTGCGGTCGGGGTGCGCCGACGGGAACTGCTTCACCACCAGCGACGTGACATCGACGGTCTCGACGTTTTCGCTCGCAAAGAGCGTCGCCTCGACGATCGCGTCCACGCCCGCCTCACGCGCGATCGCGGGCCAGGCTTCTTTCAGATGCGCAAGAATGTTCGTGATCGGGGCTTCACCGGCGAGCTGACGGTGCGCCCGCTCCTGCATCGCGGCGCCCTGCGTCTCCAGCTCCTTGACCCGCGCCTCGTCGCCCGTCGCCCGCGCCTCGTCGCGCTTCCGGATCAACTCCTTCATCACGTCGTCATGTTGTTTTGAGCGGTGATACGCGACCATCACGTCGGCGCGCTGAAACGTCCCGATGCGGAAGAGGACGGGCTTCCGCGCGACGTCCTGATCGGCGCCCGCGGACGCGCCGCCGAACATCACCAGCGCCCCCGCCGCGCACGCCGTGATGAACACACCGGTTATTCCCAGAAGATGACGGTTCATTGTCTTCCCTTTCGATCAGAGTTCGGTCAGGTACACGACGCCGCGCGGGCATACCGATGCGCATACGCCGCATCCTTTGCACTGACCGTAATCAAAGAAAAACTCCTCGCCGCGCCGCACCAGCACGCCTTCCGGACAATACTGGACGCACCGGTCGCATTGATTGCACACGCCGCAACTGAAGCACCGCGCGGCCTCGTCCTCGGCTACGTGGAACACCGGATCATCCGGAAGCCCGCGGCGAACCTCCGTGAACGGATTCCGGCGCTCCGAAGCCGGCGTCACCCGCCCGTGGGCGCCCGGCGCAGGCATGAAGATGTGCATCGTGACGTGCTCCGGCGTCGCCACCGGCGCCGGTTCAGGCGGAAAAAGATCCTCCCCCGTCAGCGCCCGGTGAAGGTGCAGCGCCGCACGACGACCGCTTCCGATCGCCGCCGCAACCGTCCCCTCATTCGTGGCGAAGTCTCCGCCCAGAAAAACCGGTGCGGACGCGAAACCGACCAGCGCCGCCCCCTCGCGGATCTGCGACCCTTCCGGAAGGATGCGCAGATCGGCGGACTGTCCCAGTGCCAGGATGACGCGGTCCCCGCGCAGATCGAAATACCCGTCCTCGCTCACGTCAGGCACGACGCCGCGACGACCGTCCGCACCCGGTTCACCAAGCCGCATCCGCCGGCACGTCAGCAGCGCCGCGTCGCCCGCCCGCCGGATCCGGACCGGCGCCGCAAGCTCCTCGATCCGGACGCCCTCCTCCAGCGCTTCGTCGATCTCCTCGCCGATCGCGGGCATCTCGGCGCGCGTCCGGCGGTACACGATGCGCACGTCTCCCGCGCCGACACGGATCGCCGTCCGCGCCGCGTCCACCGCCGTGTTTCCTCCGCCGACGACCAGCACGTGCTCGCCGTCGAGCCGGATTCCGCCACGGCGCGCTTCGTCGAGGAACGTCAACCCGCTGAGGACAACGCCGTCTCCGCCTTCACCAAGGTCGATCCGCTCCTCTGCCTGAAGCCCGGACCCCACGAAAACCGCTGCGAAGCGCGTCGTCAGCTCCGCCAGGGACGCAAGCGTGACGCGCTCATGACATACCGTCACCCCGTGATCGAGGATGTGACGGATTTCCTCATCCAGCACGTCCCGCGGCAGGCGGTACTCCGGAATCCCGGTGCGCAGCAATCCGCCCAACTCCGCACCAGCCTCGATCAACGTGACCGGATAACCGAGACGCGCCAGATAATACGTCGCGGAAAGCCCGGCCGGTCCGGACCCGACGACCGCCACGGTTTCCGCCCGCCAGGGCCTCACCGCCGGCGGGCGCGTACCGTGGTCCGCCGCGTAACGCTCCAGGTCGCGGATGTTGACGGCCTCGTCGAAAAGCCTCCGATTGCAGGCGTTCATGCAAGGTGCGGGACACACCCGTCCGCACACGCCGGGCAGCGGCGTCGTCTCCAGCAGGACGTCCAGCGCCGCCGTCGGATCTCCGCGCTGGATCGCCTCGACGAACCCGCGCACCTCGTTGCCCGCCGGACACCCGCGATTGCACGGCGGGGTCAGCGTCCGGCGATGCGGCTGACGCGACGCCCAGCTTCCCGTGCGCAGTCGCGGCGCCTCGCCGACGGCGTCATCCAGAACGTCCCGCGGCGCTGCCGCCGTGCGCTGAGGCGGCGACGCCGTTGCGCCGGGAAGCGTTTCTTGACGCACGGCGTCAAAGGCCCGACGCGCCGCCCGCACGTTGGACTCGCCGAAGCGAAGGTTCGCCAGCGCCGCAATCGCCTCCTCGACCGGCACGTCGAACATCCGCGCCGCCGCGCCGAGCAAGGTCGTGTTGACGATCGGAACCGCGCGCGTTCCGAGCCGCTCCTCAACCGCGATCGACGTTGCGTCCACGCACGCCACGCGACGCCCGGGCAGCAACGCCTTGAACGCCCCGGGAGGCTCGGGAGTGTTAAGCAGGATCCACCCGCCGGGCTTGAGTCCTTCGACGATCGCCGAACTGATCAGCGTGCGATCGAGAACGATGACGTGATCCGGCGTCTTTACCTGGTTGTGATTCGTGATCTCCGCGTCGCTGATGCGGACGAACGCCTGAACCGGCGCTCCGGACCGCTCCGCCGCGTACACGCCGAACGCCTGCACATAAGCGCCGCGCCGGAAGAACACCGTCGCGATCAGCTTCGCCAGCGTCACTCCACCCTGACCGCCCCGGCCGTAGAGCGTCATCTCCACCACGCCCGGACCCTCCCTGAAAAGGCGACCCTCCGCCTGTGCGGCCTCGACGCGGCGCGCGATCGGCCCTGCAAGGTCTGCCCCTCGCGAAAAACGGGGCAATCCGCATACCAGACCCTGGGGTTGCGGCACGTCGCTTCGGCGCCTTCCGGCAACATCCGCCTGAAATGCAGCGTCCGCCGCGATTATCCGGGCGCGATTGCAGGAGTAAGGGCGTCCACCTGGCGCGAAATCGTACTCTTGTGGATTGAGGGCGCTCGCCGCACTACCGGCGCGGCGCCCCGCGCTTCGTTGACCGCACGCGCTGCGCGAAACGGCGCAACGGGCGGCCGCGGAGCGGGACGCGAAGGTTCAGGTGATGTCGAGGGCGGACGGGAGACGACAGCCGTGATTACATCAGTATCCGACTGGGTGGCGTTTCTTCATGCGTGCGACGCGCTGACGGGGATTCCCTTTGTGCTGTCCGGCGTGGCGATGATGCTGCTTGGGTGGCGGATGTGGAAGTTCGCCGTCGTGCTGACCTTCGCATTGATCGGTCTGATGGTGGGCGTGGCGCTGGCGCAGACGCCGTCGCAGGCTGCGCTTTACGGCGTCGGCGGCGCCGTGGCGCTCGGGCTGGCGAGTTTTCCGCCCGTGCATCAGTCGATCGCGGTTCTGGGTGGTTTGATCAGCGCGGGGCTGGTGCGGATGTTTCTCGAATCGGTCGGACTGGAGGGCGTGCCGCTGTGGATCGCGGTGGCGCTGACCCTGCTGGTCGTCACGCCGCTGTGTGCGATCAACCGGAAGCAGGTCATTATCCTCATCACCTCCTTTCAGGGCGCTGTGTTGATGATCTCCGGGTTGGCGATCCTCGTGCGCGCAGAACCGACGTTGCGCGGTACTTATGAGCAGATGTCCGAGTACAGCGCGATCGTCGGTCCTTTCGTGTTGCTGGTGCCCACCGTGGTCGGCGTGTTCCTCCAGATGGCGGACGTGCGTCAGCGCGAACGCGGGAATTAGGGTGGCGCAAGTGCGGGAACCGCGCGGAACATCCTGAACGCTCCTCGCTTCCGCGAGCGTGCTCCCGCGGTGCGCGCTGGTTCGCGTCAGCAAGCGAGCGAGCAAGCGCCGTCCCCCTGTCCGCCGTCTGACGTTCCGGGTATATTCCGATCCTCATCACCGGGTGCGGACCGGTGGGTGTCAAGGGTGCAGAGGAAAGGGGCGCGCAGAGTTTTGGGGGCGAAAGGACTGCTGCGACAACGACTGCGGGAGACGCTCGCGGCGATGACCGCCGATGAGCATGACGTGGGCTCGCGCCGCGCCTGTCACCGCTTGTTCGATCTGCCGGAGTACGTGCGCGCCGAGGTCGTGATGGTTTTTCTGTCGCTTCCGACCGAGATTGACACGACGCCGCTGGTCCTGCGCTGCTGGCAGGACCGCAAGCGCGTCGTCGCTCCGAAGGTGTCCTGGGAGCAGCGGCGGATGCTCCCCGTCGAGATTCAATCCTTGTCGGACGATCTGGTCGCCGGGGAGTTCGGCCTGCGCGAGCCGATCAGCGGCGTACCCTTTCCCCTGTCGATGATCGACCTGGTGATCGTGCCCGGACTGGGTTTCGATGAATACGGCAACCGTCTCGGTCGCGGGCGGGGGTTTTACGACCGGTTCCTTGCCAGCCCGGAGTTCACCGGCGTCGCCTGCGGGCTGGCCTACGAAATCCAGGTCGTCCCCAACCTCCCCGTCGGTCCGACCGATCGACCTGTGAATCTCCTCGTGACCGACGCGCGCATCCGACGGTTCGACGCCGCCGCCCACCAGCCGATCCCCGGCGCCGCGACCGGACCGAAGGACTGACGGCGGATCCCCAGGACGACACAAGGCGACCGGCGACGTGCAGCCCCTTGCGCGTGGGCCCGACGGCATCGCAGGGCGCCGCATAACCTCGTCTGATATGACACGTTGTACGATCTCGCGTTGAGGAGGCCGGTCCTCAAAGGCCGCCCCGTGGCACGCGGCTTGCTCCGCTAAGCAATACCGGGAGAGTGCTTCGGTAAGACGTGTCATGAGTTCAACCACGGCAAACTGGAAAGAACGTTACGCCGACCGGATCCGCACCGCCGCGCAGGCCGTTGCGGACATTCGACCGGGGCAGCGCGTGTTCATCGGGTCCGGCGCGGGCGAACCGCAGGGGCTGGTCGAGGCGCTCGCCGCGCGCACCGACCTGAGCGACACGGAGATTGTCCACATCCTCACGCTCGGAATCGCGCCTTACGCGGAACCGCGTCTCGGACACTGCTTCCGGCACAACTCGTACTTCATCGGACCGAACGTCCGGCAGGCGATCAACGAAGGCCGCGCGGATTACACGCCGATCTTCCTGTCGGAAATCCCCGCGCTCTTCCGCACCGGGCGCGTCGTCGTGGACGCTGCGCTCATCTCCGTCAGCCCGCCCGATGAGCACGGGTATTGCAGCTACGGCGTCTCCACCGACATCGTGAAGTCCGCGGCCGAGTCCGCGCGCTTCGTCGTCGCCGAAGTGAACGAGCGTATGCCGCGCGGCCTGGGCGACTGCTTCATTCATGTGCGCGATCTGGACGTGCTCGTCCCCTCGGATCGCCCGGTGCTCGAAGCGAAGCACGGCGAACCGGACGAACTGTCCGCGCGGATCGCCCGCCACGTCGCAGAACTTGTCGAGGACGGGGCGACGCTCCAGCTCGGCATCGGCACGATTCCCGACGCCGTTCTGACCTACCTGACCGGTTTCCGCGACCTGGGCATCCACACCGAGATGTTCAGCGACGGGGTCATCCCGCTGGTCGAGAAGGGCGTGATCACCAACGCGCGGAAGTCGCTGCACCGCGGGAAGATCGTCGCCGGGTTCGTGCTCGGAACGAAGAAAGTCTACGACTTCGTGGACAACAACCCGCTGGTCGAGTTTCATCCGACGGAATACGTCAACGATCCCTTCATCATCGCCCGCAACGACCGCATGATCTCGATCAACTCCGCCATCGAAGTGGACCTTACCGGACAGGTCTGCGCGGATTCGCTGGGCACGATGTTCTACAGCGGCATCGGCGGGCAGGTGGACTTCACCCGCGGCGCCGCGAGGTCCGTCGGCGGCAAACCGATCATCGCCCTGCCCGCAACCGCCGAGGGCGAGACGATCTCGCGCATCGTCCCCACCCTCAAGCCCGGCGCCGGCGTCGTCACCAGCCGCGGAGACGTTCACTACATCGTCACCGAATACGGCGTGGCGTACCTGCACGGCAAGACGATCCGCGAGCGCGCGCTTGCCCTCATCCAGGTGGCGCATCCGAAGTTCCGCCCGTGGCTCTTCAGCGAAGCGAAAGCCCGCCGCATGATCTACCTCGACCAGATCGAACCGCCGATCCGCACGGCCGTGTACCCGGACGCGCTCGAGCGATCGATCAGGCTCAAGGACGGCGTCGAGGCGTTCTTAAGGCCGCTGAAACTGACCGACGAGCCGCTCGTCCGCGATCTGTTCTACCAGCTCTCGCCGCAGTCGATCCACTACCGCTTCTTCCACATGATCAAGACCCTCCCGCATGAAAAGCTTCAGGATCTGCTCCGCGTCGATTATGAGAATGACATGGCGCTCGTCGTCCTGACGTCGCGGCGCGCGGAGGATGCACGGATCATCGCAATCGCGCATTATCACCGCGACGCGGCCACGAACTTCGCCGACGCCGCGTTCCTGGTGCGCGACGACTGGCAGGGCAGGGGCGTGGGCACGGCGCTGATGCGGGCGCTGGTGGACGCGGCCCGGGCGACTGGCCTGGCGGGCTTCACCGCCGACGTCCTCATCGACAACCACGGCATGCTCCGCATCTTCCACCGCTGCGGGTTCCCGGTCCAAAGCCGCCTGCGCGACGGCGCCTACCGCCTGACGATCCCCTTCACCCGCCCCCAGGACGCCTCCCGGACCGCCGATCGCCCATCTCCCGTCCTTCCCGACACCGTCGCGCACGCTTCCGAACCCGGAACGTGGCGCGAAGCTCCGCCCGGCGGAGCGTGACAACCGCCGGTCCGGGATAGACAACAGGCGACCGCCTGCTTCACCCGTCCGTCCTTTACGTCGCGCAGTGAGGTCAAGGGTCGGGAAGCGTTCTTCTTTCAGGGGGGGCATGACTTGGCTTTCAGGGGCGGCATGACTTCTTGCGCGGGGGATCGCCGCGCGTCTCAGATACAAAGGCATTGCTCGAACCCGAGTCTTCACGTGACTCCGGTTGCCGGGTGCAGGGTTCGTGTGTGCTTACGATGCTGCGCATCCTTCGGGATCGAGGCGAATGCGCCCGACGATCCTGCGCCTTCCCGTGTTTCCGAAACGCCCGAGGATCCTCGCGTCTTTCTGGAATTCGGGCGAAGCTCAAGGCTTCTGAGGGTCTTATGAGTCTTCATGAACTCAGACCCGACCCGCAGCGGCGGCGGCGTTGCCCCCTGCCTCGCTCAAGGCTACATTCCGCGCCCGCGTGGTTCCGATCGAGATAGAACGAGTGCGAAAGCGGTTCGGGGGCGTGGCGGCGGTGGACGGCGTCAGCCTCTCGATCGGCAAGGGTGAGCTTTTCTTCCTGCTGGGTCCAAGCGGTTGCGGCAAGACGACGCTTCTGCGCTGCATCGCCGGCTTCTGCGACGTGGACGAGGGGGCGATCCGCTTCGACGGCAGGGACATCACCGCCGTGCCGGCGCACCGGCGCAACACGGGCATGGTGTTTCAGAATTACGCCCTCTGGCCGCATCTGACGGTGGCGGAGAACGTCGCTTTCGGATTGAAAGAGCGCGGCGTGGGGCGTGCGGAGCGGGACCGGCGCGTCCGGGAGGCGCTGGCGCGGGTCCAGATGGAGCCCCTGGCGTCCCGAAAACCGAACCAGCTTTCGGGCGGTCAGCAGCAGCGCGTGGCGCTCGCGCGGGCGCTGGTCATCGAACCGGACTGTCTCCTGCTGGATGAACCGCTCTCGAACCTGGATGCGCAGCTCCGCCTGGAGATGCGCGAGGAGATCCGGGCGCTGTGCAAACGCGCGGAAATGACCGCCGTGTACGTCACCCACGATCAGAAAGAGGCGCTTTCCGTCGCGGACCGGGTGGCGGTTCTGGATCGGGGGCGCGTCCGTCAGGTCGGCGCGCCGCGCGACATCTACCGCCGTCCGGCGGATACCTTCGTCGCCGGCTTTATCGGAGAGACGAACCTGATCCCCTCGCGCGTCGTCAGCGTGAACGGCGCCGAGGCCGTCGTCGAGTGCGACTTCGGCAGGTTGCGCAGCACGGCGTTCGTCGCCGGCCTGGCGGACGGCGCTAAGGTCCGGGTCAGCCTGCGCCCAGAGTCGATCCGCCTCGGCGAGGCGCAGGCGGGGGCGTCAGGGTTCCCGGCGAAAATCGTACATTCCGTCTACCTCGGAGAGTTGGCGCAGCATCGCGTCGTGCTCGGCGACCGGACCGACGTCAAAGTCTTCGAGATGAACCCGCGCTGGATGGCGTCTGAGGGGCAGCCCGTCCACGTGCAGGCGTGGCTGGACGCCGCGGACGTGGTCGTGCTGTCCGCGTAGCGCGACGACTCCTCCATCTCGCGTCGAATCCTACCGATCCGCGCCCGTCAGGAAGCGACCTGAAAAAGGCGGCAGACCGCGCACCACCGCCGTGAGCCGCTTCTTGACGGGCGCGCGGTCCGACCGGACGACCACCGAAAGCCTCACCTGTCTGGCGCTACTTCCCGCTCAGCTTCCGGAGGTTCAGACGCAGCCCCTGCTCCGCGAGCTTCGGCGCGTAGGCCGCGATGTCCTTGTTGAACTTCTCGATGCACATCGCGCAGCAGAAATACACGCGCTCCCCCGTCTTCAACTCCGTGCTCGCGGCGGGTGAGATCTCCTTCCCGCTGACCGGGCACGCCGTCTGATACGTGTATGACGCTTCGAGCCGGCCCTTGTACTTCGCGGGCTCCGCCTTGTACTTGTCCACGCAGCCGGCGCAGCAGAAGCCGACCTTCTTCCCTTCCACTTCGGCGAACGTCTTCCCGTCCACCGCTTTTTCGCTGACGGGGCACGTCGCTTGAATCCGCGGGCGCTTGCTGAGAATCTCGCGCTGCTTCGCCACGGCCTCCTCATGCTTCGCGGGGTTCTTCTCGAACTCGTGGATGCAGCTCGGGCAGCAGAAGAAGACCGGACCGTCGTTCGTCATCGTGCTGACGCCGAAGTTGATCTCCTCACCCATGATGGGGCACCTCGGCAGGTCCGCCGCCGGTTTCGCCGCCGGCGCCGTCGTCTTGTCCTGCGCGGAAACGCCTGCCCAGCCCAACCCGATGATCGCCGCCACCCCGATCAACCGCCCGTGTGATACAATGCTCATCGCGTTCCTCCCTTGAAATCAGCTCCGCTCTCGTCCTTTCGCGCAGGATCCGGCCCTGTCGCGCTGAAGGTTGGATGTCCGGAACGCCTTTTTCTTCCCCCGTGCGCGGGTCGCCCTTATTCCGCGCCTCTGAATCTCGATCCGATCCGCGCCGCCCCGCTGAAGAATCGCCGCGGGTTCTCCCAGACGACGCGGCGGATCTCACCGTCATCGTGCCCCCGGAACCGCATCGCGCGGATGAAATCCGGCACGGCCATCGGATCGCTCGGTGCCCAGTCCCCCGCCGAATTGACCAGCGCGCGCTCGGTTCCGTACCGCTCGATCATGTCGACCGCGCGATCCGGTGTGCATTTCGTCACCGGGTAAAGCGTCATCCCGACCCAGAAGCCCGCGTCCAGCGCCGGCTGGATCGTGTGTTCCTCGACGTGGTCGATGCACACCCGCCCCGGCCGCACGCGAGGGTTGTCGGCCAGCATGTCGAGGATCATGCGCGTTCCCTTGTACTTATCCTGAAGATGCGGCGTATGAATGAGGATCAGCTCGTCGGTCTTCAACGCCAGCTCAACCTGCAATTGAAACACCTCGGCTTCGTTCTTCGTGTTCTTGTTCAGCCCGATCTCGCCGATGCCCAGCACGTTCGGTCGATCGAGGAACTCAGGGATCACCGCGATCACGTCGCGGGCGAGGGAAACGTTCTCCGCCTCTTTGGCGTTGATGCACAGCCAGCAGAAGTGCTCGACGCCGAACTGCCCCGCGCGGCGCGGCTCAACCTCCGTCAGATGACGAAAGTAGTCCCGGAATCCCTCGGCGGATCCCCGGTCGAACCCCGCCCAGAACGCCGGTTCGGATACCGCGGCGCACCCCGCCCGAGCGAGGCGGACATAATCGTCCGTGACGCGGGAGATCATGTGAATGTGCGGGTCGATGTATTTCATAACCTCATGCAAAAAATACGGTTACGGATCGTATCGCGGGGATGCCGATAACCCGGATGCTTGACGGATCTCTTACCTCCCCTTGATCGGTCGGACACGTTTCCTAGCCAGTATCCCCGCAGACGGGTCCGGCAAGCCGGCTGGATTCCGGGTCTAATCCCGAGTTGCCGATGACAACGGAGTCGCATGCTCTCCGATCCGCTTCAAACTCGGTCAGAGGATGTTTGTCCGATTGAACCTCGTTGCGCAGAATGATACCTTGAATGATGCATCGCGGCATCCGCCCCGTTTTCGCGGTGGTTCGTTTCCAGGAGGGTCCACTTAGCCAGACCCTGACACAGGGTGGGAAAGGCGATAACGGAATGTGGCGGAAGGAAGGCATGTTCATCGAGCGCAATCTTAAGTCATCAAGGAAGATAAATACACTTTCATCAGAATCACATGTTCGACGCATCCTTCACCGGGCGGGACGCGGGGCCGTGGCGCTGGCGGTTCTGGCAGTCGGGCTGCGAGGCGCGGCAGCCGAACACTATCACATCGACGAAGGGATCGCCTTTCACGCCTACGATGCAAAAGGCCAGGGGGATTCGAGACAACCCCTGTTTCGCCTCATGAGCCCGAAGGACATCCACGGGTTCACGTCGTCAGAGTCCGTCCGAACGATGCTCGTGGACCTGGGCATGAAGCCCGAGGACAGCGGCATCTACGTCCTTGCCCGCCCGCGCGAGGGCGCCAAGCGACTCTTCCAGTTCATGCGCAAAACCGGCGTCAAGGACGGAAACATTCAGACGATCCTCACCGTCTCCGAAGAAGGCCGACAGGATCTGCTCAACCGCCCCGACGAATTCGAGGAGATTGCCAAAGAACCCGGCGTCTACGTCTTTCCGCCGGAGTTCAGCCCGTCCTACGAGCATCTGACCCCCGTCTACTGTCTGCGCAACCCGTTCACGGATGAGCGTCTTTACTCGCTCAGCCGCGCCGAGATCGACGCCGTTCTCAGCAAGTGGTCCAACCGTGAGAAGCGCATCTCCAAGGAAGTCGCGCCGCTCATCAACAACGGCCGATCGCTCGGACAGATTGTCCCCGTCGGGTTGGAAGGGAAAGTCGGCGACATCGCGTGGCGCTTCGAGCACGACCGCGAGCTCGGCAAGGAACTCGAAGGCACAGGCGCCAAAGCGCCGAAGACGAAAGGCGCCTTCGTGTACGTTCAGGTGAAGATCACCAACCAGGGTCAGACCCCGGTGGAGATCAAACCGCCGGCGCTGCTGGCGGGGAATCCGGCGCTGCGCCTCCCGGCGGACATCGCCGCGACGACCAGCTTCGTCAAGGAGAACGGGTTCGTGTTCTCCCCCGGCGCGAAACTCGACCCCGGGGCAAGCGTTCAACTGCGATTCGTCTACGATCTACCGCTGAAAACGAAGGACGTGTTAATTGAGGCCTGGGGTTCCGATCCGAACGCCAAGGAAGTGATCCTGCTGGACACCGGGCGCTGACCCGGACGCCAAGGAGAAACCACATGACGGTCAGTGACGCGATGAATCGGCAGCTCAATGAGCAGATCGCCAACGAACTCGGGTCGTACTACACCTACCTGGCGATGTCCTGCGAGCTGTTCGACATGGGCTACAAAGTGCTGTCGAAGTTCTTCTCCCGCCAGGCGGAAGAGGAGCGCGGGCACGCGATGAAGTTCCTGCACTACCTTCAGGAGGTCGGTTCACCGGTGCGCCTCGCCGCACTGCCCGCGCCGAAGACGTCGTTCGGGTCGCCGCTGGCCATCGCGCAGGGCGCGCTCGATCAGGAGCAGATCGTCACGCGGCAGATTCATGAACTGGTCGCTCTGGCGGAAAAAGACCGCGATTACCCGACGCAGAGCTTCCTCACGTGGTTCGTGGATGAGCAGGTCGAAGAGGTTCGCTCGATGCGTGACCTCGTGCAGCTCATTCAGCGCGCGGGGGATCAGCACCTGCTCTTCGCCGAGCACCGCGTCGCGCAGATGATGGCGGAGGCCGCGGAGGAGGACGACGACTGATCGCGCGGCGATCCGGAATGCCTCCGCCGACGCATCGGACGCACCCCGCAAAGACCGCTTCACGACGCGCGCGTCCCGCTTCGAAACCGCGGAACCACGCTTGCATGCTGTTTCAAAAATCCGCGTAAAAGGCGTGAAAATCACGCTTCTTTCCGCACGCGGCTCGGTTTTGAACCAACGTCCTAATCCTCCATGAAACGCCAGCACGTTTCGTAATTCCGCGTAAGCGGAACGTCGATCAGGCTGGCGCGCACGAGTTCGATCGGGATCGGACCCAGCGTCAGCACCGCGTCGTGAAACTGGCGATGCGTCATCCGTCCGCCGCCGACCAGTTCCCGGTGCAGCGCCCGCACCTGCAACCCGCCGACCAGGTATCCGCACTGGTACAGCGGACTGTAGTCGCCGCCAATGTAGCGCCGCACCTCGCTGGTGGCGTTCTCCTTCTCGTGCCCGACGCGATCGACCAGGAAGTCGATCATCTCCTGCGGCGCCATCTGACCAAGATGAAACTTCAGCGACACGATGATCCGCGCGGCGCGGTGCATCCGCCAGAACAACATGCCGATCCGGTCCTCCGCCCCGCGGGCGTAGTCCAGATCCCACAGCAACATCTCCCAGTGCAGCGCCCACCCCTCGACGTAGAAGGGCGTGCCGAAAACGCGCCGGTAAGGCCGATGCCGCTGCGCCATGAAGCCCTGAAGATGATGTCCGGGAATCAATTCATGCGGCGTGACGATCCGCGTGAAGTGAATGTTGTTCCCGCGCATCGCCATCAGCTTCTTGTCGTGCTCCATGTTGGCCATCGCGTAAGCCACCGCCATGTGCTGCCCGCCGTAAAACGCGAAAGGCCACTGCCGCTGCGCCCGCTCGTCGATCATCTCCAGGCGCCACAGCTCCCGACATAGATCGGGAACCGTCACCAGGTCCAGCCGGTCGATGAACTCGATCGCCTCCACCGCCTGCCGCGCCACCAGGCTCGCCTGCTCCCCCGGCGGAACGTGCAGGTTCTTCACGTGCTCAAGGGCTTTCTTCCAGTCGTCGAACTTCAGATCCGCGGCGGCCTTCTTCATCTCCGCCTCGCACCACGCGAACTGCGCCTCGGCGATCTGCACCAGCTCGCCCGGGGAATACGGCATCAGCTCATGCGCCAGGTCGTCGCGCAGCGCGTCCGCGCCGATCGGGTCGCCGACGAGCGGATCCTCGTCCTTGCCTTTCAAACCCGCGATCTCCTCGCGAAGATACTTCGCGTATTCGTCCAGGGCCTTCCCTGCATCCTCGTGCGGACGGCGGACCCACCAGGAGAAGTCCGGCTGGTAGCCGTCGTGATAGGTGAACCACCCGCGCAGCGTGCCGCGCAGCGCATCGACGAAGCGCGCCGCGCGGAGCGCGGTCACCGGCGTGACGGAAAGCGGCGGCTTCTTCGTCGGTTCCTTCGACGTAGATCCGCCGGCGGGCGCCGACATCGGCGCGTCGCCCGGCGGGACCGTCGTCGCGCCCGAAGAGACTGACGGATCCGAAGCGGCGGAGGACGCCGTCGGCGAGACGGACGGGGATGCGACTGAGGCCGTCGGCGGCGCGGTCGCGGAAGCCGCCGGCGGCGGAGGCGCCGGATCCAGCAGCGTGCCGAAGGTCGGCGCGGCGTCCGGCGTCGCGGGCTTCTTGCGACCCTCCTCGATGCGCTCGCGGACTTCCTTGATCCCGCGGATGATCGCGTCCACGCGCTGCGCTGCGTCTCGCGAATCCACCGTCTCCAGGCGGCAGCGCCGTTCCTCCAGTTCGATGATCGCTTCGGCAAAGGGCAGCAGCGCGGCGCATTCCTCCCACTTCCGACGCTCATGCCCGAGCTGCGCAAGCTGATAGTCCAGCTCGTGACGCATCAGAACGTAATCCACCCGACCGGGGCGGTCCAGCGCGGTGAAGTCCACGCTCTCCAGCCGCTGCTTCCACGCCGAGTAGAACCCGACGAACCGTTCCTGCCGCGCCTGCGCCCCGGGAATCGCGTAGAAACGCTGCACCGCGGAGCGATCCTCGGAGAAACGCTCGATCATCGCGCGCATCGTCCAGCCGTCGGCGCCGGGTTCCGCGCCGACCGGCGGAGGCTCGATCTGCCCGGAATCGCTGCTGCCCGCCGCTCGGGGCGACAAGCCGTCCTTCCCCGGCGCGGTCGCACACGTCGGCACACCCACCAGCGCAAGCATCACGACCGCCGCGCCCGCCAACAACCGAACACGCGGCGGCAGGTTCCGCTTTACTGATCCGACGGACGCCAACTGTTCGTCGACAGCGCCCATCCGGTGCAGGGTCGCACCGCAACGCGCGTTGCACTCGCTCCGCATCATCCGTTCATGCCTCCTTTGTGATGTGACGCGACTCGCACCGGTCACAGGGCAAACTTATCCCGTAAAAAGAAGCGATAGGCAACGGGCGCAGGAAACAGAGGGATGCACGATACTCGGCCATCCATTCCCGGCTTCCGATCATCCGTTCTGTCAACCGTCAATATTCAGACAGAACGACATTTCGGATTCGTCCCTGAAGGTGGAGCGTTTACCGGCGGGCGGCCTGGCGTCGCACGGATCAACCCGGATCGAACCGTTCGTCTGCATAACCGTCCAAGGCTCTTGAACGGGGCGGGCGTCTATCGCAACCACAGCAGCGACGAGAGCGATATGGGCACAATCCGCGGATCGTGAACCGTGACGTCGTCATCCAGCGTCACAAGTAGGCCGAACGACGCATTATATACCGTCCTTTCCAGAAAGGCGCGAAGACCTTGGGTATCCTGGTGCGGATCAATGCGCCGTCGATACTTAACCTCGACGGGAACGCGCCGCGTGCCGATCGTCAGGACAAAATCAACTTCGGGTTCCCCCCCGCGCGGCGGAACATGGGCGATCCCCAGGTTGGGGATGGAAGCGAAGTGATAGCCTAAGACGCTTTCGCTGATATGCCCGGCAAGATCTGACAAGTGCGGCGACTCCGCCAGAAGGCGCGGATCCAGAGGGACAACCTCCTGTAGCCAACTGGCGCGCAGGGCGTGGTCGCACAGACCGATCTTCGCCGTGCGCGCCCCTTTCTTGGTCAGGCGGGCTTCCATGGGCTGAACGAGACGGATCAGCAAAGTACCATCAAGAAACCTGAGGTAACTGAGAATCCGGTTCCAACCGATGCTTCCCCCAAGGGCCTGGTTGATTTCAGGAAGGAAAACGCTTTGCCCGGGTGTTTGTCCCGCGTACCGGCAGCACAGACGAAAGACTTCCTCCAGCAACCTCTCATCACGTTTGCGACCCCGTTCTCCCATGCGCAAGTCGTGTTGGATCGCGCGTTGAATTACCGTTTCATTCAAGTGATTCGCGATCTCCTGCCAGGGAACATCCGCTCTTTCGTGAACCAGCGGATATGCCCCTCGCTCCGAGAACATCGAAAAGGAGATTCGCCGCGGATCGATCTCCTTCTGACAGCGCTGCTTGGCCTCTAACCAGAAATCCAGGCGAGCGATCGCTTCCAACCCGTTCTCGGGCCAGATGGCTGCCTGATCGAACCCCAGGCGCATTCCGGCGATCTCTCGCAACAGCAACGGACCAAGATCGACCGTGGAAATTCTGCCCGCCAGACTGTCTCGCCCGGCCTCGATACGCAAGGAGGAACTGCCTGTCAGAAGCACACGGACGCGGTGATGGTCCACGAGATGTTTGACCTGCGGCGCCCACGATGCAAGATTCTGAACTTCGTCAAGGAACAAATAAGCCGGTCGGCCGTCGCGATCCGCCGCATTGAACGTTTGCCGCAGGATGGTGTCTTCATACCATCTGGAAATGGCGAGAATAGGTTCGGTGATGCCTTCCACCGTCGGCAGTTCATCAAACGACACGTAAAGGAGGCGGTCCCCGGAAACTCCTTCTTGCAGCAGCGAGTCTATGATCTGGCGCAAGAGGACTGTCTTGCCGACACGGCGGGGGCCGCGAACGACCGTCGCAGGCGCCAGACCCTGCTCCAACGAACGTCGCAAACGCTGAAACGGCCATCGACGGAATCGTGGTAGTGTCGGCGCCACGGCTCCCGACCACCACGGATTGTCCCGACGAAGATTTTCGGACAACTCGATTGGCAACCGGCCGAACAGTTGCGGCTCAAGGGGGTGTGGTTTCCTGCTCATTCCCTTTCGCCCTTGAAGAAGCTCGTTATCAGAGGATTGCGGGAATCATACTCGGGTGCGATCGTTGCAGCAGCAAGGGACGCCGCCGAACCTTCATAAAGCGCACACCGCTCACAGCCCCAGCTTGTCCCGCAGATAATCCAGACACCGGCTCTTGTCGATGCGCACCTGGCTCGCGTCGTCGCGGTTGCGCACCGTCACCGTGCCGTCCTCCTTCGTCTGGCCGTCGATGGTGAAGCAGAAGGGCGTGCCGGCTTCGTCCATGCGGGCGTAGCGCTTGCCGATCGACTGCTTGGCGTCGTACTGCGCGGGGAAGACCTTGCGGATCGCCTCGTAGATCGGCAGGGCGATTTCGGGCATGCCGTCCTTGGCGACCAGCGGGAAGACCGCGGCCTTGATCGGCGCGAGGCGCGGGTGGAACTTCAGGAACTCCGGACTCGCACGCGATTCGTCATAAGAGTACGCCTCGCAGATCACCGCCAGCGTAAACCGGTCCGCCCCGGCGGAAGGTTCAATGACGTGGGGGACGTATTTGTACGGCGGTTTGGACTTCGCCTCTTTGGCGCGATCGCCGGCGCCGCTGGAACTTGCGCCCGCAGTCTCGCGCGCAGGCGTCGCTCCCTCACGGTCGCGGCTCTGATGGGCGGCGCTTTCGAACAGGTGTTTATCCCGCTCCCAGGCTTCGTCGTCGAAGATGGCGAAGGCGTCCTCCCTGCCCTTGGCGAACTTGCCGTGCTGGTTGAGGTCGAACGACCCGCGATGGGCGACGCCTTCCAGCTCCTGCGGTTCGTCGGAGAAGGGGAACATGTACTCGATGTCGGTGCAGGCCTGGCTGTAGTGGGCGAGTTCCTCCTTGCCCTGCTGCCGGGGCCGCAGCTTGTCCGAGGCGATGCCCAGCGATTTGTACCAGTTGACCCGCGCGTCGCGCCAGAACTCATACCACAACATCGACTCGTCCGGGTGGCAGAAGAACTCGATCTCCATCTGCTCGAACTCCCGCGAGCGGAAGGTGTAGTTCCGCGGGTTGATCTCGTTGCGGAAGGCCTTGCCGATCTGGGCGATGCCGAAGGGAATCTTCACGCGTGAAGTATCGTAGACGTTCTGAAAATTGGCGAAGATGCCCTGGGCGGTTTCGGGGCGAAGATAGACCTTACTGCTTGAATCCTGAAGCGCACCGGTGAAAGTCTCAAACATAAGATTGAATGCTCTGGGTGTAGTAAGACTTTTCTGTTGGCACTGAGGACAAGGAACTTTCGACCAGTCCTGAATCCGTTGATAGTCGACCGCACCGACATCAGTTGAGACGGGCCCTCCAGGCTTTTGTGAAAACAGCTTCTGTCTTAGCTTTTCCAGAATCTTGTCGCAATCAGCCTCGGCCTCCGCATTCGATATTCCGTGGTATGTTTTATAGACGACGGATTCGCCTTGAAGCGAGGGGGTCAACTGGATTTCCATTATGAGAAGTTGGTCAGCACGATACAGGCCCTTGCAACCCTCGGTTCGGCAAGCCACCATCGGATCCTGAAACCCGCCCACATGCCCGCTCGCTTCCCACACCTTGGGGTTCATAATGATCGAGCAGTCCACGCCGACCATCTGGAACTCGCGGCCGGCGAGCTTGGGGTGACCGGCGGTGGACGGCGGGTTCCGCACCATGTCCTGCCACCACGCCTCCTTGATGTTGCGCTTCAGCTCGCAGCCCAGCGGGCCGTAATCCCAGAAGCCGTTGATGCCGCCGTAGATCTCGCTGCTCCCGAATATGAACCCCCGCCGGCGGCACAGGGCGACTATTCTTTCCATCGTGGCTGCGTCTTTTTTCATAATGTGCTTGTCCGGACACGTGGCCTGCCTGTCCGCAACCGCGCGATTCTCGCATCCACGCGGCGGTGGCCCGAAGGCGCGATCGTAATGCAACGCGAAGCGCCGGACAACGATTCAGCGCCGCCGGGCAGTTAAGCGCGAAAGCGGAAGCCCCCGGAGCGACCGGGAACTCCCGCTCGTCGTCGAACCGCAGGCGTCGTCGGCAGCGATCCCGGGTGAGCGAGGCTGAACCCGCTGGCCGACCGGGCATCGCGCGGGAGTTCGGAGAGACGCCCGGAACACCGAATCCCCGCTGGAAGGGGGTTCAAAAACAACCCGTCTATTATACCTGACTTCCGACGACGCGCGGATAGGATACATGCGTATGCCTCAGAACGTGAACCCCCAGCGCGAGCAAAGCCCTTCCTGGCGCAGGCTTTTCGTCGGCCGCGAAGACGCCATGCGTCAGCTTCAGGACGACTGGCGAAACGCCGCTGAAGGCGATCCGCGGTTGGTCATCCTGCTCGCCGAGAGCGGCGTCGGCAAGACGCGGCTGGTGCAGGAGTTCTACCGCTGGCTCAGTCAGAACGCCGACGCGCCGGATCCGAAGGGGTACTGGCCGGACTCGTTCACCCAGGACCACGCCAGCCTGAACGTCAACCCGACGTTCCCCCCAAGCTGGAATACGGAGCGGACGCCGATCCCGTGGTTCTGGTGGGGGCTTCGCTGGGTCCGCCCCGAGCGCCGCAACCAGATCGACGAGCGCTGCGCCCTGGTCAGTCATGCCGACTCGCTGGCGCAGCACATCATGCCGATCGCCGACGCGCGGGCCGCTGCGGCTCACCGCAAAGCCGCCTTCCTGCGCACCGCCACGGACCTGGCCCAGTTCATCCCCGTGATCGGCCAGTTCATCGGCGCGGCACAAGCCGCGAGGAATCTGCTGACCGAAACGCGCCAGGATCTTCGTGAGGCCCGGGAGGCGGAGCGGCGGCTTCAGGGGGATCCCGCCGCCCAGGCTCAGTCCAGACTCGAAAGCCTCGGCGACAAGGTGCTGGACCTCTTCCGCGCGTTCCTGGATTCCGACCGCAACGACGCGCCGACCCTCCCCGTCGTCCTCGTCCTCGATGACGCGCAGTGGGCCGACTCGGAAACCCTTCGCTTCGTCTACCGCCTCTGGGGCGAGGCGACGGTGAAGCGCTGGCCGTTGCTCATCCTCGCGACGCACTGGGAGCGGGAGTGGCGCGAGCACCGGAACACCCTCCCCGACGGCAACCTGCCGCGGCGCCTCAGCGACCTGCTCGAACTGCTCCCCTCCGACTTGCGCAAGGGCGTCGTCGAGCGGCCGGTCGAACTCGTCGAGAATCTTTCCCAGGTCGTGAAAACCGCGCTGCCCGGCCTGGCGCCCCAGGAGCGCCAAACCCTTCTGGACCGGGCCGACGGAAATCCGCTCCTGCTGATCGAGATGGTGGATTACCTTCTTCGGCGACCGGAGTGGTTCGTCGACCGCGACACCTCCGCCGCGCTCACCCCTACCGCCCGTCAACGCCTGCACGAAATCCCCTCGGATCTCGTCCGTCTTTATGACGACCGTTTCCACGCCCTGGACGAGACCGTCCGCGACCTGCTCGGCTGGAGCAGTGCGCAGGGCCTGCGCTTCCTGACCTCACTGACCGCCGCCGTCTCCCGCAGGCTCCGCCCCGACTGGCAGGATCACATCGTTCAAGACGGGCTGAAACGCGCCGAGAACCCCGCCGCCGTCATTCAGAGGCTCAACGTGTACCGAAACGAGTTCCGCCAGGCCGCCTTCCTTCACGTGGCCAGCGCTTATCTCGGCGCCCAGCCTGAGACCCGGAAGGCGGTGGAAGACGCCCTTGTGGAGGAATTGACGAACGTGGTCCTGAGCGGCGGGCTGGACGCGCTTCCTGCGGAGGAGCGACGCGACGCCCTGCTGATGGCGCAGAACGCCCTGCGGAAGGAGGATCGTCCGGCTGACGTTAACGACCTCTCGTTTGTCGCCTGGGTCCGCTCGCTTCTTCACCTGCACGACGTGGACCGCGAACAGCGGCTCTGGGCGTCGACGCTCGACGTCGCCGAGCGCCTGAACCGCGCCAGGCCCGCGGAAGGCTGGTCGTTCGATGTCCTTCCCTTCTGGTCGCAAATCCGCGTCATGGACACACTGCGAGAGTTTCGACGTCTCGACGAGGCGCTGCGCTGGTCCGAAGCCGTGGAGGCGCAATGCCGCGCCGCCGCTTCACACAACCCTGCCCCCCAGGCCCTGCGCGACCTGTCGGTGTCGCTGGACCGGGTCGGCGACGTGCGGCTTCTGAAGGGGGATCGGGACGCGGCGCTGGCGGCGTTCGAGGAGGGGCTGACGCTGAGTCGGCGGATCGCGCGGGAGTTCGGCGAGACGCCCGAGGCCCTGCGCGACCTGTCGGTGTCGCTGAACAAGGTCGGCGACGTGCGGCTTCTGAAGGGGGATCGGGACGCGGCGCTGGCGGCGTTCGAGGAGGGGCTGACGCTGCGTCGGCGGATCGCGCGGGAGTTCGGCGAGACGCCCGAAGCCCTGCGCGACCTGTCGGTGTCGCTGGACCGGGTCGGCGACGTGCGGCGTCTGAAGGGGGATCGGGACGCGGCGCTGGCGGCGTTCGAGGAGGGGCTGGCGCTGCGTCGGCGGATCGCGCGGGAGTTCGGCGAGACGCCCGAAGCCCTGCGCGACCTGTCGGTGTCGCTGTTTAGAGTCGGGTGGGTTCTGTGCGAGGCCGGCGCCGGGGAACGCGCCGTTACGTCCATGACGGAAAGTCTGGCGTACATCACGGAAGTGAACCGGCGCTGGCCAGACCCGCAGACCGAAGTCGAGATGCGGAGGATCGAAGCGCTGCTGACCCGGATGCGGCGGGACGGCTGTCCGGGGGCGGCGGGATGACGAGCCGTTGCGTCGGAACCGCTGCCCTACGGTGGTTCGTCATAAGCTCTTTGCCTAAATCAAGATTCACGAATGTGGAGCGCCCTCCGAGCCGCGGGCTTCAGCCCGCGCGAACGCTCGTTTCGCAGCGCGCTGCGGAACCGAGAATGACGATTTAGACTCTAGAATGAGGAGCGCGAAGCTCCTGCTGTGCCTGTGCGGACCGGAAGCCCGCGATCCCGGATTGAGCAACGAATCTGCAACTCGGGTTGCTACCGATCCACCTCGCCCATCACGACGTCGATGCTGCCGATGATCGCGGGGACGTCGGCGAGCAGCACGTCGCGGGCGACGTGGGTGGTGATCGACAGGTTGCAGAAGCTTGGACCGCGGGCCTTCACCCGCGAGGGAATCGCCGAACCGTCGCCCTGGACGTAGAAGCCGAGCTGCCCGCGCGGGTTCTCGACCTCGACATAGGCTTCGTCGGCGGGGAGCTTCTTGCCCTGCACCTTTTCGGCGACGACCGGACCGTCGGGAAGGCGGGCGATCGCCTGCCGCAGGATGCGCACCGACTGCTCCATCTCCAACATGCGGACGTAGTAGCGGTTCCAGCAGTCGCCCAGCGCCACCCCGCGCGGCAGACCGTCCGCCCCGCCGTCGCGTCCAACGGGCACGTCGAAGTCGTACGTCTCGTATCCGTCATACGGCATCGCCTTGCGCAGGTCGAAGCGCACGCCGCTGCCGCGCAGGCACGGTCCGGTCAGCCCCCAGCGGATCGCGTCGGCCCGTGAGATGACGCCGACGCGCCCGGTCCGCTTGACGAAGATGTGGTTGTACGACAGGAGGTTGTTGTACTCGGGGATCTTCGGCTCGAAGTAATCGAGAAACTCGCTGAGGCGGTCCGTCCAGCCCTCGGGCACGTCGTGATGCGCCCCGCCGACGGTCAGGTAGCTGTAGGTGAGCCGCGCCCCGCAGGCGGCCTCGAAGAGGTCGAGGATCATCTCCCGCTCGCGGAAGGCGTAGAGGAACGGCGTGAACGCCCCCATGTCCAGACCGTAGGTGCCGAAGGACACCAGGTGCGACGCGATGCGGTTCAGTTCGGCGAAGATGACCCGGATGACCTTGCCGCGCGGCGGCACTTCGATGCCGGCGAGCTTCTCGACGGCGAGGGCGAACGCCTGGTTGTTGTTCATGCCGGCCAGGTAGTCCATCCGGTCGGTGTAGGGGATGTACTGATACGGCTGGAGGTTCTCGCCGATCTTCTCCGCGCAGCGGTGCAGGTAGCCGATGTGCGGGATGGCTTCGAGGACCATCTCGCCGTCGGTGCGGAGAACGACGCGGAGCACGCCGTGCGTCGAGGGGTGCTGCGGTCCCATGTTGACCAGCATCTCCTCGGTGCGCACGTCGCCCTGCTCGCGGCGGTCGAGGTCCATCATCACGTCAGGTCGGGATTCGAGCATTACATCGGTCATAAGTGGACGCCTATTCCTTGGTCTTCTGCTTCAGGTTGATCGAGAGTCCGGGCAGCGCGCCGGACCGGTAGGACCGGCCGAACGGGACGACCCGCTCATCCCAGGTCCGGGCGCCGCGCTTGCGTCGCAGGGCGATCAGCGTCGGCGCCAGCGGAGCGTTCTCGGGATTGATGATCCCGTATTCACGCAGACCGCGAACCTGCCAGTACAGATGCCGGTTGCGGACCGTGTCCTTCGCGGCGCGGCGGTTGGAGATCACTTCAACAACCAGAACGGGAACCACGTCGTCCCACGAAGGAGGCGGGGGGTAGGGGAACGCATCGTAGACGGACAGATCCGGAATCGGCCGCGTCGGCGCCGTGCGCCCGACAACCTCGACCTCCGCGGCCTCACTGATATGCGCCACTTTTCCCAAGTGCCGTCGAGCATAGGCGGCGATCGCGTTGCGGACGTATTGGATCCAGTAATCGTGGTTGGGAATCGGATTGGGAGACACCACCAGCGCTCCGTCAATCAATTCGTATTTGTAACCCGGCGCGCCGCGCGCGGCGCGATACTCCGCCAGCGTCATGATCCGCCCGTGATCTTCCGGGCCGACGACCTCGGCTGAGGATTGAGCTTTGATGGTCTTCAGTTGCCGCAGCATCGCTTGATCGTTTCATGCCTGCGAACCCGGTCCCGCAGCGATGAACCGCTCCCCGGACCTTCTAATGATACGGGTTCGTCAACTCATACTCCGTCGTTCCCGGTATTCCGTGGTACTCCAGCGGATACGCGTAGTCCTTCCGCAGCGGGTGTCCCTCCCAGTCGTCCGGGCAGAGGATGCGCCGCAGATCCGGATGACCGTCGAAACGGATGCCCATCAGGTCGTATGCTTCGCGCTCATGCCAGTCGGCCGCGGGCCAGACGTCCGCCACGGAGGGCAGGCTCGGCGCGTCGCGATCGGTGACGAGGCGGACGGCGAAGATCCACGTCTGCTTCGGCTGAATCAGGGCGTCGCCGCCGTCGTCCGCGACGCGCAGAAAGTCGTACACGCACGCCAGCTTGTTGTCCGCCAGAAGGTCCAGCGCCGTAATGCAGCGCAGCAGGTTGAACCCCAGGCGCGGATCGTCGCGCAGAAAGCGCGCCACCTCCGGCCAGCGTCCGTTGTCGCCCTGCCGGATCCGCGCATAAGGCCGCGCCCCCTCCAGCACGGCGTCCTCGATCACGTCGCCGAAACGGTCTTTCAGAATGTTGCAGATGGATTCGGGTGTCATCGGTTCCGCGCCTTTGTGCTTGGGTGCCCTTGCCGCTACGCCAGCGCCTTTTCCTTCGCCTTCGTCAGCACGTCCTTCGCCCGCGTCTGGTGGCGGATGATGTCCTGGAGGCGCATCAGGCCTTCCAGCAGCGACTCCGGGCGCGGCGGGCAGCCGGGGACGTAGACGTCCACCGGGACGACGAGGTCCACGCCTTTGACCACGTGATAGCCGTGCTTGAAGTACGGACCGCCGCCCACCGTGCAGGCGCCCATCGCGATGACGTACTTCGGCTCGGGCATCTGGTTGTAAAGGCGTTTCAACCGGCTGGCCATCTTGTACGTCACCGTGCCCGCGACGATCATCAGATCGGCCTGCCGCGGCGTGGCGCGAAAGGCGCCGGCGCCGAAGCGGTCGATGTCAAAGCGAGACGCCCCGACCGCCATCATTTCGATCGCGCAGCACGCCAGCCCGAACGTCATCGGCCAGACGCTGTTGGCCCGGCCCCAGTTGATCAGCCAGTCCAACGACGTGACCATCACGCCTTCTTCGAAACGATTCTCTATCCAGCTCATGATGTGCTCCGGCGTTCGCGAATCACCAATCCGCCATCCCCGATTCCCGACTTACGATTGACGATTCACGACTTGCGACTCCGCTGCCCCGTGCTCGCCCGGACCCAATCCAGATACCCCGAACTCCACTCATACATGAAGGGGATCGCGATCAGCAGGAAGAACACCAGGAACGGCCAGAACGCCGCCCCGAGCATCCCCTTGAACGCCACCGCCCAAGGCCACAGCAGCGCCACTTCGACGTCGAACACGATGAAGATCAACGCCACGGTGTAGAACCGCAGGTCGAACTGCACCCAGCTTTCGCCGATCGCCGGTTCGCCGCATTCGTACACGGCGGCTTTTTCCGGGTGAAACCGCTTCGGGCGCAGCAGCCGTCCGACGGTCAGCGCCCCGAGGACGAACGCCGTCCCGAGCACCGTGAACAACAGGATCGCCAGCGCCAACTGGCTGGTCGAAACCGCGCCCGCCGGCAGACCCGCCGGAGCGGCTTCTTCATGCACCAAGCCGATCATCACGCTCGTCACACCCGTCCACAACATCGCCTTGCCCTCTGTGTCTTCGCCCCTCTGCGTCTTCCCGGTCGTTCATCGTTGATCGAGCATCGTTCAGCATGTATCGTGATGTATCGTGAGGAGGTTGTTAACGGTTCGGCACCGGCGGCGGGCGTAGCCCGCCCTGCGAGGCCTCGTACCTGTTGCCTGTTGCCTACTTCTTCTTCTGCTCCACCATCGCCTTGATCATCTCCTCCCGACGGCGGTCGTTCTGCTGCGTCAGCTTGTCGTGCGAGAACTCGAACTCCTCCCACGCCTCTTTCTTCTCGGCCGCCCAGTCCGGGAGATGTTCCTTCTGCATCCACAGCGGCTGCGGCGTCTGCAATCCCGCTTTCGCCAGCTCCGTGAACTCAACGATCATGTCTTTGCGGGTGTAACCGGACATGTCGTGGATGTTGCCCATGTGGATGCAGTCCGTCGGGCACGGATCGCAGCACAGGGCGCAGAACATGCACTTCGCGTAGTCGATCGCGTACCGCGTCATCGCCCCGCCCACGGCGATGTTCGTCTCCTTGTCGATCTTCCGCGGACCGGTCTTCTCGATGTAGATGCAGTCCACCGGGCAGGCCTTGGCGCACAGGTCGCAGGCGATGCACTTCTCGATTTCGTAGAAGTGAAACCCGCGGTAGCGCGGCTGCAGCGCCGGAGCGACATCGGGATACTGGACGGTGATCGTCTTGGCGAAGCAGTACTTCAGCGTGATGCGCATCCCGATCAGGATCGTGCGCACCGTCTGGTAGATATCGTGAAAATATTCACGAACCGGCTGGTGCCGCCGCCCTGCCGGTTCGATCGGGTTTCCTGGTGCCACCATCGCACAGCGCCCTCCCGGGCCTGACCTCGACGATCCGACCGCCGGACGCGGCGCAAACCGTCAGCACCCCCGGCGACCCGGCCCGCGGACGCCCGAAAAGACGGGGCGACCCCCCGTCTCGTGCCTGCCTTAAATCGTATTCGCCTGCGGCGGATTCAGCAACCGAAGGCGCAGGAGGTTCAACGCCGCCTTTGAGGCCCGGTCGCGGATCTGCTCCCGCGTCAGGTGCTCCCCGAAGGTCATCCGGTGGACGGTCGTTCCCCCGTCGCCCGCCAAACCGAACCAGACCAGTCCGACCGGCTTATCCGCCGTCCCCCCGCCGGGTCCGGCAACTCCCGTCACGGAGATCGCAAAATCAGCGCCGGAGGCGCGCCGGCACTCCTCCGCCATCGCCCGCGCGACGGACTCACTGACCGCACCATCCCGCTCGATTCGTTCCGCCGGAACGCCCAGCATCGCCGTCTTGGCCTGATTCGCGTACGTCACGTAGCCGCATAAAAAGTAATCGCTGGCCCCGGGAACGTCGGTCAGCATCTTGGCGACCAGACCGCCGGTGCAGGACTCCGCCGTGGCGACCGAGCGACGTTGGGCGCGAAGCAGGTCGCCGACCGCCGCCGCAAGCGTCGTGTCTCCCTCCCCGAAAACGACCGCACCGAGGCGGCGGCGGATCTCCCGCGCGTCCGTCTCCGCCAGCCTTTCCGCCTCCACCATGTCACCCGTTGCATTGATGCGCACCGTCACGATCGTCTCGGACACGTTGATGCCGACGTGCGGATTGCGCGCGGGGTTCATCAGGTCGGCGATCGCCTCGCCGAGGGCGGCTTCGCTCATGCCGATCGTCCGGATGACCCGCGAGACCGTCCGTCGCGGACCCGCCAGCGCCATCAGTTCCGGCAGAACCGTGGCGGCGAACATGCTCTTCATCTCGATCGGAACCCCGGGGAGCAGGTACACGCGGCACAGTGCGTCCCCCGGCGCATCGCCGCATCCGCCGGACGTCTCACCCCGCCGGTCAGTCGCTTCGCCCGGCGCGCCGGCGGGCGCAACCCTCAGCCCGCGGAACGCGACGCCGGGCGCCGTGCCCCACGCATTCGGAATCACGGCGCAGCCCGTCGGCACCCGCGCTTGTTTCATCGTGGTCGCCGGCATCAACCGGCCGAGGCGTTCGTAAAACGCGCGGATC
Organism: Phycisphaerae bacterium; assembly: GCA_013360585.1. GTDB lineage: Bacteria > Planctomycetota > Phycisphaerae > UBA1845 > UBA1845 > JABWBH01. The sequence continues at coordinate 36,646 of JABWBH010000005.1, read as the reverse complement.
TGCGCCTCGGCCTCCGGGTGATGCGCCAGCGGAACGCCCAGCGCATCCGCCAGCCCCTCGCGCGTCAGGTCGTCCTCGGTCGGTCCAAGCCCGCCGGTGACCAGGACGACGGCGGCGTCGCGCATCGCTGCGCGGAGCGCATCCGCAATCGCGTCGCGTTCATCTCCGACCGCGCCGCACAACCGGACACGGAAACCCAGTCGAGTCGCCTGCGTCGCCAACCACGCGGCGTTGGCGTCCACGATGACGCCGGTGACGACTTCGTCACCGACGCTCAGAATTGCGACAATCGGCTGTTTCAACGGATTTCCGTCTCCCCTCACGCCTACCGGCCCCCTCACGATGATTCACACGCTGTTTCTTAACCGAGCCGCGCCTGTAAAGGAAACGTGCCTTTCGGGCTTTTCACCCCGGTTTTGAAACAGCGTGTAAAGGATGCGACGCTCCGGCAGGCGTGGGGCGTAGACGAGGGGGGCGCGCGGCGTGAGTAAGGTGGTGCGGTCGTGCGCCCTCAGGCAGGCGTGACCGGCGTGCCGCCTGCCGGCGACGGCGCCTCGCCGTCAGGATGATGCTTAACAGCCCGTTGAAGAAGTCGCCATTTTCACGCGGCGACTGGAATTCCGAGGCGGAGGCAGCGCGTTTGGCGCGGGAAGATGGCGGCAACCGAAAAACCGGACGATTCGACTCCACGCGCCAGTAGGTCGCGCAACGAGCGGAATACACGCATAAGAGCACGGATAGGCGCCGCCAGGAGCGCAAAAACACCCCCGCCTTCCGTCGGCAGGGTTTTCGGTTTGCCCATGCCGAACAGGGCGCGCATGATCACGCCGAGGTTCCGCCCGGCCATGTACAACACATATCGTTTGGTCACCTCCTCAAGCCCGTGGAGCCAACTACGCCGCGCTCCGCCCGTCTCACACGTGTGTGCGAAGCTTCGTTCCACATACTCACTGCGCAATCGGCCCAGTTTCCGCCCGCGATCGGCCTTGACCCGGCGACGATTACCATAGACCGCGTGTTGCTGCGACGGCGGCTTGTCACTCCATCGGCGACGATGAGGACTCGCCCGCTCGGGAATGTAGGTCCGAATTCCCCATTCCTCGCCCATCACCAGATTCTCTGAACTATGGTAACCCTTGTCGGCGGCCCCTTCCCGGATCCGGGCGTCGCCGCCCGCCAACAACAGGTGAGTCTGAGCCTTGACCAGCGTCTCCCCCCAACGTGGCCGTATCCGCTTCATCCGCCTTGTGCACCCCCGCCGCCAGCACCCGGTCGCTGTCCACGTCACTGGCGTGCTCGGTCTTGTAGGCCAGGTGCGTGCGGCCGTCCTTCATTCGGGCGATCCGCGCGTCGGGGTCGGTCGGCGACGTCCATTCCTGGTTGGAGACTTTCTTGTTCGGCCGATTCTGATCGAACTTGCGGAGATCCTCATCCGTCGGGTTTTCGACGCCTTCTTCGGCCATCAGCTTGCGGAGGTAGGCCTTCCAGTCGTCGCCGTTGTCACGACGCACGATCGACTTCATGGCCGCGTCCGCCTCGATCAGCGTCGAATCGACCGCCACGGTCTTGCCCTTCAGGAGTTTTTTGGATTGGGCGATGGACAGCACGAAGGTAAAGACCTCTTCGTGAATCTGAAGCGGAAGACGCTGGCGAATCACCGTCAGCGTGGAATGATCGGAGGTGGTCTGCGTGATTTCGTAACCCAGAAAAGATTGCAGCGACCGGCTGTCGTGGCAGCGCCAGGCGATGGCCCGCTGCGAATCCAGACCCTCGAAGTAACCCACCAGGAGCATGCGGAAATACACCCCCGGCGGAATCCCGGGCCGGCCCCGACCGTCGGCATAGTGTGGGGCGCACAGCCCCTCGACATGATCGTCGAACCCCGCCTCGTCCAACAGTTCGTTCAGCCGGCGATAGAAGGGATGGCCCGGCGATACCGGAAGTTCGCTCGCCGCCACCCAAAGATCCTGCTGCTCCCGCTTGCGCCTGCCCAAAGCTATGACTTGGATCCGTCCGTGGATGACTGAAAATGCCCAACTCCCCCGACACGAATATCATACCACAGGTGTTAAGGGGTTTTTCAGCAGGCTGGTAGGTGCGTAGATCACGCCGGCCTCAAACATGTCTCAAGATTTTCGACGTGCATGAATCGAACGATGGGAGTCGGCTTCGGGACTTCCATGCGTCACCCCATCCCCTTGATCACCGCCTCCCCGAACTCGCTGCACTTCACCAGCCGGACTCCGGGAACGCCCTCGGCTTTCATCAGGCGCTCGAAGTCGTAGGTTACGGTCTTGGCTTCGATGGCGGCGTTCATGCCTTTGAGGATCAGGTCGGCGGCGGCGGTCCAGCCCAGGTAGCGGAGCATCATCTCGCCCGAGAGGATCACGCTGCCGGGGTTGACCTGGTCTTTTCCCGCGTACTTCGGGGCCGTGCCGTGAGTGGCTTCGAAGATGGCGTGGCCGGTGATGTAGTTGATGTTGCCGCCGGGGGCGATGCCGATGCCTCCGACCTGGGCGGCGAGGGCGTCGGAGAGGTAGTCGCCGTTGAGGTTGGGGGTGGCGATGACGTCAAAGTCGCGCGGGCGGGTAAGCACCTGCTGCAAGGTGATGTCGGCGATGGCGTCCTTGATGAGGATGCGGCCGTTGCGGAGCGCGGTTTCCTGTTCTGCGTTCGCGGCCTCTTCGCCCCTGTCTTTCTTCGTGCGTTCCCACTGCGTCCAGGTGTACGTTTTGTCGGCGAACTCCTTCTCGGCGAGGGCGTAGCCCCAGTCGCGGAAGGCGCCCTCGGTGAACTTCATGATGTTGCCTTTGTGGACGAGCGTGACGCTTTTGCGCTGGTTTCGGATGGCGTACTGGATCGCGCTGCGGACGAGGCGCTCGGTGCCTTCTCGGCTGATCGGCTTGATGCCGATGCCGCTGGTTTCGGGAAAGCGGATCTTCTTGACGCCCATCGCCTCGCGCAGCCACGCGACGACTTTCTTCACCTCGGGCGATCCGGCGGCCCACTCGATGCCGGCGTAAATGTCCTCGGTGTTCTCGCGGAAGATGATCATGTCCACGTCCTGGGGACGCTTCACGGGGGAGGGCACGCCCGCGAAATATTGCACGGGGCGCAGGCATGCGAAAAGGTCCAACTCCTGCCGCAGGGCGACGTTGAGCGAGCGGATGCCGCCGCCGACGGGCGTGGTCAGCGGACCCTTGATGCCGACGAGGTAGGCGCGGAAGGCCTCCAACGTGTCATTCGGAAGCCAGGTGCCGTACTTGTGATACGACTTCTCGCCGGCGTAGACCTCGAACCACTCGATTTTGCGCTTGCCGCCGAAGGCCTTCTCGACCGCGGCGTCGAGCACGCGCACCGAAGCGCGCCAGATATCCGGACCGGTGCCGTCGCCCTCGATGAAAGGGACGATCGGGCGATCGGGCACGCGCAGGCCTTCGGGCATCATGCGGATCGGGTCGCCGTGCTTCGGCAAAGTGAGATTCTCAAAGGTCGGCGTCATCATTCGTATCCTTAAGAAAGGCGGGAAATCTCCCGCGGTTGCCGGGAAAAGTATGCCGCAATGCTAGGAAAAACCGAGGAGGGTGTCAAAACGGCGGTGTGCGCGGCGCGACGCGGCGGATCCCGCCGTGGCGCGGTCACGCCGGTTCGGCTGCGACGGCGAAGGAGGGCGCACCGACCAACTCATCGGAGACGATCCGACCGTCGCGGAGATTGATGATCCGCTCGCAGCGCTGGGCGACGTCGGGTTCGTGCGTGATCATGAGGATGGTGACGCCCTGGTCGTGCAGGCGGTCGAAGACGCTGAGGATGGCGTTGCCGGTGGCGGTGTCGAGGTTTCCGGTCGGCTCGTCAGCCAGAAGGATGAGCGGTTCGTTGATCAGGGCGCGGGCGATGGCGGCGCGTTGCTGCTGCCCGCCGGACAACTCGGTCGGACGGTGATGCATGCGCTCGCCGAGTCCGACCAGATCGAGCGCCTTCTCGGCGCGGACGCGGCGCTCGTGCGCGGGAACGCCCTGGTAAAAGAGGGGTACTTCGAGGTTCTCGCGGATCGTCAGGGCGGGGATCAGGTTGAAGTTCTGAAAGACGAACCCGATCCGGCGGCCGCGGATGTCCGACAATTCGTCGTCGCTCATCGACGAGACGTCGATGTCGCCGAGGAGATACCGGCCGCTGGTCGGTCGGTCGAGGCAGCCGATGATGTTCATCAGCGTGCTCTTGCCCGAACCGCTCTGCCCGCAGATGGCGACCGACTGACCCTCGATGAACTCGATCGTGACGCCGCGCAAAGCCTCAACACAGACCGGGGTTCCCGGTACGCCGTAAACTTTGCGCAGATTTTCGACACGGGCGACAACGGACATAGGGTGTTCAATGAAATCCGACCCGCAGACGATGCCAGCCGTTATGCCCGCCGTCCTGCGGAAACTGTTATTCCTTCAACCATCGGAACCCTGAAGTGCCCCGCGCGACATCGACGGGACACGGCCGCCGGTCAGCCGATCGAGCTTGATGCCTTGCAGGAAGCTCATCCGGAGGACGGTCGCTCGGTCGCGCCGGACGCCGCTCCACCCGGCGCCGTTCCCCCGGGCGCGGTTCCGCCAGGTCGGCCTCGCCGCTCAGTCCCGCTCCCGTCCGGGGAGGCTCCCCCCGGAGCACCGGCGCCGGGGGGGCGCTCGCGACCGGCATTCGGCGCTGCGCCCGCGGGTCGTCCCGCCGCCGGAGAGGATCCGGCAGCGTCCCCGCCGCTGGTTCTCATTCCGGGCGCTGCCGCCGAGGGAGTGCCGCCGGGGATCGGACCGTCGGAGAGATTCCGACCCCGCCACTCCGCTTCCTGCTCGACGGGGACATCCGGGAGGAGCCGCAGATGTTCGTCGGCGGCCGCGAGGAGCACTTCATCGCCGTCGCTGAGGCCGTCCTTGATTTCGATCCACTGCGCGTTGGAGACGCCGGTGCGAACTTCGGCGGGCTGAACCCCGTCGTCGCCCACCTTGAAGACGAAACTCTTCCCGCCTTTTCCGAATACACACTGGACAGGGATCGCCAGCACGCCTTCGACGTGGCCGACGAGAATCTCGGCGATGGTGGTGACACCGGGTTTGAGCGGGACGCCGGTTTCGTTCAGCTCGATCTCGACCTCGTATTCTTTGAGGTCGGGGTTGATCCAGCGGTTCTGGGATTCAGCGAGCGTGCCGATGCGGATGACCGAGCCTTCGAAGACTTCGCCGGGTACGCCCTCGACCTGCACCCGGGCGATCTGCCCGACGGCGACGCGGCTGGTCTTGCTTTCGTGGACGCGCAGGAGGACGTTCATCCGGTTGGTGTCCACGATGGTCATGAGGGTCTGACGCTCGTAGACGGTGGCGCCTTCCTTCACCTGATCCTCGTTGGACATGAAGCGTCCGCTGGAGGTGGCGGCGTAGACGACGAGACCGGAGCTGGGCGCCTTGATGATGCAGTTGTCGCGCTGGCGCGTGAGCTGGGCGAGCTTGTTGCGGATCAGTTGCAGCTCCTGCTCCCGGCTGTTGAGAGCGACGACTTTCGCGCGCTCCTCGGCTTCGGCGTTTTTCTCGACGCGTTCGAGTTCGCTTTCGGCTTCGGTGACGGCGGACTCCTTCGTCTGGATGTCCATCTTGTGCGTGTACTCGAAGAGGAGCCACTTCGCCTTCTCGGCTTTCTCCAGCTCCCACTCCGCCCGCCGCTTCTCGAATTCGTCCTGGCGGTACTCGGTGGCGGTGATGTACTTTTTCTCGAAGAGATCCTTCGAGGCGAGGAACTCCTCCTTCGCGCGCTCGAGGGTCATGCGGGCCTGGTCGATCGCGATGTCGGCGTCGCGCTGGGCGACGTCCCAGTCCCCGAGCCTGTACTTCTCGAGGTCCAGCTTGGCGAGGTCCACCTTGAGTTTCGCCTGCTCGATGTCGCTTTTGTTCTGCTGGCGCTGAATGATGAGGTCGGTCTCCGCGGCGTCGCGGGCGGCCTCGGCGCTGGTGAGCTGAAGCTGCTGCTGGCGGACGTTGTCCTCGATCTCGTTGCTGGCGAGGCGGACGAGTTCGTCACCCTCTTTAACCGAGGTGCCTTCGCCGAGGAGGAAGATGACGGTGCTGCGGCCCTCGACCTCGCATTTAACCTCGCGGGAGCTGGCGGCTTTGAGTTCGCCTTTCTCCTGGAGCGAGACGGTGAAGCTTCGCCGGGTAGCGGTGTGTGTCAGGATCGAAGGAACGGTTTTCGCGGCCGGTGCGGCGAGGCGCCAGATGCCGTAAACGGCCGCCAGACCGATGACGGCGCCGATCGCCAGATTGACTCCGGTCGCCGCACGGCGACGGAACGCCTGCGTGTTGTCCGGGTTGATCTTTCGTTGATGCATCATTTCGAGTCCCGCCTGGATCCCCGCTGATCTGCCGCCCCGTCAAAAACAACATCTCGGGGCGGGCTTTTGTTTCACAACCGGCAAGATCGGCAGCGTAGCTTCACCCGCGCGGCCCGCCAAGCGAACCGGCTGATCCGACGGGTTTTTACGCCCGCCCTCATTAAAAACTCTCAAACCCTCCCTCAAGACATTCAAAGCCGGGCGGGAGAAGAACGCTCCCTTACTCTTCCCACGCTGTGTGATGTAAAGAGCGGGCGGTCGAGATTCGAACATGAACGTCTTGCCCTGGGAGAGCCCGTGACGGACGTACTCCCGCCGGAATTGCCGGGCCTTTCCGCGCGGTTTACAATGCTCCCGGATCCGGAAACGGGAAAGGGCGCAAGGCGAGGCGGCGCCGACAGCGCCTCGTGGTTCGGGACACGGCGAGAGGCTCCCACCCGTTCGGGGCTGGAAGCAGGAAACAGGCAACTGGCAAGGAGCGTTTTGACATGATGCGGAGAAGTTATCTGACCGTGGCGCTGGGTCTTGCGGCAGTCGTTCCGGCGGATCGGGCGGTTGCGCAGATTCCCGGCGTCGATCTTTTTCAGGATCCGGCGTCCGGAAGCGTGTGCGACCTGGTGAACGCGGCGAACGCCGAACTGGTGGTGCTGACGGAGACCGCGGAGGAGCCGAGGCAGTTCGCGCTGGTTACGGGCAGCGATGTGACGTTGGCGGACAGCCTGATCGACGATGACCTCAACGTGTTTTTTCAGGGGCAGGCGTTCGGGCGGATCGCGTTCCTCGAGGACGGGGACGGGCTGGCGACGCTGTGGTGGGTGGACGCGTTCGATAATGTCGTCGCGCTGGATCCGATCACGCTGCTTCCGGAGACGACCAGCGATCGTCCGGATGATTTCGTCGACGTCCCGTGCGACGCCTGCCAGTTCTGGGATCGGGAGGAGGACTGTCCGGATGAGCCGGAAGAGACGATCATCACCGAGCATCCCGAGAGCGGGACGTTTTGCGAGGGGGAGCGGGTGACGCTCTTTATCGAGGCTGAGGGGCGGAACATCGAGAGCTTTCAGTGGTTCACCGGGAACAGCTCGGTGCTCGTCGGAGAGACGGATAACGTCCTGGTGTTCTCCAGCATCGATTTCGACGATGCGGGGAGTTATTTCTGCGAGGTGATCGACGCCGACGGAACCCGCACCCGTAGTGATCGGGCCACGATCGTGGTGGAGGATTGTCCGGATGAGGTTCCCGGTGCGCCGCTGTGCGGGGCGAATATCTTCACGCTGAGCCTCGTCGGGCTGCTGGGGGCCTGGGCAATTCGCCCCACCTGGAGACGAAAGCGGGGTTTCGGAACGCGCAGCGCTGGATTTGTCACGGAGGTTTGACACAGGGGCGAACCTGCCGATACAAGGTGCAAAGTGCGGATTGAATTTCAGGCCCTGTGTTTTTCGGGGGTGAGAACCGTGATGAAGATTGTGCGACTCGGGTGGGTGCTGGGACTGGCGGCGGTGCTGGGGGCGGGGCTTTCGGCCTGTCGCAAGCCGACGCCGCCGGGTGGTGGGAACGTTACGGAAAATGAGAATTCGTCCGGCGGGGACAACGGTTCAACCGCGAACGACAATCAGGCCGCCGGGAATGACAATGACGGCGGAGACGACGGATCGTCCGGGGGTCAGGGCGGCGGAAGCGGCAATGACAATGAAGGCGGCGCCGGCGGAAACGACAACGCCGCGGAAGGCAATGACAACGCCTCGGGCGGCGGCGGGAATGACAACGGCGGCGGGGGCGAGGATCCGCCTCCGGGTGAGAACGACAACGCCGCAGGCAATGACAACACGGGGGACAACGCGAACGCGAACACCTCGTCCGCGTCGGCGTGGTTGTTCAACATGTCGGACTGGAAGAATAATCCTTTGTTCGCCTCACGTCCGGATGACGGGCGCAAAACGCGACTGCGGGAGCGGTTCTGGGCCAGCGGCAAGGTCCGCGAGCAGGAAGAGGTCTGGGAGGATCCTGCCGGACGTCTGGTGCAGCACGGCGTGACGGTTCGGTGGCATGAATCCGGAACGATGGCAGAGCGCTGGTCATTTGTGGACGGCCGTCCGGAGGGTTCGATGGAGCAGTATTACTCGAACGGACAACCGCGTACGTTCGCCCGGTGGAAGGGCGGAAAACTGGACGGCGTGATGATTTCGTGGGACGAGAAGGGCCGCGTCACGCGCCGGGCCGAGTACGCCGACGGTGAGCTGATTTCAAGCAGTTGAGTTTATTCCGGCGTCAGATACGAAGAAGGTCGGGTGCGACAGGCGCGGTCACGTGGTGGCCGCGCTTTTTTTGTGTCAGGGCGAGGCGCGCGGCAGAGGCCGCGGCTGGGGCGGCCGCCGGGGTGCAGGCTTGACGGGCGCGTTGAGGTTAGGTCTGGCGTGGACGCGGAAGAGTCAACCCGTTTCGTCGTGCTTCACCACAAAGGTCACGGCGATCCGCACTGGGATCTGATGATCGAGCGTGGGGGTTTTCTGGAGACGTGGCGTCTTCCGCTGCCCAGACCGGTTGCGGATTCGCTGGCGGGCCCGGCGGAGCGGATCGGCGATCACCGCCCGGCGTACCTGGACTACGAGGGTCCGATCGGCGGCGGGCGCGGGGATGTGCAGCGCCTGGCGGGAGGGGAAATGCGCATCCTCTGTTTCGGCGAGGCTTGGCGCCGGTTCCGGATTCCGACCGGTCGTTTTTCCGGAGACTACCTCCTTGAGCGCAATGCGGACGGGCCGCTGTGGGTGCTGAGTGTGTGCCGGGCTGAAGATGACCGATAATATTCGGGGGTTCCGGATCGAGGGGCGCGACCACGGTGATCGGATTTAATGAAACCGGAGTGAGCATCGGATGATCGCGGGTCAGTTGGATCGCGGAAGTTTCGATGCCGTCGGTCTGGCGCCGCAGCTTGCGCTGCTGGACGGCCCTGAGGAGAATCCGTGGGCGCGTCCTCTTTACTTCTGGATCGGGCTGCTGCCTTTTGCGGGCATTGCGGGACTGCTGGTGCTTCTCGGCAAGCCGCTTGAGGCGGCGGCGGCGGTCGGCGTGTACATCGTCGGGGCGACGTTCCTGGCGCCGCAGGTGGGGTTGTACGCTGCGTTCGCGATTCAGGCGTGGGATCCGTATTTCATCGATCCCGCCCGGCACATCGAGATCATCGGGTTTCCGACGCCGACGAAGGTGCTCAGCCTGGTGCTGGCGGTGGTGTTGCTTGCAACGCCGCGCCGCCGGAAGCAGAAGATCGGGGCGACGCGGCTGACGTTTGTGTTCGCGGGGGGTTTCGTGGCGTGGACGGTGGCGATCAGCGCGTTCTCCCCGCTGCCGCTTCTGGCGTTGCGATATTCGGCGCAGGTTCTGGTGCTGGTGGTGCTGGGGCTGGCGGCGGTGCGCTTCATCCGGACGCGCGAGCAGGTGAACCGGCTGATGTTCTGGACGATCGTCGGGGCGGTGACGGCGTGCGTTCTGTTTCACGCGACCGGGGATCCGTTGTCGCGGCGCCGTGGGACGCTGGGGGAGTTTTCGAATCCGAATACGACGGCGATGACGCTGTCGCTGGGGATGATCGCGATTCCGGCGGCGTGGGGACTGACGCGGCGGAAGTGGATGTGGGCGTTGTACGCGCCGGCGGCGGCGTACATCATGATGACGCTGATGATGACGGGGTCGCGCGCGGCGTGCGTCAGCGTCGTGATGGCGTATTCGCTGGGCGCGGTGTTGACGCGCGGGCGCGGGTTCATCAAGAAACTGGCGGCGGCGATTTTCGCGACGGCGTTCGGGGTCGGCGTCTTCTTCGCGGTTCTGGAAGCGCGCATTCTCGACGAAAAGAGTCAACAGCGTCTTGAATCCCTGGTGCAATCGGGTCAGACGACGGGGCAGGGGTTCAGCCGGTGGTACATCTGGTCCAACGGCGTGAAGACGTTTCTGGCGGATCCGCTGATCGGCGCCGGTCTGGGCAACGCTCCGCTGGCGATGGCGCAGGTGCTGCACGGCGAGGCGCGTGACGTACACAGCAATTACCTCGCCGCGATGGTCGAGACCGGCGCCGTCGGGGCGGGGCTTTTCCTCGGGGTGCTGGCGGCGGCGGCGCTTGCGACATGGCGCATCCCGCGGGCGAATCCGGGCGTGCCCGCGACGATCCTGCTGTTGTACGTTCTGCTCTCCAGCGTCACGCACACGACCTATCTGACGAAGATGTTCTGGCTTCCGCTGGTGCTGGCGCTGGTCGTCTGCGAATACGGGGCGTCCGCGGAGCGCGCCGGAACCGCCGGTTCTCCGCCGCCGACGGGAGAAGCGTCGCGGTGAATCCGCAGGACGTGGATCTGGCAGTAACGGGATATCGCGTGGCGCTGCGGGAGGGGGTCTGGCGCACGCACCCCGCTTTCGGGGTGTTGCTCCTGCTTCTGGCGGAGCGCGTTCGCTCGATCCGCGTTCATGCTCCGCAGATGCCCGAGACGCTCGCCGCTGAGTGTGACTTCGCCCTGGATGATCCGCGGATCCGCGTCTTCCCCTGGCCGGTCCGGGTCAATTCGATCGGCGCGCTGCGCCATCCCCTGCGTCTCCTGCGTCAGTACCGAGCGTTGGTTGCGTCGGGTGACGTGGTGTTCCTGCGCGGGGGCGGGCCGATGATCTGGAGCTGTCACTGGATGGCGCGCCGCGTCGGCAAGCCCGTCATACACTGGCTGATTTCCAACCCCCTCGCGGCGCTTCCGGCCGCTCAGCGCGGATACGGGCGTCTCGTCGAGTTCGCCGGCCGGGTGTACACACGCGTGGACGCGGCGATGTTGCGTCTCGGATTGCGGATCAGCCGGGCGGAAGTGATCGCCAACGGGCGGGAGGTCGCGGCGCTTTACCGCTGCCCCCGCGCGAAAGTCATCGTGAGCAGCACGATCCGGGCTTCGGATTTTCATGACCGCGCCGACACCTGCACCGGACCGGGCGTGCGTCTGCTTTTCGTGGGGTACGTTCGACCGGAGAAAGGGATCGAGCATCTCCTTCGGGCGATCCCGCTGGTGCGCGCCGCCGCTCCGGTTGATCTGGCCGTCGTCGGGTCGTGGGAGGAGTTCCCGGCGGAAAAGGATCGGTTAACGCTTCTTGCGGGATCGCTCGGGATTGAAAGCCGAGTGACGTGGCTGGGGCACCAGGCGTTCGGTCCGGCGCTTTTCTCCGAGATGGACGCGTCGGATGTGCTGGTACTGCCGTCCTTGTCGGAAGGGACGCCGCGCGTGCTGGTCGAGGCGCGGGCGCGCAGTCTGCCGGTTGTGGCAACGCGCGTCGGAGGCGTTCCGGACAGCGTGGTCGACAGCGTGGACGGTCTGCTGGTTCCGCCCCGCGACCCGGTCGCGCTGGCGCAAGGGATTCAACGCCTGATTGAGGACGGTGAGCTGCGTCGGCGGCTGATCCGTGAAGGCCGGCGGCGCGTGCAGGGTTGGACGGTGGACGCGTTTGTCGAAGACATCGTCGGCCTGATCCGCGGCATGCCTGCGAACCTGCCGCCGTCCCGGTAGCCGGCGCTTCCTGTGAGGGCGCTGATCTCGTTCCCGGCGCGTCGTCCGGTGTGCCTGACCTCGTTCAACAAGGAGGTTTAACGCGGATGTCGTAGTGCGACAGATCCACCCTCGTGTGCGTCATGCGGCTCGGTTCCGGAACGAAGAATACCGGGGCGCGGCCCGGACCGGGGTAGGTCAGCTCGTCATGCAGCACTCCTGCCGGGACGGTGAAGAAGCTCGTCGACGGATCGTTGGGCGCGAACTCGACGGCGACGAAGTCGGACTCGGTCAACTCGCCGCGCTCGGCCTTGCGCGCGAAGTCCTCAGGCGGGTCTGCGGCGACGACGTAAAGGAGCGGCTTGCTCGCCGGGTCGGCGAAGAAGAGCCAGCTTTCGATGTCGCTGTGGGCGGCGAGGTAGGTGAGGCGGGACCGGTTGCACGCGACGACGAGCATCTGCCACGGTCCGGATTCCTCGCGAGCAAGCTCGACCTGCTCGACGATCTGCTGCTCGGAGGCGACCGTCACCGCATGAGGCGGAGGCGCAAGCCGGCGAATCAGCCCGCGTGACTGAAGGTCGGTCAGCAGCGCGGGAGTTGCGCGTCGGGCCTGAACTTTCAGCGTCCTCATCGTCGTGTTCCCCCTCAGGGTTGCTGCCAAGATTCACGAATGTGGAGCGCCCTCCGAGCCGCGGGCTTCAGCCCGCGCGAACGCTCGTTTCGCAGCGCGCCGCGGAACCGAGAATGACGATTTAGAAATCGCCTCGGAAAGGTTCCAGGGCGGAGTGCGGCTCTGCTCTCCGCAGCCGTTGCACTGACACGGCGAGCGAGTTAACGTTTCTTAATGTCGTTGTCGGAAGCGGTCTTCCGCTGGCGACTAGGGCCAACATTCCGGCAAAGCGCGCAACCGCACGGCGCTGCGGAGCGTGGAGCGTGTGCGCCGCCGGGCGTTAAGGGAGATTCTTGAATGCGTACGATCATGACGGCTTTGCTCTCGGTGGGTTTTCTGCTTTCGATCGCGGGTTGCCCGCAGCCGGGCGGTGGCGGAAACACCAACACCAACACGCCTCCGCCGAACGACAACGCCGCGGAGGAACCGGCGGCGTTTTCGGCGGATTTGTCGGGGGAGGATGAGGTTCCGCCGGTGGACACGACGGTGACCGGTTCGGCCGAGGTCGAGTTCAACGCCGAAGGAACTGAGGTGACCGTGACCGTGACGGTGGCTGGCGCGGTCGGCGTGACGGCGGCTCACATTCATCTGGGTGCGCCGGGCGAAAACGGCGGCGTCGTGCTGCTCTTGTTCGCGGACGCGGAAGGTCTGGACGTGGACGGCGAGCTGGTCAGCGCGACGTTCTCGGCGGAGGATCTGTCCGGGGATCTTGCCGGAGCGACGCTTGACGATCTGCTCGACGAAATCGAAGCGGGGAACGCATACGTGAACGTACACACGCTGGCCAACCCCGCCGGCGAGGTTCGCGGTCAGCTTGCGCCGGCTGAGTGACCGGGACCGTCGGTCAGTTGTGCCGCCGGGTCGGTTGAATACGATGGCCTCCCGCAGGGGAGGCCTCTTTCATGCGCGGAGCGGTGGGGGGGCGTCGCCGGCGACCGGGGGAACACATGTCGCCGATCTTGATGTCGCTGTGCCTTGCGGCGGGGTGGGGGGCGTTCGCGTACTCAGCGTGGCGTCGTTGGCGTTTGTTGAAAACGGGGGTGCCGATCGCGCGGTTCGATCGTCTCGGGGAGCGCTTTCGTCGAACATATCTTTATGCGATCGCGCAACTTCGCATGAGGCGGTATCCGCTGGCGGGGTTGGCGCACATGCTGATCTTCTCGGGATTCTGCGTGCTGCTGCTGCGGACGCTGGTGCTCTGGGGGCGCGGGTTTGACGTCGGCTTCAATCTCTGGGTGTTGGGTCCGGATCAACTGCTCGGCAGGATTTACGGACCGCTGAAGGACGCTTTCGCGGTACTGGTGCTGATCGGGGCGAGCATATTTGTCTACTTTCGCGCGGTGAAACGACTTCCGCGCATGACGCTCAGCCGTGAGGGGCTGGTCATTCTCGGCATCATCATCGTGATGATGCTGTCGGACATTCTTTATGACGGCGCGACGATCGCCGCCCACCGGAAATCGGCTGCACTCGCTTCGGCGCCGCACGTCGGAGAACCCGTGACGACCGCGGCGACGTTCGCGTCTGAGCCTGCCGGAACGGTGGTGGCGCTGATGATTTCGTGGCTCCCGTCCGGCGTCTTGAACGTCCTCGCCCACGCCGGGTTCTGGACGCACTCGTGCCTCGTGCTGATCTTCCTGAACCTGCTGCCGTATTCAAAGCACTTTCACATCATCACGGCGGTTCCGAACGTCTTTTTCCAGAATCTTGACCCGCCGGGCCGCCTGCCGCCGATCTCGGATCTGGAGGGTCGGATCGAGCGCGAGGAGACGCTCGGCGTGCGTCGGATCGACCAGTTCACGTGGAAGTCGATGCTGGACTTTTACACCTGCACCGAGTGCGGACGGTGCAGCGACTTCTGCCCCGCGACAAAGACGGGCAAGAAGCTCTCACCGAAGCATTTCACGATCGATCTTCGCAACTTCCTTTATGCGAGCGATCGCGGCCTGGTGGCGGCGAAGGCCGAGGCAGGCGGCGCGACGGGGACGGCGACCGGTGCGGCGACGGGCGCAGACGACTCCGGAGCGGGCTGGCGCCGGGATCTCGTCGGCGACGGCGGCGTGATCGACCCGGAAGTGGTCTGGGCGTGTACCACGTGCCGAGCGTGCGAGCAGGAATGCCCGGTGTTCATCACGTATGTCGACAAGTTCGTCGATCTGCGGCGACATCTTGTGCAGGAGCGCGGCGACTTCCCCGCGCAGTTGCAGGCGGCGTTCCGGGGGCTGGAGTCCGCCGGGAATCCGTGGAGCTTTCCGGCCGAAGACCGCGCGAAGTGGGCGGAGGATCTGGGCCTCCCGACGCTGGCGGAGAAACCGGAGGTTCCGGTGCTGTTCTGGGTCGGGTGCGCGCCGGCGTTCGACGAGCGGGCGAAGAAAGTGACGCGGGCGACGGCAATGCTGATGCAAAAGGCCGGTGTGGATTTCGCGATCCTCGGCGCCGAGGAGCAATGCACCGGCGACCCGGCGCGGCGGGCCGGCAACGAGTTCCTCTTCCAGATGTTCGCGCAGAATAACGTGCAGACGCTTACCGGCTACGCCTGCGAGAAGAAGACGATCGTCACGTCCTGTCCGCATTGCTTCAACACGCTGCTGAACGAGTACCCCGACTTCGGCGGAAAATTCAACGTCGTGCATCACACAACGTTCCTGGCGGAGCTTGTGCGGCAGGGGAAGCTCACGCCGACAAAACGCGTCGAACGCAAGGTCGCCTATCACGACTCCTGCTACCTCGGCCGGTACAACGACGTCTACGATCCGCCGCGCGACGTGCTTCGCGCGATCCCGGGTCTGACCGTGCTGGAGCCGGCGGCGACGCGGGACCGGGGGCTTTGCTGCGGGGCGGGCGGCGCCCAGATGTTCAAAGAGGAGGAGCACGGCTCCGAGCGCGTCAACGTCCTCCGCACGTTGCAACTTCTTGAGACGAAGCCCGACGCGATCAGCTCCGCCTGCCCCTTCTGCATGCGCATGCTCACGGACGGGCTGGCGACGAAGGGCCGCGAGGACATCCCTCAACTCGATGTCGCGGAGATGCTTCTTGAGGCGATGAGTTGAGCGTTCTCCTGATGTCGTGACTCGCGACGCCGTTGCGCACACGTAAAGAGGGTGAGGCCTTGCGACGCACGGCCCGAACCGGTTGTCGGCGCTCCGAACCGACGCCGCAAACATGCAACTCAGCACACCCGTATTCAGCGACCTTTACGGGCTTCGGCGCTCGTTTTCTCGATGCGTCATATGCCGCTCGTTCTCGCGCACCGCAAAAGGCGAGTAACTGAGGATGATCCAGTTCCCGCAGACTTTCATCGCCGGTCCCTGAAGACCGAAGTGCCAGTACCACAACCCGTCAGGCTCGCGGCGCAGCGGCGACGGATCATCGGGCTTGCCCGTCGCAGCGGCGAGGGCCTGCATGAAGCGGTCGAGCTTCTCCGCGACGATCTCGGGATCCTTCTCGATCGGGATGTAGATCGTCCGCGCGACCGGCAGTTGCAGGGCGTGGACGGGGAAGTCATGAATGACAATCTGGTCTCCGATGCGGGAGAGCACGTCGCCGCGAAACGAGACGCCGCTGCTCTTCTCGATGCCGGTCAACGCGTCGCGCAGCGCGGCGGCGGCGGTGGGGCCGCGCGATGCGACGTACGCCTCCCAGCAGTTCCACGGGAGGCGCTTGAAGTTGACGTCGGCTGCGGCGAAGGCCGTCGCCTCGGACGGAATCAGGTCGTAACCCCAGGGTTTCAGAAACGCATGATCGGCGATGCGGACAAGCCGATCCGCGTTACCCTCGTGGATGAAGGCGCTGGATTCGACGGCGCGGCCCTCGCGGCTGATCGTGATGAGCGCCCGCCGCGCCGCGGGGACGTCGAGCAGGTTCAGCCACGTTCGCAGACGCGCCCGGAAGCCCGCGGGTTGCCCGTCGGCCAGCCGGTCGAGATCGGCATAAAGGCGGAACTCGGTGCCCGTCCGGCGGCACGCCCGCTCCGCTTCCGTCACCCACGTCGCTCGGTTCAGCGTCTTACCCGGGTCGGCGGCGCAGACGAGGAGGTGTTCGATCGCGCCCTCGCCGAGGGCGATGACATACCGGGTTCCGACCGCACCCCACGTCAAGACGGCCCAGCCCGGCAGGCGATCGTCTCGCAATTCATATCCGACGCCGCCCGCCGCCCAGGCATCCCCCTCAAGCGTACGCAGCGTCGTTCGATCCTGATTCGTGTACGTCGCCAGCAGATGACGGATCAGGTTCTCCACCGGTTGATGCCGCCCGCCGGTGTCGACGACGAGGACGCTCTGGATCCGGTCCAGTTCATGCCCGCCGTCGGCGCGTTCGATCACGCGGACGTCCAGCACCGCCGTCGCCAGCGGATATCGTACAAGCTGAAAAAGCCCCGCGGCGACGTCCGTCCAGAGCCGCACGGACCCGTCCGCGTCGAGCATCACCCCGACCTGCCGCGCGATCTGGAGGATCGTCTGCACCGCGACGTCCTGCGGCGCGGTGGCGGCGTCGACTTCGACCCGCGACGGATTCAGCGCGACGGCGACCACCGCGTCGGCGGGAACGATCATGAAGGGGTCGTTCCGCTCCTGCGCCGCAAACGTGGGGCGAACGCCGAACGAAGATGCCAGCAGAACCGCCGCGATCGCCGCCGTCCGCTGTCTTCGACCCGCACGGTGCGGACGCTCTGAAAGCGCGTTCCGGGGCGCGCCGCCTGAGGGGTTACTCGTGGTTCGGCGCATCCGTGTCCTCCGCCTGACGGCTTCGATCGTCCCCCGCCGCCGCGCCGGGCGTCGTTCGGCGAGTGCGCGGCGGGCGCTTGCCGAGCTTGACATCCTCATCGAACGTCTTCTTGGCGCGCAGGATATGATGATAGTGCTGGGCGAAGCGGTGGGCCTCGTCACGAATGTGCTGAAGCAGCCGCAGCGCCGCGTCGTTCCGCGCGAGTCGGACGGGCGTCGTCTTCCGCTGGATGTAAATCTCCTCCTCGCGTTTCGCCAGGGAAATCACCATCGGAGGGCGGACGCTCATGTCGCTGAACGCCTCCAGCGCCGCGTGCAACTGTCCGAGTCCGCCGTCGATCACAATCACGTCGGGGTAAAGCTCGTCGCCGCCGGCCGCATGACGGTAGCGCCGTGTCACGACCTCGCGGATCGCCGCGTAGTCATCCACGCCTTCGACCGTGCCGATGCGGTAGCGCTTGTACCCCGGCTTGAAAGGCCGACCGTCGATGAAGCAGACGAGCGACCCGACGGTGGACTCTCCTTGTATGTGTGCGATGTCGATGCACTCGAGGCTGCGCGGACGTGCGTCCAGCCCCAGCATATCCGCCAGTTTGTCCAGTCCCTTCGAGGGGTCGATGTAGAACACTTCCGGCTGCACGTCCGTCTCCACGTCGCCGGAAAGCGCAAGGGCGGAAAGCGCCTTGATCTGATCTCGAAGTCGCGCGGCCTCCTCGTACCGAAGCTCCGCCGCCGCGGTCTTCATGTCCTTCTCCATCTTTCGCAGGACGACGCTGCGCTTGCTGGCGAGAAACCGGCGCAGGCTGCGGATGTCGGCGGCGTAGGCCTCGCGCGAGATCAGGTCGGCGCACGGCGCGGTGCACTGGTTGATGGCATGAAGAAGACAGGGTCGGAAGAAGCGCCGGCGGTCGTCATCCGCGCGGATGTCGAGCTCGCAGGTGCGGAACTTGAAAACCTTCTGAAGCGCGTTGACCGCGTCGCGCAGACCGGAGGGCGACGTGAAGGGTCCGTAAAGCTTGCTGCCCGAGGGGCGCGGCGTCCGCGTGACGAACACACCGGGAAAATCGTCCGATGTCGTGATCTCGATGTAGGGGAACGTCTTGTCGTCCTTGAGCAGGACGTTATGCGGCGGCTGAATGTCCTTGATGAGGCGAGCTTCTCGCAGCATCGCGTCCACCTCGGTCTCACACTCGATGAAGTCCACGTCCACGACGCGGTCGATCATGCGGGCGATGTCCGGACCGCGCGACGAGAGCAGGTCCGCCGACGGCTGAAAGTAGCTGGCGACGCGCGAACGCAGCTCCTTCGCCTTGCCCACGTAAAGCACGCGACCCTCCGCGTCTTTCATCAGGTAGACGCCCGGAGCCGCGGGAAACCGCGACACTTTCTCGCGGATGCGCTCGTTCAGCGTCGGCTCAGACATGACGACGATTATACGCGCGGGATTTAGGGGGTGTCCTGCTCGACGAGCGCCACTGTGCGGCGGATCACACCGGCCTTCTGAGACCGGTAGGTGATCTCGACCTCGCCTTCGCCCGAGATGATCCAGCGAAACAGACGCTGGCCGCGCCCCGCGACGCCGCGGTCCACCCAGATGCGGTGCGGCTGATGCTCCGTCGGCGACATCGCGGCGTCGAACCAGCCGCCGACCGTGCCCGAAGCGACGACGCGCGGCGCCTCCGCGGGGTTCGTGTCCGACGTCGGAGTCAACGCGACCGCGTCGCGCGCGCCGATGCGCTTCTGCGCCGCGACGCCGCTGACTGTCGGAATCAGCCGCTCGTTCGTCACTTCGACGGTCACTTCCCACGTCGCCGGGACGAGCGACTTTACACGGACCCGGGAGAACGACAGCTTCGGCATCTGATCCGCGTGGTACATCGTGAACGCGAAGTTGCGGTGACAAAGCTCATCCAGCATAAACACCGGCGGGACGCGCGAGGCGAACTTCGTCCACCCGCCGATGAGAACCTCGCCGTAAAAGGGGTGCTGGTGCGGCTTGTAAGATACGAAATGATGCTCGAACTCGAGCAGATCGCCGAAGCGCATCCGCGCGTCGCGCCGCTGCCAGTCTCCTTCCTTCCCCTGAAAATACTGATCCGCGTTCCAGAGTTCGTTGGTGAAGCTGAAGATGCCCAGCCCCTCCGCCGTCCAGTTCACGAAACCGCCGTGAACCTCGTACAAGTCCTTCCAGATCACAAGATAACGGTAGAACGGGAGTATGCGCTCCCCCGTCTGACCGATCTCGTCGTACACCGCCAGATCCTCGCGCGGGTAGAAGCTCTCACGCGACTCCACGCCCGGACCGCGCAGCATCATGCCTCCGGCGTTGTGATACGACTGCACCGCCGCGATGTTCGGATGATCGAGGATGAAGGCACCGATCGCCGCAGGCTCGGGATAGGAGAAGGGATACTCACCCGCGCCGTACTGGACGTGGTTCGGCTGCCAGCCGCTGGGCCAGTTCCGGTTCATGTCGTAGCCGCCGGGATCGTCCTCGTTGAGCCGGCCGTCGCCGTCGTTGTCGATGCCCTCCTCGCCGAGCATCGTGTACTCGCCCTTTTCGTCGGCGGCGACGCGCTCGAAGATCCGCGGATCACGCGGAGACCGCCGCCAGCGCCCGTTCGGATCGGCCTTCCACATCGTCGTGATGTGTCCGTCGCCATCGAGATCGTCCGGACCGTCCTCGTCGTACAAACCGTCGAAGTCGTCGTCGGTGGGCTTCATGCCGCTGCGCGCCGAGCTGGAGGTGTTCGGCTCGCGGAACCAGTACGCCCGCCCGTCCGGGTTGACGCTCGGAACAATGTAAAACGCCCGCTCATCGACGAGCCGCGTCAGCTTGTCGACGACGCCGTAGCTCTTTGTCAGGTACCAGATCGTATACAGGCACACCTCCGACGCCTGTACCTCGTTGCCGTGAACATTGCCGTCGATGTACATCGCAGGCTTGTCGCGATCTTCACCGGTTGCAGGGTTGTTGATCGTCACCAGCCAGATATCCCGGCCTTGCGTGCTCTTCCCGATCGAGCGGATCGTCAGCAGGTTCGGATAGGCGCGGACAAGGTCATTCAGCGCCTCCGTCAGTTGTTCAAAATCGTAAAACCGGTTGAACGACAGTTCTACCTTGCGCGGCAGAGGCTCCTGCGCGGGCGACGCCGACGTTGCCAACGCCGTGCAGGCTGACAGCGCAACCGTCAAGAGGCGTTTTTCCGTCCGAGTCATGTGCGTTCCTTTCCGGCGTCAAGGCGCCCGATCGCCCCTCGCAGGCAGCGTCGCCTGCGCCTGATCGAAGACATATCGCTCGGAGGTGAACGTGATCGCGACCGCCTCGCCCGCCTCGCCCGTGACGATCCAGCGCAGCTTCTCGCGCCCGCCGCTTCCCGCGACCGACCAGACCCGGACGACGCGCTCGCCGGCGAGGATCCGCTCCAGCGGCAGTTCGATCGTCACGACGATCGGGCGCACTCGGCGGTTCTGCCGCCCCATCGCCATCGCCGTGGGGAAGTACCCGTCGTTCACGATCGCCGTCTCGATCTCGAACACCCGATCCGAAAGCGGCGTGATCTTCAGCGGTTGCACGGTCGGTTTCGGCAGACGCGTGCCGAGGTCGAACACGAACGCCGCCTGACGGTCGGCGATTCCGTCCAGCTCCGCCACCGGCGGCGTCGTTAGAAACAGAGGGACGAACCCGCCGATCTCAACCCCCCCGAGCGTCGGGTGCTCAAAGGGCGCCCACGGAACGAACCCCCCGTGATCGCCGAGTGAATCCGAGTACGTCAGCCACGCCGCCGCCTCCTTGTCCGCAGGTTCGACCTTCTCTTTCGGGGACTTCTCAACGTTCGGAAGCTTCGGAGACTCCGGGGTTGGAGCCTGTTCCTGAGCTCCAGGCGCGCTCGCCGAAGTCTCGACCGCGGGTTCCGGAGTCCCAGCAGCCTTGCTTGAAGTCTCGGAAGGCGGCGTTTGCGTGACACCGCCAGGTTCCGGTGTCGCCGCACCGTCCTCGGGCTTGTTTTTCGCGGGTTCTTTCCTCTCAGCGTCGTCGGGCTTCTTTGCGTCGCCGCCGGTGGAGGAGGATTCGGGCCGCGTCCAGACCCGGCAGGCGAACGTCGGAATCCCCAGTTGGGCGTAGCACCAGGCGGAAAAGGCTCCGTCCGCATCCTCTTTCGGAACTTCCTTGATTCCCGTCAGATCGCGGTAGCGCTTGCCGATCTCCTCGTAATGCCCCGCGTCATCCTGGTGCAACGCGAGCGGCACGCGTCCGGTCGCGTCGTTCCTGCCGCTTTCGGGCGTCTTCACCACGTGGTCGTGGCGACCGTAAACGACGGTCAGCGCGATGCGCGGGTGGGCGAGGAAAAAATCGATCAGCGCCTTGGACTCGGGTTCGCTGACCGGGTAGGGGCCGGCGCCAACCTCGTGTTCGGGGTAGGCGTGCATGAAGTTGCGGTTGAGGTCCACGGCGCCCGGACCGTCTTCGTTGTACTCCCCGTCGGTGTCATCATCGACGCCTTCGGTGTAAATCTTGTAGACCGGCTTCTCGCCTTTCGCGCGGTCCGCCTCTTTCAGGAGTCGCGGCTCGGCCGGGTCCGGAAGGTGCGTCGCCTCGGGATCAACGACGCGCATCAGCGTGATCACCCCGTCACAATTGACGTCGTCCGGACCGTCCTCGTCCGCCGCGCCGTCGCGGTCATCGTCCACCGGACGCAGCGTCCCTCGATGTTCGCGCCGCGGCATCGCGGACGCCGTCGCCCAGCCGTCCGGGTTCATCCTCGGCAGAACATAAACCGTGTGAACATCAACGAGCTTGTTTCCCGCCACGTCCGCAGGCGGGTTCAAAAGTCGCTCCGCAACGCGCACCGCGGTCTCAGTCGAGACGGGGAAGTCCGCGTCAAACCCCGCGACGATCGCCAGCGCGGGGCGCACGTCCACGTCCGCCCCTCTTCCGAGGCGCAGACAATAAAGCTCCCGACCGCCCCTGCTCTTCCCGATCGAAGTCAACATGCACGCATCCGGGAACTTGACGACCAGTTCCTGCAGCCGTCGCTCAAGCTCCGCGTCATCGAGATAACCAGCGCCGGGAAGCGCGTCAGCCGAACGAACGCCGCTGGAGGAGAGGGTGACAACTCGATCCTGAAGCGGCGAAGCGGCGCCGGTGGACGCTGAAACGACGAACATCATGACATGAATCAACACCCACCTCCGTCGACCTCGTTAGAAGGACGGCGCTGAATGTAGCGGCTTGCGCCGGGCGAGCAAGGCGAACCTCAACCACGCCGGCAAGCGCGCAGGACACGGCTCCGTCAGCGAGAGGTCACGCCTCCAGGGCGGGACGATCAGCAACCGGCGTTTCCGTGGCGGACGACCGCCCGCCGATGCCGAAGTCCGCAGGCATCGACAGGTACGCGGTAACGAGGAACCCGACGGCGTAAATCAGCAGAAAGAAGCTGAACCCCCGATGAATATCGAGGTAGTACACAACGAAGCAGAACAACGCGTACAACCCGAGAGCGAACTCCAGCGCCCACATCCGCCCCGTCGCGGTGCGATAAAGCCCCCGCGCGCGGCCCCCGAGGCTGCCGCTCTTCGGCGTGCGCACGAACTCGCCTCCGCGGAGCTTCAGCCCGCGCAGGACCGCCAGCCCGTTGCTTAAGCACAACCCGCACCCGAGCACGAACATCCCCGGAATCGCCGCAAGACCGCCCCAGCGGCCGTCGAGACTGTAACGCGCGAACGCGTACGTCAGCGGCGGCGCCAGCGACGCCACGAGCACCACCAGCCACATCGACCAGAACCAGTGTCCCAGCAGCGGATGTCCGGTCATTGCGAACACCACCGGACGCGCCACCAGCGCCAGAAGCAACATCCACAACGACACCGAGTAATGCGTCAGGTGCAGCGTCGCCTCAAGCTTCTCGCCGAACCCCAGCGGAGCGCGCCAAATGCGCGGCAGAAGCTTGCACGCGGTCTGGATCGACCCCGTCGCCCAGCGCCGCTGCTGGCTTTTCAGCGCGAGAATGTCGCCGGGCAGTTCCGCCGGACAAGCCAGGTCGAGGCAGTAATCCAGCTTCCACCCCGCAAGCTGCGCCCGGTACGACAAGTCAAGGTCTTCCGTCAGCGTGTCGCCGCTCCAACCTCCGACCGCCGGATCCTCGATCGCCGAGCGGCGCCAGACCCCGGCGGTGCCGTTGAAGTTCAGCATCAGCCCGTTCCAGGCCCGGGCACCCTGCTCGATCGCGAAATGTCCGTCGATCCCCAGCGCCTGCGCCCGCGTCATCCACGAATCATCACGGTTCAGATGCGCCCAGCGCCCCTGAAGACAGGCAAGATGCGGTTCGACCGCCAGCAGCGGAACCGCCCGACGGAGAAAATCCTCAGGGGGAACGAAGTCCGCGTCGAACACCGCAACGAACTCGCCGCGCGCCTGTGCCAGTCCGTGCGCCAGCGCTCCGGCCTTGTATCCCTCTCGCGTCTCGCGCCGCACCACCTTGATGTCCACGCCCCGCCGCGCCAACGTCCGCACAACCTGATCGACGCGCTCGACCGTGACATCGTCGCTGTCGTCGAGAACCTGGATTTCGTGGCGCCCGGCCGCGTAGTCCATCCCGGCCACCGCGCGAATGACGCGCTCCGCCACCGAAGCCTCGTTGTAGAGCGGGATCTGGCTGGTCACGATCGGCCAGCGATCCTCCGGCGTGGACTTCCGGTACGCTTCGATCGTCGTCGTCTGCCGCGAGCGGTTTTCTCCGCGCTTGCGCAGGAAAAGATAGAGCAACACGTAAAGGTGCAGGCCGTAAACGGCCAGCGCCACGGTTGCGACGATGAAAATAACCAGTACCAGCCAGTGAAAAAGGGCACTCACGCTTTGTTGATCCCCTGCACCCGTGATTCGGAAGTCGTGAGAGGTTATTCACTTCCGGCGGAAAGTCACGCCCGGATTCACTCCGACGCGCTGATTGCGGGCGCGACCCCGCAACACCTCAACCTGCCTGACCGGGTTGATGAGATGAAACGGACCGCATCCCGCCGTGCTCCACGCTTCGCCCTCACCCTTGAGAATTCTAGCTGGCATGACGGGCGAGTTCGCATTAGGGAAACTCGGGAAGTTTAGACTCTTCCCAGATTGCGCAGTTCCGCCTCCTTCACAGGTTTCCGTGAGGAGGCTTGGGGACAAGAGATCAACGCGCACGTCAAAGTGAATTTGTCGAAATTCGTCAGGAATGAAGAACTCGGACCTTGAGCGTCAGGCCGACAGCAGTGCGATCATGTCGTTGAGCTGGACGAGAAGCGGAGAGTCGCCGTCAGATCGCCGTGGGGGGCGCGGCGCGTTGAAAATCAGGTCCGCGTCTTCGTCGCCACAGGTCGTTCGAACGAGCATCTCCGCTTCGGCTACGAGGCGCAGGTTCACTCCCTCCGGTGAGGCGTGAAAGCGCGCCGGCGTGGACGGCGGACTGGCGTCTGCGCGGTCCACAAGCGCCGTGAACGGTGCGCCGGAAGATTCTTGTTCGTGAACCCGAAAGGCGTCCGGCGGCGGTGCTTCCGCAGTCGCAGTTGACTGCGCCGTGGAGGCGGTCGGACGAGGACGCTCCGTGGTCGCCTCAACCCTCGCCGACAAGGCGCGGAACTGCTCCAGGGTGGAGCGGAGGATCGAAATCGTCCTGAGCATCAAGGCCTGCTGCGACCGGGTCTCCGACGATCGCACCGCCGTCGTGCGCGTCGTCAACGCCTCCAGCCTCCGCTCCAGCGAGGCGACGGTCTGCGCCTGAGATTCGAGCAGGTTGAGACGGCCGACAATCTCCTGCCAGGGTTGAAGGTCGGTCATTCCTGCGTCCGCCGGGAAAGCGGGGGATGCTTCGAACGTCACGCCACCGTGGGCGGATTCGCACCGAGGCGGTGTCGGAAGGGCGCCGTCCGCGGCGCCGTCGAAGTCGGCCTCGCTCATGCTGCCGTGCAGATGTTCAGCGTTGATCTTGCGTTTCTGGTCGGCGTAGGCCGCCAGCATCGCCGCATCGCACAGCGTGTTGATCACGCGCGGGATTCCTCCGGAGCGTTCGTGGATCAGCCGGATCGCGTCCGGTTCAAATACATCGCAGGGGTCGGCGCCGGCGATGCGCAGCCGATGACGGATGTATTCCGCGGTCTGACCGAGACTCAGCGGTCCCAGGCGAATGATGCGGCACAAGCGCTGGCGGAACTGGCGCATCCTCGAGGATTGCAACAGCGTGTTCAGTTCGGGGTGTCCGACCAGAACCAACTGGAGTCCGTTGGGCGTCGCCGCATCCGAATCCGCCAGCACGCGAACCTGCTCAAGGCATTCGACGGGAAGCGCCTGACCCTCGTCGATGATCAGGACGGGGATGCGATCGGCGACCCGCTCCTGCGCCGCGAACTCGCGCAGCGCCCGCAGCATGCGGACGCGCCCGGCATCCTCCTCCACGTCGAGACCGAACGCCGCGCATGCGGACTCCAGCACGTCGCCGGACGTGGCGCATCCTTGAGACATCCAGCCGACGACCGCCTGACCCGGAAGCCTTGACGCCAGCAGCCGCGCCAGAAAGGTCTTGCCCGTGCCGGCTCCGGCCGTCAGCAGCACCGGACCTTTATCCTCCCGGACGGCGTAGATCAGGCAGGCGAGCGCCTCTTCATGCATCGGCGTCGGGAAGAATGCGCGCGGGTGGGCGGCGTTGTTGAAAGGATTCTCGCGGAGCCCGAAGAATTTCTCGTACATCCGTTTCCGCCGCCTGTGACCTGAATATCGCGACCGGCCGATCCTGCCGCCCTTCCGTCGCCACCCTCCGCAGGGGGCGCAGAACCCGTCAGGCTGGAGGATTGCGGACCGTCGCCGACCTCACGGGCTGTATCGGTCCTGCGCGCCCGCGGGTGAAATCCGTCCGAGAAGGGAGCGCGCGCCCGTTCGACCGGCGGCCGATAACGCCGCGCCTTCCGATCTTTCCCGGCCAAGTTCCGCCTCGGCGTCGTCCGGTATTCAGGACGGTCCGCGTTCACCCGATAAACCTCCCGAGTCCGCAAAACGCGTCGGAAGCGCGCCGCGCGGACTCAGCGAAGCGGACGACGGGGGATCGTCCGGTCAGTCGGATCGACGCGCATGATGACGGACAAACGACACGTTTCCGGCGCTGGACGTCCCCGCAAGGCGGCGCGGATGCGGCGGCGGGCCGGCGCGACGGCGCTCGCGGCGATCATCCTGCCGGTGGCCGGTTGCTCGCACAAGAACAAGGACATGCTCGACTTCCTTCAGGCGCATGAGCACGAGGTCTCGGCGATCGAGTACCGCGTGGGGGTGCCCGACGGCATCGAGATCAGCGCCCCGCGCATCCTCGAAATTGACGGGGAGATGCACCGGGTTCAGCCGGACGGCAAGATCAACCTCCGCCTGCTCGGCGAAGTCAAGGTCAGCGGCATGACCGCGAAGGAGATCGCCTCGAAGCTCGAGGTGCTTCTGAGCAAGTATTATCAGGATCCGAAGGTCAACGTCCGCGTCTCGGGTTACAACAGCAAGAAGTACTACGTCTTCGGAGAGGTCGGCGGCGTCGGGCCGCGCGTCTACACCGGGCGCGACACCCTCCTGGAAGTCATCGCCCGCAGCGGGACGAGCTTCCTGTCGTGGACCAGCCAGGTGAAGATCATCCGCCCCAGCCCCGACCGGAAGGAGCGACGCGAGATCATCGTCGACGTGGACCGGATGATCCGCACCGGCGACACGAGCGCCAACATCCTGATCGAACCGGACGACATCATCTACGTGCCGCCGACGCCGCTGGCGTGGGTGGGGCTGCGCATCCGGGAGTTGCTCTTCCCGGTCAGTCCGGTGCTCGACGCCTACGTGACGCCGGCGACGGTGATGGACGCCAGCGACGAGTATGACGACGACGAGAACGACACCCCCGGGAACACCCGGAGGTTCGGACCGCGCCGGTATTAGGCGCGCGGCGCCGGGAACCGCGGACTTGAGGTCTGAAGACATCCGCGCTGATTCGCGTAACAACGACGACGGCGCGAGGCACAGGACGCCTTGAGATGGGAAAAGTGCTGGAAGCCTTGAAGCGCGCCGAACAGGAGCGGACACGCGACGCTCTCGCCACGCCACCGTCGTCGCCCGTGCCCGTCGAACCGCGCCCGCTCATCGACGAACCTCCCCCGCTAAGCGACCGCCCCGACTTTCCGGAGGCGACGCCGATCCCGGGGATGGCCGAGGCGCTCGTCGCGTATTATGAAAAAACCTCCCTCGTCAGCGAGCAGTATCGGTCGCTGCGCACGCGTCTGCTGAGCATGAACGCCGCCGGCGAGCGCCAGGTCATCGCGATCACCAGCGCGATTCCCCGTGAGGGGAAGAGCGTCACCACGCTGAACGTCGGGTGCATCATGGCGGAAATCCGGCACCACCGCGTCCTGATGGTGGACGGCGACTTCCGCCGCAGCACGCTGCACAAGCTGCTGAACCTTCCCTCAAAACCGGGGCTGGCGGAAGTGCTGGCCGGGGAGGCGCGGTATGAGGACGTGATTCAGGCGACGCCCCTGCCGAACCTCTTTTTCATTCCCGCCGGATCCACAAAAGGACGTTCGGCGGCGGAGCTGCTCAGTTCGACCGAGACCCGCCGCCTCTTTCGGCGCATGCAGGAGGAGTATCATTACACGTTCGTGGACACGCCGCCGGCGACGACGGTGACGGACGCCGGCATCATCGGTCAGATGTGCAGCGGCGTGATCGTCATCGTGCGGCTCAATTACACGCATGAAAGCACCGCCCGCACCGCCGTCCGTCTGCTTCAGGCGAACAACGTGCCGATCCTCGGCGGACTGGTGATCGGGCGTGATCGTCCGCACGGCGGATACGGTTACGGCTACGGTTACGGATACGGGTATTACCGTCCGTATCACTACTACAACGACTACTACCACGACGCGAAGGATCCGGAATGATCTCCGCCTGCGCCAACGCGACGGCTCCGTCCGCGCGCGCCTGCGAGGCGGCGCCGGCGACGGAGGATGCAGTCCTCCGGAACCGGATCATCGTCTGCCTCGCCAGCGATTACGACTTCGACCCGACCGGCAAGCATCACATCATGCGCGAGTTGGCCCGGACGAACCGCGTGCTGTGGGTCAACTATCACGGGTCACGCCGACCGAAACTGACCGGCGCGGACGTGACGAAGTCGCTGCGCACGCTGCTGCGTGCCGCCCAAGGCTGCCGCCCGGTCAACGAATCCCTGACGCACTTCACCCCGCTGGTCATCCCCGGCGTTTTCAGCCGAGGGCTTCGCGCGATCAACCGAGCCTTGCTGCGCGCCCAGATCCGGGTGCGGTTGCGCGACCGGGCCGGCGTCAAACCCTCTGCCCCCGTGCAGGTCTGGTCGTTCGCACCGGATGTCGGGTTTCTTCGAGGCGCCTTGAACGAAGAGGCGTTCATCTACTACTGCGTGGACGAATTCGGCGCGTTCGAGGGGTATGACGCCGAGGCGATCCGGCGTCAGGAGCGGGAGCTTCTTGCGTCCGCGGACGTGGTGTTTGCGTCGTCTGAACCGCTGGCGGATGCGCGGCGCGCGATCCGTCCGGACATCCACCTGGCGCGTCACGGCGTCGAGTATGCGCACTTCGCCCGGGCGTGGCGCGGACCCTGGCCGACGCCGGCGGATCTGAAGGACATCGACGGCTGCGTGTTCGGGTTCTTCGGGTTGATCGGGGACTGGGTGGACGTCGAGTTGATTGCGGAGACGGCACGGCTTCGTCCGCAACATCATTTCGTCCTGCTGGGCGAGTGTCGCGCGGACACCGGATCGCTGCGGAAGCTCTCGAACGTCCGCCTGCTCGGGCGCAAGCCTTACGCCGACCTCCCCGCGTATTGCGCTCGCTTCTGCGCGGGGATCCTGCCGTTCCGCTGCAACGATCTGACCCGCAACGTCAATCCGATCAAGCTTCGGGAATACCTCGCCGCCGGACTGCCGGTGATTTCAACGCCGATGCCCGAGACCGAGCGCTACGCGCCGCACGTCCGGATCGCGACGGACCCCCCGTCGTTCGCCGCCGCCTGCGACGCCGTGGCGGCGACGCGAACCCGCGCGGACGCTGAACGCATCAGCCGGCGCGTCGCCGAGGAGGACTGGAGCGGCGTCGTGAGGAGGCTTTGCCGCGTCGTCGTGGAAGCGCTGAACCGCCGGGCTTCGGGCGTTGCCGTCACAGCGACGTTCGAGGCGATGCCCGCCGGGTCATTGACGCGGTCCACTGCCGTCAGGTCGTCCGCAGCGTCGGGAATCTCCGTCACCGCTGAATCCTGAGACCCGGCGAGCCTGCACCGACCGGCTTTCGAGAACCCCGTCCAGGTTTCGGCTTCCTTTTTACCGCGTGTGATTTACACTTTGCCCGTCAGCGCTGATGCGAGGCTGAACTCAGCGCCGGGCGAACACGGCTCGTGGGGTGCGCCGCGTCGGCGAACGTCAGCGCGAAACAGGAAAGAACGTGAAATCAGACGACCTGCATCATCCACCTCGGATTCTCCTCGCCAAGATCGGTCTGGACGGGCATGACCGCGGCGTGAAAGTCCTTGCCCGGGCCTTCCGCGACGCGGGGATGGACGTCATTTACACCGGGCTGTGGCAGACCTGCGAAGCGACGATGCACGCCGCCCTTCAGGAAGACGTGGACGTCGTCGGCGTCAGTCTGCTGTCCGCGGCGCATATGACCGTCATGCCTGAACTGGTCCGCCTGCGCCGCGATCTCGGGATCGAGGAGATTCCGCTCGTGCTGGGCGGAATCGTTCCGGAGTCTGATCATCCGAAACTGCGCGAGATCGGCGTGGCGGCGGTGTTCAATCCCGGTTCCTCGATGGATCAGATCACCGAGACGCTGCGCGCCTTGTCCGCCGCGCGCCGCGTTCCGCCGGCGTCGGCGTTGAAAGAAGGCTTCGAGAGACGCGACGTTCGCGCGCTCGCCCGGACGCTCACCGCGATCCAGCGCGACGTGGACCTCGGGGGCTGGAGCTTTCCGAGAGCGCGAAACGCCTCGCGCGTTCTGGGGATCACCGGCGCGCCGGGCGTGGGCAAGAGTTCCTTCATTGCGCGGCTCAGTCGCGAACTGCGCGGGCGCGGGCGCAAAGTCGCGGTCGTCTGCGTGGATCCCAGCAGTCCGGTGACCGGCGGGGCGCTGCTCGGGGATCGGCTGCGAATGATGGGGCAGGAGCCGGATGCGAACTTCTTCATCCGCAGCGTCTCTTCAGGCCGGGTCTCTGACGGGCTGGGTCCGCATTGTGAGGAGATCGTCGGCGCGATGCTCGCCTTCGGGTTCGACCACGTGCTGGTTGAGACGGTCGGCGCCGGACAGGCGGACGTGGGGGTCCGCGGTCTGGCGGACCGCGTGTTGCTCGTGCTCATGCCGGAGAGCGGCGACAGTATTCAGTTCAGCAAAGCGGGTATCATGGAGATCGCCGACGCCTTCGTCATCAACAAGGCGGATCTCCCCGGCGCCGACGCCTCTCTGGCGCAACTGACCGGGGTCATCGGAGCCGACCGTCCTGCGTGGAAGAGCAGCACGATGCGCGGCGAAGGCTTCGCCGACGTGGCGAACTGGGTGGTCGCGCCGGCAGGTCCGGCGTAACCGACCGGGAGCGTGGCGCTCCGGGTTATTCGACGGTGTCCGAACCTCGAAAGGGTTTCGGCGGTTCCGGGGGAGTGCGTTCGACCCACATGGGCGGGTGTGTGCAGGCTCGCGGATGGCGAGCGTTCTCGCGGAGCCCCGTCGATCCCGACACTCCTTGAACGTCCGGAATACGAGGTTTCACGGATCAGGCGGCTCATGCCGGGTAGAATCAGCCGTGGTTCTCAGAGGGGGATCGAGGCCCCGCCGACTTGGCGGATCGGGGAAAATCACCCGGCGGTGCGGCGTGGCACGTAACATGATACTGCTCCTTTGTTTTCGGGAGAGACCGAGCGCGGCGGAGGCCGCCCGTCAGGGGCGGGCTTCGCCGCGACGGGGATTCTGCCTGCGGAGGGGTCCGGCCGGTATTGACAGCGGGGCGAGCGTGAGCGGGATCGTTCTACGACGAGAGGCATCTCCGATTGAAGGCGGGGATCGGAAGCGGAATCTGCCGGCCGTCCTGCGGCGGGCGGTCTTGCTTGCCGCTTTCCTGGCCGCCTCGGCGCTGGCTGACGACTACCGAACGTTTGACGACGTGACCGGCGACGCGGTGATCCGCAGAACCGATCCGGGGAATGCTGGCCCGGTCGATCCGGGACTGCACCGGCTTCCCGACCTGCGTTCGATCACCCTCGGTTCGTGGAACCCGAACGACCCGCGGCGCGATCTTTACACCGGAAACTGGGACGAGTCGTCGAACAACCGCTTCCTTCGGGCGGATATTGTCTTCGACGGGTTGATCAATCCGCCGGGGTTCCTCCCCTTCGAGGACGGGTTCAGTCCCTTCGAGTTCGGACCGCACCCGGTGTTCGGGTGGGTCGAGCTTGATGTGGACGACGACACGTCGACCGGCGGCGAGTTTGATTACCCGGATCTGCGCTACTTGGGGAACGCGGTGCGTTTTGGCGGCGTGCCCGACGAAGAGAGCAGCCTGCGCGACCGCTTCGCGCGCGATCCCGGGGATTTTGACTGGGATTGTCGCACCGGCCGGGACGTCGAATACAGCGGCGAAGAGTTTCACATCGCCCTGTTCCGCACGGAGTTTCTCTGGCGGACGGTTGTATCCGGCGACGGCGATGGCGTGTTCGAGAGCGGCGAGACCTGGGATCTGACCGGAACGTGGTTACACCGGGCTCATGCGTTCGACGGGTTCAGCTTGTGCGGACCGGAGCAGTATCGACCTGAGTGCGACTTGCGCTGGTCGCACAGCGCGCAGAATAACCGGACCACGGTGACGCTGATCTTTCCGCTGAACAACCGGGCCGCCCGCGACATGCGCGGCGACGGCAATGTCGAGGCGTTCGACTGTGACCCGACGAATCAGACGTCGATTCAGGAGGTGCTCGACGATCTGGTCAGGAGCGGGTCTTACTGGCGCTCGCGTCCGGCGGATTGCAAGAAAGTCATCGTCGGCTGGGGCGATCTGGACTCGGATGACGATCTTCGCCCGCGGCAGTGGGCGGCGAATACGATCTTCGGCTCCTCGTATACGGCGCCGGTGGACGGGACGGGTCTGGTCTGGACGGACATCTACCCGGACGCCCGCGCGGGCAACGTGGACGGCGACTCGTCGGTCGGTCGCGGCGACTTTGACGAGATTTACGCTTTTGTCCGGACCCACGACGGTGGGTCAAATGACGCAGACGGCACATTTAACGGACAGGTGGGAATACAGGCCTTCTCCGAGGGGTTCTCGGTCTACGACGTGGATTACGACGGCGCGGTGACTCCGGCGGATGCCTTATTCTGCATTTTGCCCGGAGATTTGGACGGGGACGGCGATGTCGACCTTGACGACTGGGCGGCGTTCTCGCTATGTTACGGGGGTCCACAGGGGGGGGTCGCGCCGGGATGTTCACCCGCCGACTTCGATTTCGACGGCGACGTGGACCTTTCGGATGCACAACACTTTCAGAACAGTTTCGCACCGCAGCCGTAACCGTACTGCGTCCAGTGCGGCCCGGATCGGTGCGATGTCATCCGTGCGTCGTCGCCTCGCGCCCCTCCGATCGTCGCGGTCCGGTTTCACCTTGATCGAGTTGCTCGTGGTGGTGGCGATCGCGGCGCTGCTGATGTCGCTCATCCTCGGCGTGGCAACGAAGATCCGGGCGGGCGCGCGGGGCGTCGCCTGTCGGTCGCAGTTGCGCGCGGTTGCTCTCGACTTCATCGACTTCGCCGAAGATCGCAAGCAGGACCGCGGCAAGAGCAACGCGATGCCCCGCAATCAGTTCCACCTTCACGACTTTGTCAACAAGGCATACCGCGTCGAATACTTCTGGCCGACCGGTGATCGCACCCGGCAGAAGCTTGATCCGTCGTCGGAGCCGCTGATCTGCCCCGCCGGACCGGCTGAGCTGTCGCGCGAGGGAGGACGTTCGCGCCCGTGCAACGACGGCGCCATCGGTCCGAAGGAAAACGTGAGCGTCGCGTTCAACCGCCGGCTTTTCTACGAGACACGTTTCTTCGAGGGTAAGCGGGTCGCGGTCGAGGCGAAGCTCAACTCCGACGTGCTCGGGCATTCCGAGGTTCCGCTGGCGTTCGACGTCGACGGGGGAAAAGCGGTCCGCAACGCGGTCACGCCGTACTTCAGCGCTCCGGCCGTTCCGGGGCATGACGACGTGTACGACACCGGGCGTTTCTGGTTCCCCCAGCTTCGCCACGGTGGAAAGATGAACGTCGTCTTCATCGGCGGCCACGCCCTCAGCACCGCGCAACCTCTCGACGAACCCGGCTGGGACTGGAAATACCAGTTCGGTCCCACGGGAAAGCCTTCAAAATAACGGGCGTTGTTTTCGCCCGATCCGCCCGCAATCCCCGAAGAAGGCCGATCGTACCGCCTTGCAGTGCTCCGACGACCGCAGATCCGATCCGGTTCACGACCGCAGCGCATCAGGGGGTTGCTGGATTGCGCGTCATATACGGGATAGGATAGATCAACGGTTGCGGGAGATCGCGATCTCCCGCAAGATTCAAATCGTTCGGGCACACGGCAGCCCACGCGAAACGTCGCGTGGCAGCGCCATCTCGGCCTTGTGACACCAGCGTTGAATTCGGATGGATCTTCGCCGGCCCAACGAAGCACGGTCTTCACCTTCGCCGGAAGACGGATTGCGGCCCGACCCGCTCCGCCCCGTCGGCGGCGCGGACCCCGTCGACCGGGCGGAGCCACCGCAAGTCCGGGGCGTCGCCGCTGAACCTCCCGACGGTCCGTCGCCCAACCGGACGGATTCCGTCGAGAAGCCTTCTCTCGAGGGGGAGGCTCCGCCCCGGGTCGTGGGTCCGTATCAGATTCTGGGCGTTCTGGGTCGGGGCGGGATGGGCACGGTTTACGTGGCGGAGCAGACGACGCCCGTCCGGCGCCGGGTCGCCTTGAAAGTCATCAACGCGGGGCTGGATTCGAAGTCCGTCATCGCTCGTTTCGAGATCGAGCGTCAGGCGCTGGCGATGATGGATCATCCCTGCATCGCGCGGGTGTACGAGGCGGGACAGACGCCCGACGGTCGCCCCTGGTTTGCGATGGAACACGTCGCGGGCGTTTCCGTCACTCAGCATTGCGATCGCCATCGCCTGTCGGTGGAGGAGCGCCTCGAACTTTTCATCCAGATCTGCGAGGCTGTTCAACACGCCCACCAGAAAGGCGTCATTCACCGCGACCTGAAACCGAGCAACATTCTCGTGGCGATTCATGACGACCGGGCGATTCCGAAGATCATCGACTTCGGCGTCGCCAAGGCGATCAACCAGCGTCTCACCGAGAAGACGCTCTTTACCGAGCAGGGACGGCTGATCGGCACGCCGGAGTACATGTCGCCCGAGCAGGCGGAGATGACCGCTCAGGACATCGACACCCGCAGCGACATCTACGCCCTCGGGGTGCTTCTTTATGAGCTTCTGACCGGTTCCGTGCCGTTTGACGCCAAAACGCTGCGGAAGGCGGGCCTGGCGGAGATCGTGCGCATCATCCGGGAGGTCGATCCCCCGAAACCCAGCACCCGCCTCAGCCTTCTGGCGCATGACAGCGCCGACACGTCCCTCGAGATCGCCCGACATCGGCGGGCGGACACCCGGACACTCAGTCGCAGCCTTTCCGGGGATCTCGACTGGATCACGATGAAAGCCCTCGAGAAGGACCGCACGCGTCGCTACGCCACGGCGAACGACTTCGCGGACGACATTCGCCGGCATCTTCGGCACGAACCGGTGCGCGCCGCACGCCCCGGACCCGGATACCAGGCGAGAAAGTTCATCCGCCGCCACCGCGTCGGAATGACGATGGCGTTGGTGACCGCGCTCCTGATGATCGTCGCCACGGGAGTCAGCCTGATTCAGGCCTCTCGCGCCCGCCAGGCCGAGATCCTGGCGTCGCAGGACCGCAATCAGGCCCGGAGAGAGGCTGCGAAATCAAGCGCCGTGACGCGGTTCCTGGAGGACATGCTCAAATCCGCCGATCCCGCTCGAGACCGCGACATTCGGGTCCGCGACGTTCTGGACAAGGCGGTCCGTGAGATTTCGCTGAAAGCGCCGGAGGATCCGGAGGTCGAAGCGGCGGTGCGCACCGCGATCGGCAGCGCCTACCTCAATCTGCTCCTGCCTCGTCCCGCGAAAGAGCAACTCGAAATCGCCCGCCGCATCCGGGAGAGCGTACTCGGCCTCGAGCATCCTTTGACGGCTGAGACGCTCGATCGACTCGCGTGGGCGACCTACCTGATGGATGACCCTCGGACGGCCGAAGCCTTGTACCAGCGCTGCCTCCAGGTGTTCACGCGGTCCGGCGACGTCGAAAAACTGGCCAACGCCACCGCCAACCTCGGTGTCATTGCGCAATCGCTGAATGATTTCGAGAAAGCCGCCGCGTATATGCACGACGCGCTGGAGATGAACATCCGCGTCTACGGCGCCGAAAGCGCCGACGTCGCGCAATGTCGCGTGCATCTCGGGCAGATGCTGGCGCTGAAAGGCGAACACGGGCCCGCGCAGGAGGAGCTGCGCCTGGCGGTGCGGTTGTACGACGCCCTTGGACCGGATCATCGTGTGCGATCGGCGGATGCCTGTCTTCAGCTTGCTCACACGCTTGAAGTCGTGGGTGAGCTTGCCGAGGCCCGGTCGTGGGCGACCCGGGCGCTGGAGATTCGCCGCGACGCTTACGGCGAGCGCGACCCCTCCGTCGCGGCTTGTCTGGCCGAGTTGGGGATGATCGCCCGGGCCGAAGGAAACCTGGAAAGCGCGGAAAGCAACCTTCGCGAGGCGCTGACGATCTACGCCGCCTCCTACGGCGAAGAGTATTCCGCGTCCCTCACGACCCGCCTGATCCTGGCGATCGTGATCGACGACGCGGGCCGCAGCCGCGAAGCCGAGCCTGCCTTTAAACAAGTGGTGGACGCCTACGCCCGGATTTACGGCGAGGCGCACTGGTCCACCGCCAACGCGCGCAGTCTCCGCGCCGTGTGTCTGACCCGGCTTGAACGTTTCACCGAAGCCGAAGGCGATCTGCTTGCGGCGTATCCGGTGCTCAGCGCCGCCGGGTTCAAGGATCATATGCGCAACACCGCCGAGCGCCTGGTGACCTTGTACGGCGCCTGGGAGAAGCCGGAGAAGGTGGAGGCGTGGCGAGAACGGGCCTCAGACGAGTTCTCCGCGCCGGATCACTAGGCCCTGATCAAGCGTGAAATCAAGGCCATTTTTGCAATAAAACACTCGAAATGCCGTATTTTGCAGGGTAAGAACACCCGCGCGGCGTCGGCCG
>JABWBH010000047.1 GCA_013360585.1 Phycisphaerae bacterium | reverse complement strand
TCGCCCTGACCGTCCGCGAGATTCTCGACGAGGAGATCGCCAAGAAGCTGGCGTGATCGCACGGCGTATCAAGAAAGGAATTGATAGCTATGAAGGTTAGAGATTTGGTGAAGAAACTCCAATCGTTCGATCAGGATGTTGACGTTTTGTGTTCGTCCGAAGACGAGAGCTTGCAGCGACCGAACGAACTTTTCCGAGTTTTCGAGATTCAGAGCGTCGAGTTGACGGATGCCGAAAAGCGAAGAGGATCTGACGGAATAGCTTCTCTCAAACTCGGTAAGACCGATCTTTCCCAGCCTCACGTACTGATCGACATCACGACAGACTTCTGAGCGATGCCGTGCGAACGTGTGGTCACTTTGCCCTTCGAAGCGCGTCGTTAGCCATTCGAACTCTAGCCGCACACGCCAGCCATTCACAGCATTGTCTGTGCTCTCTGCGTCCTCTGCGGCTGAGTGCATTCGTTTTCGGCGTCTTTCAATCACGCCTTGCTCATCTCGCGGTTCAGAAAGTCGATGAACCGCTCGAACGGCGGACCGATCGTCCCGCGGCAGCTCCACCCCCCGGCTGAAGATCCCCGCCGCGTGGCTCGCCAGCGCCTCCAGCATGTGCAGCAGCTCGCGCTTCTCCTCCGCCGTCGCGCTCGGCTCGTACCGCGCGATGCGCACCGGCATGCCGAACACCTCCGCGAACACCATCCAGTCCTTCAGTGCCAGTTGCTTCGCCAAGTACACCAGCGCCGACACCCGCAGCAGACCCTCGCGCTGCGGATGCCCCGACTTGTTCTGCAGCGTGTGAACGACGAACTTCCCGCGCGCCGCCTCGATCCCCTCCCGCGGCGCCTCCTCCGTCAGAATCCGCGGCGCGTCCAGCGCGTCGAACACGATCCGCGTGAAGTCCACCGGCGCCACGTCCGCCAGCCGCAGCCCCTCCGCGCCGGCCTCCCACACAAGCTCGCAGATCGCGATATTCCGCCCCGTCGCCAGCGAAAGATGCTGAAGCGCGTCGTCGAACCCCTCGATCCGCGCCAGCGCCTCCCGGCAGTACGCCGCCGCCGCTTCCGCGAGCTTCACGTTTCCTCGTCGCTGATCCCCCGCGCCGCGCCCGACGTCCGCGACGATCGTCCACTCCAGCCCCGTCAGCGCCAGCCTCCGCGTGTTCGCCACCGAGTAAAGGTGCGCGTCCTTCTCCTCCATCTGCTCGAAGAGGTGCATCGCCGACTCGAGCGACCCCTCGTCCGCCTCCCGCAGAATCCCCGCCAGCTTCGACGGCGTCAGCCCCACCGACGGGTAATCACGCACCGAGTCCTCGCGCCGAGGCAGAATCACCCGCCCCGCCGCAGGCCGCTCCGCACCCGTATCCCGCAGCGCCACGCGCCCCGCCTCAGACCGCTCCGCACCGGAATCCCACAGCGCCGCCCCCCGCCGCACCGCACCCCGCGCCGCTTTCACCATCTCACGCAGAACGCTCATGCGCCTCTCCGTCCGACGCCCCTCTCACCCGCCTCACACACCGCGCCCCGACCTCACCAACCTGAATCATGATTCACGTAAGTGGCTTGCCCCGAGCCGCGGGCTTCAGCCCGCGCGAATGCTCGTCTCCTGACGCGACGCGGAATCGAGAACCACGCTCTCGAATCCCCACCTCCGGCGCCCGCACCCGCATAACACGCCCCGCGCGCGCCGCGCCCGCGCACGGTCCGCGCGCCGATCGAACGCCACGCCGCGCGACGATAGTTTTCTCGCCTCGTGCTCTGAAGATCAGGGACGCATGCGAAGCGAGGGGCACGGCAATCCGGTCGGGCAGAGAATCAAACCGCCCGTCCGCGCCGATCGACATGTGGAGCATCTACTGGTAACCCGGGAATACGGTCGGAGCCGGACGATGCGCGAAAACCGCGCCAAAGGATTCTTCGTCGCCTTCGATTTCAGCACCGACGCCCCCCGAAAAATCGACGCCTTCTTCCGCAGGAGCGGCAAAGTCATCGTCCCCCTGAGCGTCCGCGAGATTCTTCACGAGGAGATCGCCCGCAAGCCGGTGCGAGTGCTCTGGATCCGTGGTTGGCGCACCAGGGCGAGCCTCTCCCGCTCGTTTCTCTGCGCCCTCTGCGTCCTGTGTGGTTCAATCCCTTTTCCGCTTCGCGCATGAAAAAGGCCGACGGCAGATCGCAGCGGCAAACGCGCGAACGCGTAAGGCCCCCCCGCTGATGATGCGTGCCGTCGGCGGACCCGCAGTCTATCGCCCGCCCTATCCCCGTTCAACCCCCTTTCTGGCCTTCCTGCACACCTCTCCGCGTCACCCGCGCCTCTTTCTGTGTGCCCTGCGCCTCGCTCAGGGGTTCAATAAACCCGTGTCGTCAGCGTCGTCCGCCGCGTCGCACTCCCGCGCCCCAACCGGCCGGTTTGAGAACCGATTTCCGGTCCAACCCCGCGCAATCAGACTCGTCCGAACCCTGCCTGGCCGATATAATTGACACGAAGCGCAACGAGTTCCGGTTTGCCCGGTTCCACCAACGCGTTGATGGGCGGGTGCAGCGCACGGATGCGGCCGACCGTTGCGGCGAGGCGGCGATCTCTCGGAGATGCGGGCATGAATTGCTTCGGATGCAATGAGCACATCCGCTTCACGCGGCGACGGTTCCTGAACGGCGCAATCGGTGCGGGCGCGGGATCGTTCCTCGGACTGCTTCGACCGGAAGTGCTCTTTGCTCAGCCCTCGAAGAACCGCAAGGCCGACAGCGTCATTCTGCTCTGGATGGGCGGCGGAATGAGCCACCTCGACACGCTCGATCCGAAGCCCGGCACGCCGACCGGCGGTCCCTTCGAAGCGATCTCCACCGCGGTCAAGGACATCCGCATCAGCGAGAAGCTCCCACGGCTGGCGAAGGAGTTCAAGGATCTTTCGCTGATCCGGTCGCTCACCTCGAAGGAAGGGTCGCACGAACGCGCCACCTACATGATGCACACCGGGTACATGCCGATCTCCAGCTTTCAGCACAGCACGCTCGGTTCCGTGACGTGGAAAATGCTCGGGCAGAAGAACCCGGATCTGCCCGCCTACATCAGCATCGGGCGCGAGACCTGGCCCGCGGGTTTCCTCGGGTCCAACTACGCCGCCTTCCAGATCGAAAACCCCGACCGCCCGGCGCAGAACCTCGAATACCACGGCTCCGTCGACGACAAGCACTTTCAGGCCCGTCTCAAGCTGCTCAATGAGTTCGACCGGAAGTTCGCCGCCGAGCATCGCGGAGCGGAAGTCATCGAAGCCTACGCGAATCATTACAAGGCTGCGTACAAATTGATGAAGAGCCGCAGCGTCGCCGCGTTCGACCTGTCCGGCGAACCTGCGCCGATCCGCCAGCGCTACGGCGAGACCTACTTCGGACAGGGCTGCCTGCTCGCCCGGCGCCTCGTGCAGGCCGGCGTACGCTTCATCGAAGTCAGCTTCGGGGGCTGGGACACGCATCAGCAGAACTTCGACCGCGTCGCCGAACTTTCCGCCACGCTCGATCAAGCCGTCAGCGCCCTGATCGCCGACCTGCGGGCGAAATCGCTGCTGGAGCGCACGCTCGTCGTGCTCGCCAGCGAGTTCGGACGCACCCCCGAGATCAACGGGAACGAGGGACGTGATCACTGGCCTCGGGTCTGGAGCGCGATGCTCGCCGGCGGCGGAATCGTCGGAGGCCGCGTCCACGGCGAAAGCACGCCGGGCGGGCACGAGGTCGCGAAGGATCCGGTGCAGATCGGACAATTGCACGCGACCGTCTGCAAAGCGCTCGGCATCGACCCGACGGCGCAGAACACCGCCCCCGACGGCCGGCCGATCCGCATCGTCCAGGACATCAACCTGCACCCGATCGACGCGTTGTTCTCCTGACGCGCCGCGCATCGTTCGCCGCGGGCCTCCCCGGAGCGAGTGCATCCCGCCACGCAAGCGAGCGCGTCACCGCCTCGGGTCGCGAACGAGGCTCAGCAGCGCGTCCGCCCTTTGATCGCCGCCTCGAGCATGCCCCCGGTGGCGTACTCGATCTGCGATCCGACGGCGAGTCCCCGCGCAGGTCGCGAGAGCGTCACCGGCGACGAGGAAAGCAGGCTCTGGATATACAGCGCCGTTCCGTCGCCTTCGAGCGTCGGGTTCAGCGCGAGGACGACTTCGCGGACGCCCCCGTCCTTGACGCGGCGCACCAGCGCCTCCAGCGTCAGGTCGCCCGGTTCGATGCGGTCCATCGCCGAGATGTGACCCAGCAGGACGTGGTAGACGCCGCGCACCAGCCCGGTGCTTTCCAGCGCGAGCACGTCGTGAGGCTGCTCGACGACCCAGATTTCCGAAGCGTCGCGCCGCGGGTCCGCGCAGATCGCGCAGGGATCCGTCTCCGTCAGGTTGAAGCAGCGCGAGCAGTGCAGGACTCTTGTTTTCACGTCAAGAATACCGGAGGCGAGCGCTTCGGCGTCTTCGCGCGAGGACCGCAGGATGTGAAACGCGATCCGCTCCGCGCTGCGCGCCCCGATCCCGGGGAGACGCTTCAGCAGCTCCTTCAGGCGCTCGAGCGACTCGATGTGTCCGCGACCGCTCACGCCCGTCCGCCCCCCCCGAGCGCGTCCATCAGACCCGGCGGAAGATTCATCCCCCCGGTCAGCCGCGACATCTCCTGCTTCGCGGCTTCCTCGGCGTTGCGGGACGCCACGCCCACGGCGCTTTTCACCAGGTCTTCCAGAAGCTCCACGTCCGCGGTCGCGGCAGGCTCGATCTTGATGTCCACGAGGCGCCCCCGCCCGTCAACCGTCGCCCGCACCTGGCCGCCTCCGGACTCCCCGGTATGCCGCTGCGCCAGCAGCGCCTCCTGCATCCGCGCCATGTTCCCCTGAAGCTCCCTGGCCGACTTCAGCAGACCCGTCAGATTTCCGAGATTCCCGAACATTTAATCCTGCTCCTCGACATCGTGACTCAGATCAAACAGCGGAGCGCCCTCCTCCGTCGGCGAAACGGGGTCCGGCGGAGGCTCGACGGTTCCGGCGGCGCCGGTTTCGGATGCCAGCATGATGTCACTGACGTGCGCCTCGAACCGGGCCATCGTTTCGCGGACGAGATCGTCTTTCAGCACGCGGTCGCGCCAATGCTCCTGCGCGGCCGGGGGCGCGGCCGGGGGCGCCGCCGGAACAGCACCCGGCCCCGGTGTTCGCCTGGCGCTTCCG
The DNA here is from genome assembly GCA_013360585.1 of Phycisphaerae bacterium. GTDB lineage: Bacteria > Planctomycetota > Phycisphaerae > UBA1845 > UBA1845 > JABWBH01. The sequence goes on along the minus strand of JABWBH010000047.1, from coordinate 30,098 downwards.
CCGGGATTCACCGCCGGCGGACGCGTCGTCGCACGCGGGATGATGTCGGAGACGTGACCGGAGGCTCCCGCCGTCAAGCCGGATCCCGCCGGAGGATTCGCAACCGGCGCCGGTGACGGCGTCCGCGCCGGCTGAGGGACGGCGACCTGACTCGCCGACGCCGCGCCCTCGCTCGATCGGACGGGCGCCGAGGCGCCGCCGCCCGAAATACGCACGTCAGCGGGATTTTTTTTTTCCGCGGACGCCAGCACGCGCCCGGATGCGGATGCGCTCTCCGCCGCGCTCTCGACCCGGACCTGCCCGGAAAGCAGCGCGCGTATGTCCGTGAACTGCGCCGCCATCGCCAGGCGAACCAGCGCCGCCTCCGCCAGCGCCCGACCCGACCCGCTCGACCGCACCGCCCGCCGCAGATCCTCCAGCAGCGTCAGCATGTAGACGTACACCGGAGGCTCATACGCCGCCGCCTGCTCGACGAACCGCGGCCTCAGCGCCTCGGACACGTCCAGCAGGTCCGTATCCGCGCCGCACACCCGCACCAGCATCAGCTTCCGCACGTGATCCAGCAGCAGCTCGCACGTCCGCTCCAGCGTTTCGCCGCCGGACAGAGCGTCGTCCAGCCGCCGCAGCGCCGCCCCCGCGTCCCCCGCCGCCAGCTCCGCAACCAGCGCATACGAGAACTCGTCAAGCGCCGGGGGCAGCAGTTCGTCCAGCGCCGCCGACGTCAGGTCGCCCGTCGAAAACGACAAGACCTTGTCCAGCAGCGACAGCGCGTCACGCATCGAACCCGCCGCCAGCCGTGCGACCCGGCGGATCACGTCGTCCTCCGCGCCGACCTTCTCCGCGTCCAGAATGCGCCGCAACTGCTCGCCGATCCGCGCCTGCGGGATCGGACGGAAGTCAAATCGCTGACACCGGCTCTGGATCGTCGCCGGAACTTTCTGAAGCTCCGTCGTGGCAAGGATGAACTTGACGTGCTCGGGGGGCTCCTCCAGCGTCTTGAGCAGGGCGTTGAACGCCCCGGTGCTGAGCATATGCACTTCATCGATGATGTAGATCTTGAATCGCGACCGCGTCGGGCGGAACGCCGTGTTGTTACGCAGCTCGCGGATGTTGTCCACCCCCGTGTTGCTCGCCGCGTCGATCTCGACCACATCAATGTCCTCGCCCTCCGCGATCAGCGAGCAGGCGTCGCAGGCGCAGCAGGGCGTCGCGGTCGGTCCGTCCGACGACAGACAGTTCAGCGCCTTGGCGAGAATCCGCGCCGCCGACGTCTTCCCCACCCCGCGCGTGCCCGTGAAAAGGTAGCCGTGGTGCACACGGCCCGTGCGGATCGCGTTGACCAGCGTCGCGGCGATTGCCTCCTGACCGATGAGCTGCTCAAAGGTCGCGCTGCGGTATTTGCGTGCGAGCACCTGGTATGACATCGCCGTGACCCGACCCTTGATTTGTGATGGTCCAACCAAGCCGCGACTGCGAGGGAGCACGGTTTCCTGCGCCCGTCGCTGTCGGCCTGACAACGGCGCCGGAGCGCTTCTTCCGTCTTGGCGCCCCGCGATGCGCGCCGCCGGTTTCCCCCCTCGTCCGGGCCGCAGTCGGCCCCCTCTGACGACCAGGTTGACCACGGCACCTGAGCCGAATGGATGGGCTGCTCTGTTTCCAGCCTGACCCGTTGCCCACGCAACCCACTGCATGGGACCTGGCCGTCAGAGGAGACCGACCGCGAACCGGGGATCATATCCGAGGTTCTCCGAAAAGGAATACCTCGGCTGTCAGCCCCTCCTCCTCGGGCGCCTCCCGGGAAACGGAGCGAAAGAAGCCGCATCGAATTCAAAAGGCGTCGTCATGCGCTGTGGCGTCGCGCGTCGTAGGGTCGGGTGACAGGTTGTCGATCAAGCGCCGGCGACGATCTCGCCCGACTTGATGAGGGCGCGGACGGCGCTGCGCCCCGGTTCATACAGCCAGCGTTCGACGCTGGGAACGTCGAGGAGAACCAGATCGGCTTGCATTCCGATGCGCATCGCGCCGAGGCGATCCTGTCGCCCGAGGGCGGCGGCGGCGTTGGCGGTGGCGGCGACCAGAGCTTCGACGGGCGTCATGCGCATCTGCGTGCAGGCGATCGTCAGCGTCAGCGGGAGGGACTCGACCATCGACGAGCCGGGGTTGCAGTCGGTCGCCAGCGCGACGGGGACATCCGCATCGAGAATCCTGCGGGCAGGCGCCTGCGGCACGCCGAGGAAGAACGAGCAGGCCGGCAGGAGCACGGCGATGACGCCCGCGCGGTGCATCAGCGCGAGGGCTTCGTCATCGACATGTTCAAGGTGATCGGCGGAGATCGCGCCGACCTCGGCCGCGAGGCGCGTCGCGCCCATCTGGGTGATCTGATCCGCGTGCAGCTTCGGCCGAAGCCCGTAGCGCTTTCCCGTCTCCAGCACACGCCGGCTTCGCGGAAGATCGAAGGCAGTTCGCTCGCAGAAGACGTCGCAGAATTCGGCGAGGCGTTCGTCCCGGATCGTCGCCAGGACGTCGTCGGCCAGCACCGCGTCGAGGTAAGCGTCGGGGCGGTCGGCGAACTCGCGCGGCGTCGTATGCGCCGCGAGGTAGGTCGTGACGATCTCGGTCGGGAGTTCTGTGCCGAGGCGTTGCGCCGCTCGGAGCATCTTCAGCTCATCTTCGACGGTCAGTCCGTAACCGCTCTTGATCTCGACCGTCGTCACACCGTGACCAAGCATTCGGCGAAGGCGCGGTCGGGAGAGTTCGACAAGCTGGTCCTCCGTCGCCTGGCGCACCGCGTCGACCGTCACGCGGATGCCGCCGCCGGACTCCGCGATCTGGGCGTAGGACCGGCCTTCGATGCGCATGACGAACTCGTGCTCGCGCGTCCCCGCGAAAACGACGTGCGTGTGACAATCAATCAGCCCCGGAATGACGCATCCGCCGGCGGCATCGAGCACCGGACAGGCCGGCGGCAGAACCAGATCGCGGTCCGAACCGATCCACGTCGTCCGTCCGTCCCGCGTCAACAATGCCGCGTCGCGGAGGATTTCAACCTCGCGCATCCGGCGCCCCGGAACCGGACCCGGGGGCACCAGCGGCAGTGCGCCGATATTCCGGATCGCCAGCATCAGGGACACTCCGCCGTGTCGCACAGACCGGGGCACTCCAGCAGGCAGACCTGCACGGAACCGAAACGTCCGTTCCACGCGGTCTTGCCCTTGCCGCGGGCGTTGATCGTCACGAGGCGCGGTTCCGATCCGTCGATCGTGGCGTGCATCACGGCGCCGGCGGGCAATCCCGACTTCACCGTCGCCTTCACTTTTCCGCGAGAGGAGCACGACGCGGCAAACCGCAAAACCACATCACACGGGAAGTCGCATCCCGGATCCAGAACCTGGAACGCATCGACGGCGGCTTCGGTCGTCGATCCCGGGCTGCGATCGGCGACCGTGAAGCGCATACGCACTTCGGCGCTGGGCACGACGTAATCCGCGAGACGGAACTGATGCGTGCGCCACCCGCCCGCCTGCCGGGTGCTTTCCACTTCAACCCAGGTTTCGCCGTCATCGCCGGAGACCTCGACGATCAGACGATCCTCGTCGTCATCATCGTTGTAGAACCAGCGTGCGTAGCGAACGACGGGCAGCGTTGCGGCGAGGTCCAGTTTCGGCGAGGTCAGGACGGTCGCTCCGCCGTCCACGTCGCGCTGCACGTCCGACCCGCCGGTCAGGAAGCAGCGGCCCGAACCGTCGAAATCCGCCGAGGGGTTCCCGCGGTCGGAAGTCGGGGGCGTCGCCCGGGCCCAGGCGCCGTCGGTCCAGTCCTTGTCATGCGTGACGGTCCACCCGGCGTCCGTCTCGAAGTCGTCGGCAATGAGGAGGGTCGGCGCGTCGCCGGCGAACGCCTCATAAAAGGACGCGGACGTGCTGAAGGGATCCTGCACTTCGATGCCGTCGGTGGACTCCACCGAGAAAGCGTAGCGCACGAACTGGCCGCAGGTGGTCGCGGGGAAATGCGCGTCATACACGTGCTCGGAGACCGGCGTCATCGCAACGGTTTGAACCCCCGCGCCGTAGTCGACGTGCAGTTTGCCCGTCGCCGGTTCCGGTTCGGCGTGGCGGGCGGCGACTTCGACGCGAACGACGGTCCCGCCGGCGGTCGAAACGGCGTCCGGACGCCCTTGCGGATAAGAGAAATTCAGGCCCGACCTGGCCTGCCGCGCGTCCAGAACGAACAATCCGTATTGCATGTCGCTGACGATGACGGTTCCGCTGGGGAAAAACGGGAACGTGCTCCACGCGCCGTTAAAGCCGAGTTCCGGCGAGGCGTCTTCGTCGGGAAACGTGTCGAAGAACCCAACCTCAAACGGCGCGGTCGGATCAGAAACGTCGAGAACGCGCAAGCCGCTCTTGTAGTTGGCTTCGTATGCGAAAAGACCGTGTATGTAGAGGTTGTGATCCGTCGCACGGACCCCGTTGGTGTATTCCGCGGCGAGTCGAGGGTTGGCCAGATCCTCAACGTTGACGATGATCGTCCGAGTAAAAGGCTGACCGCGAAGTTCGTCGAGTTCGTCGTCGATCAGGAAGTGCGTCCGGTCTTCAGTAAGCCAGCCCTGGTGGGTGTAGCGCTGATTCGGATAGGTGAAGTGTGAAAGCGTGATCGGGCGCGCCTTGTCGGTCACGTCGACGATCTTCAGCCCGCCTCCGATGCAGCAGAAGGCGACCTGGCGCCCGGCGTAGCGCCCGGATTCGTACGTCACCACCTGCGCATCGTGAACGTAATTGTCCGTCCACGCGCCGGCCCACTGCGGGTTGGAGGGGTTGGACAGGTTGAGCATGATGAGTCCGCCGTTGGCGATGTTGGAGCCGACCGGATAGGCGAACCCGCTGACCGGGTCGAGGGCGATGTTGTGGCTGGTCCACAACCCGTTGCTGCGCACCTCTCGGACGAGCGAGACGACACCGTCGTCCACCCGGGTGAGGTCGATGACCTGCACGCCGTTTCCGCTTTCGTTGACGGCATAAGCGTAGGAGCGGTAGACCTTCACGTCGGCCCAGAGACTGTCATAGTGCGCGATCTGGCCGACGATGACCGGTGCCGTCGGATTCGTAATCTCGACGACGGCGATCGCACCGGAGACGCCCATCAAGGCGTATTCCCGACCTGACGGGGCGACGTATCCCCAGCAACCGTTGCCGTTTTCGTGCTGGGAGCCGAACTGCGCCAGCGAAACTCGAGCAAACAGCTCGACCTTGTCCGAGCGGAACTCCTGAGCCAGCGACGCCGGCGCCACGCAAAACCCCAGCGCGACCACGACCCCCCGACAACCTCTGCGAGATAGATCATCCACGTTCTCATCCCTCCGCGTCGCGACGACCTTTGATCCGCCCCTCTCGCGAACATGCCGCGAGACACGCATTATAACGGTTGCACCGCGGATCCGAAGCGGCTTGTCGGGGTCACCTCCTGGTGTTACGGTGCGGGCGGGAAGTTCAAGGGGTTTCAACAGGGGGCGCCGAAATGTCGTCGCGTGAAAGACTGCTGGCGGCCGGTTGTGTGCTCGGGCTGATCGCGGGCTGTCAGCAGGGCGCTTCGCGCGGAGTTGAGCAGACGCCGGCGCCGGCTTCGCTGTGGCGCGTCGCCGATCCGACCGTCGGCGCGCGGCTCGCCCGGATCGAGGAGGAGATCGGGAAAAACCCCGGACATACGTGGGCGGGACACTACGTGTTGTCCGCGCGGCCGGATTCCGATCGGCTGATTCTCGCCCCGCGATCCGGGTACGTGCTGATCTCGGGCAAGGCGGGATCCTGCTGCAAGGATGCGGAGAGCGGTCCGAAGTGCGCCGCGGACTGTCCGGGCGCGCGCGAGGCGGTGGACGGCGAGATCGTGATGACCGGGCAAGGGCGCATCCGCCTGGCGCTGGAGCTTTCGCCCGGGCACATCATCCTTGCGGGCGAGTTCTCCCCGATGACGGCGGGCGGGCGACATTATCTGATCTCCACGGAAGAGCTGGACGCGTTCCGTGAGGCGGTCCGTAAGGGGGAGGAGCCTCGGAAGGGACACGAGGGGCTTTTCCTGATGCGTGTGCCTTGAGGGTAGGCGTCCGGAGGGATGACTGACGGCGAGACGCCGGAAAGAAAGGGGGATTGCGTGTTCCGGATTCCGTGGATTGCGGCGGTAGCGGTGTCGGCGGCGCTTACGTTCTGCGCGCGGGCTGAAGATCGGTTCTTTGATTCCGACGGAGTGAGGATCCGCTACCTCGATCAGGGCCAGGGCGAACCCGTCGTCTTGATTCACGGATTCACCGGAAACGCCGACATCGGGTGGACGCTCAACCGCGTTCTCCCGACGCTGTCGCTGGAGTACCGCGTCATCGCGCTCGACTGTCGTGGTCACGGGCGCAGCGACAAGCCGCATGATCCGCAGGCTTACGGCGCGAAGATGGCCGAAGACATCGTCCGTCTGCTGGACCACCTGAAAATCGAAAAGGCGCACCTCGTCGGGTATTCGATGGGCGGCCTGATTACGCTCAAGATCGCGCTCACGTATCCGCAGCGCGTCATCAGCGCGATCCCCGCGGGCTACGGCTGGCCGGCGGACGGGAAGCCCGCGGGAAAGGACTTTCTTGAAGCGCTGGCGGCGTCGTTGGAGGCGGGTCAGGGCGTCGGACCGCTGCTGGAGGCGCTTCAACCGGCGGACCAGCCGCCGATGACCGCTGAGCAGGTCGCGGCGGTCAACACGATGGTCCTGTCGTCAAATGACGCGAAGGCGCTTGCCGCGGTCATCCGGGGTTTCAAGGGACTGGATGTTGACGAAAAGCTTGTGCGGGCGAACCAGGTTCCTGTGCTGTCGATCATCGGCGGGAATGATCCGTTGAAAGTGGACGTGGACCGCCTCGCCGCGGCGATGCCCGGTCTCAAGGTCGTCACGATTCCGAACGCGGATCACGGGCAGGCGATGTTTCACCCGGATTTTCTCAGCGCGGTCCGCGAGTTTCTGGCGGCTCATCGCGCAAAACCGGCGGCGGAGAATCCGGCTGCGAAGACCACCAACCCGTGATGCACGGCGACGCCGACACAAAGGGCGTCTTCCGGTCCTGAGAACTGCCGGTCCGGTGGGTGTTTCTCCTTGATTCCCGTCTCTTGCGCCCGTGAAGTTCACGCCTACCGCTCATCGCCGCCGAAAGACGGGGTTGCCGTGTGCTCAGGGAACGATGAAGGCGTCGGCGTGAAGGCGCCGGACGTCGGCGAGGCATCGCTGGGCGTCGGCGAAGCGGGGGAACTGCCCGCAATGCACGACCCAGGGCAGAGCGGAGGCGGAGGGCGCGCGGACGGCGCGGGCGGGAAACCCCTTGTTCCGCAGGTCCGAGACCTGGGCGCGGGCGGAGCGTTCGTCGCGGAAGGCGCCGCACTGGACGGTGAAGGTGGAGAGGCGCCAGTCGAGCTTGCGGGCGGCCTGCGCGGCGGAAGGTGTTCCGGGATACTCGATGACGACCGTGCGGAGGACGTTCTCGCCGTCGCGGAAGCGCCCGCTGCGCTGGAGGGAGGCGGCGTATTGCAGGAGGACGCGATCCTTCGGCGGAGCCTTCGGAAAGGCGTCAAGCCCTTCCTCGTAGCGCTGGGCGGCGGAGGCGTAGGCGCCGGCATCGAAGTCGAGGTTGGCGATCTGAACGCGAATTCGTGCGGCCAGCGCCTTGGACGGTCGCTCCAGGAGGGCGGCGTGCAGATCGACGCGGGCGTCATTCTGCCGACCCTGTTGCAACGCGATCTGCGCCCGAAGATAGTAAGCGGAGGCACGGTCGTCCGCGCTGCGTGCGCCGGCGAGAGCGGATTCGACCTCCCGGGATGCGGAGGCGGAATCCTGACGGCGCAGGGCGGCGGTCGCTCGGCTGAGCGCGCCGTCAGCGGTCCCTCGGCAACCGATCAGCGGGACGACGGCGAGCATCAGCGTGAAGGCGGTCGGAACGCGCGTCAGCGAGAAAGGGGCATCGTTGACGGCGAGAGGAAGGCTGCAGCGCCGCAAGGATCTCGGGCGGTGCGTTTGCGGGCGACTTGTTGATCTCAGGTTCAGAATGTGACCTCCGATGCTGGTCAACCGACTGCTTGAAGCGTACGAACATGCCGGGCACGTCACGGCCGTCGATGATACGTTCCGGTCGCTGACGTACAAGCAGGTGACGGCGCTGGCGGGGGTGATGCGCGACGTCATTGATCGCCGGACGACCGGGGACCGGGTGGGGATCCTGCTGCCGGCGAGCGGCGCGTTTGCGGCGACGTTCTTCGGGGCGCAGTGGGCGGGACGGGTTCCGATCCCGCTGAATCTGCTGCTGAACGCGGAGGAGCTTCAGACGATCATCGCGGATGCGGGGATCGAGTCGGTGCTGACGATCCGGCATTTCGAGAAGACCGCCGGGGAGATTTCGGCGAAGCCGCTTTTCCTGGAAGACCTGTCGTTGCGGCGGCGGGCGCTGTTCAAGCTGCTGGGGCGGCCCGCAAAGGCGCCGGCGACGCAGGCGGACGACGTCGCGGTCATCCTTTACACGTCAGGGACGACGGCGAAACCGAAAGGCGTGCAGCTCACTTACGGAAACCTGGTGAGCAATTGCCTGGATGCGCAGCAGGCGCTGGCGTCGGCGCTGGACGGGGAGAACCGCTTCCTGAACGTGCTGCCTCCGTTTCATGTGTTCGGACTGACGGCATGCGTGCTGCTGCCGGTGTTCCTGAAGGCGACGGTATACGCGCTGCCGCGGTTTCATGCGGTGGAGGTGGTGAAGACGATCGCGGCGAAGGGGGTCACGTTGATGGTGGCGATCCCGAGCATGTACGCGGCGATCCTGAAGCTCAAAAGCGTGTCGCGCGAGACGTTCAAGACGGTGCGGATCGCGATGAGCGGCGGGGAACCGCTGCCGGAAGCCGTCGCGCGCGGATTCGAGGATCGCTTTGGAGTGAAGATCCGCCAGGGATACGGGCTGACGGAGACGTCGCCGGTGCTCTCGGTATGCACCCTGGAGGCGACGAAGGACGGAACGGTGGGTCGTCCGATTCCGAACGTGGAGGTTCGGATCGCGGGTTCGGACGGAGCGGCGCTGGGCGCGGGAGCGGACGGAGAGATTCTGGTGCGCGGTCCGGGGGTGATGAAGGGGTATTTCCGGAATCCGGAAGAAACGTCGCGGGTGATCGACAAGGAAGGCTGGTTTCACACGGGGGACATGGGTCGCCTCGACGAAGACGGGTACCTGACGATCACGGGCCGGCTGAAAGAGATGCTGATCGTCAGCGGCGAGAACGTGTACCCGCGGGAGATCGAGGCGGTGCTGGAGCAGCATCCGGCGGTGCTTCAGGCGGCGGTGATCGGCGTGCCGGATGAATCGCGCGGGGAGGTTCCGGCGGCGTTCGTCCTTTGCGCCGAGGGGAAGGCGCCGACGGAGACGGAGCTTCGCAATTTCGCGCGGCAGTCGCTGGGGGGGTTCAAGGTTCCGCGGCAGATTCGCATTTCGCACGAGTTGCCGGTCGGTCCGACGGGGAAAATCCTGAAGCGGCGTCTGCGGGAGCTGTTGTGAGGCGGTTGCCCGAAGTCTTAGGCGTCATTCTTCGTAGCCTGCGTCGCCGAGATCATACGGATCGACCCGGGTCAGGTCAGCGAACTCAAGGATGAGCGTTCGTCGAACGCCGTCACGGAAAGTGACGGTCACGTTGGTGTGCCGACCGAAACGGGCAAGGGCGTCGATGCGTCCTAGCCCGAGGCGCGGCTCGCGGACGATCGTCCCGACGGACCAGTGCGCAACGTCCGGCGGCAGATTCCCGAAATCCGGTCGCGAGCCGGCGTCGGCGGCAGCGACGCGAATCCAGTCCGCGCGATCTCGCGGCAGGTCGGCGAGGAAAGGCGAGCGGTTGCGGCGTTCGGAGCGTCCCTGCAACATGCGATGCTTCGCCCAGGTGATCGTCAGACGCTGCATCGCGCGGGTCATGCCAACGAAGAAAAGGCGACGTTCCTCCTCCTCGTCCGTCTGAAATGAACCGGGCGTTTCACGACGGAGCGGAAGGACGCCGTCCTCCAGCCCGGCGATGTAGACTTCCGGGAACTCAAGCCCCTTGACGGCGTGGAGGGTCATCAAAGTCACGCATCCGGCTTCGTCGCGGAGAGCATCCACGTCGCCGACGAGGCTGGCGTACTCAAGCCAGTCCCGGAGGGTGGCGGCGGGTCTGCGGCGTTCGAAATCCGCGGCGGCGCTTTGCAGTTCGCGGACATTGTCGGCGGCGGAGGCGTCCTCACGATCCTCGCCTAGATAAAGCGCCGCCAGCCCGGTGCGCCGCAGCACCTGATCGACGCCGTGGCTGGGGGAGGCGTCGGCGAGGTCCGAGAGGGATCGCATTAACGCGGCGAAGTCACGAACGCGCGCGGCAGCGCGCCCGACGGGTGTGAAATCAGAGTCCTCGGCGAGGACAAACGCGGCGAGCGACACCCCGCGGGCGCGGGCCTCGACTTCGAGGCGCTGGAGGGTCGTGCCGCCGATGCCGCGCGCGGGGGTGTTGATCGCGCGAAGCAAAGCCTGCTCGTCGCGAAGGTTCAGCAGGAGACGCAGGTAGGCGAGGACGTCCTTGATCTCCTTGCGGGCGTAGAACTCGACGCCGCGGGCGATCTGGTAGGCGACGCCCGCACGGAGCAGGGCCTCCTCGATCGCCCGGCTTTGCGCGTTCATGCGGTAGAGGATCGCGATGTCGCAGGGGCGTGCGTCAGCGGCGACGCGCGCCGCGACGTCCTCGGCGATCCAGTCCGCCTCGTCCGAGGCGTCGTCATGTTCAACGACGCGGACGGGATCCCCGTCGGAATTGTGCGTCCAGAGCGCCTTGTCGGGGCGGGCGCGGCTGGCGGCGATGACGGCGGCGGCGGCGGCAAGAATCCGCTTCGAGGAGCGGTAATTCTGCTCGAGGCGGACGACGCGGGCGTCAGGGAAGTCGCGTTCAAACGAGAGGATGTTGCCGAGGTCCGCACCGCGCCAGGCGTAGATCGACTGATCGGGGTCGCCGGTGGCGCAGAGGTTGCGGCGGGAGCGCGTAAGCAGCCGGGCGATGCGGTACTGAGCGGCGTTGGTGTCCTGATACTCGTCGACGAGGACGTAAGGATAGCGGCGTTCGAGGCGGTCGCGCAGGCCGTGGTCTTCGTCGAGAAGGCGGGCCACGCGAAGGAGCAGGTCGTCAAAGTCGAGGGCGTTGCACTCGGCGAGGCGCGCCTCGTAGACGCGGTAGACGCGGGCGATCTGGTCATGCTGGAAGTCGCCGGCGGAAGCGGCGAAGGCGTCGACGCCGATCATCGCGTTCTTGGCGCGGCTGATGTGCTGCTCGACGGCGGCGGCGGGCAGGTGCGTGAGCGACAGTCCGGCGGACTCGACGGCGTCGGCGACGGTTTTCCGACGGTCGTCGCGGTCGAGGATCGTGAAGTTGGGTTCGAGCCCGGCGGCGGCGGCGTACACGCGCAGAAGGCGGGCGCCGAAGCTGTGAAAGGTGCAGGCGGTGACGGAGGCGTCGACGCCGAGGGCGGCGAGGCGCTGCGACATCTCGTCGGCGGCCTTGTTGGTGAACGTCATCGCGAGCACTTCGATCGGGGCATCGGCGGCGAGAACGAGGGCAGCGGCACGCCGGGTGATGACACGGGTTTTTCCGCTTCCGGCGGCGGCGAGAACGAGCAGCGGACCGTCGCGGTGAAGGACGGCCTCCCGCTGCGGCGCGGTGAGACCTTCGATCAGGGTGGCGGGAACGCGAGTCGCGGAATCGTTCATGCGCGGGGGTATACCGCCGGGGGCGACGGGCGTCCAGCGAGGTTCGTCTTTCGTGAGGGATCGGCAGGGACCGGGATCACAGAGGGTCGTCGGATCGCGCCGCGCGTTGTGAGGGCGACGGAGGCGAGGATCTCCGCACCGGAAACGGATGCGATCAGGAAAGTCTCCTGAGAAGTCGACGTTGAGCGAAAGCGTAACCAGCGTGGTGACTCCGGTGGCCGCGGCGCTGATGAGCGTCATCGTGTTCTACCTGCGTTCCTTGCGGGAGCACCAGCTTCAGCAGCACGCCGAGGCGCTGCGGCGGATCGACCTGCTCGAGCAGGAAGTCCGGAGGCTGGCGAGGACGGCACGGGAGATCGAGCGCACGTACGCGACGAAAGAGGAGTGGCTGCGGGAGTCGATGTCGGTGCGACGCCGGGTGGAAGGCATCCAGAGCGACGTCTTGCATCTTCGTGCGACGATCGCGGTGCGGACGCGGGGGAAGGGTTCGTGCGGCGAGGGTCGCGGCGCGGGACGGGCGGCGGGCGCATGAGGACGGGAGCAGGGCGATGGCTAACGGGCGGACACCGCGGGAAATCAAGCAGATTCGCAACGAGATCCTCGTGGCGCTGAAGATGGTGTATCCGGCGGCGATGCAGGCGGAACAGGTGCTGCGGAGCCTGCTGGCGGTGTTTCCGTCGCTGGAGTTCGATCACCTGAAGCGAGACCTGCACTACCTAGCGGAGAAGGGATACCTGGCGCGGGTGGTGGCGGACACGGAGAGCGACGCGCGATTGACGCCGTGCCGCCGGCGGTGGTTCCGGCTGACGACGCAGGGGATCGAAGTCGCGGATCACTGCATCACCGATCCGGCGCTGGATGAAGGCTCATGACGCGGCGGAAACACAAGTGCGAGAAGGCAGGCGAGGGTCGCACATCCGCGACGCTGGCGGGGAAAGCGGCGGCGGCTCGGGACCGGCGGACGCGACAGGTGTGCGTGGCGCGGATCCTGGAGGAGGGTTTCGGGGGACTGGACCAGTGCCGTCCCTCGGCGTGGTCGCGGCGGGCGTACTGGATGCTGGCGGGACTGATCTACGAGCGGCTGGCGGTGGATCAGGAGTCGCTGACCACGGCGGAAGTTGTCGCCCTGGCCAAGGCGCTGGCGGAGCGGGAACGAAGTCAGCGCGGAACGTCGCACCGGAACGCCGGAGGCGGATCGAAGCGCGGATCGCGCGCGGCGGATGAGACCGGGCGGCAGGCGCGGTTTGCCCGCATGATCCGGGATATTTACGGGGTCAAAGCGCCGTCCGAGCGACGCTCTGCATTTACATCCGAAAAACGCGGCGAGACGGCGACATAAGGGCGGCCGAGGAACTTCTTGATCAGAATGACCTCGCCCATGTCGTTGCCTTCGAGGCGGTGACCGATGCACTGCAAGAGGTAGCTCAGCGCGAACAACCCGGCGGGCCTCCACCACAGCGCCCACGCCCCGTCGATTAACTGCACAATGACAAGGACGCCGGCAACCGGGAGCATCGGAATCGCCAGCAGGTGCAGCCCGAGCGACACGGGGTGGCGATGACGCCTCCGCCAGTTGTCGAGCCAGCCGGACATTGTTCCCCTTTCTGACGGTTCGGCCAGCGGTTGCGCGAAACCCGGCGTGGAGGTGCCACCCGTCCACGCCCGCGCGGTACGAGCCGCACGAAAGACCTCCGCTTTATCCGTCCGCGGGTCGGCGCCCGAAGCCCGCCGGTCTACTGGGCCGCGAGCTGCGGACCGCCGCTCCTCCCGGCGTAGCCGAGGAAGTGCAGGAAGACATCCTGCGTGAGAACCGGAACCGAAAGCGTTTTCGCGCTTTCGATCATCTTGTCATACCGGTCGCGGCGGAGTTGAGCAGCCTTGGCGCGGTCTGCCGCGTCCGCGGAACCGGCAGCCGGCGGAACCCGCGGCGCGAGTCCGACAATCACGAAGTCCGTCAGGGCGGTAAGCTCGGTGGTGACGGTTCCGCCCCAGTCTTTGACCAGCGCTTCGACGGGGAACTCGCCTCCGCCGTCGGTTTCGCCGTTGCGGTCGATGTCAAAATCGCCGACAACAACGAAGCTGAGCGGGCGATTGCGATCGAAGATCGGGTTGGCGATGAGGTCGCCCTCGTTGATCGTCTCGTTGCGTGCGACCTGCATAACCCGGCATTCTGCGGAGGACTCATGAATCGCTTCGACGCGAATGCGCGCCTTGGCGCGACCGTCCGCGGGAATTCCGCCGCTGGCGGGGTACACGGCGAACTCCATCCCGAGGACAAGGGCGTCTTTCGCACCCAGATTGACGTAGACGGCATCGTCACCGACGACGGCCTTGAGCACACGGCCGTCGGGCTGTCGGGCGGTGACGTTCTCACCCGGCGAGACCTGAAGTGATCCCAGACGGGTCTGAAGCTCGGTGTAGCGGCTGATCAGTTCGGCGTAGCGCTGCTGCCAGCCGGATTTCTGCTGTCGTTCGTCGGCGACGGCGGCGTTCATGTCGGCGCGGAGCTTCGTGAGGCTCTGCTCGAAATCGGCGATCTTGGCGCGATGCGCGGAATCGAGGGAATCACGGGAGGACTGACAGTCGGCCAGCTTCGCCTCGAGGGCCTTGACCTGATCGTCAAATCCGGTCTTGTGCGACGTGTTCTCCGCGATGGCGGAGTCGACGCGAGCGCTGAGATCGGCTGCGCGTTTCTCCGCTTCGGCGCGAAGGCTGCTTTCGGTGCGGTAGAGTTCGTACATGCGCTCGAGGGACGCCAAGAGGGACAGGTCAGCGAACTGCGCCGGGTCGGCGACGACCTGGTCGGCCTGGAGGCGCTTCATGAACGCGGTAATCTTGGTCTGGATCGCCGCCGGATCGTCCTCCGGCGCTCCCGCGGCGAGACGAGCGGTCGTCGAGCGGGCCTCCTCCATCAGACCGACCATCGTCGGTCCGTCGGTCTTGGCGCTGCGAAGGAGGGCGAGCGAGTTCTCCTCCGCCGCCGAAACGGCCCGCTCTTTTCGATCGCGGAGGCTGTCAGCCTCCTGCCGGAGCTTCTCCTGATCCGTATAAAGGATGACGAGGAACACGGTCGAGGTGAGGAACAATGCCGCAAAAACGATCAACCCGATCGTCACCCCGCTCACGCCGCGCTGTTGCGCTCTTGCCATCGTCCAAGGCCTCCGCTTCGTAAGATCATCACCGGGAACGTGGGGAGGTACGTTGGACCCTGCGCCGTTGTCGCATTCATCCGCAGTCGCCTTTGCTTACGTCACCCGTCCCGCCGCCGCCCTGCCGCTCCCCGTTTCTGAGCAGGCAGTCCAGAATGAATGAAAAGCGCGATCTTTGTGACCCCAGGGGGGTTTGTCAAGGAGTGTCAGACTCGATGAAGGTGGACGCGCGGGTTCGGGAAGGATCGGTCTGGCGAAAAGCGGTGGAAGGTGGTTCGGCGAGGCGGGTGGGGTGGTTATACTGACCTCGAAGTGAGATACGGACAGCGAAAATCACGAATGCGAGTCGCCGCGATTGTCATTGCGTGGGCCTTGTCGGCGTATCCCGGCACGGAGGCGGCGCGGTTCGGAGCGGGAGGCGCCGGTCATCAGGACGGGGTGCGCGTCGTGGTTTATCCGCCGGCGGTCCGGCTCGAACATGCGGCTGACGTGCAGCGGATCGTGTTAGTGGCCGAGCATCCGGACGGGCGGACGGCGGACGTGTCCGCGACGTCAGCGATGCGGGTCGAGCCGCCGGGTCTTGCGCGGATTGTGATAGATCCGGCGGGCGTCGAGGCGCCACGGGTCGAGCCGATGTCCGACGGCGAGGGGACGCTGCACATCGAAGGCGCGGGGCAGACCGTCGCCGTTCCGATCCGGGTAAGCAACGCGGCGGTCCGCCCCCGGACGAGTTTCCGCAACGATGTGCTCCCGGTGTTCATGAAAGCCGGATGCAACACCGGCGGGTGTCACGGCAGCGCGGAGGGCAAGGAGGGGTTCCGACTCTCCCTTTTCGGATTCGAGCCGGAGAAGGACTACGTCAGCCTGACGCGGGACATGAGTATCCGCCGCATTGAACTGGCTCATCCTCGGGAGAGTCTGTTGCTGCGGAAACCGCTGGGAGAAGCGGAGCACGGGGGAGGGCAGCGGCTTGCGCCGGAAAGCGAGCTGTCCGTGACAATTCAGCGCTGGATCGAGGAGCGTGCGCCGGATGACCCCGCGGACACCCCGACGTTGACAGGCGTTGAACTCATGCCGTCGCGTTGCGTGCTCGTCGGGGCGGGGGTTCCGCAGCAACTGATCGTGCGGGCGACGTACTCGGACGGATCGGACCGGGATGTGACGTCGCTGGCAGTCTACGACTCGTCGGACCCGCTTTCGGCAACGGTGTCGGCGCAGGGGCGGGTGCTTTCCGGGCAGAAAGGCGAGGCCTACGTGATGGCCCGGTTCGGGGCGTTCGCGGTGGTGACGCAGTTGCTGGTGCTGGGCGAGGGGTCGGGATTCGAGTGGACCGTGCCGCCGACGTCTCACCCGGTGGACGCGGCGATTTACGCGAAGCTTCGGACGATGCAGATCCTGCCGTCGGGACCGGCGTCGGATGAGACGTTCGTGCGGAGAGCGTATCTCGATGTGCTGGGGGTGCTGCCGAGCGCCGAGGAAACGACCGCGTTCCTGGCGGATGCGTCGCCGACGAAGCGTGCGGACCTGATCGACCGTCTGCTGACGCGTCCGGAATTCGTCGATTTGTGGGCGATGAAGTGGGCGGAACTGCTGCGGATCGAGTCGGGGTCGAAGCGTCTGAGCTTCAAGGCGATGCATTCGTACAATGACTGGCTTCGCAAGGCGCTGCGCGACAACGTTCCGATCGACCGGCTGGTGCGTGAGCTGCTGACGGCGGAGGGGGGCAATTTCAGCAACCCGGCGGCGAATTTCTACCTCGTGGAGACCAGCCCGACGCAGATGGCGGAGCACGTGGCGCAGGTTTTCGCGGGGATCCGGATCCAGTGCGCGCAATGTCATAACCACCCCTTCGAGCGCTGGACGCAGGACGATTATTACGGGTTCGCGGCGTTCTTCGCCCAGGTCGGTCGTAAAAGCCCGGACGACCCGCGCGAGACGGTCGTGTACAACACGGGCGGGGGCGAGGTCGCGCATGTGCGCACCGGTCAGCCGATGCGTCCGCGGGTTCTGGGCGGGCAGACGCCGGAGGTCGCGGGGCGAGACCGGCGGGTGGTGCTGGCGGAGTGGCTGACGGCGCCGGACAACCCTTACTTCGCGTCGTGTTTCGTGGACCGGGTCTGGGCGCATTTCTTCGGGCGCGGGCTGGTGGACCCGCCGGACGACGTCCGGGTGAGCAACCCGCCGTCGCATCCTCAGCTTCGCGCGGACCTGGCGAGGCGCTTCGTCGAGTCGGGGTATGATCTGCGCGGACTGGTCCGTCTGATCTGCACGTCGGCGACGTATCAGGCGTCATCGGAGGCGAACGCAACGAACGCGGCGGATGAGCGGAATTTCTCGCACGCGGCGGCGCGGCGGCTTCCGGCGGAGGTGTTGCTGGACGCGGTCTGCAAGGTGACGCAGGTTCCGGAGAAGTTCGCGGGACTTCCGTCCGGGTCGAGAGCGACTCAGGTGGCGGACGCGCAGTCGGGGAGTTTCTTCCTGAGCGTGTTCGGCAGGCCGGCGCGGTTGTCGGCCTGCACCTGCGAGCGGCGCGACGAGCCGACGCTGTCGCAGGCGCTGCACCTGATCAACGGGGCGACGCTGACGTCGAAGCTGGCCGATCCGGGCGGGCGGGTCGCCCAACATGCGACGGCGGGAACTCCGTTTGACGCGGTGCTGGACGAGGTCTATCTGTCGGCGCTATGCCGGCGTCCGACGGACGCGGAGCGCGCGGCGCTGCGATCCGCGTACGACGCCGCGCCGGACAAGCGGCAGGCGCTGGAGGATCTGTACTGGGCGATCCTCAACTCGACCGAGTTCATCTTCAATCATTGACGCAGCCTCGGACCGGGACCGCGGAGACTGCGAAACCGAGTCGGTTTCCGGAAGGTTCGGCGCGTTCCCGTCGCCTTCCGACGGAACGCCCTCAATGTCATGTCTTTCATCAACGACGCCACCTTGACGCATCTTCGCGCGGTCGCCGACGTCCCCGACCTCGGCGATCCGCGATATGAGGTGCTGGAACGTCTCGGACGAGGCGGGATGGGCGGCGTGTACCGCGTCGAGGACCGGCTGCTGGGTCGGCAGGTCGCGTTGAAGGTGGTCCACGACGCGCTGCCGCCGGATGTGGCGGAGCGGATGCTGCGGGAGGCGCGGATTCTCGCGCGTCTTGAGCACCCGGGAATCGTGCCGATTCATGACGCCGGGCGGCTTCCGGACGGGCGTCTGTACTGCATGATGAAGCTCGTCGAGGGTCGTCGCCTCGACACGCTGGGGGGCGACGCCCTTCCGGTGACCGATCGGGTCCGAATCCTCATGCGCGTGTGCGAAACCGTGGCGTTCGCGCACTCGCAGGGCGTGCTGCACCGGGATCTGAAACCCGAAAACGTGATGGTGGGCGAGTTCGGAGAAGTGCTCGTGCTGGACTGGGGCGTCGCCAAGGCGTCGGCGCTGCCCGGCGGACCGGAGGTGTCTTCTCTCGCTGCGGATTCGCAATACACCCCCGAGTCGGGGTCCGGATCGTCGGTGGCGACAGCCTGCGGAGCGATCATCGGGACGACGGCGTACATGTCGCCCGAGCAGTCGCGCGGCGAGGCGGCACGGCTGGACGAACGTTCCGATGTTTACGGGCTGGGAGGCGTTCTTTATTACCTGCTGACGGGGCGCGCCCCTCATGCCGACGGCGGATCGGCGGGGGCGATCGTCCCGCCGCGCGTCCGCGACCGGTCGATCGCCCGGGCGCTGGAGTCCGTGTGCCTTCGGGCGCTCGAGGCGGACCCTCAGCGACGTTACGCTTCCGCGCGGGCGATGCACGACGACCTGGGGAGGTATCTGCTCGGACAGCGCGTGTCGGCGCATCGGGAGTCGCTGGTTGAGCAGGTGGAGCGGTTTGCGTGGCGGCATCGGACGGCCCTCCTGCTGGTGCTCGCGTACCTGGCGATGCGCAGCGCGTTTGTCATTTATGAGATGCGACGGTTAAAGGAAACCCCGAGTACGTTGGAAAGAACATCAGCCCTGTCGCAGAACAATCAACAAGAAAAAGGAGATGGCGATGAGCAAGCCGTTGTTGGGTCTGATGCTGGGGGGGATGCTCGGAGCCCTTGACGGGCTTTCCGCGATGGTGACCTCGGCGGATGTCCCCGAGGTCAAAGAGGGTCTTGTGGGGATTATCATCGGGTCCACCGCCAAGGGACTCGTGGCGGGCATCTGCATCGGGTTTTTCTCCCGCAAGTTCAAGTCCCTCGCGCTGGGGGTTGCGTTCGGCGTGGTCATCGGATTCCTTCTGGCCCTCCCGATTGCGCTGAACATGGGCCATCACTACCTTGAGATTCTGCTTCCGGGCAGCATGGTGGGTCTGATCGTGGGATACGCGACGCAGCGTTACGGGACCGGAGCCGCGCGGGCGCCGGCGTGACCGGACCTGCCGGGGCGGTCCGAGCTTGTCGAGCGGCGCGCGGGGTCGGCATAATCCCCGCATGAGCCGAGAAAAGCCCGAAAGCCGCATCGCCGAGCTTCGCGACGAAATCCGCCGGCACGATCATGCGTATTACGTCGAGAACGCCCCGGTCATCTCCGACCGGGCGTACGACGCGATGCTTGAGGAGCTGAAGGCGCTCGAGGCGGAGCATCCGCATCTGGTGACGCCGGACTCGCCCACGCAGCGCGTCGGGGGCCAGCCGATCGGAGCCTTCAAGACGGTGCGGCACTTTGTGCCGATGCTCAGCATCGACAACACCTACGACGAGGCGCAGCTTCGTGAGTTCGACGGGCGGGTGGCGAAGGCGCTGGGGGCGGGAACGTACCGCTACGTCGTCGATCCGAAGGTGGACGGGGTGGCGGTGTCGTTGACGTATCTCGACGGCGCGCTGGCGACGGCGGCGACGCGCGGCGACGGGCAGACGGGGGATGACATCACGCACAACGTCCGGGTGCTGCGGTCCGTTCCGCTGCGTCTGCTGGGGAAGGACGCGCCCGGGCGGCTTGAGGTCCGCGGCGAGATTTACTGGCCGACGGAGGACTTCTCGAAGTTCAACGAGTCGCGGCGCGAGGCGGGCGAGGACGAGTTCGCCAACCCGCGCAACGCGACCGCCGGCACGCTCAAGCAACTTGATCCGAAGAATCTTGCGGGTCGCAACCTCCGCTTCGTCGCCCACGGGTTCGGGGTGGTCGAGCCGATGCCGGCGAAGACGTGGAGCGAGTTCACGAAAAAGCTGGCGACGTGGGGGATCCCCGTCGCTTCCGAGCAGGCGGTCGCCGATGACATCGAGGGTGTGCTCAAGCTTGTTCATGCGTGGGACCGGAAGCGGCACGCGCTGCCGTATCTGATGGACGGGCTGGTCATCAAGGTGGATTCGTTCACCCAGCGCGACGAACTCGGCGCGACGAGCCGCTACCCGCGGTGGTGCATCGCGTACAAATTCGAGCCGGAACAGGCGGAAAGCGTCGTGCTCCGCGTGGATTACCAGGTGGGCAAGCAGGGGACGATCACGCCGCGGGCGGTGCTCTCGCCTGTCGCGCTGTCGGGGACGACGGTGCGGCACGCGACGCTGCACAACTTCGACCAGGTGGACCGGCTCGGCGTTCACATCGGCGACACGGTGCTCGTCGAGAAGGCCGGTGAGATCATTCCGCAGGTGCTCAAAGTCATCGAAGGCAAGCGGCCGAAGGATGCGCAACCGATCCGGCGACCGACACAATGCCCCGAATGCGGCGGCGACGTGGAGAAGGACGAAGGCGGCGTGTACCTCCGCTGCGTCAACCCGACGTGTCCGGCGCAGGTCAAGGAGCGGCTCATCTACTTTGCGGGGCGCGATCAGATGGACATGGAGGGCCTGGGCGAGGTCATGATCGCGCGGCTGGTGGACGAGGGGATGCTCCGCGACTTCGCGGACTTCTTTCACCTGCATAAGCGGCGCGACGAGATCGAGAAGCTGATCTTCGAGCACGAACGCCCCGGCGACGGCGGCGCGAAGGTCGTCAAGGTGGAGTTCGGGAAGAAGCGCACGCAGCAGTTGCTCAAAGGCATCGATGAAAGCAAAGGCCGGCCGCTGTCGCGCCTGCTGGCGGCGTTGACGATCCGGCACGTGGGGGCTTCGACCGCGGAGGATCTGGCGGAGCACTTCGAGACGCTGGAGGCGATCCGCGGCGCGTCGGAGGAGGCGCTGCTCGAAGTCGAAGGCGTCGGTCCGGAGCTGGCCCACAGCATCCACCGGTTTTTTCACAGCGACTGGGGGCGGAAGATCGCGGACCGCCTGGTGGAGGCGGGGGTCAACACGCGCCAGCCGAAGCGCGCCGTGCGGACGGACTCGCCGCTTTCCGGAAAAACGGTGGTGCTCACCGGCACGCTGTCCAGCATGGGCCGCAAGGAGGCGGAGGAACTCATCAAATCCCTCGGCGGCAAGCCCTCCGGCAGCGTCAGCAGCAAGACGGACCTCGTCGTATACGGAGAGGAGGCAGGGTCGAAGCTGGAGAAGGCGCAGAAGCTGGGGGTGAGGACGGTCGGTGAGGCGGAGTTTTTGAAGATGGCGGGCAAGTGATCGACGGAGCCTCGGCGCCCCCTTGGGGGGAGGATGAACGATCTGTCGAAGTCGGAATTGCCGGAATCCCCCGAATCCTCGCGTTCAGTTGAACAACCTCACCACGTCGTTGAACGTGACGTAGAGGAAGGCGGTGACGATGAGGATGATGCCGACGGTCTGGGTGATGACCTGGACCTTCATGTTGACGGGGCTTCCCTTGATCTTTTCGATGAGGAGGAAAACCATCAGACCGCCGTCCACGATCGGGAGCGGAAGGAAGTTGATCACCGCGAGGTTGGCGGAGAGCACCGCGAGGAAGAAAAGGAGCTGCATCGTCCCTCGGCGGGCGACGTTCCCTCCGAGGGAGACGATGCCCACCGGTCCGGAGATCGAGTCGGCGCTGATGCTGCGCGAGAAGGCCATCCGGTCGATCGTCTGATAGACCTGCATGACCATCTCGTGCGTCTTGCGGACGCCCAGCTCGATCGCGGAGATCGGGTTGCTCTCGCGGAGAATGAACGTCTCGAGGTCGCCGTAAATTTCGCCCTTGAAGGCGATCCGGCTGTCCCACGGGTCGATCATGTCGGGCGTGATCGTCACGTTGGCGGACTCGACAGGGGCGGTGGGCGTGCGGCGGAAGCGCACTTCGACTTCGCGGTTGACGTTTTCACGCAGCAGCGCCGCCAGACCCTCGGCGTGCGAGACGGCGTAGTCCTGCGTGCCTTTGACGGAGGTGACGGCGGCCCACGACTCGCCGGCGACGGATACGAAATTCGCCTCCAGACCGAGGGCAAGCACGGTGCGCAAGGTCGGGGGGATCGCCAATGCGGCGGTGTGCCGCTGGTCGTTCACCGCGTACTCGACGTCGACCGTGCGCCCCGCGTGCTCGCGGAACGCGAGAATGACCTGACGCCAGGTGACGACCGGCCGGCCGGCGACGCTCTTCAATACGGCGCCCGCGGGAATGCCCGCCACGGCGGCAGGGGAAGGCCGCCCGTCCAGCGTGAGCAGGACACCGGCGACGGTAAGGTTGTCGTGGGCGATCAACTGCGGAAGGGCCTGGATCATACCGCCCATCGCGACCGGAATCCGCACCGTGACTTCCCGTCCGTCCGGCTTGCGCACCGTCAATTCAACGGCGTCGGTGCGGCGGAACTCGATGTCGCGGTTGATGTCGTAGGCGGTGGGCAGGCGCTCGTCGTTCCAGGCGACGACGAGATCGCCTTCCGCCAGCCCCGCCCGCGCCGCTGCGCCTTTCGGACGCACGTCCACAAGGCGCGCCTTCGGCGTGTCCTCGCCGGATTGCGGCGTCGGTTCCGCCCACGCCTGGATCGTCCCGCGGGTTTTCGACACGGGCGCCGGACGAACGAAGCCGTGGCGCGTGCGACCTTCGGCAGTGCGAACGATAAAGGCGATGTCCCGGTCGGGGTTATCCAGAGTGGAACGCATGACCTGTCGCTGCGTCGGATGCTGAATGTCATCCCACATGAGGATCGTGTCGCCCTCATCCAGCCCGGCGATCGCCGCGCGCTGCTTCGGCATGACGTTATCGAGGCGCACGAGCGGCATCAGTCCGAGGAGATTGCCGAGGTAGCGGTCGCCCGGGTCGCCGGAGATGAACTGGATCTGCGGTTCGATCCGCACGGGGACGCGCGTCGCGGGCGCGGAAGGGTTCTTCGGATCGCGGCGTTCAACCACGAACGAGTCGCGCAGCGCCAGCAGGGCGAACATCTCGTTGACGTTGGCGGGCGTGACGGGCTGGCCGTCCACCTCGACCAGCTCGTCGCCGATCCGCGGCAGCGACTCGTCGGCGGCGTCAAACTCTCGCGGAACCTGAGTGATCCTGCGGATCATCGGCGGCTGGATGCCGATCGTCTGATATCCGACCAGGGGGTTGTCCTCCGGCGTGGCGAGGATCGGTCCGAAGCGTTCGCCCGCGCGGTCGACGTAGAACTCGACCGGCTCGAAGGGCGGGGCGAGGGCGACGCCGGTGGCGACTTCGATCCAGTCGCGGATGTCGGCGCCGTTGACTTCGCGGACGAGGTCGCCGGCGCGGAGCCCGGCGCGGTCGGCGGGGCTGTCGGGCATGACCAGTCCGATGCGCGGCACCTTCGCCTCGATGCCCACCAGAAAGACGATCATGAAGAGAATGAACGCGAAGATGAGATTCATGATCACGCCGGCGGAGACGACGGCGGCGCGCTGCCCGACGGACTTGTTGGCGAAGGAGCGAGGGTCGTTCTTCGCCTTCAGTTCGAGCGTCTTGTCGTCGAAGTCCTCCTGCCCGAGCATCTTCACGTACCCGCCCATCGGAAGGAGGTTGAACGAATACCGCGTCTCGCCGCGCGTGAAGCCCCAGATCTCTCGCCCGAAACCGATCGCGAATTTCTCGACGCGCACGTCGCACCACTTCGCCACCGCGAAGTGCCCCAGCTCGTGAACAAAGATGATGACCGAGAAGCCCAGGAAAATCGCCAGCACGGGCCAGACCTTGTCCCAGACCAGGGCGAGGATGCTCTGCCCGAGCAGCAACCCTTCGACATCGAAAACGCTCATCACCGCAGAGAAGTCGTGCATTTCCTTACCTCGTCCCGCGCCCAGGCATCGACCGCCAGCAACGTCTCCAGCGCCGGCGACGCCTCCCAGGCGTGCGCATCCATCACCCGTCCGGTCAGTCCCGCGATGTCCGCGAACCCGATCCGCCCCTCCCGAAACAACTCAACCGCGGCCTCGTTCGCCGCATTCAACGCTGCACCCGCCGTCCCGCCGCGCCGCGCCGCCTCAAACCCGAGGTGCAACGCGGGAAACCGGTCGAGGTCCGGCGCCTCAAACGTCAGCGTGCCGACCGCTGTCAGGTCCAGGCGCTTCGACGGGCACGCGCGACGGGCCGGATACGTCAGAGCGTACTGGATCGGCGTACGCATGTCCGGCGTCCCGAGTTGCGCCATCATCGACCCGTCCTTGAATTCGACCAGCGAGTGAACGATCGACTCCGGGTGGACGGCCACTTCGATCCGGTCCGCGGGCATGTTGAAAAGCCAGTGTGCCTCGATCACCTCCAGGGCCTTGTTCATCATCGTCGCCGAGTCGATCGTGATCTTCGGACCCATCCGCCACGTGGGATGTTCCAGCGCGTCCTGAGGCGTGATCCGCTGCATCCTCTCGGCGGACCAGGTCCGAAAGGGTCCGCCCGAAGCGGTGAGGATGATGCGCAGCACGTCTTCCGGGCGACCGGCATGCACCGCCTGAAACACCGCGGAGTGCTCGCTGTCCACCGGGATGATCTCCGCCCCGGTGCGCTGGGCCAGGGCGGTCAGCACTCCCCCCGCCACGACCAGCGCCTCCTTGTTGGCCAGCGCCACCCGCCGACCGAGTTCGACGGCGCGCAACGTTGCGTGAAGCGAAGCCGCTCCCGAGATCGCAGCGATCACACAATCACACTCGACCGCATCCAGCAGTTCGACCGTCGCCGCCGGTCCGGCAAACACGCGCGAAATCCCGGTCGCCCCGCGACGGGCCGCGCCCGCACGGGCCTCGTCCGCGATCGCCACCGCGCACGAATTGAAACGTGCCGCCTGCTCCAGCAGGACGTCAACCCGCGACCCGGTCGCCAGCCCGACCACCTCCCAGTCGTCGGACAGATTCGCCAGGACATCAAGGCTGCTTCGCCCGATCGAGCCGGCGCAGCCGAGAACAATGACCTTTTTCTTCATTGAGAACGATTGAGAATAAGTAAAATGCAGTGGCGCTGATGATGCCCCAAGCATGTTAAGACCACCGCAAAATCTTCACAAGCCTGATATGCACCGTAACGGCGCGAGAGGGCGTTCCCTTGCTCTTCACGCCGGCGCCAGGTGTTTTCGATGTCACGGCTCCTGCCGGATCGGAAACTTCTTCATATGATGTGCGTCAGAACCCTGCGCCGGACTCGACGGTGAACTCGAGGCGACGGAGGGGCGAGGGGGTTCGCGTCCGGGGTTCTGGGTAGGCGTCGTGACGAGCGTCCCTGATGTCGAGGCGGACTCTCAGAGGGGTCTGAAGATGATGCAAGATGCGATCCACGCTCGAGAGATTCTGCTCGTGATCCTGACAATTGCCGCGTTGTCGGTCTCGTGTCGAAAAGCCTCCGACTCTGCGCCCTCAGAGGCCCCGCACGTGTTGCCGCCCGCTGATGTCGCTCCCGGCGCCGGGACAGACGAAGCCTCCGCTAACCCCGACGCTCCGTCCCCACCCGTCCCCCCGTCTTCGCCGAACTCCGCACCGGCTGATTCCAGCGCCGAACCGAAGCCTGACGGATCCTTACGACCCGCGCCCGAGTCGACGCGCGGGGCGTTGCTCGCTGCACCGCTGTCTGTTGTTGTTGAAGGCGTGACGCTTCGACTCGAGGCGTTCCTGTGGCGCGATTACATGCCGATCAGCCCGCCGGGCGGCAAGCCTTTGATGGCGTCAATCAAACTGCTCGTCGCCGACGCGGGGGCGAAATCGTTCCCCGACGGCGTGGACGCCGGGCGGGTCTGGCTGGTCAGAGGCGAGGAGATCTGGACCGGGAAGTTCCTCGTCGAGGAACGTCCCGACGAGCCGGGCATGAAGGAGAAAGTCTTCCGCGACGGACCGCTCTGGGAACCGGGCGAGGAGGTGGACGTCATCATCGAGGTCCGCGACCGTGGCGGCGCAACGCGCCTCCTCCGCGCCCCGAAAGTCCGCATCATCAAGACCTCCTAGCCCCCACCCGCGGCCTACGACGCCCGTCACCTGACCGAGTCGCGCTCGGCTGTGCTTTACGGCACGGCACTTGCCGGTCACTCTTTCTCGTAGCACGGAGACCCGGCATGAAGACCATCATCGAACCGTTCCGCATCAAAGTTGTCGAACCGATCCGCATGACCACCGCCCCGCAGCGCGAGCGCCTCCTGCGCGAGGCCGGGTTCAACGTCTTCCTGCTCAAGGCCGAGGACGTGCTCATCGACCTGCTTACCGACAGCGGGACCGGGGCGATGTCATCCGAGCAGTGGGCGGGCATCATGCGCGGCGATGAGTCCTACGCCGGTGCGAAGAGTTTCTACCGTTTCCAGGACCGCATCCGCGAACTCACCGGCTTCGAGCACGTCCTGCCCACGCACCAGGGCCGGGCGAGCGAGCGCATTCTTTTTGAACTCGTCGGCGGTCCCGGCAAGGTCGTCCCCAACAACGCCCACTTTGACACCACCCGCGCCAACGTCGAGCACTCCGGCGCCGAAGCCGTCGATCTGCCGATTCCCGAGGCCCGCGACCCGCGCAACCGACATCCCTTCAAAGGCAACATGAACGTCGCCGAACTGGAGCGCCTCATTCAGCGCGTCGGTCCGGAACGCATCCCGCTCGTGATGGTCACGATCACCAACAACAGCGGCGGCGGTCAGCCCGTCAGCCTGGAGAACCTCCGCGCCGTCCGCGCCGTCTGCGACCGGCACGGACTGCCGCTCTTCCTGGACGCCTGCCGCTTCGCCGAGAACGCCTTCTTCATCAAGCGCCGCGAGCCCGGCTGCGATCACAAGCCCGTCGCCGACATCGTTCACGAGATGTTCGAGCTGGCGGACGGCGCGACGATCTCCGCCAAGAAGGACGGGCTGGTGAACATCGGAGGGCTTTTGCTCCTGCGCGATGAGTTGCTCTTTCAGCGGGCCAGCAGCCTGCTCATTCTCACCGAGGGATTCGTCACCTACGGCGGGCTTGCAGGGCGCGATCTGGAGGCGATGGCCCAGGGCTTTGAGGAAGTCATTCACGAAGACTATCTCACCTACCGCATCCGCAGCGTTGAATATCTGGGAGAACGGTTGCTGTCTGCGGGCGTGCCGATTCTCGAACCGCCCGGTGGGCACGCCGTGTACCTCGACGCGGCCGCCTTCTGCCCGCACATTCCCGCAGCGCAGTTTCCCGGACAGGCCCTTGTCTGCGCCTTGTATCGCCACGCCGGCATCCGCGCCGTCGAGATCGGATCCGTGATGTTCGGCGGAAGTACCAAAACAGCGTCATCCAACGCTGCGGTCGCCGCGCCGGGCGGCGCGGGAGCGTCGCCGCCGCGCCTGGAACTGGTGCGCCTGGCGATGCCGCGGCGGGTGTACACGCAAAGCCACGTGGACTACGTCATCGAGGCCGTCACCGAAGTCCACCAGCGCCGCCAGGCGTTGCGCGGACTTCGCTTTACCTATGAACCTCCGGTCCTGCGACACTTCACGGCGCGGTTCGAGGAGCTGTGATGGAATTCCGGTGGCCCAGGCCGGGACGGGAGTGCGAAAGCGGCATCGGGGTGAAAATATATTAATTATCTAGATTTCGCTTGACGGTCCGATACTGCGCAATACTGTAAGACGAAGATGAGATTCGGGCAGGGCGGGAGGCACCCCGTGGGTCCCTTCCCTTCCCTTCCCTTCCCTTCCCTTCCCTTCATCGAGAAGTTCGATCATGTTGCGGCGCTCTTGGCTGTTGGCCTCATGTTGTGCGACGGTAATGCCGTTCATCGTAGGATGCCCCAACTACTGCGAAGACCCCACTTCGACGACAAACTGCTCGGAGCCGGGTATTTGTCACAGCAAAACGGGCTGTTACGATTGCTGTACCCGGAAGCATGGAAAGAATAACTCTCCGGCAAAGACAGCTTGTCTGGACGGGTGTGATGATCAATACGCCAACTCGGAAGAAGATCCTTCTCAGACCAGTTGTTCCCCGACGACAGCGTGCCAGACGGAGTACTACGATGAAATTTTTGCGGCGCTGCCATCGTACTTTGCAGATCCCGATCTCCAGCAGTTTGTGTGCTCTCTTTCTGTCGAGGAGCAGTCCTTGTTGCTCAGCGATATCCAGAGTGATGCACTTGACCATCTTGCTGAACTCACTGAGGAGAACTTCGACGAATATTTGCTGTACGCCCAGGAGGAGGCGGAGGATACCTTGGATGAACTGGGCGAGTCTGGGCTGTGCGCATACAAGGTGCAGTTTAATGCGATCGTACGCGTGTGGTGGTTCGAGACCTACCACGCGAATTGATCGTATGGCTACCAGTATCGCGATTTAGCGTTTCTGGGCGGCACGGTTCAATCTCGTGGCTTGATTTTGACGGTTCGCGAGGGCTACACCGCCTGCTTGGTGCGAAGGGAGCCGTTTGTGAGCGGGTTCTTCAAGGCGAATCGCGCCACTCAGGGTAACGTGAGGATTCCTCATCTTCTCCAGACCAGGACCCGATTGCCCGGATTGCTGATCGCGGTCGCGATTGCGCTCGTCGTCATCGGCGCAGCACTCTTTGTGGTGTGGGATCATCGCTGGTCAGTTCGCGGCTCTTCGTCGCCCGGCAGCCTTGCTGTCACATGGTTCAATTCTGATCGAGAGATTACTCAGGAGTCGCTTAGGAACCGAGCGGTTCTCTGGGTATGGTTCGGCACGTGGTGTGCGCCCTGTATGAAGGCCGTCGATGAACTCAACGACCTTCAAGCACACTACAAGTCTATGGGGTTGACCGTGCTCGCGCTCACGGGCGAATCCCCTGAACTCGTAAACTCATTCGTCAATGATCGCAAGGTCCAGTACGTAGTCGGCGCCGGTGCTTCGCCTGAAGCCTTCGGCGTCGCGGCGTACCCGCACTACCGTCTTGTGCAGCCTGACGGGACGACTGCTTGGGATGGTCAGGGGGAGGTTGCCTTAGCTGCTATTAAACTGCTTCTATCTAGAGGATCGGCGCTCGCACGTCCTGGAGAGAGTCTCTTCCGGGAAGGGGTCGTTGTCGGCCAAATACCAAGCCTTAGTGCCAACCGGGAGCTTGACGCCTATCACCTCTGGGCGCTCGTTCGCAACTTGGATAGCGGGGATATGGGAGCCGACGGAACATTTCTGGAATCCCTGTTTCGATTTTACTGGGCAAATTTTCCTTCAGAGAGCACTACAGAAGACGCGGGCGCCGAGATCCGGCATGAAGCAACGTTGGCGCTGAAGCCGGTTCTCGATTCGGTGCGCGATCACCCTGATCTGGTTAGATGCCTTCGTCAGGAAGCGATTCGCCGGGTCAAAGCAGACGATCCCGATCGGTACGCGCGCTATCGGATCGTTCGCTTTTTTCTGTATGTGTGCGAGTCGTCCGACGTCGACGTTCATGACCTGTTAAAGGAGCTTCAGAGACGGGAGAAAGACCCATTCGTTCAAAAAGCGATAAACGAAGTCATTCAACGAAAATTCGAGGGTGCGACGATCCCATGAGCGGTTCGCGATGCGGAACGTGTTCTGCCGGCATCGGATCAGACAGGACATGCAAACCCAAGGATTGCGCTGCTCGTGTATCCGCAGGTCGGCCACGGTATCGTCGTTGGTCTTCTCCATGTGCGCGATGGCTTTGAGCGCGTTGGTCGCCGCGGCCAGGGTCAACGTCGTGCCCGCGGGTACCGCATCCACGCCATTCACGTACACCTGCACGTCCGCGGGATTGCGGCAGTCGATCCACAGCTCGAAGAACGTGTCGTCCACCGCATCGATGGTGGAATCCACGGGCGCCACGTCGGTCGTGCCGTCGTCGCTGTGGACTTTGATGTCCAGGGCAGTTCCGTCCAGATGCGCCGCGACCAGGTTGTCGATGACCAGCGTCCGGGGCACACCGCCGAAGTGCCGGAAGGCGTTCTCCAGGCAGCGGATGAACTCTTCCGTCGTCTGGCGATAGACGGC
>JABWBH010000046.1 GCA_013360585.1 Phycisphaerae bacterium | reverse complement strand
GTGGATCGTCGCCTCGATCCTCATCATCGTGATCGGCGTCTACATGGCGCTGCGCTGGCGCGGCGGACGCTGGAAGCAGATCCGCATCTTCCGCGACGATGCCACGACCGCACCCGCAGGTTCCTCCTCCGCCTGACGACAGTTCGATCGCAAGGGAAACCGCAGACACCCTCACCCGAACCGCCTGGCGTTAGCCCACCCGGCCCGGAGCAGTTTCTTCTCTCTTCGGCTCTGCTTGGATGCCGTCCGACGGAAGAATCCCGTTATGACTCGCCCCCGCGGAGAAGCGCGCCAACAACAAAAGGGTCCGGCGACCTCGTAAGCCGCCGGACCCCCGATTCAGACCCTTACCGCTTCACACTGGGAGCAGGTCGCCCTGCACCCGTCAGCCACTCTTAGAAGTCGCTGGTGAAGATGTCGTTCGTCGTGAAGTTGGTGTAATCGGTCGAAGACATCGAGATGCGAGCGATGACGTTGATCGTGTCACCGGTCTCGATCACGGTGTTCGTACCGTTATCCGACACCACTTCGAAGAGCACCATGCGGCTGTTCGTCGTGTCGTAGAAGCTGCCCATCATGTTCGTGGTCGCCGTCAGGCCCGTGACCGTCGCCGTACCGATGGCGGCATTGAAGGTCACCTGGTCCGACGTATTGAACGCCACGCCCGTGGTCAACTTGATGAAGTCCGCCGTACCCACCGCCGAGGCAGAAGCGTTCTGCGCGACTTCCTTCAGGTTAACGCTGCCGACCGCCAGAGCGTTGAGGCTGCCCGCGGCGCCGCCACGAGCGGCAAGACCCGCGCCCGCGTCGAAGTTCGCCGCAGCCGACGACACCTCGACCAGATCGCTACCGTCCGCCCAGTCCGAAACGGTGTCGATCGCGGCCGCGTTGGCGAAGCGGAACGTGTCGTTGCCGGCGCTGCCGGTCAACGTATCCGCGCCGCCCTGACCGTTCAGGATGTCATTGCCGGCCCCGCCGGTCAGGATGTCCGCCGACGCGCTGCCCAGCAGCGTGTCGTTGCCCGAGCCGCCGGTGATCTGGATGGCGCCCGCCGGCGTTCCGGTCAACACGAGATTGCCCGTGAACGCGCTGGCATCGATCTGATCCGCCGTTACAACACCCGCGATCGTCAGGTTCGTCGTACCCGTCACCACGACCTTCTCGGTCGCTGCGGTGTTATTCAACGTGATCGCCTGCATCGTCGCGTTGTTTGTCGTTACCGCGAGATTCAGGGTCTCAAACAACGACGCCACAATGTTGCCGCCGACGGTCGCCACCTTCACGTTCATGTTGAACGCATCTGACGTCGTATCCGTCGCCGGAACCACCGTGATCTGATGGGCCGTATTGGTGGTCGCCACCTCGACCGTGCTGTTCACCGGAATCGTCAACTGCTTGGCGCTGTTCGTGCCGCCCAGCAGGTTGATCTGATTCACTGCGGATCCGAAACGGCTGATCACGATGTCGTGATCCAGCGCGTTGGCGACCTGAATGATCTCAAAGTTACTCACATTGGACTGGCTGCTCGCTGCACCGGCTTCGGCCGAGTTTAACGTGAGCTTGTCGCCCGTGCCGTCGCCGCCGTTGAGCGTGTCCGCCGTCGAGTAGTTGCCGGCGTCATTGATCGTGTCGTTGCCGGAACCGCCCGTCACGGTGATGTTCACCGCCGGAAGCAGGATGCTGAGCGCACCCGTCATGTCCGAGGCGTTCACCGTCAGGACCGTCGTCGGCAGCGCGTTGGTGATCGTCAGGTTCTGATCACCGGAGAAGTTCATCGTCGCCAGCGAGTTGCCGTTGCCCTGGCTGAAAGTCGTCAGGGTGTTGGCCGAGCCGGTGCTGACCACGTTGAAGATCTCGTACCCGCTGCCCGCCGCGCTCGGCTGCGCCGTGAAGACGCCGGCCGTGACCGTGCTGAGCGTGAGCGTGCCCTCATTGTCCGTGCCCGTCAGGATGCCCGTGCCGCTGATCGTCACGGTCATGTTCTGTCCGGTGTTGCTCATGCCGAAGTTCTCGATGAGCGTCTGCACCGCCGCGAAGGTCACCGCGTTCGCCGAGCTGTTGCTCTCGAGCGACGTAACCGAATCCGCGTTGGTCAACGTCATCGCCGCCGCGTTGCCCGAGTCGGTGTTCTCGACCTCGATCTCCTCGATCCCGCCCAGACCCGCCGGACCGATGTTCACGGCGCCCTTGGTCTGCACGAAGAGACGGTCGCCGTTGCCGGCGCCGCCGTTGAGGTTGTCCGAGTTGCCCAGCGTCATGTTGCCCACACCGCCCTGGAACTCGAGGCTGGCGTCGAACACGTCGTCGCCGCTGCCGCCGGTGAAGGCCGCCCCGGCGTCCACGCCCGTCGTCAGACGGAAGGTTCCGCCCGTCGGCGGGATGCAGTCATCGTTCTCCTCGTCGCAGGTCTCGTCCACGTTGCACGGCTCGGTGCCGTCCACGCAGACGCCCGTGCCCACGTCACACGTCTCCGTGCCGTTGCAGAACAGACCGTCGTCGCAGTCCGCGTCCTCGGTGCAACCGCAGGTGTCGGTCTCCTCGTCGCAGTCCTGACCTTCCGCGCACGGGCTGGTGCCGTCGGCACAGGCGCCGTCCACGCAGGTCTCGGTCCCGTCGCAGAACAGACCGTTGTCGCAATCCGTGTCATCATCGCACGGCGTCACGCAGACGTCGCCGGCCTCATCGCACGTCTGACCCTCAGCGCACGGGGCCGTTCCCGCCACGCAGGCGCCGTCCACGCACGTCTCATTACCGTTGCAGAACACGCCGTCCGAGCAGTCCGCATCAACCGTGCAGGCCGTTCCTTCGCAGGCATCGGCGTCCTCGTTGCACGTTTCGCCGGCGGCCTCGTCGCACGGAGCCGTCCCGTCCACGCACGCGCCGTCCACGCAGGTCTCGCTGCCCGTGCAGAACAGACCGTCGTCGCAATCCGCGTCGACCGCGCACTCGATGCACGAGTAAGAGCTGGTCGCACCGAACCGGCGACCGTCCGAATTCCGCGTCACGACAACCGTGATCGAGAAGTTCACGCACGGATCCGCAACCGTGAAGCCGATTGCGAAGCAGTCCGTGTCGTTGTCGTCCTCAGGATCCTGATCGCCCTCGCCGCACGAGAACGTGCCGGCCTCCGCCGGGTTCACCGACCAGACCACGGTGAAGTCGTCGCCTTCGCCGCCGCCCTCGGCCAGCGCCGCCACGTCCACCTCGAGGTTGATCGTTCCGCCGCTGGCGACCGGAGCGCCGCCCGTATCATCGCTCGGAACCACGCTCGTGCCCGCGAACGCGACTTCGCACGTTTCCGTGTCCGTCGTGCCGTCGGCCAGCGTGCCCGTCACCGTCACCGTCACCGTGCCCTCGGTCGTCGAGGTCAGGATCGCGGTGCCGTCGCCGTTCTCATCCACGCCGTTGTCCACGAGCGTCCCGCCGTCGGCCGTGATCGTCACGGTCGCGTCGGTGTCGTTCGTGTTGTAGGCGATCTCTACGACTTCGCCGAGGAGCGCCTCGCCGCTGCCATCACCGCATTCCACGTCCACGTCGAACGCAGGCGTCGGCGGGGGGCAGCCCGGGATAAGGGCCAACGCCAGCAACGCCGCGAACGTCCCCGCGAGAGGCCGCAACCTCATCGCGTTCTTCGCATTCCTTGTCAGAACCATCATTCCTTGTACCTCCAGAAAAACTCGGTGTGATCCGTTGTCACCTCGTTCAGGACGTTCCCGTCGCCGCGCCGAGCCGCGTTCGCCCAGGACACCAAACTCCATCGGCAACCCCCGCAAGCAGGAACCAGCCCCGCCGGAAGCGGTTCGCCGAACGCCGATCTCCAGCGTCGAGGACGCCGCCCGAAGGCGACCCTCACGCCGGAAACATCCGAAACGTCGACAGACCCTATGTACGGACTTGGCAATTACACCCGCGCGACTTCGCGCCAACGGTCACGCCGGTGCGTCCCTCCGCGAGCGCGCGACACAGGCCCGCACGCGGATGACTCCAATGCAGCCGAATTGTAGACCGGACCGATGTCCCGTCAACACCCGACCGCCCGCAAAAACAACATTGTGGATAACCGCCGGGAAAAGCCCGCGCGGCCCCTGATTCCCTCTTGTCAGAAAAAACCCCTTAAGTCCCGCTATCGGCGAATCATGCCCGAATTCTTTAAGCGTTAACGCAATACCTTCTGAAATTGGCGCACCGAAACTCCAGGACCCGAACGCCTTGTTTCAGTGCGCCACGACTCTCCCCAACGTCAAAAAAGCCTTCATTCGAAACGCAACCTTCGAAATTTCATAACATTGTCGAGCTGGGAGGTTTGCCTTATTTCGTCAATCGGAAACCGAGCCGCGCCCGTTGGAGGATACCTTCTTTGTCCAACCCGCCCAGAGCGTGACGTAATTGAAATAACACGACCCTCAAGCCTGGACGCTTTGCTGCCCGGTTCGCGATACCGAGTTCGTCGAGGGAGGATCTCAGCGGTTCCGGGCAAGGCTCTCGAAGACAAGACTTCGACGTGGGGGCCAAGCAAGCGGATCGACAAAAGCAAGAAACCCTTCGTAGCGGGGACGGCGCCCTCTCACAGCAAAACTCAAGACCGTCCGAATTCCCGCGATGCGAGTCGCTCGACGACGGAGATGATCTCGTCGGCAAGCTGCCGCTTCGTACCGCGCGCGGCGGGCTGCCAGCCCCCTTGCTCAAGGAATATTTCACAACTCCCTGAGTCCGCCCCGATGTTCGAGAAGTCGTTCAGGACGATCGCGTCACAATGCTTCGCAGCCAGCTTCGCCGCAGCGCGGGCATGCGAGTCCGCTCCTTCATCTTCGAGCGCGAACCCGACGACCACCCGCCAGCCTTTGACGGCGCCGAGACGTGCGCAAATGTCCTCGGTCGGCGCAAGCTCCAGCGTCAGACCCGCGCCTTCCCGGTGCATCTTCCGGTCCCGCCGGTCGAGGGGACGGTAGTCGCAGACCGCGGCGGCCATCACCGCCGCACCGCATGCGCCGAACGCTTCGAGACATGCGTCGAGCATCTCGTGTGCGGAGGTGACACGCCGGACCGCCGCGCCGGGGGGGGGCGGCGCTTCGATCGGTCCGCAGACGAGCACGACCTCGTGTCCGCGGGCGATCGCCGCTTCTGCGAGCGCAACGCCCATCCTGCCCGTCGAGGCGTTGGACAGGTATCTGACGGGATCGAGATACTCGCGCGTCGGACCCGCCGTGATGAGGATGCGCATGCGTCTGTCCCGTTTCACACCGGAGACGGCGTCCGCGTCACCGGCGACCGCCCCCGATCAACATCCGGGTTGCGGTCTCAAGGATCGTCTGCGGTTCGGCCATCCTGCCTTCGCCGATCGTGCGGCAGGCCAGCCAGCCGCTCTCCGGTTCGACGATCGACCACCCCGCGGCCCGGAGAATCTCGATGTTGCGCTGAACGATCGCGTTGCGCCACATGCGGTCGTTCATCGCGGGGGCGAGCAGGAGCGGACCGGGCGCGGCGAGAACCATCGTCGTCAGGGCGTCGTCGGCGATGCCGTGCGCCATCTTGCCGATCACGTTGGCGGTCGCCGGGGCGATGATGACAAGGTGCGCCCGCTCGGTGACGTGAATGTGCCGGGAGTCGCGGTCCTGCTCGGCGGACCAGAGATCCAGGATGACGCGGCGGGCGGTGAGCGACTCGAAGGTGAGCGGACCGACGAAGCGCGTTGCGGCGTCCGTCATCACCACGGTGACGCCCGCCCCGCGCTGCACAAGCGCGGAGACCAGGGCGCAGGTCTTGAACGCCGCGATCCCGCCGCTGACGCCGACGAGCACCTCGCGCCCCGCCAGATCGGCGGCAGACCCGGCGCCCGTCGGAACTCGGCTGGATGACTCGTCAGGCATCGGATGCGTCCGGAGCCTCTCCCGCACGCGGCGGAGCTCAGCACCGCGTCATTCCGCTTCCGAGGAGAACTCGGGCAGGGCGGCGCTGGCGCGATAGTCGTAATCCTGCGTCGCCAGCTCCATCTCGATCTTGCCCTCGGCGATCTCGCGGACGACGACCTCCAGCGGGGTCAGCCCCTTGCTCTCGACCATCGGACGCGAGCCCTGAAGCAGTTGCAGCCAGCGGCGCTGGATGAGCGCCGTCAGTTTGAACCGACCGCCGCACTTGTTGATGATGTCGTCGCTTTTGAGCAGTTCGATCATGCGTTGTCTCATCTCCCGCGCGCGGGGTCAGGATCCGGCGCACTCCGCCTCGATGATGTCGATCACCCGCCGCACGCTTTCCTCTAGGTCGTCATTGACGACGAAGTGCTGATACACGCCGCTGTCCCGTGCGAACGCGATCTCGCCGTCCGCGGCCTTAAGCCGCTTCGCCAGTTGCTCCGCCCGCTCGCTGTTCCGACCCTCCAGGCGCAGGCGCAGCGACTCCGCCGTGGGAGGCAGGATGAAAATCCGCGTCGAACGCGGCATCTTCGACGCCACCTGCACCGCGCCCTGGACTTCGATCTCCAGGATCACGATCCGCCCCTGCGCCAACGCACGCTCGACGGCCGGACGCGGCGTGCCGTAATGATAACCGCAATACACGGCCGTTTCCAGAAACGCTCCCGCCGCCTGCCGACGGGCGAACTCCGCCTCGTCGATGAACTCGTAACTCTCCCCGGGAACGTCCCCGGGACGGATCGGGCGGGTCGTCGCTGACACACTCCACGTCGCCCGCGGATGTCGCGCAAGGACGGCCTTGCAGATCGAGCTTTTCCCCACCCCGCTGGGACCGGAGATGATGACCAGCCCGCGCCCGGAACTCGCCTCGTCACTCGACATTCTGAACCTGCTCCTTGAGGCGGTCGATCAGGCTCTTGATTTCGACGGTCGCCCGCAGGATGGCTACGTCGTTGCTCTTCGACCCGATCGTGTTCGCCTCCCGCAGCATCTCCTGCGTCAGAAAATCCAGTTTGCGACCGACGTGCTCCTCATTCGCGCAGGCATCGAGGAACTGATCGAGATGCGACTCCAGCCGGACAAGCTCCTCGCTGATGTCGCAGCGGTCGGCGTAGACGGCGACCTCGCGGGCCAGGGTGTCCCGGTCCAACTCGATCCGGCTTTCGGCGAGCAGCCGATCCACCCGCTGGCGGAGACGATCCTGATACTCGACGATGACTTCGCCGGCACGGGAGCGGATCTGCGCGAGGTGGCGGCGGATCGCGTCGCAATGCGTCGTAAGCTCGCGGTACAGCGCCCGCCCCTCCTCGCCGCGCATCGCCACCAGCGCCGCAAGCGCCTCGCGGGTCAGTCGCTCGACGATCGCCGCGCGTCGCGCAATCAGAGCGTCGTCGGGTTCGGCGGTTTCGCAGACGCCCGGAAGCGCGGCGAGTGTCCCCAGATCCAGCCGCGACTGCACGCCGCCCGGCAGGACCGCCTGCACAAGCTGATCCACATAACGCTGAAGCACCCCGAGGTTGATCGTTGCGGCAGACCCGGCAACGTCGTTGTGCGTGCGAAGCTGAAAGTAGACGCTGCCGCGCCGCAGGTTCTCGCGCAGCAGCTTCTCGACACGGTCTTCGAGCGACTGAAGCGAGTCGGGAAGCTTGATGCTCGCCTTGAAAAAGCGGTTGTTGACCGAGCGAATGTCCAGCGAGTACCCGACGCCGTCCTCGGCGTGGACCGCCTCCCCGCAACCGGTCATTGACACAATCATCGCGCCGTCATGCGTGGCCCGGACCGCCTTCGGCGCCGCCCGCGTTCTTGTCGGATTCGCCCGCACCCGGCGGAATCGGGTTGGCGCCGCCGCCCTCCGGAGGCGCAGCCGGCTTATTCTCACCTTCCGCCCCAGCGTTCGACGGGGCAGCCGGTTTGGCCGCTTCACCGGATCCCGCCGGAGGGGTCGAAGGCGCGGATGCTCCCGGCCCGGGCGGAGAGGTCGTTGTCCCCTGGGAAGGCGGCGTCGCCGGCGGCGGAAGGTCCGCATTAATGTCCTCTTCGGTCAGGTCGCCGTCTTCCGTCAGCGCCGCTCCGTCATCCGTCGGAATTTTCGGCTCCATCACGCAGTTGCCGACGCTGCCGATGAAAATGAAAAGCCCCGCGAGCGCCACGGTGATCCAGGTGAAGACGTCGCCCGTCTTCGCGCCGAATGCGCTGCCCGCCCCGCCCCCTCCGAAAACCCCGACCAGACCACCGCCGCGCCCGCGCTGCAGCAGAATCACGACGATCATCAGGACGCAGACCGCCGTCAACGCCATCGCCAGCAACCACTGTCCCCAACCCATGTGCGAGTATCCTGAGCCCGCCAAGCCCGACCCAAAACTGCCGCAGCCGGCGTAAATCCTTGAAGGTTATAACTTTACATGAAAAACTACCGCGACTGACTCAAAGCGGAGCCGATGATAGCGGCGAAATCTTCCGCCGACAAGCACGCCCCCCCGACCAGCAAACCGTCGATGTCCGCCTGCTGAAGCAGCCCCCTCGCGTTGTCGGGTTTGACGCTGCCGCCGTACAAGACGCGCATCCCGCCGGCAACCGCCCCACCAAACCGCCTCGAAAGGTAAGTGCGGATGAATTGATGAACCTCTTGGGCCTGTTGCGGGCTTGCCGTCCGCCCTGTCCCGATCGCCCAGACCGGTTCATATGCAAGAACGATCCGACTGAAATCCAGATCGGCCGACAGCCCCTCATCCAGATGCCGCCCCACGACCGCCGCCGTCCGGTCCGCCTCTCGCTCCGCAAGCGTCTCACCCACGCAGTACACGACGGTAAGACCCGCCGCCACGCCGCTGACGACCTTCCGGGCGAGGAATTCCGCACTCTCCCCGAAGACGTGCCGCCGCTCGCTGTGTCCGACAAGCACATGCGTACACCCGGTGTCCGCCACGTGCCGCATCGATATCTCGCCGGTGAAAGCGCCCTGTGCGGCGTCATGCGCGTTCTGCGCCCCCATCCGGATGCTCGAGCCCGCAATCGCCTTCGCCATCGGAAACAGGAGCGTCGCCGGAGGAAAAATCAACACGTCGATCGGGTTGACGGAGTCTCCGAACGCCTCAAGACGTTGGCGCAGCCCGCTCACCAATTCGCGCGCCTCGCTTAACGTCTTGTGCATCTTCCAGTTGCCTGCGATGACGGTGCGTCTTGACATGAGATGTTCCTGACGGTGGTGGTGCGGCCTGACGGAACGGGTCGCCCTGCGGCGGACGTTACCCGGCGGCGGTGCGGTCTTCAACCGGGTTCCGGGCGCTCAACTCCCGCCAGAATTCGCGCCGGACTCGAACGAAAGCGCGGTCAACGACGCCCTCGCCTCCCGGGTCTCGGGGTGATCCGGCCCGAGCGCAGCCTCAAGGATCTTCACCGCGTTCTCAAGCTGTGCGTGCGCTGCTTCGGTTGCCGCGGTCCGGGCGAGCGCGCGTCCGAGCGCGTGCGCCGCCTCCCCGATCCGCCAGTGCCCTCCGGGAAGCGCCTCCTCCCGGACGGAAAGGGATTCCTCCAGCAGGGCAACCGCTTGAGCGATATCACGATCGCTCCCGCCGCGAAACAGAACCAGACCCAGCGCCAGAGTTGTGTCGCCGCGAACCAGATGTCGTTCCGACAGCGAGTCCCGCGCTCGGGCGTCGGCGTCGGACGCCAGCATCAAAGCGCGATCCTGCTCTCCCAGGCACGAAAGCACGTCCGCCCACTCCGCCTGGTGAAGAAGCGTCGCCGGGTAATCCGGGCCACGCTCCTTCGCAAAACGCTGCACGACGCGCGCGTACAACGATTCCGCCGCGACCAGATCGCCGCGGTCCCGCGCCAACCGCGCCATCGAGCCGTAAAGCGTCGAGAAACGCGGGTGCTCCGGGGCGTGATTCGCGGCGATGATGGCCTGCGCCCGGTTGAGTTCAACCTCCGCCTCCTCGAACCGCCCCTGCCCTCGCAGCGCGCTTCCGAGGTTGGCGCGGTAGTTGGCCTCACCGGGATGACCTTCGGGAAACTGTCGTTGTTGTATCTGAAGCGCCTCGCGGTTCAGGGCCTCCGCTTCCGTGAATCTGCCGAGGTCGAAAAGCACGTTGCCCAGGTTGCCCAGCGCGACCGCCAGCGCCGGGTGCGTCCGGCCTGAACTCTTCTCCCAGATGCCGATGACCCGCCGGTACGTCCGCTCGGCCTCCTCAAAGCGGCACAGCGATCGCTGCACAGACCCCAGACCCGTCAGGTTCCACGCCACTTCAACGTGATCCGGACCGAACACGCTCGCGTTGACGTCCACGGCGGATTGATAAAGGCGCTCCGCGTCGATCAGGTTTCCGCGCGCCTGATGAAGCGACGCAAGGTTGAACTGCGTCTCCGCGACATCCGGGTGGACGTTCCCCAGCGCCGCCACGCGGATGCGCAGCGCTTCGTCGTAATACGGTTCCGCCGTCGCGAAATCCCCCCGATGCTGAGCGACCAGCCCGAGGTTGTTCAAGGTCGCGCCGACGGCCTGATGCTCCGGACCCAGGAGATCGCGGCGCATCCTCAAGGCCTGTTGATACACCGGTTCCGCTTCGGCGTACCGGCCTTGCGCCAGAAGATTCGACGCGACCTGGTCCAGACTCGCCGCGACGTCGACATGAGACTCGCCAAGTCGTTTGCGGCGAATGTCCAGCGCACGACGGGCCAACGCGTCCGCCTCTTCATAACGCGCCTGAAGGTGACGCAGGCGCGACAACTCCACCAGCACCCCCGCCACCGAAGGATGCTCCTCCCCGAACTCCGCCCGGCGCAACGCCAGCGCCGCCTGCAGATGCTCATCCGCCTTGTCGAACTCGGCGAGTCCGCGGTAAGCCGCACCCATCGTCTGCCGGACGGTCGCCTCCGTATCCGGTCGTCCAGCCCAGAGTCGTCGTCCGTCCGCCGCGAAGTCGTCCAGCATCTGCACCACGGTGTAATCGCGCCCGCGACCGCCTTCAGGGTTGGCCGCGCCCAGCATCGCCTGAAGCGTCGCCACAACGTCCTGCGCCTTTTGCGCTTCGCCCTGCGCTCGATCGCGCTGACGCGACTGCTCGCGGTACATCAACGTGAGGGCGATCGTGGAAACAATGACCGTCATCGTCAGCCCCGCCGCGAGCGTCGTGGCCGCGCGATGCCGCCGCATCGCCTTGCGCAACAGGTACCACCCGCCGGGGGCCTGCGCCGCAACCGGCTCATGATGAAGGAACCGCTGAAGATCGTCGCTGAGTTCCGCGGCCGACCCGTAACGCCGGGACCGCTCCTTCTCGATCGCCCGGAGCACGATCGCCTCAAGGTCGCGCGCGATCCCCGGCGTCAGCGACCGCGGACGCGGCGGATCCTCGTCGCGAATCCGTCGAGCCGCCTCCGCGAGTCCGACGCCCTTTACGTCGTGCGGCGGACGACCGGTGAGCAGTTCGTACAAGATAACGCCCAGGGCGTACACGTCCGCACGCGTGTCCACGTCGCGCTGGGGACCGACGATCTGCTCCGGACTCATGTACGCCAGCGTTCCGAGAACTTGCCCGGTTTCCGCACGCGTCGTCGCGGCCTCGCCGTCCGGATCGACAATCCGCGCGATGCCGAAATCCAGAATCTTCGGCCGGCCGCTTTCGTCCACAATGACGTTCGCCGGCTTCAGATCACGATGAATGACGCCGCGCTGGTGCGCATGACGGACCGCGTCGCAGACCGAAATGATCAGGTCGATCCGGCCGAGCACGTTCGTCTCTTCCGCACGCACGTGATCGGTGAGCGTGCGCCCGCGGATCAGCTCCATCGCGAAGTAGGGCAGACGTGGACGACGCCCGTCTCCCGCCTCGACTTCCGCCAGACCGGCCTCGTACACGTGGGCGATGCCCGGATGCTGAAGCCGCGCGAGCACTTCGCTTTCAAACTCAAAGCGACGCAGGGCGTCCGGCGCGGGAAACTCCGATCGAATCACCTTCAGCGCGATGACGCGGGCGGGACGCTCCTGACGAGCCTCGTACACGACGCCCATCCCGCCTTCACCCAGCACGCGCACGATCTGGTAGGCCCCGATCCTTGCGGGAACCGGTGCCGCCTCGGCAATCTCGTCTCCGACGTACGCCGCCCACGGCGCCGATCCCTCGAGAAACCGCCCCAGTCCGCGGTCATGCGCCGCCAGCATGCGCTCGACGATGACCCGGGCATTCGCGTCCGACTCCCCGAGACGCTCGATCGCCCCGGAGCGCTGCGGCGCGGGAAGATCGACCACCGCGTCAAACACGAGACGCGCCTGCTGGATCGACGATTCCGACAACGTCGGGGCCTCCCGCAAAGACGACTCAGGATTCCTCGGTTAACCGCGCAAAAAGGTACGTCCGGGCGAAACGCCAGTCCCGCTCGACCGTCGGAACCGACAACGCCAGCACCTCCGCGATCTCGTCCATTTTCAGGCCCGTCCAGTACCGCAGGCGAACCACCTCCGCACAACGAGGTTCGGCGCGAGCCAACTCCGAAATCGCTTCATCCAGCGCGATCAGATCGCCGCCCGACGCCTCGGCGACGTGCCCTGCCGCTTCTTCAACCTCGTCAACGTCCAGACGGCGCCACCCGCCGCCGCGCTTCAGCCGCCCCTTCCGCCGTGCATTCTCGATGACGATGTCGCGCATCGCCTGAGCGGCCGCGGCGAAGAAATGCCGCCTGTCCGTACTCCGCCGGGGATCGTCTCGACCCATCAGGCGCAGGAACGCCTCGTGCACCAGCGCCGTGGGCTCGAGGGTCTGACCCGGCGGCGTCCGGGACATCTGCGCACCCGCGAGCCGACGCAGCTCCTGATACACCAGCTCAAACGCCCGGCCCGACGCCGCCTCGTCGCCGGACTCGGCCGCACGCAGCAACCGCGTCAATTCTCCTTCTGGAAATCCGGACATCGTCAGGCCTTCATGATCGCGTTCCGGCGCCAGCACCAGCCCCGCCGGAATCCGCCTGTCGACAAGGACGCGGCGCTCCGCCTCGACACGCTTCATTCTAGCCCGCCGGGGACGGTCGGACGAAGGACTTCGGAAGCGTCAGGACCGGGATTTCGACCGCGCAGTCCCGGTCAGGGACCGCATCAGGAC
Source organism: Phycisphaerae bacterium (assembly GCA_013360585.1). Taxonomy (GTDB): domain Bacteria; phylum Planctomycetota; class Phycisphaerae; order UBA1845; family UBA1845; genus JABWBH01. Next base: position 32,900 of record JABWBH010000046.1, on the reverse strand, counting down.
GCGCCCGGACGCTGCAACCCGAGGCGGCTCATCACCTGCTTGAGATCCTCCCACGCCTTGATCTTGTCCGCCGGGTTCCGCAGCAGGTACGCGGGGTGATACGTCGGCATCAGCGCCACGGACGCTCCCTCGCCCCGCACACCGGAAAGAAAGTATTCGTGAAACCGGCCGCGTAGCCGGCCGATGCTCTCCGCGGTCGACAGCAGCGTCTGCGACGCCGGCGCTCCCAGGGCGACGATCACCTCAGGATAAATCCACGCAAGCTGCCGCCGCAGATACGGACTGCACGACGCAATCTCGTCCGGCGCGGGTGTCCGGTTGTTCGGCGGACGGCACTTCAGAACGTTGCAGATGAACACGTCCTCGCGCGTCGTCCCCATCGCTTCGATCATCTTCGTCAGGAGCTGCCCTGCTTTGCCCACGAACGCCAGCCCCTGACGGTCCTCGTCGAATCCCGGCGCCTCGCCGACGAACACGAGACGGGCGCGCGGGTTCCCCTGTCCGAAGACGGTGCGCGTGCGCGTCGCCGACAGCCCGCATTTCGTGCATCCGGCGACATCCTCGCTGAGCACGCGCAGACGCTCGACCACGTCGCCTTCGATCTCGACCGGCGCGGCGCCGCCCGGCGGAGGCGTGGATCCGCGGACGCGCCCGGTCGAAGGCGCCACCGGAATCGGCCACGCCGCCACGCCCAACCGGCGATCCGCCTCGAGCAGCGGAAGCAGCGCGCGGGTGATCTCCGTGGAAAAGCTCAGCTTCGACACAGCGGTTCTCCTTCACGCGAGCGCTTGCGGGGGTGGAGTCTCGGGCGCGCGGACGTTAGTATAACCGGCGTGGGCGACTTCGAGGAGATCAGCCTGACGCTCTCCGACGGATACGAGGCCTACGCGCGGTACTGGTCCCCGAAGCACCCCGCCGGCGCGGTGTTGTATCTTCACGGCATCCAGTCTCATTGCGGCTGGTACGAGGCGTCCGCGCGGCGTCTGCGGGACGCCGGTTACGCGGTGCTCCAGCCGGATCGGCGAGGTAGCGGACGCAACGCCCGGGATCGGGGTCATGCGGCGTCGCCGGAACAACTGCTTTCCGACGTATCTGCGGCCCGCGACGCGCTCCGGATGCGGAGCGGAAAGGACGGATATCATCTCTTAGGCGTCAGTTGGGGGGGAAAGCTGGCGGTTGCGGCCTATGTGGCGGACGGCGCTGGCGTGCAGGGGTTGACCCTGGTCACACCGGGATTGTTCCCCCTCGTCGGAGTCACGCCAGCCGAGAAGTTCCGGATCGGGGTCGCGATGGTGACGGACCCGTGTCGCCGCTTCGACATTCCGCTCAACGACGCGGAGCTTTTCACCGCGCACCGTCCGAAGCAACGCTTCATCGACGCGGACCCGCTCACGCTGCGTCAGGCGACAGCGGCGTTCTACCTGGCGTCGCGGCGCCTGGACCGGACCTGCGCGCGGCTGGGGTCGCACTCCCCGGCGCCCGTGCATCTCCTCCTCGCCGGTCAGGAACGGATCATCGACAACGCGCGGACGGAAGCTTTCATCCGCGATCTGAACTGGCCCGGAACGCGCGTCACGCGCTACGACGCGGCGCGGCACAGTCTCGAATTCGAGGCCGACCCCGAACCTTTCCTGCGCGACGTCGTCACGTGGATCCGCGAAACGGATGCGCAGCGGCTCGAGGCGAATGTGTGCGAAAACGCCTGAAAAAAAGCTGCTTTCGGCTCATCCGGCGACGAACACGCACGCGGCGCGATGCGTCCGCGCCGCGCGCGGTGCAAGCGTCAACACCGTGGCACTCGCAGCGCGCGGATCGGCTCATGCGTCGGCGGGTCGGCTGCCGATATCAGGAGGCATCGGTCCGAACTTGAGGAAAAATTTCTTTTGACAAGTCGGACCGGAAGGGTATTCTGAAATGTGGAAAGGAGGTGATTGAGATGGCGAAGAAGCGCAAGGCCGCTAAGAAGGCGACCAAGAAGGCTGGGAAGAAGAAAGCTTCGAAGAAGCGCTAGGCACGGTGACGTGCTAGCGGCATCGACCGGTCATGCATCGGTCGAAGTCAGTGAAGGCCGCTTCAAATTGAAGCCTCTTCGAGGTGCTTCGCACGGCGGATTCGGTTTGACGGTCCGCGCCACGGCTTGAATCGACCGCACGCGAAGCGAATTCGGTCATCGAAACCGAAACGACGACGGAAGGCGCTACCCGCCACGGCGGTGCCTTCCGTCCGTTGTTTTTACCCGCACCGCCGAGGGGCGTTGTTCGTCCCTCCCTCCTCATGCGAGACGGCTGAGTTTCCCCGTCAACGCGGCGGATCGACGGCGTGCGCCGGCGGCGACAGGAGAAACTCGGCGCTCGACGTGGATACCCCAAGTCGCATCTCCTTGTGAATTGCAGGAGCGGAACGGACCGGACGTGTCCGGACGGGCACGTCAGCGGCGGTAGGTGATCCGTCCGCGATTCAGGTCGTAGGGCGATATCTCGATCAGAACGCGATCGCCCGGCAGGATGCGGATGTAGTTCTTCCGCATCTTCCCGGAGATCGTGCAAAGCACCCGGTGCGTGTCGTCTCCCACGACGACCTGCACCTGGAACATCGCGTTGGGCAACGCCTGCACCACGGTGCCTTCTAATTCAATGACATCCGCCGATTTCGCCATGCCGCTCCTGAAAGATCGCGCCGTCGGGGCGACCGTCGGGCCGGAATATAACACCCGCGCCCCTCCTCGACAAGCTGCCCCGCGCCGTTTCAAACCGTCAAACCCGCTCCCGCTTGGGATCGCCGAGCCGCCGCGTTATATTGCCCCGCCTGATGAGCACCGTCTTGCACATCACGCTTCCGGACGGAACCGGTCTGGAGCTTCCGCCGGGGTCGACCACAGCCGACATCGCCGCGAAGATCGGCGCGGGGCTGGCGCGCGCCGCCATCGCCGGCAAGTTCACTCGCGACGGACGATCCGAAATCCTCGACCTCCACCGCCCGCTCCCGGGGGACGGCGCGATCCGGATCCTCACGAAGTCCGACGACGACCCCGATGCGCTTTATGTGCTTCGACACAGCACGGCTCACGTGATGGCCGAAGCCGTCTGCGCGCTCTTCCCCGAGACGAAGCTCGTTTACGGACCGCCGGTCGAGGACGGCTTCTACTACGATCTGGATCTGCCCCGCTCGATCACCCCCGAGGACTTCGAGCGGATCGAGTCCGAGATGGCCCGGATCATCAGGGAGGACCGGCGGTTCACCCGCGTCGAGATGCCGCGCGCGGACGCGATGCCGAAGCTCGCCCGTGAAGGCAACCGATACAAGATCGACAACGCCGAGCGCGCCGAAGGAGACGTCCTGAGCTTTTACGTCACCGGGGAGCGCGTCGGTCAGGACTTCGAGGACTTGTGCCGCGGTCCGCACGTCCCCTCCACCGGCGTCATCGGAGCGTTCAAGGTCCGCCAGGTCAGCGGGTCGCATTACCGCGGCGACGTCAACGATCAGCGCTTGCAGCGCGTATACGGAACCGCGTTCTTCAAGAAGACGTCGCTCGCCGCCTACCTGGACCAGATCGAGCAGGCGAAAGCCCGCGATCACCGCGTCCTCGGGCAGGAGCTGGGCCTCTTCACGATCGACCCGCTCGCCGGCAGCGGTCTGATCCTCTGGAAACCGAAGGGCGCGACCGTCCGCCTCGTGCTCGAGGAGCACCTGCGCGGCAAGCTCCGCGAGCAGGGGTACGACCCGGTGTTCACCCCGCACATCGGACGCCTCGAGCTTTACCGCATGAGCGGGCATTTTCCGTATTACCGGGACGCGCAGTTCCCCCCCCTCTACGAAACCGATGCGTCGCGCATCCTGAACGAAATCTGGATCGCGCTTTACGAAGCTGACAAGGCAAAGTCGCGCGATCCGCTCGGCGGGAGGGTCGCACGCCTGCTCGACGAGTTGCGGATTGCCGATCCCTCGCGCCACGCGGAGCTGACCGGCGCCGCCGGAAAATCCGACGGGCATCGCCTCAGTCCCGACCCCGCGGATGCGCCGCGCAACCTTCAGTTGATCCGCGACCTGCTGCAGCATGCGGACGGCTTCCTGCTCAAACCGATGAATTGCCCGCATCACGCCCGCCTCTACGCGAGCGAACCGCGCAGCTACAAAGATCTCCCGGTCCGCCTCGCCGAATTCGGGACGGTTTACCGGTATGAGCAGTCCGGAGAATTGTCCGGCCTGACGCGGGTCCGCGGGTTCACCCAGGACGACGCGCATCTGTTCTGCACCGAGGATCAGTTGCCCGACGAGCTTGCGAAGTGCGTCTCACTGACCCGTTACGTGCTCGAACTGCTCGGGTTGAAGGATTACCGGGTCCGGATCGGCCTGCACGATCCCGGCGATCCGAAATTCATCGACAATCCGCAGGGATGGGCGCGCTCCGAGGAGGCGATCCGTCAGGCGGTCGCGGCGAGCGGCATGTCCGCCACCGAGGAAGTCGGCGAGGCCGCGTTCTACGGACCGAAGATCGACTTCGTGGTCAAGGATTGCATCGGGCGGCAGTGGCAGCTCGGGACGGTGCAGGTGGACTACAACATGGCGAACCGGTTCAACCTGACCTACATCGGTCCGGACAACCGGCCTCACCGCCCGGTCGTGATTCACCGCGCGCCCTTCGGAAGCCTGGAGCGGTTCACGGGGATTTTGATCGAGCACTTCGCGGGCGCGTTTCCGCTCTGGCTGTCGCCGGTGCAGGTCGCCGTCGTCACCGTCAGCGAGAAGAGCGAAGCCTACGCCCGGACGGTGTTCGATCGCCTCAGGGCGGAGGGGCTTCGGGCGGTGCTGGACGTCTCGAGCGAGAAGATCGGCCCGAAGAAGCATCGTCACCGCCAGGAAAAAATCAATTACATTCTCGTCGTGGGCGAAAGCGAAGCCGCAAAAGGCGAGGTCAACGTCAACGACCGGGACGGACGGACGCTCGGGAACCGCCCGCTGGAGGCGTTTCTCGACGCTTGCCGAAAGGAAGTGCAGACGCGGGGGCTTGCGGGGTGAGCGAACCTGAATAAGGTCCGCCGACTCCGGGGTCCGGGTAAAAGTCTCATGCGGCGTTTCCTGTTCCGCGTTTTTCGTTATAATGCCCCCGGGGAGCGCGGCGGCGACCATCGCGGCGCTCAGGCGTGGTTCCGGGTTTTGCAGTAAAGGAGTCCGGTCATCGTTAAGGCGCTGCGTTTGAACGAGCAGATTCGCATTTCTCCGGTTCGCGTCATCGACCAGGAGAACAATCAGCTTGGCATCCTCCCGACGTCGGAAGCTCTCAACATGGCGCGGACCGCCGGGTTGGATCTGGTCGAGGTTTCGCCGACGGAGACCCCCCCCGTCTGCCGCATCATGGACTACGGCAAGTTCAAGTACACCCAGAAAAAGAAGCAGAAGCAGTCCCACGCCGCCAAGGTCGACCTCAAGGAAGTCCGCCTGCGGCCCAAGACCGACGACCATGACCGCATGATCAAGGTCAGTCACGCCCTCGAGTTCCTCGAAAAGGGGCATAAAGTCCAGTTCACGATGCTCTTTAAGGGGCGCGAACGCTTCAACATGGAGTTCGCCCTCGGAAAGTTCAAGGAGATCATCGCGGCGCTGGGCGAAAAGGGGAAAGTCATCCGCCCGCCGACCGCCGAGGGCCGGCGCATGACGATGGTCGTCGTCCCCGCCCGTAGCGCCGGCGCTTCAGCGCAAGGGTAGGCCGACTCCTTCAACCCGAGTCTCGCCTTGACTCCGGCTGGCGGGTTTTGGCTTCGCATGAACTTAACGATCATGCCCGGAAATCGACGGGATTTCCTGTGCCCCGGAGGATCAGCCGGCGGTCCTGGCCCCGGAGGATCAGCCGGAAGTCTTTGCAGCCTGTTGAAAAACCCGGGACCGGTCTTTGTGACGCCGGTTTTTCCCGATGAAACTCGCCTCCCGGAGGGAGGCGCTACCCTTTAAGCCCCGGCAGGGGCGTCAGACAACTGCCCAGCCCGCCAGGGCTGCGAAGCCAGCGCGGGGAAAGCGCAGTCCCGGAGGGACGGAAGCATCGGGCCGATGACGCGGTTCCTCGCGGATCAGCTCGCCCTCGATCATTTTTTCGACATCTCCGCCGCCCGCAGGGACTTCGGCTACGCCCCGGGGATCCGCATGTCGGAGACGACGACCCGGGTCGTCGCCTCGCTGGCGTCGCCGACCGACGCCGCATGACGGCTACCCGACCTTGACGGGCGTCTTATTGTTAGTATAATGTTCGGAATGCAGGACGACTTCTCCTACCGCGACGCGCTCCAGAAGGGTCCGGCGCATCGCCGCGGCGCGGGGTTGAACCCCGGAAACCGCTTCGAGTCCGTCCGTCTGCACGTGCTGGGCGAGGAGCTGGACCGGCAGTGGATCGAGCGGGAGGACGGCGACGGCCGGACGCACCACGTCGAGCGCCAGGTCTTCCTGGATCGGACGCAGCGGATCCTCAACCGCGTCACGCCGACCTCGGACGTTCCCTTTGACTGGACGCTGAATCCCTACCGTGGTTGCGAGCACGGGTGCATTTACTGCTTCGCCCGGCCTTATCACGAATACCTGGGGTTCAGTTGTGGTCTGGACTTCGAAACGAAGCTGACGGCGAAGCCCGACGCGCCGGAGCTGCTGCGCAAGGAACTCGCCTCGCCCTCGTGGAAGCCCGAGCCGATCGTCATGTCCGCGATCACGGATATTTATCAGCCGATCGAGCACCGGATGCGCCTCGCGCGGCAATGCCTCGAGATTCTCGCCGAGTGCGGTCAGCCGGTGTCGACGATGACGAAAAGCGCCCTGGTGCTGCGCGACGTCGATCTCTGGAAGACGCTGTCGGACAAGAACGCTGGGCGGGTGACGGTCACGCTGGTCACGTTGGACGCGGATCTGGCCTCCCGGCTGGAGCCTCGCGCGGCGGCGCCGTCGGCCCGCCTGCGCGTGATCCGGGAGCTGGCGGATGCGGGGGTGAGCGTCTCGGTCAACGTGGCGCCGATCATCCCCGGGCTGACGGATACCGAGCTTCCGAACCTCCTTCAGGCGGTCGCCGAGGCGGGAGCGACGCGGGCGGCGTGGGTGCTGCTGCGTCTGCCTTATCAGGTCAAGGATCTCTTTCTGGACTGGCTGAAGCGCCACGTGCATCCCGAGCGGGCCCGGAAGGTCGAAGCGCTGATCCGCCAGGCCCGCGGCGGCAAGTTATACGACGCCTCGCGCCGGCGCGGACGCGGGGCCGGGCCTTACGTCGAGCAGATCGCCCAGACCTTTGACGTCTTCACCCGCCGGTACGGTCTGAACCGCGACATCCGCCCTTTATCCGGCGCGCGTTTCCGCCGACCGGAGACGGGGGGGCAGATGCGCCTATTTTAAATCGTCACCTGAGTCTCCATCTGAGTCCGTTCGGGCCTTTCACGCGAGTTTTCAAACAGCGTTATAGCTCGACTTTTGCCCTTTTCCGAGAAAGGAGATTCCCTGGAGTATCAAGGACATCGACACGACGGCCCGGGGTTTTGAAACCCCTGGTGTTTCGGCGGGTGTTGCAAAACCTCAACCCCTGCGTTTTTCCTTGAGATTCACGGAATCCGCCCCCTGGAAAAGGGCAAAATTCGAGGTTAGACGACTGCTTGCTTCGCGCGAACAATCTCGTGACCGCGACAGCGCCGAGGGGCGACTTGTTCAGCCGTCCTCGCGCATAAATTGCAGGCCGTATTTCTTCCGCTTGACGTCCTGTCTGGTGTCGGCCTACTACGCCGGACAGTGGCTGCCAGATGCCTGCGTACCGATAGCCTCCTGCACTACGTTCGGCTCTCCAACAAGTACGCAGTTGTTGTTACTGTCGCACTTCCGCCTAATTGTGGTCTTGTTGCATGCTTTCTCTGTGCATTGCGTCAAGCCAGCAGTGGTTCCGACGCAATTCCAGAGATGATCATAAATGTCCTGTTGAAACACACAAGGAACCGTTGGGCCACAACTCCCACTCGAAAGAATGATGTCCGTCCCGCACTTTTGACCGATATTCGTAATGTAACAATCAGGCGGAAAAGAACCGCCGGATTCGGTTGTCAACCACAAAGCGATCATCAGTAGAAAGGAAAAGCTACCCATGACAATCCTCCAGGATAATTTTCCAAAGAACCGTTCCGCTACGCGCCTTCACATCCCCAAGAGACTTCTTAGCGACACTCTCCCGCTCTCAAGAATGCACTGAGACAAACCGCTGGTCCGGGATCCCCCTCGGGCAGGCTTTATAAAAGGCCGAAAAGACGCAGCAGACGATTTCACGAACGCGGGGAATGATTGACTTGAACCCCGCGGCCCCAGGTCATGAGCGTCTCTTTGCCGTCCTTCTCGATGATGGCTGTGCCCCAGAGATGAGGCCATTTTTGGGGAGTTCTTGACGGAGGCACGAAGAAATCCTCGAAGCTGGAGTCCTCGGCGGGCGCGACCTCGGTAATCTCAAAACGGAGTTTCACGGCGCGACCCTCATCGGCGATATTGATACGGGTATACTTGTGAGGTATTGCGCCAATTCCGGAGATTTCACGAAAATCGGCAGCTTCCAACCGCCCTCCGTTTGCGTATCGAAGTTCGATAGACGCAAGCCCGCCCCGGCTTTGCGTTGTCCTGACCTCTGTGAGGCGTTTGTGGTCGCCTGAGTCGCCAGACGCGAAGGTTTGCTTGCCGGGAGCTTGAAACGCATGAATCTCACGGGAAACCTGCAAGCCCGACAACAGGTCGCACCAAGCCTTGGTCTGGTCCACCTGAGCACGAAGCTGGTTGGCCCAACCATCGTTGCTGGGCGGCACGGGAAGTTGGCTTTCGATGCTGTGCTCAGTTCTGTAAAAAACCATCCATGCCGTTTCCGGCAACACCGAACAGATCACCGGAGGCTTGTCCTTTCCAAAGAGGACGTCAAGCCGACAATCGCCGTCCGCACCCAGATACACCCATCCGGTGTAGGACGTCGGCGGGGTTCCGGCCGCCTCGTCAGTCATCTCGAAATCGAACGCGATTGTCCCCACGAAAGGCCTTTCCGCTCGATCCTTGGCGTAGCTCGCGGCTTGAGCGTCGAGTTGTTTTTCAATCGCGGACGCTTGGCAGGCTGTCAACGCACAAGGTAGGCTTGCCAGAACCAAGATCTGAACAGATTTCGCCAATTTTGGTGATTTCATAGAAACGACCTCCCAGAGACCACGGGAAGGGAAGGGAAGGGAAGGGAAGGGAAGGGAAGGGAAGGGAAGGGACCAACGCAGCACCCTCCACCCAAACCCGAACACCTGCTTTGGTTGTCAGACTATCGTTCCCTCATCGGCCTGTCAAGCAGAAAACCGAAAAAACAGAAGTTTTTGCCCGGCTGGATTTGTGCGATTGCATGAGAAGACCGCAAGCCTGCGGAATTCATCCCTGCCGCCCGCAGTGGCCTCTCTTCCGGCCCTTCGGGACAGGAGGAGGTAAAACACAGACGCAGTTCCCCGCGCTGACGCGACGACGCAAGCCACCCCCGTTACACTCCGCCGTCGTCACACGGAGGAAGAACATGCAGACGTGCGTGCCCGGGTTTCTCGGGCTGGAGGCGAAGGACTCGGATTACAAGCACTCGCGGTTCGTCGTGCTGCCGATCCCTTATGACGCGACGACGAGCTACAACGTCGGGACGCGCCACGGCCCGGAGGCGATCCTCCGGGCGTCGGGACAGGTGGAGCTTTTTGACGAGGAGCTGGGCGGGGAGTTCCACCGCGCGGGCGTGGCGACGCTGCTGCCCGTCGAGGCGGAGGCGCGCGGACCCGAGGCGATGCACGAGGCGATCTTTCGCGCCGCCAGGCCCGTGGTCGCCGCGGGGAAGTTCCTCTTCGGGCTGGGGGGGGAGCACGGGGTGACCTCAGGGCTGGTGCGGGCGGTTATGACGAAGCACAAGAAACTCTCGGTGCTTCAGATCGACGCGCACAGCGACCTGCGCGACGCCTACCACGGCAGTCCGTATTCGCACGCCAGCGTCATGCGCCGCGTCGTCGATTACGGCGCGACGCTGGTTCCCGTCGGGATCCGCGCGGTCAGCGCCGAGGATCACCGCTTCATGAAGCGCGCGGGAATCCGCCCGGTGACCGCCCGCGACTGCATGATGACCGAAGACTGGGTGGACCGGATTCTGGACTCGCTGGGCGACACCGTTTATGTGACGATCGACATCGACGGCTTCGACCCGGCGTACGCGCCGGGCACGGGGACGCCGGAACCCGGCGGTCTGGACTGGTACCAGGTGACCGGATTGCTGCGGCTGGTGGCGGCGGAGAAGAACATCGTGGCGGCGGACCTTGTCGAGGTGATGCCGCTGCCGGGGCAGACCGTGACGGAGTTTCTGGCGGCGCGGCTGGCGTACAAATTGATGGCGTATGTGCAGGCGCGGAAGTAGGGTTCGAGTTTCGGCAGCCGGAACCCGGGTGATGAGCGTCGCGTCCTGCGGAAAGGCCGGAAGGTTCGACGGACTTGCGCACGAGACGCTTTTTCAACACTTCCGAAACCGGGGGAGAAAAGGTCGACTTCCGAAACCGGGGGAGAAAAGGTCGCTTCGTGACGGGCGCGGCTCGGTTGAGAAAGAGCGTCCAGCCGCCTGTTGAAGAACGCACGACCGATTTTTGTAATGCTGGTTTGTCTGGGCTGAAATTCGCGTCCCGGAGAGACGCGTTACCTTGGTCTTCTAAGTCATGCTGGCCTTGATTGCAGTCTGGATGAGTTTGGTTTGCCTGGCGCTGGCGGGTGTGATGCTGGTTTACCCTCCGGCGTTCAAGCAGTGGTCGATCATTCTTTTTCTCGAGGTGCTGGCGCCGGCGGCCTTGTGTTTTGCGGGGTTGGTGCTCTGGTCGCACCGGAAGGCCGAGAACCCCGAGCCTGCGATCGTCGCCCAGCGTCTTCAGTGCAAGGTTGCGATCGGTTTGACGCTGGTCGCGGTCGCGGCGGTATACGTCATCTTCCTGGTGCTCGCCGACAAGGCGTGAAGTTCCCGCGTCGCGTGCCGAGCGGAGTGATTCCCCGTCGGGCGCCGCGCGTCGCCGGGGCGTCGAACCTCGCGTCGGTCTGCGGGGATCAGGCCGCGACCGCCACGCGGTTCTTTCCGAGGCGCTTTGCCTGATACAGGGCGCGGTCCGCGAGTTTGATCAACTGTCTGCGTTCCTCTCGCGTGCGCGAGGCGGAACCGGCGACGCCGGCGCTGAGGCTGACGCGGGGTTCGGTCTTAAGCACGGCGGTGTACTGCGCAAAGAGCTTCAGGATGCGTTCGACGAGCGGAACGGCGTTCTCCGGGGCGGTGTCGGGCATGACGATGGCGAACTCGTCTCCGCCGTAACGGACGCAGTAATCCGAGTCCCGCGTCGCGCCGCGCAGCAGTTCGCCGACGAAGCGCAGCAGGGCGTCGCCGGCCTCGTGACCGTGCGTGTCGTTGTGCTGCTTGAAGTGGTCGAGGTCGAGCATGACGACGGTGACGTCGGACTCGCCGGCCTCAAGATCCGCAAGGATCCCCGGTAGTTCCTCCTCGAGGAACCGGCGATTGTAAAGCCCGGTGAGCGGATCGGTGAGGCTGTCCCGTCGCGTTTTTTCCAGACTGCGGGCGAAGGTGCGCTCGCGGTGCTGGAGCGTGCGCTGCATCTGCTGCTCGAGGCAGTCGATGCGGAGGCGTGCTTCGGCGAGGTCGCCGGCGGAGACCGTGATCTGGCGTCGCAGGGCCGCGGTGTCGGCGTAGGCGGCGGAGGGCGACCAGTCCGCGTCGGATCCCGCGCCAAGCTGAAGGATGCGCGTCAGATCCCGCACGACGCACGACCAGGCTCCGCTGAACCACTGCACGCAGACCGCCGCGCCGAGGAACGTCGCCAGCAGCAAGGCGCCGCCGAAGATGAGCGTGGACTGAAGCGTCGATCGGACGACGTTCGTCGAGTTAACCCACGCAACGACCGACGCCTCTCGCGCCGCCAGCGGAAGGTTCACGCGCCAGACCTTCGTCTCGCCTTGGGTGTTGCTCCAGGAATCCGGCTCGGCGCTTGAATCACGCGACACCGGCGTTCTCTGCGTCGTGGACGCCGCCGACTCGGGCCACGCGGCGCAGAGTACGCCGTCGAACCGCACGCATGCGGCTGCGTGAATCCGCTCGTCGCGTTCGACCAACGCCGCGAGATCTTCCCGCGACGGCAACCGGGTGGCGCGATCCACGTAGGCGAGCGCGCGCTGAGCCGCCGCCGTCGCATTCTCGCGGTCGTCGCGCACGCGGGCCAACCCGGTGATGACGGCGAATGCGGCCACCGCCGCCAACCAGAGAAACCCGGATAGCGCGATGACCCGTCGGGCCACGGCTGTGGTCAGATTCGTCCGCGCGTTCCGGTGGATCATGCGCCCCCCAAGCTGGTCAGCTCCTCGCTGCATCTGAAGCCTACGATCGGACGTTCTCTCGGGTAGACGCTTCAGGGATGATCGGACCTCAGAGAGGGCGAAAACCGCGCTCCAGGTCGATGTGTCCGGATAAAGACCTCGGGCGATCAGTCCAGTCCGTGGAGGATGAAGGGGTTGGTCCGCCGCTCGCGTCCGATCGTTGTGGCGGGTCCGTGTCCGGAAAGGACACGGGTGTCGTCCGGGAGCGTCAGAAGATGATTGCGGATGTTACGAATCAGGCGTGGACCGTCGCTGGTCGGGAAATCCACCCGGCCGACGCTGCCCGAGAAAAGCGCGTCTCCGACGATCACGACGCCTTCGCCCGCGCAATACAGCGCCCGCCCGCCGGGGGAATGCCCGGAGACATCGAGCACGACCCACTCTGTCCGCCCCAGCTTCATGACGGAGTCGGCGGGCAGATCCAGCGGATCGGTCACTGCCGTCGCCAGGCCGGGTCCGATCCAACCCGAAAGATTGTAAACCGGGTCCGACAAAGCGCGCCACTCCTCCCGGGCCAGATACACGGGAAGCGGTCCGAGCGCGGCGCGAACATCGTCGACGCCGGCGATGTGGTCGAAATGCGCGTGCGTCAGGACCACCGCCTCGGGATGCAGCTTGTCTCGTCTTACACGGTCGATTATCCGCTCGGCATGAGGCGGCAACCCCGGATCAATCAACCAGCAGACGCCGGAATCCGCTTCCGCAACCACGTAGGAGTTTTCCGCGTAAACCGGATCCTCCGTGACATGAATGCGCAACGACATGACGGCGGTCACCTGGTTCCGGCAGTAGTCCGCCGACCTGATCGAATGTAGATCGCGGCGAATTCGGGCGCCGGCGGAAGCGCCTCGAGCCGCAAAGTGTCTTTCGCCGGAAAGGCGCAACGAAAACGTCGCGTCGGCGCCGCCTCAGGATCGAGCGTCAGGATTCCACCCGAGTACCGCTGCCGGCCCGTCAAGGTCGCTTCCCCCCCCGCGCCTTCCTCGGTGCAGGTGAAGCGTCCCTCAGCGATGGTCAGGCGGGTGATCATCTTCGGAGGAGCGTCTGCGCTCACAGGCAGGACGCGCTGAAGGCGCCAGGAGCCTTCAACCCGGCATCCGCAGAGGGAGCAAAGTCCCACGGCGAGCGTTATCAAGGACCGCATGTACCGCACGACGCACCTCCCGACGGCGCGAAGTCCGCGCCATCCGGGATCGCACAATAACGCCCCTCGGTGCGGGTTCAAGGCGACCCGCGGACGAGAGGGCCGCCGCGTGGACCCACCCCGTTTGCGGCTTATAATCAGGAGTGAGTAGCGGATTCCGAACAACTGTGACCGGTCCGGTCGCATGAGAACCCACGTTTGAAGCAATATGCCCAGGGATGATTTTTACGAGACGCTCGGTGTGCCTCGGACAGCCGGCGCGGACGAAATCAAGCGTGCCTACCGGAGGCTCGCCAAGCAGTACCACCCGGACCGCAATCCGAACGATCCGGGTGCGGAGGCGAAGTTCAAGAAGGTTCAGGAGGCTTACAGCGTTCTCGGCGACGCGAAGAAGCGCGAAGACTACGACCGTTACGGTCGCGCCGGGGTAGGACAGGTGCGGACAGACCCGGGCGGACGACAGGTGTATACCTGGGGCGACGGTCACGCGGTCAACGTGGAAGATCTGGAAGATCTTTTTTCAGCGTTCGGCGGGGGCGGGCAGGAGCGTCCGGCGAGCATCTTCGATCAGATTTTCGGGGGCGGAAACGGCCGCGCGTCGCGGGAGCGCCGGCGCGGGCGGTCGGTCCGACCTCAAGCGGGCGCGGACATCACTCACGACGCCCCCTTGTCCTTCGAGCAGGCGGTGCGTGGTACGAAGCTTCAGCTCGTCGTCACACACCCCGACGGACGCGCGGAGAACATTGACGTGCATATTCCGCCGGGCGTGGTGGACGGGCAGCGCATCCGCCTGAAGGGACGCGGCGAACCCGGAGTGGGCGGCGGTCCGGCTGGCGACCTTTACCTGACCTGCCGCGTCACGCCGCACCCGAGCTTTTCCCGCGAGGGAAACGACCTGATCGTGACGGCGCCGGTGACAATCACGGAAGCCGTGCTGGGAGCGAAGATCGACGTGCCCACGCTGGACGGATCGGTTTCAGTGACGGTTCCTCCGGGGACTTCAAGCGGGACGAAGTTGCGCGTCCGGGGACAAGGGGTTGCAGCAGGTCGGGACACGGCGCGCGGCGATCTGCTGGTCGTCATCAAGATCGTGGCGCCGAAGTCGCTGACGCCGCAACAACGGGAGCTTTATGAGGCGCTGCGGGCGCTGGAGCAGGCTCCGTCTCGCCGGGGGGATGCCTCGGTCCGCACATCCAGGAGCGGAGCATGATCCGCCGCTGCGGGGTGAACCTGCTGGGGGCTTCCGCCACGGTCAGCCCCGGACAGATCCTTCGGATCCTTGTCGTCATCGGGTTCCTTGTCGCACTTCTGATTCTGCTGATTGTCGGGAGCGGCCTGCTGATGCGCTGGGGGCGCCGGCTGACCCGTGATTCCGAGGCACGACGTCCGCCGCCGACGGATTCGTCAGACGTCTGGTCGATGCACACCGTGCCGGAGTCAACGTGGCGCGGTGAGGGCAATGACGACCGATCGAAACCTGCGCATAACGACCTTAACGACCCCTCCTCCGGCGACGGCGGAGGATATGACGGCGGCGACGGAGCCGGTGGCGGCGACGGCGGTGGCGGGGACGGAGGCGGCGGCGGGGACGGAGGCGGCGGCGGTGACTGAACGATCAAGAGTCGTACGACCCCCCGGAGCGGCGCGGTCGTGGTGGTTTCTCATCGGGCTGTCGGGGGTGCTTTCCGCGGTAATTCTGGTCACGGCGGCACGAAAGCGGACCGTAGCGACGGAACAGCGGATCGCCGAGCTTGCGGCTGAGAATGCACGACTCCGCTCGGAACTCTCGCAGCGGGCAGCCCCGGAAGTTGTCGGAGACGATCACGTTGCTCCGCCCGCTCAACTTTCTCTAACGGGCGAAGAATCAGAATCCGGCGACGCCGTTCCGGTCGGGCCGCCTCGTTCAGACCCGGTCGGGAACCTGCAGGAAGCGCTCGCCGGGTTTGCACGAAGCCCGGAGACCTCCGTCCGGGCGCGGCTTTTCGATCGTCTTGCTGCTGCGGAACAGGCGTACGCCGTCTCGGGAGGCTCTCCGCCGCTGCTGGACGTCGCGCTTCGCAGCGCGATCGCCCTGAACGACGGGTCAAGCGCCTTGCTCTGGCTGGAGCGAAGCCTCGGATCGGAAGTCGGGGCTGCGCCCCCGAACCTTGATGTGGCGCTCACGGCGCTGCGGATGTCGTCGCAGGTCGATCCGCAGCGGAGGTTGGCCGTGATCGAGCCCCTGCTCCGCACGTACGCCTCCAGCGTTCCGCTGCGGTTGCATGAAGCGCAGGCGATGACGGATGCCGGACGGCGGACGGAAGCGTATGCGCTTCTTGACGACGTAGCGGCGGCGAACTCGGCTGTGCGATCCGGGGTTCTCGCGGAAGCGATCGCCGTCGGTCCCGCAGAGGCGCACTGCGGCGCCGCCCGACGGCTTTCGGCGATCCTTCTTCAGGATGGCGGTCGCCCGGCAGAGGCGGTTCAGGTCTGGCGCGACCTCGTGCGGGGGGACGCGCTGGACGCGGAAGCGCATGATCGCCTCGGAGTTGCGCTCAACCAGATCGGAGATGACGCCAGCGCCCTTGAGGCGTTTGAAAAAGCCCTGATTTGCGAACCCCGGGCGGTTCGGGCGGGCTTTCATCGGGCGACGGCGCTTGCCAACCTGGGGCGGATCGAGGAGGCGATCAAAGCGTTTCAGCAGGTCATCGCGGAAAATTCTGAGGCGGTTGCCGAGGTGAGATTCGCGTTGGCGGTGTGCCTTGCAAAGGGCGGTCAGATGCGTGACGCCGAGGTGGAGCTGGCGCGGGCGCTGGCGCAGGACCCGGATCTGGCGGACCTGGCGTTGAAGATCCCCGCGGTCGCCCGCCTGCTGGACGTGGAACAATGATCCCGGCGAGAAGAGTTGCGCTTGTGACGGGCGCCGGGCGCAGGATCGGGCGAGCCGTCGCCCTCAGCTTGGCGCAGGCGGGCTGCGATATCGCCGTGCATTACCGGAAATCCGGCGAGGGCGCTGAGGAGACGGCCCGAGAGGTTCGGCTTCTCGGGAGGAAAGCCGATGTTTTCCGGTGGGATTTCGCGGCTGACCCGGTTGCGGCGACGCTGGTGGGGCAGGTTTGCGACAAACTGGGCGGGCTGGACATTCTAGTCAACAATGCGGCCTGGTTCATCCCCGAAGGTGAGCCGCCCCCCCCTGATTTCTCCTTCAACCTCTGGCAGCAGATGTTCGCGGTGAACGTAATCGCCCCGGCTAGCTTGTGTTTTGAGGCGGCGCGGATCATGCGTGAGCACGGGTCGGGCAGAATCGTGAACCTCTGCGATGCTTGCTGGGATCGGCCCTGGGCTAACTACCCGGCGTATTGCGCATCCAAGGCGGCACTGGTGAGCCTGACAAGGAGCCTGGCCCTCGCCTTGGCACCGCAGATTCAGGTGAACGGCGTGTCCCCTGGAATCATCGAATTTCCCGAGTCATTTACCCCGGAGGTCCGGGAACGTCTGATACAGAAGATCCCCGCCGGGAGAACCGGTTTTCTGGAGGAGATTGCCGACACCGTCCGGTTTCTGGCGGAGGGGCCGGCGTACCTGACGGGGCAGGTCGTGGCGGTGGACGGCGGTCGGGGATTGAGGTGATCGTTGTCGTCAGGCGCGGTTAAATCACGGGATTGCCGACGTTCGAGGGGGGCGACGGGTTGAAGTCGTCGTCAAGACCTGTCAGAATACCGCGTCTCGGCGCATCGGACCCGCAGGACGAAGGACGGGGCGGTCGAGGGGGGGAAAAGTGAGGAAGCTCAAAGGGGGCCGGCGTCGCCGACGGCGAAGCCGGGGAGCGTCTCGTTCGACGGGTGGGGAGTCAAAAACAACGTGTCAGACATTCTTGAAAACGAAGTGGAGTCGCTGGAGCGACCGGTCGCCGCGGAGGTGAAGAAACCGCCGAAGATCAACAAGTATTTTCAGGCGGTGTACGATCTGAGCGCCTCCGACCTTCATCTCAAGGCCGGATCGCCCGCGAAGGTCCGTGTCAAGGGCGACATCAAGAACATCAACAACGACGTCCTGAGCAACGAACGTCTCGAGGCGATGATCTTCGAGATCATGACGCCGGTGCAGCGCGAGCGTTACGCGGAGAAAGGCTCGATGGACTTCGCGTATCAGCTCAACGACCGGGTTCGCTATCGCATCAACGTCTTCCGCCAGCGCGGAAAGACGTCGGTGGCGGCGCGGCGCATCAACGACAAGATCCTGAATTACAATCAGCTTCACCTTCCGCCTTCGCTGGAGCGCATTGCGGACCTGCATCAGGGGCTGGTGATTCTCGCGGGCATTACCGGATCCGGAAAAACGACGACCATCGCGGCGATGCTCCAGCAGATCAACGAGCGTCGCGCGTGCCACATCGTGACGATCGAAGACCCGATCGAGTTTCTTTATGAGGACCGGAAGGCGTTCATCAACCAGCGCGAGATCGGGATTGACGTGCAGAGTTTCCCCGACGCGTTGAAGTATCTGATGCGTGAAGACCCGGACGTCGTGCTCATCGGCGAGATGCGCGATCGTGAGACGTTCGAGGCGGCGCTGAACGCCGCGGAGACGGGACACCTGGTGTTCTGCACGATCCACGCCTCCAGTGCGCCGAGCACGATCGCGCGTATTCTGGACTTGTTCGAGGAGGGCGAGCGCGACCTGATCCGCCTGTCGCTGGTGTTCAACCTTCAGGCGATCATCTGTCTGAAGCTCCTCCCGGGCCTGAAGCCGGACGTGCCCCGCCTGCCCGCGTGCGAGGTGATGATCGCCAACAGCATGATCCGCAAGCTGATCGAGGAGAAGCGCGACCACGAGATTCACGCGGTGATGCGGGCGTCGTATCACGAGGGCATGCTGGATTTCACGGAGTCGCTGCGTCAGATGGTTGAAGGCGAGTTTATTTCGGTTAAGACTGCGTACGCCGCGGCGCCGAACCCGGATGAACTGAAGATGCGTCTGAAGGGCATCAAGGTCAGCGGCGGCGGGATCATCGGTTAGGCGCGGACCGGTGCGAGCGGGGACCGCGCGGTCGGCGTGGTCGGAGATCGGTGCGGTTTCGCCCCTGGGGCGACCGGAAACGGACATGCAAGACTTCGGGTTTCCTCTGTTGCTCGGCGAAATCTACGTCAACTTCGTCAAGATCGGCGCGCTGATCGTGCTTCTGCTCGGATGGGCGGCAATCACCTCGTGGGTGGATAAGGACACCGACGTGGTCAAGACGAAGCGCGAGCAGTGGAACATCATCGTGATGATCGGCGGATTCGCCGGGTTGGCGATGTTTTTGCTCCCGCCGTGGAAGGGGCCGCTGTATTTCGTCGGGCTGGGGATGTTCCTGCTGCTTGCGGGCGGGGCGCAGCTCATGTACGTCCTGCACCGGAACGGCCGCGTCGTCCCCACGGCGAAGGTGCTGACGCGGGATCACTTCCGCCGTCTCCTCGAGGGCAAGGAGAAGAAGTCCGCCGGCGCCGAGTCGAAGGGGACGCTGGTTCGGCTGATGAATTACGAAGGCAAGCCCGTCCGTCCGTCGGACGACGACCCCGAACTCGTCGTGGACTACGATCTGACGCAAGGCTTCATGCACGACATTCTGTGGCGCCGCGCCTCGGATGTGGACCTCGTCCGCAACAACGATCGCTATCGGATGGTCTACCGCGTGGACGGGTTGCCGACGGAGCGTCCGGAAGGACTGCCGCTGGAGGACGGCGATCGCGTCGTCCGGTTCCTCAAGGGCATCGCCGGGCTGAACGTCGAGGAGCGGCGCAAGCCTCAGTTGGGAAAGATCAAGGCGGCGCTGCTGACGAAGGACGGCTCGCCCGACGAGATGGAGGTCCAGACTTCCGGGTCCACCGCCGGCGAGCGACTTCGCCTGCGGCAGGTGGGGTCGGCCGAGGTTCGCCGCCTCGCCGAGATCGGGATGGCGCCGGCCCGGCAGGAGAAGCTCAAATCCCTGATCGAGCAGCGGCACGGTCTGATCCTCGTGAGCGGACCGCGCGGGTCGGGGGTGACGACGACGTTCTACGCCGTGCTCCGGGCGCACGACGCTTTTCTCAACAACATTCACACGATCGAGCGCCAGCCGATAACGGCGCTCGACAACATCACCCAGAACAAACACGACCGCTCGACCAGCGACGTTTCTTACGCGCGGCTTCTTCAGACCGTCCTGCGCCGCGAACCGGACATCGTGGGCATCGGCGAGTGCGAGGACCGCGAGACCGCGCAGCTCGCCGCCCGGGCGACCGACGAGCGCAAGATTTACATGGTGATCGAAGGTTCGGACGCCTTCGACGCTCTGACGCGCTACCTCAAGTTCGCCGAGGATCCGCGGCTGGCGGCGCGCGGGCTGCTCGGGGTGACCAACCAGCGTCTGCTGCGGAAGCTCTGCACCACGTGCCGTGAGGCATTCCGTCCCGATCCGGCGAAACTCAAGAAGCTCAATCTGCCGGCGGACAAGATCGAGCGGTTCTTCCGCCCGCCGACGGAGCCGATCCTCGACAAGAAGGGCAACGAGATCATCTGCGAGAGCTGCCAGGGGACGGGCTATCTGGGTCGGACCGCGATCATTGAGCTGCTGGTGGTGGACGACGCGATCCGTGAGTTGATCCTCGAGGGGGCGTCCGTGGATCGGATCAAAACGCAAGCCCGCCGTAACAAGATGTATCTCCTCCAGGAGGAGGGCCTGTTCAAGGTCATCGAGGGCGTCACCAGCCTCAACGAAGTTCAGCGGGTGCTCAGCGCCGACGGCAAGTAACCGGGAGAGATCGTCATGCTTTTCAGCGCGCTTCTGCTCGTGTTTCTCTTTGCGGTCACGTTCTTTCAGGCGATGCACGGGTTCTACAGCGCCCTGATCATGCTCGTGCTGACGCTGTGCAGCGCCGCGATCGCGGTGGGGACGTTTGAGTGGGTGGCGGCGAACTGGGCGGTGAAGCTCTGGCCGGAATACGCGCACGCCCTCGCCCTGGCGGGGACGTTCGCTCTCCCGCTGGCGGTGCTTCGGGCCTTGTTTGACCAGATCGTCCGCCGCGGCATCCTGCTTCCCGTCTGGCTGGAGCGCGCCGGCGGCGGGGTGTGCGGTCTGATCACGGGGCTGATCTGCACGGGCATGCTCGGTCTGTCGATCACCTCGCTGCCGTGGGACCGGGGGAGTTTTCTGACGTTCGCCCGGGTCGACTTTCAGGAGCCTGACATCGCGTCGGAGGAGCAGGTCGAAGAGCCTGAACCTCAGGATCCGGAGATCACGCACAATCTGCTGTTCATGCCCGACCGCTTCGCCATCGCCACCGGAGCGTACCTGGCCGACCACGTGTTCGGCGCGCCGCCCGCCGCCTTCCGCGACACGCACCCGGACGTGGTCGAGGCGATGGCGTGGAACAACGCCGTACCGATGGAGATGCAGCGTTACGCCCCTGAAGGCTCGATCTCGCTCGTCGAGGGCGGTCCGCGCAAAGTGGATTATGTTTACTTCTGCACCTTTGAAGGGCGCATCAGCGAGAACGATCCGCCCGTCGGACCCGAATCCGGAAAGGAGTTCTGGGCTTACCGTATTGAAATCCTACCCGAAGCGCGTCGGCAGTATTCGTTTGACGCCTTTACGCCGAGGCAGATCCGCCTGGTCGGACGTACCCGTCCCAGCGGTCCTCTCGAACAATTTTACCCGATCGCGATCGAGGCGCCGGACGGTTCCGGGAAGCA
Organism: Phycisphaerae bacterium; assembly: GCA_013360585.1. Classification (GTDB taxonomy): domain Bacteria; phylum Planctomycetota; class Phycisphaerae; order UBA1845; family UBA1845; genus JABWBH01. Next base: position 11,659 of record JABWBH010000046.1, on the reverse strand, counting down.
CATGCACACGATGATCTTCCGCCACGGTAACTGGCCGGTTGTGGACATGTCCTTCCTTCCGAAAGAGGGGAGCAACAATCAGGTCGAAGTCGTTTATGAGCTTCCGCAGGGATTCCGTCCCGAATACATCGAGTACAAACTTGGCGCCCGCGCCGAGATCCCCAGCGGCGACGCCGACGTGACGGGCGGCCCGGGGCAAAGCGCCGGCGTTTCTCCCTCGGAGGCGTCCGGTGGAAACTCCACCATCACGGCTGACTCCGGCGGCGGGACCGGTAGACCGGGGTCGTCCACCGGCGTCACCTCGGAGGACGCCACCGTCCCCAGCGTGGATCGCGGCGGGCGTGTCCGCGGCGTGACCACCCGGGTCGGGCGCTCGGGCTTCACTGACGGCATGCCGGTCACGCTCAAGAAATACTCGACGCTGAAGGACACGCAGATCCGCGGAGAGGTCGTCGAGCAGGGACACCTCGTCGCCTACGCCGACGAGCAGGAGCAGGGCGGCAGCGCCCCCGTCTCCTACTTCAAGGTTCCGGACGAGATGCGTCTGCTTCAACTGAACGTCATGAACCTCAAGGCCGGGAGCCTCTTCGGCAAGGCGATGCAGCAGGCCGTCGTCACGGTGCAGAATTACACCGTGATGGACGACAAGGGCGAGCGATATCAACTCTGCGGGAAAATCGCCGCCGCCATCGTCGGCGACCGCGAGGTGATCGAGGTGCAGTATTTCCCCGAGCAGGTCGGGTCGATCGGCGGCGTCGGACCCTTCTCGGTCATCAAGGAGCGCGATCTCAACAAGGACGAGACGCTGATCCTCCTCTTCCTCGTCAAACCGGGCGTGAAGATCGTCGAGTTCTCCACCGGCGGGCAGGCGAACCGGGCGGACGACCTTAAGGGCGAAGACCTTATCTCGCCGGAGTGACGATCGAAGCGCCGGCGGGGCGGGGGGTACGTTACCTGCATTGGACTCGGAACGAGCAACGCTCCTCCGCCCGTGCGGATCAGAGGTCCGCGATCCCTGCCGGTGCAACGAGCCTGCTCACCGTCATTCTCGGTTCCGCGGCGCGCTGCGAAACGAGCGTTCGCGCGGGCTGAAGCCCGCGGCTCGGAGGGCGCTCCACATTCGTGAATCTTGATTTAGGCGCCGAGAGCCTGCGACGACGACGCTCCCGGCAGATGAAGCGACGACATCCCGACCTGACGAAGCAGCGCCATCAGTTCATTCTGACATTCCGTCAGGTCTTCCTGCGCCCGGGTCAGGTCAAAGAGTTGCCCGCGAAGCGCCGCGTCCAGCGCGTCCAGTTCGGCGACGCGGCGGGCAAGATCCACGCCCCGGTCGACTCCTGTCCCGCCGCCTGCCCGGGCGCCCTGCGAGTCATTGAGGCGCGCCCACGACCGGGCGAGCCTTTCCCGAATCTGCTCCAGCCGGCGTGAAAGCCCGAGCACGGCCTCGAGGTCGACGGGCGGCGTCGGCGCGGATCGCGCCGACGGCGTGCGCACCGGAAACCCGCTGCGACCGACGGACGGCGCCGAGGCCGGTTTCGCCGGCCACTCCCACGCCTTCGACCCCTCCGTCGCCGGCGCGGCGACCTGCAGCGCCGAGGGCGCTGGCGACGGGCGACGCTCATAAACGGCCGGCAACGGACCCGCCCGCAGCATCGTCGAGCCTAGTTCGAGCTGGTCTCCCGGAAGGATATTCGTCAGCCGCGTGGGCCAGCCGTTGACGCGCATCCCCCCCGCCGGCGACAGGTCAAACGCCGCAACCCCTTGCGCATGCCGGAAAATCACGACGTGCAGCGGCTGCGACATGCCGCCCGACAGCACGACATCCGCGTCGTCACGCGACCCCAGCACCGCCACCGGAAGCTCGATCGTCCACGCCCGCTCGCCGCCCTCCTCGTGAAGGACGAGCGGCTTGTCCGTCGGCGGCGCGACGCCGCTTCCCCCTGCGCGCCGCGGCGGTCCCGACAGACCGGCGGGGGATTCGTTGAACGAAACCAGGATCCGGGCGTCCCCCAGTTCAACGCGGTCGCCTTCCGCCAGGAGGCGCGTCCGGCAGGTCTCGCCGTTGCAGCGCGTTCCCGACGCGGTCCGCAGATCGGTCAGCAGCGCCGACCGTCCGTCGGTCGTGATGACGCAGTGCGCCGGTTCGACGTCCGGGTGATGAATCAGGATGTGCGCGGGCCGCTTCGAGCCGATCAGCGTGATCGGTCGGGTGACCAGCCACGTCTTCTCGCTCGATGTCCCCGCCCCGACCGTCAAGGTCAGCGTCGGCGATCCTCCGGGAGGCGTCCGGTGTTCCACTTCCGTTCCGCGCGTCTGCATGACGAACTTCCCAAGGTTACCGGTCGCACGAAACGCGGACGCACGGTAACATCTGCGCTCCATGAAAAACCTACGATTGCATCCGCGCTGGGGCAAACCCCCGAGCGCAATTCGCGCCACGGACCGCGCCATCCTCCAACCGGCGGGTTGATCGGACTTTCGCATGTCGGACCCGCTGATTCTCATCACCAACGACGACGGTTACGACGCACCGGGGCTGGTCGCCCTGTTTGAGGCGGTCCGCGACCTGGGCGATGTCCGCGTCGTCGCGCCCCGACGGGAGCGTTCCGCGTGCAGCCACATGATCACGATGCATGAGAGCATCGTGGTTGAGCGCATCCGGCACGAACCCTTCGGCGAAGTTTTCACCGTAACGGGGACGCCCGCCGATTGCGTCCGTCTTGCGGCGGTCGAGATCCTCCCCCGGCGACCGGATCTTGTGCTTTCCGGCATTAACCGGGGCGCCAACGCCGGGGTTGACGTCTACTACTCCGGGACCGTCGCCGCCGCCCGCGAGGGCGCAATCCTCGGACTACCTTCCATCGCCCTGTCCCACGCCGTCCGCAACGGACAGTCGCTGAACTGGTCCGCCGCGTCGCGGGTCGCCGCGCATCTCGTGGGTCTCCTGCGAGAGAGGCGCCTGCCCTGCCCCGGTTTCTGGAGCGTCAACCTTCCTCCCGTCATCCCGGAGGATTTCCGCTCCCGCCTTCACTTCGTCCCCGCCTCGATCGTGCCGATGCCCCTCGACTTCGAGCGCGTCGATCACCCGGACGGCCGCACGACCGAGTTCCGTTACGGCGCGTATTACTGGGACCGCGAGACGCATCAGAACGAGGACTTCACGGTCATCCGCAACGGCGGCATTGCGATCTCCGCCATCGCCCTCGCGGCTCCGATCCGGATCGAGCGCGACGCGGCGGGTTAGCCCGCGGGGTCGGGTCTCGCTGGCGGCGGGTTCAAACGGAGGTCCGACGGTTTCTCCGCCGACCCGGCGTCACCCCACGGACGCCGGATGCGCACGGCGCAGACCGTCGCGGAACCGGACGAGGCACGTTACGATAGCGCGGGGTTCGGCAGTCCGGTCGAACAACCCGCCGGGGAAGAAGCGCCGCGCGTCAGAAGAGAAACGCGAAGCAGGAGTCATCACATGACCAGCAAGGCCGCGACGGTCGCCGAATACATCTCACAACTTCCACCGGACCGCCGCGACGCGGTGGAGAAGCTGCGCTCCGTGTTCCGCAAGAACCTCGACAAGGGTTTCGAGGAAGGAATGCAATACGGCATGATCGGGTACTACGTGCCGCACCGCCTTTACCCCGCGGGGTATCACTGCGACCCGAAGCAGCCGCTGCCCTTCGCGGGCATCGCGTCGCAGAAGAACTACCTGTCGATCTACATCACCTCCCTTTACGGCAGCGAGAACCACCTGAAGCGCTTTCAGGAGGAGTGGGCGAAGACCGGAAAGAAGCTGGACATGGGCAAGGCCTGCATCCGGTTCAAGCGGATCGAGGACGCCCCGCTGGACGTGATCGGGCGGGCGATCGCCCGTGTGCCGATGAAGGAGTTCATCGCGTACTACGAGTCGGCGATCCGCGACATGGGCAAGCAGCGTAAGAAGTCCGAAACCGGAACGAAAGCCTCCCCTGCCCGCACGCCGCCCGCCAAGTCAGGCGCCAGGAAACCGGCGACCCCTAAGGCGGCGGCGAAACCCGCCCGGTCCAGGACAAGCTCCGGAACGTCGTCCGCCCGCCGGTAACGTGTGCCGCCCGGACCGGGTGGGCGGAGGTTTCGACGGGCGATCGCCTTGATTTCTCTCCGTCTGCGGGCGCTCGCCGCGAGTTGCCCCGCGTCCGGTTGTCTCGTATTCTGCCGCGTTCTCGACCGCCGGGCGCCAACGAGGCGCCGCCGGGCCGGTCGCCGGTGCAGCCAGACCAGGAATCGTACGCGCAGGAGAGCGGGGCAACATGCCAGATGACGTGACAGGATCGACGGACCCTCGAGACGAGGCGGCGACCGCTTTGCAGGAGACCGAGGCAGGGGAAACGCCGGACGCCGGCGCGGTGGAACCCTCCGAGCAGGAGGCGTTCATGACCCGCCTGAAGGAGGCGATTCAGGTCTCTCGGGAGCTGGTCGGTCCGCTTCGTTACCGCATGAAGATCGGCGTGCCCCGCGAGATTCTCGAAGAGCGGATGCGCGACCAGCTCAAGGAGTTTCAGCGCGACGCGGTCATCCCCGGTTTCCGGCGCGGACGGGCCCCGATGATCCTCGTCGAGAAGCGCTTCGCCCCCGAGGTCGGCGAGCAGGTCGTCAGCCAGTTCATCGGCGCGTCTTTCATGGCTGCGACCGAAAATGAGAAGCTCGATCCGATCGGCGACCCGCTGGTGCAGATCGAGGTCGAGGAGGAGCGGATCGACGACGCGGGCGTCTCGCGGCGGCAGAAGGTCGAGAAGCTCGTCGATGTCGAGCAGGCCCTCGATGCGATCAAGCTCCCGCGCGAAGGGCCGCTCGAGTACACCTGCGAGGTCGAGGTCCGCCCTGACTTCGAGCTGCCCGAGCTGGACGGCATTCCGATCACCCAGCCGAAGATCGAAGTCCGTGACGAAGACGTGGACGTGGAGCTGCGCCGGCGCTTGATGCGCTTCGGTACGTTTGAACCGGTCGAGGGCGGTCCGGTCGAGGCGGATGACCTGCTTTATGTGGACCTGAAGATCCGCAGCGGAGACGAGATTCTCGAATCCCTCGACAATTTCGACGTACCCGCCCGCTCCACCGTGGTGAAAGGCATCGCCCTGCCGACCTTCGGCGAGGCGATCGTCGGCAAGCGGCAGGGCGACACGGCGTCGGTCGAGGCCGTGATTCCTGAGGATTACGACCGGCCTGACCTTCGCGGAAAGCCGGCAACGGTCGAGACCGTGATCCGCGAGATCAAGCGCCTGATCGTTCCGCCGCTGACGGACGAAAAAGCGAAGGAGTGGGGCTTCGACAGCGCCGCCGAGGTGCGTGACCGCCTGCGTCAGACGCTCCAGGCGGAGGCGGACGACGCGGCGCAGGCCTCGCGCCGCAAGCAGGTCGAGGATTACCTCCTCGAAAAGACGCCGATGGATTTGCCGCAGGCGCTGTCGATCCGCCAGACGGATCGGGTCCTGGCACGGCGGACGATCGAACTGCTGAGGATGGGGTTCCCGGAGGTGGAGATCCGCCGCCGGATGGACGAGATGCGCGTGCGGGCGCAGGATCAGGCCGTGCGAGATTTGAAGCTCGCGTTCGTCTTCGACAAAATCGCCAAGCAGTGGGAGATCGAGGTCGGGGAAGATGAAATCAACGGGGCGATCGCGGACATCGCCGCCCGGCAGAATCGGCGCTTCGACCGCGTGCGCGACGATCTGAGCCGCAACGATGGTATTTATCTTCTGGCGATGCAGTTGCGCGACGCGAAGATCGCCGACCGGCTCCTTGAGAAGGCGAACCTTCAGGAAGCGTCCGGATAAGCTCCGGACGTTCCGCGGAACGCCTCAATACCACCGTCGAAGGGACGCGAACCGGGGTTCGCCGCAGCGAACGCCGACAAAGCAACAGGAGGACACCCAACATGCACGAAATCTGGCATCCGCCGGTGCAGCCGCTGCTGCAATATCCGCCGTATCAGCGGACGCGGGAGATGTCCATCGAGGACATGCTCCTGGAGAACCGGATCATCTTTCTGGCCGGTCCGATCACGGAGCGCACCGCCGGCGTCGTCATCATGCGTCTGCTGTATCTTCAGTCCATCAAGAAGGATCAGGACGTCAACATTTACATCAACTCCCCCGGCGGACTGGTGACGCAGACGCTGGCGATCTACGACACGATCCGTTTCATGGGCTGCAACGTCGCGACCTACTGCATCGGCGAGGCCGCCAGCGGCGCCGCGATCGTCCTGATGGCCGGAACCAAGGGAAAGCGCTTCATCCTCCCCAACGCCAAGGTCATGCTGCATCAGCCCTACGGCGGCATCGGCGGGCAGGCCGAGGACATCCGCATCCAGGCCGAGGAAATCCTCCGCGACAAGCGCCGCCTCAACGAACTCGTCTCGCGGCACACCGGTCAACCGCTCGAGAAGGTGGCGGACGAGACCGAACGTGACCGATACATGTCGGCCGAGGAGGCGCGGGATTACGGCATCGTCGATGAGATCCTCACCAACCCGACGGACGGGAAGAAAAAGTAGAAATGCCGAACGTTGAACGTCGATGCGTCGAAAGCGAGAACCGGAGACGTCGATGCATCAAGGATCGGAAGGTGACGACGGCGTCGCGGCGACGCCCTGTCGCGGCGAGCGAGGACGAGTTTCCCGATCCACGTTCGGCGACGCACACGACGAACGATGCACGATGAGCGACACCCACGACATCAGGACAATCCGAGGATCCGAGGATTCGATCCCCGAAACCCGTTTCACAAACCCGCAGGTGTGACCATGACCGTACTGAATCAGCGCGTACCCTTCGTCATCGAGTCCAGCGGCCGCGGCGACCGCGAGATGGACATCTTCTCGCGCCTGCTGAAGGACCGCATCGTCTTCCTCACCGGAGGCATCGACGACGAGCACGCCAACCTCATCATCGCCCAGATGCTGTTCCTCTCCAACGAAGACCCCAAGGCCGATGTGCATTTGTACATCAACAGCCCGGGCGGGTCGGTCTCGGCGGGACTGGCGATCTACGACACGATGCAGTACCTGCGCTGCGACGTGGCCACCTACTGCATCGGCATGGCCGCCAGCATGGGCGCGGTCATCTTCTGCGGCGGGACCAAGGGCAAGCGTTACGTCCTTCCGAACTCGCGCGTCCTGCTGCATCAGCCGCTCCTGGGCGGCATCATGGAGGGCAGCGCCACCGACCTCGCCATCGAGTCCGAGGAAATCATCCGCCTGCGGAAACTCCTCTACGACATCCTCTCCATCCGCAGCGGTCAGCCGTACGACAAGGTGCAGAAGGACTGCGACCGCAACAAGTGGCTCTCCGCCAGGGAAGCGATCGAGTACGGCCTGGGCGACAGCATCCTCGAACGCATGCCGAAGACGGGCTGACGCAGGAGGAACCTCCGCACGGGGCGTCCCCTTACTCCACGGAGTCCGCGGAGGACGGCGAATCCGCACGCCCGTTGAAGTCGGCGACCGGAACGGGTTTTGTCCTGCACCTGGCGACGCGCGACCACAGAAATCGGGCTGCGGATTAGAAGTACGTTCCCTCACCCTTTGTGGACTTGAAGCCGGTCGGCGAGGTAGTACATGGCCGTCCCGATCAGCAGCCCGACCACGTAGCCCTGCGGCACGCTCATGGCGACGACCGCGACCAGCAGCGCGATCGTCAGATCACGCTGCGAGCCCGCCGTGTCGCCCAGCAGCCGCATGAGCACCAGCCCCTCGAACAGCAGCACGACTCCGAGGATCGGCAGCGGGAAAACCTCGACCACCTGGGCCGCAACGCCGCCGAAGAGCAGCCCGAGCACGACGTACAGCGAACCGTAGATCACCACCGAGCCGCCGGTGCGCGCGCCGAAGGCGTAGTGTCCCGCCAGACCTCCGCAGCCGTGGCAGACCGGCACGCCGCCGAAACAGGGCGCGATCAGGTTCACGAGGCTGTAGGTCAGTCCGAGCTTGCGGATCGTCACCGGGCGCTGCGGGAAGAGGTCGGCCACGGTTTGGCGGGTCGCGATCAGCGAGTTCGAAAGCGAGAGCGGCAACTGAGGCAGCGCCAGCACCACGGCGCCGGTCAGGAGGTCGCTCCATCCCGGCGCGTGGACCTGCGGCAGCCGCAGCGCCACGCCCGCCGCGATCGCCGCTGCGTCCACGCGCCACACGAGCGCGTACACGACTCCGAGCGCGATCAGCACCAGCCCCCCGGGCACACGCCGACTCCCCCACAAAAGCAGCATGAGCACGAAGCCGCCGGCGGCTAAACCCCAACCGGCCCCTCCCTGTGCGGGCACGTACTGCTTGAGCGCCAGCGTCGCCAAGGAAAGCCCCAGACCGACCTGCACGCCGCGGACCACGCAGCGCGGGATGGCCCGGGCCAGCCATTCCAGCGCGCCACTCAGGCTCAGCACGAGCATGATGGTGCCGATCGCCAGTCCCGCGCCGCGAAGCGTCTCGCCGGCGATGCCCTGCGAGATCACCAGCACCGCCATCGCCTTCAGCGGCTGCATCGGCATGGGTAATCCGTAAAGCAGACCGGTCAGAATTTGAAGCACGCCGAAGACGATAAATACGCTGGCGGCGTCCAGACCGGCCGCCGCGATCATGCCGATCAGCAGCGGCAGATCGGTGCCGATGTCGCCGAAGCTGCCGGCGAGTTCATGGCGGTCGAAGCGGATGCGCAGCGCCGCCTCGGCGGGAACGGCGAGCGTCGCGTCATAAATCGTGGCATCGGACATGGAAGAGAGATTACTCGGTTGAGCGCGACCCGGCCACGATGGCGACGTCATCCCGCGCTGGATCAGCGCGCGCCGAGTCGCGGTGTCGTGAGGGATCGCTCACCGGTATCCGGAAGGCGTACGACCACTGTTTCCTCGCATGATCCAGGGAAAGCGTCAGTTTTCCGCGCAAGGCAAGGCAAGGCAAGGCGCCAGGCAGCTCCGCGTCAATCCGGATCCCGCCGGCGTCCGCCTCGCACAGCCGGCCGTGAGATGCTCGCCGCCGCTGCACGCGTCAAAAAGGGCACCACAGATCATACGCGCTGAACCGCGCCCCGTGTCGGATGCCGTGAGGTTGAGAAGCGACGACGACGAAGCGACCGTTTCCTGCAATCGCATACGTTCCGATCACGTCGCTCTCGTTATCATGCAGGATGGCAAGCTGCCGCCAGGCGTCTTTCTCCTCGCTGAACACAAAAGCCCCTCGACCGTGTTCGAGAACAGAACCGACCAGAAGCACCTCGTCCACGAACGAGACGATATGACCGACGCTACGGCCTTCAGCCTCTCGATTTGCGAATATCTTCTCGTCCGGCGCCCATGCGTCGTGGGTGAACTCGAAGACGTAAACGGCGCCGGCGTTCTCGTTTTGATCGTCGTCGCCCGGCGCGCCTACCGCCAGCCGGTCGCCCCTCAAGGCGACGCTCTGGCCGAAAGCCGTGTCGACCGCGCCGTCAAAATCAAGCGTAGATAATTCGGCGGTCAACGCCCACACACCGCTGATTTGCCCGAACACGCAGACCTTCTCCGCGCAGCCAGCGGCGAAACGCCCTTCGGAGTACGTCACATTCGACCCGAGACCGGCCCGCGCCGGCAGTTGCGGAACAACAAGCTTCTGATGCTCCACCCAGGTCTCGCCGCTACGGTGGAACACATAGATCGCGCCGGTCCCGTCTCCCAATTCGTCCTCGCCGGGGGCGCCGACGATCATCCATTCGTCATCGCCGTCGACGGACGCGCCAAACCGGTCGTCGTTACGCCTAAAGGCGGGACGAAGGCGCTGAACCTGCGCCCAAGCGCCATTCGCGTCCTGAGCATGCAAAATCACCGCTCCTGCCGAAGAATGTGCCGAGGGTATCCCCACGGCGACTTGAAAACCATCGGTCCATGCGGCAGCCCCGTCCGGAGCCGACGGATCGTATTCGAGCAATCCCTCCATGCGCCACTCGCCATCCGTGTGTCGATAGACCACCCCCGGACCGCGCCGGTCGTCATCCAGCCAACTCTCAACCGCCACCACGGCCAGGTCCCCGCTGACGTCAACGGCATAGCCGAATCCCTTGTTCCGGTCGAACGCCGGTTGCACCTGAGTCTGACAACCGGATTTCGCTCCGCATACCAGGCGAACGGCCCGGCCGGGGCAGGTGACGATGGTCACCCGGCGATCCCCGCCGCCGGCGATCTCCCACTCACAGCGCGCCCGGCCTCGCGCGTTCACGGTCGCGTCACACGTGACGTCACCATCCAGCTCAAACTGAAGTGCCGAGCCTTCACGCAGCGACGTTCGGGCGACGACGCGGATCATGGTCGGATCCTGGCGCATGCGGCAACGAGCCTTGAGTTTCTCAACGGCTCCGATCCGATGAACGGCGACCACGCCGTACCGTCCGGAGCGATCGACGCGCGGCTGTCCCCAGAGCAAATCCTGCTCGGTCAATGCGACGGAATCAAACGGCTCCGCAAACTCATTCATCGAGTAAGAGTGACCCGCGCCGGGATGAATCTCCTCAATCTGAATCCACTCACCATTTCGCCATTCGAAAACGAGCGCGCTTGAGTAATCGTCACGAACGGAATCGTCAGCGACGGAGCACGCGGCGATTCGATCTCCCCGAAGCGCCACGCGGATTCCGAACAACGACCAGGTTTGGGAATCCAGGGGTTTAACCGCGCCTGTCTGCACCCACGCCGCGCCGTCATACTCGAAAATGAACACTTCGCCGCCGTCACCGTGGTGCATGTTGGGCGCGCCCACCACCAGGCGGACCCCGTCGAAGGCCAGGGAATGTCCGAAGTCGGTGACCCGATGCCTCGACGACGGCGCAATCAGCGTCTCCAGAACATAGCCGGAGTCGGTGCGGCGGTAGACGCGGACCCGTCCCTCAAGAGCCGCCGCGTGAGATTCTCCCACAAACAGCAAATCATCGTTTAAGACGACGTCGCAGGCGAACACCGCGTTGCGTTCGCCGAGGAGCTTCTCGACCATCGACCAGGCGCCGTCCGTGAACTCGAATACGTAGACAGCCCCAACGACGACGCCGTCGATGTCCGCGCGGATCGCGCAGATCGCCAGGCGGTCCCCTGACACCGACACGGCGTATCCGAAGTAATCGCCCGCCGAAGCATCCGGCGCGGTCACCTTGCCTTCCAAGGCCCAGGAGTCTTCCAGGCGACGGTAGATGTAAACCGCTCCGGCGTTCGTGGCCCGCTCGTCATCCTGCGGCGCTCCGACCACGGCCAGATTCTCGCCCAAGGCGACGCTGAAACCGTAGTACGCCCGCAGCGAATCGCCGACCAGCTTCGCCTCCTCCCGCCAACCGTCGCCCTCGCGACGGAATACATGGGCGGCCTCGTATCCCGAGGCTCCGACGATCATCAGTGAATCCCGCACGGCGATGCACTGACCGAACTCACCATAAGGATTCGTCCCTGGAACCAAAGTCTGCACAAGGCACTGGCCTGGAACCCGCGCCGGCGCCAACACAAGGGTCAGGCAAAAGCACAAGCCCAGCGCACGACGGCGAGCCGCTTGTTGGGATATGAAGTCTTGCATTGGGCTCATTCCAGAGCTATGACCAAATCCTGTGGATGACCTGAAGAAAAAGGCGGCGTATCCTGGGTGGAGTTTCAGTTCACCCTTTACGAAAGGATACGCCATGGGACA
>JABWBH010000004.1 GCA_013360585.1 Phycisphaerae bacterium | reverse complement strand
CGCACGGCCAGCGCGATGCGCACGGGGCGGTCCGCGCGGGAGACGGGCTTGAGCGTGTCCGGGTCGACGATCTCGATGTACTCGATCTCCGCGGGTCCGGCGTCCAGGATCTTCTGCCGCATGTCGGAGATCAGCGCCGAGACGTCGCTTTCCCCGCGGGTGATGCGGTCCTTGGCGCTGAACAGCGCGGCGCTGAGGCTGCGGGCCTGGACGCGCTGCGGCGGCGTCAGATACGCGTTGCGGCTGGAAAGCGCGACGCCGTCCGCGTCCCGCACGGTGGGACAGGGGATGATTTCGATCGGGAGGTTCAGGTCGCGCACGACGCGCCGAACGACTTGAAGCTGTTGAAAATCCTTCTCGCCGAAGAAGGCGGCGTCCGGCGACAGGATGTTGAAAAGCTTGGTCACGATGGTGGCAACGCCGTCGAAGTGACCGGGGCGGAACGGACCGCAAAGGTGATCGGTCAATCCGGCAACCCGCACGATCGTCGCGGCATCGGCGTCGTAGATTTCGCCGGGGTCCGGAGCGAAGACGGCGAAGACGGACTCGCCTTCGAGAAGTTCGCAATCGCGCTCAAAGGGTCGCGGGTAGCGACTGAAGTCTTCCCCGGGGCTGAACTGCGTTGGGTTGACGAACACACTGACGATCACGGCGGCGCATCGGGAACGCGCCTCACGGACGAGGGCGAGGTGTCCTTCGTGCAGGGCGCCCATCGTCGGGACGAGTGCGAGCGGTCGCAGACTTGCGCCGCCGATGCGAATTGCCTCACGGGCCGCGTTGATGGTCTTCCAGACTTGCACGCGTCTTTTCTTGCCGGATCCGGTTCGTAGCCAGTGCTCTCAGATTATCCGCGGCGCAGGAAGCGTAAAAACAACTTCCGGGCCTGGGTGAACCCAGACCCGGAAGTGCGCCACGGCTTGTGTAAGCCGCATGATTCGAGAAGCCTGCTTCGGAGCGAGTACATTCGCATTGGAAGCTGGCAGGATATTCGCATTTGCCAGTGTGATGGATACCGTCCCGAAGGGAGTGTGTCAAACGATGAGAATCATCGAGGCATTCCGAGGGAGACCATCGTAAAACGTTTATATATAATAGATTACGATCAATCAAGAATCTTCGGCGGTGGAATGATTTTGTGGAGATTCGGTTGTTGATAACCTGTGAATTCGTGGGCGGGAGATGACGTGTGCCGCCTCTGTTTTGTAGCATTATTCTAGTCCTATAATTATTTTTCTGGGGTGCTCGATTCCTAGGTACAACATTTTGTGGAGAGGTACGATGGTTACTCCAAGATGCAGGTGAGGTGGAGTCTCTTGAACCTCCCAAGGCCCTCCCGCTCCAGGGGTAAATTCCTCATCCCGGGGACCGTGAAAATGCCCGGAGCGCCCGCGAGGATCCGGGTGTCAGCGGTCGGGGTGTTGCGATAGCTTTTGCGAACTTTGCAGTCTCGGGATTCAGGAGCGACGGTGTGAGTGCGATCTCGCTGAAGAACGTCATGCGGCAGTTCGGCGGAGACGTCGTCATCAACGACCTCTCGCTCGACCTGCGCGCCGGCGAGATCGTCGGACTGGTGGGCGCGAACGGCGCGGGAAAGACGACGTTGTTTCGCCTCATCACCGGGGAGCTGGAGCCAGACAAGGGCACGGTGACGCGTTCGCGCGGATTGAGGCTCGGTTATCTCTCGCAGGAACCGGTGGTCCGTCAGGAGCGCACGCTGCATGACGAGGTGGCGTCCGCGTTCGGCGAGATTCTCGACATCGAGTACCGCATTCACGACATCTCGGAGCGCGTCGCGCGGTTGTCGGCGGGAGCGGAACAGGACGACCTGCTTTCGCAACTCGACCGGCTTCAGGCGCGCTTCGAGGCGGCGGGCGGATACACGATGGAAGCGAGGATGGGCGAGATCCTCGGGGGTCTGGGGTTCAGCGCGGCGGACCGTGATCTTCCGGTGTCCGCGCTGTCCGGCGGTCAGAAGTGTCGGGCGGCGCTGGCGAGGCTGCTGCTGGAGGAGCCGGAGTTTCTGCTGCTGGACGAACCGACCAACCACCTCGACATTGATGCGGTGCGCTGGCTGGAGAAGTATCTCGCCGCGCATCACGGGGGCGTGGTGATCATCTCGCACGATCGTTACCTTCTCGACCGGCTTGCGGAGCGGATTGTCGAGGTGGCCGGCGGTAAGGCCTCGAGTTATCCGGGGAATTACTCGAATTACGTTCACGTCCGCGACCTTCGCCGGCTGACGCAGGAGCGTCAGTACGAGCAGGATCGTGCGTTCATCGAGAAGGAGCGGGACTTCATCGCGCGGCACCTGGCGGGACAGCGCACGAAGGAGGCGCAGGGGCGTCGCACCCGTCTGGAGCGGAAGATCGCGGACGGCGAGCTGGTTCTGGAGCGTCCGCAGCAGCGGCGCGGCGTGCGTCTGCGGTTCAACGTGGAAGGGGGTCTGAAAGGCGAAATCCTGCGCGCCGAGTCGCTGCGGAAAAGCTACGGTGAGCGGAAACTGTTCAGCGGGCTGGACCTTCAGCTTCACGCGGGGCAGCGGCTGGCGATCACTGGTCCGAACGGCACGGGCAAGTCCACACTGCTGAAGATCCTTCTGGGCGAGGTCGCGGCGGACGAGGGGACGGTGCGCTGGGATCGCGCGGCGACGCTGGGCTACTACGCTCAGGAATCCACGTCGCTGGATCCGCAATCGACCGTGCTGGAGGAAATCCGGCGTGATCGCCCGGAGCTTTCCGAGACGCAGGCGCGGTCGATCCTCGGCGCGTTTCTTTTCACCGGAGACGACGCCTTCAAACCGCTGGGGAAACTCTCCGGCGGCGAGCAGTCGCGCGTGCGTCTCATCCGGCTGATCCTGTCGCAGCCGGACGTGCTGATCCTCGACGAGCCGACGAATCATCTCGACATCGCGTCGCGCGAGGCGCTGGAGGAGGCGCTGATCGACTTTCCGGGCACGATCGTGGCGGTCAGTCACGACCGCTACTTTCTGGACCGGATTGCGCAGCGCCTGCTGGTGATGCGTCCGGAGGGACACCGGTTCTTCACGGGAAACTACTCGGATTACATCGAGACGCTGGAGCGGGAGCAGGAGTCCGCTCGCGCCGCGACGGAGTCCGCCCGACCCGCTGCGTCGGGGACGGCGGGAGCGCGCGAGGGGAAAGCGATCGCCTCGGGAGCGCGAAAGCTCGACGTCGCCTCCGCCGAAGCGGCGGAGGATCCGCTGGCGCAGGAGCGTGCGGAGTACGACCGGTATTCGATCGACGAGATCGAAGTGTTCATCTACGAGCAGGAGCAGGAGATCGCCCGGCTTAACGAAGTCTTCGCGGACCCGGCGACCTACCGGGACCCGGAGAAGATCGCGGACCTTCAGGACCAGCTGGACGACGCTCGTCACAAGCTTGCGGTGTTGCAAAGCGCGTGGGACGAGCGTGCGGAGTATCAATAAATCCGTCGGTGCTCCCGCACCGCCGCCGCACGCGGGTGCCCTCCGCAAACACTCGCTTTCTGACCGGGAGGTTCGGTCGGATTCGGCATTGCGTGTTCAGGCGGTGACCCAGGAACCGGCGGGAGCGCGTTGTTGGATCGGTGCTGGCCGGACGGTATGATCCGGAGAGGCTGCGGTCACACCGCCGGCTCGAACGTTCCGGTGAGGAGGCCCCGCTTGCGGTGCAAGCAGTGTGAATACCGGTTGTGGAACCTGCGCTCGCGGAATTGTCCGGAGTGCGGGGCGCCGTTTTCGCCGCGCGACTACACCTTTGTCCCCAACGCCGTGCGCTTTCTGTGCCCGCATTGCGATCAGGCGTACTACGGGACCGACGAGAAGGGCCATCTGGTTCCCTCGTCGTTTCAATGCGTTGCGTGCCGCGCCTCGATCGACCTGGGCGAGATGATCCTTCAACCCGCGGAAGGGGTAGAAGAGGACGCGACGCAGCCGTCGCCGGTTCCCTGGCTGGAGCGTGCGAAGCTGGGGGGGTGGCGCGGGTGGTGGCGGACGGTGGGGTGGACGATCTCGTCGCCGAGGAAGCTGGCGTTGCGGTTGCCCGCGGTTCCGCGCAAGGCAGACGCGTGGATCTTCCTGATCCTGAACACGGTGGTGGCTGCGCTGGGGATGGTCTTTCCCTTCGGGCTGACCTTGCTCATGACGGGCGGAATGATGGGCGGAACGCCGGGCGCCCCGGGCGTGGGCATGCTCGGCGCGGTTTACGGCATGATGATCGTGATGATGATTCCGGCGACGCTGCTGTCGACGTTTCTGTGGGCGGCGTGCACGCACGGGGTGCTGCGCCTCGGGGCGAAACCGCACGGTGATTTCGGCATGACGCAGGAGGCGATCTGCTACAGCAGCGGGATCAGCACGTTGAACGCGGTGCCGTGCATCGGTCCTTATGTCGCCCCGTTCTGGTCGGTCATCACGGCGATCATCCTCCTCAAGGAGCGGCAGAGGATCGGCGGGTGGCGGGCGAGCATCGCAGTGCTGGCGTTTCCGGTGGTGATCTGCGGCGGGGTGGTGACGTTGTACGCGGTCATGCTGGCCGTGGCGATCAACATGGCCGGGACGATCGGACCGGGTGGCGCCGTCGCCCAGGGTTACGCCGCGGGGATCGGGACCGCCGTGACGTCGTACGCGGAACAGAACCGCGGGGCGTGGCCGAAACACGCCGGGGAATTGCTGCTGCCCCGGGCCTCAATGTTGACGGGTGGTCTTTTTGTACTGCCTGACAGCGCGACGACCACGGCGGACGCCTTCATCGGCACGGTGAGCCTCGACGCCTTCGAGGGGTTGAATGAGACTCAGATGCGGCAGGTCGTCGACGCCGCCATCTTGGCGCTGCCTCCGGACGTGACGGCGCATCGCGTGGGCGACTACGTGTTCACGTATCACGGCGTGGATTCCGTCAATGCGCTGGGGCGGTTGTGGATCGTCGTCTGCAGCGCCGATCCGGACACCAACGCCGAAGCCTCGTCGCAGGGCGTCACCGTGGTGATGAAATCCGGACGAGTTAAGTACGTCGATCCGGCGGACTGGGCGACGGAGTTGACGAAGCAGAACGGTTTGCGCGCGGCGGCAGGTCTTGCGCCCCTTCCGGATCCGTGGACGGTCACGCACGCGAACCCGTCGCGGGCGGCGATGGCGCCTGCGACGGTGGATGCGCCTGAGGGCGACGCGGACGCGGAGACCGGACCGGAGGAGCCGTCGCCGCAGCCGTGACGCCGGGACGAGCGGCGGGCATGAGGGCGGAAGGCGTATCAGGGTTCGGCGGGTGACGCCGACGTCCGGGCGTCGAGCAGCGTCCGCCACATTCGGCGGGCGTACTCGACGGTTGCGGCGTCGGCTGGATCGAACGTGACGAACTGTCCCGTCCACTGCGTCAGCGCGTCGGCGGCGTAGTCACACACGGGTCTTGGGGTGAACACGTCGAGGGTCCAGGCGCCGTCGTCGCCGAGTTGGCGGGAAATCGCGGCGCTCGCCTGATCCGCAGTCCGACGCTGCTGTTGCTGCGTCAGCGTCGGGTGATCGACGATGTCCGCGTCATCGAGCGCGGAAAGAACGTCCGGCGCGGCGTCGAGCCTCATCGCCGCGGCGATCAGTTCGATCGCCTGTGCCCGGACGCGCGGCGACGGATGCTCCTTCAAAGCCCGCCGCAGGGTTGTCCACGCCTCGGCCCGGGCCGACTCCGCAAGCGCGTGCGCGGCTCGCATCGCCTGATCCTCGTCCGCGTCGAAAAGCAGGTCTGTCATTGCTTCGGTGGTCGTCGGCGACGCGATCCGGGCCAGCGCGGTAAAAGCGGCTTCTCGCACCTCCGCGTCGTGGTCCGACGCCCGCGCGATCAATAAGGGTTCGAGTTCGGTCTCTCGGAGGCGCTCCGCCGCAAGGACCGCGGCGCGACGGATGCCGGGGTCCGCGTCCTGAAGCAGCGATCGCAGATGCGGGATCGCCGCGCGTCCGCAGGCGGCGAGGCGCAAGCCCCACGTCTCGCGTTCAACCGGCGCACCGGCCCTGACAAGCTGATGCCGATATCGAAGCGCCCGCAGATCATGCCGGAACGCCAGCAGCGTCAGACAGGCAGCGGCCACTCCGGCGATCGCCGCCCAGTGCTTCGCCGTCAAGCGCTCAGGCGACCTGGAAGGCGCTTCCTTTCTCATGTGATTCTTCCGCCGCGCCGAGTTTCGCGTGATGCAGCGCCGTGCTTTGTGCACCGCGACGCCCGCAAATGCCGCCGTCGGTCGCCAAGGCGTTCGGGCGTCCGAGAATCCCTGCGGCGTCGCAGCGGATTCATCCGAGCCGCCGGAGCGGATTGTACGCTCTTTCAGACCGGCGCAGGAATCGCGCCCGTCGCATCGGAGGGGAAAGACATGGATCGCGCTTGCGCCGCCAGACTAGCGTCCAGCTTCATGACCGTCGCACATCGCGGGGAGGAGCTGGTGACTCGTTTCTACGCGCTGCTTTTCGCCCGGCATCCGGAGCTTCGTCCGCTCTTTCCCGCGTCGCTGCACGAGCGAAAGAACGCGATGCTTGCGTCGCTGGTGCGGTTGGCGAAGTCGCTTCATGCGGTTCCGGCGGACGGCAGGCCGGATTCCGCGTTCGCCGAGACGCCACTCCTCTTCGGCGTCGGGATCGAGGGGAAAGAGGCGGCCTGCGACGTGTTCGTCGAGTTGCTCGGATCGATCAGCGGGGCGTCGTGGACGCCGCCACTGGCGCAGGACTGGCGCGAACTGGTCATGCGTCTTGACGAAGACGGGGCACAGGTTTACGCCGAGTCCGGTCGCGACGGATACTCCGGGCTGAGTTGGGCGTAACGGCGCAGGACCGTCCCGGTCAGGCGATCGCCCGGAAGAACTCGATCGTCCGGGCGAGTCCGTCGCGCAGCGGCGTGCGCGGCTCCCAGCCGAGGCGCATTTTCGCACGGGCGATGTCCGGTTTGCGGCGGACGGGGTCGTTGACCGGGAGCGGACGGTGCTCGATCGCCGGCTTTTTTCCGAGCACTTCGCCGAGCGTTTCGACCAGCTCCAGCATCGTCACTTCCGTCGTGTTCCCGATGTTGACCGGTTCATGCGCGTCGGCATCTTCGTACTTCATCAAGCGCACGATCCCGTCGATGAGATCATCCACGTAGCAGAAGCTGCGCGTCTGCCGGCCGTCGCCGTAAACCGTGACCGGCTCGCCGCGCAGCGCCTGGACGATGAAATTGCTGACGACGCGTCCGTCGCCGACGGCCATCCGGGGTCCGTAAGTGTTGAAGATGCGCACGATGCGGATGTCCACCCGGTTCTGGCGGTGATAATCCATCATGAGCGTCTCGGCGACGCGCTTGCCTTCGTCGTAGCAGGCGCGCGGTCCGATCGGGTTGACGTGGCCCCAGTATTCCTCGCGCTGCGGGTGCTCCTGGGGGTCGCCGTAAACTTCGCTGGTGGACGCCTGAAGGACGCGGGCCTTGACGCGCTTGGCGAGACCCAGCATGTTCAGCGCGCCCATCACACTGGTCTTGACGGTCTTCACCGGGTTGAACTGGTAATGAACCGGTGACGCGGGGCAGGCGAGATTGAAGACCCAGTCCACCTCCAGAAGAATCGGCTCGACGACGTCATGCCGGATGAATTCGAAGCGCCCCGTCGCCCCATCACGCTCCAGCAGGGGGCGGATGTTCTCCTTCGAGCCGGTGAAGAGATTGTCGAGGCAGATGACCTCATGCCCGTCCCGCAGCAGCCGCTCACAAAGGTGGCTGCCGAGAAACCCCGCTCCGCCGGTAACCAGTGTTCGCATATGAACATCGTACACCGCCTTGCGGAACGACGTAAACGCCGGATCACGAACCTCCGGCGCAGTTCCAGTCCGGATCGCGGACCTCCGGTTCGCCTCGTACGAAGCAGAGCTTCGCGATCCGGGCGGATCCGCAACGCTCTTGCAACGTGCTGCACACATCGGCCTCCGCCGGGCTGCGCTGTCGCCGCGGAATGCCGGCGGCTAGGATACGGGCATGTCTCGTTTGACGTGTCACACGGCCGGGGAATCGCACGGGCCTTGCGTTCTGGCGCTGGTCGAGGGGTTGCCGGCAGGGCTGAGGGTGGACGCCGGGGCGATCGACGCGGAACTGATTCGGCGCCAGGGCGGATACGGTCGCGGTGGACGGATGCAGATCGAGCGGGACCGCGTCGAGATTCTGTCCGGGGTGCGCCGGGGCATGACGCTGGGTTCGCCCGTTGCGCTGCGGATCGTCAACCGTGACAACCGCCTGGACGACGCACCCGCGCTGCACACGCCTCGCCCGGGACATGCGGACCTTGCCGGCAGTCTGAAGTGGCTGACCTCCGATTGCCGCGACGTGCTGGAGCGTGCGTCGGCGCGAGAGACGGCGGGTCGCGTCGCGGCGGGGGCGCTGACGAAAGCCCTTCTTTCCGAGTTCGGCATCGAGTCCGTCGGGTTCGTCATCCGCATCGGCGACGTGGCGGCGGACGCACCCGACTCGCTTTCGTCGGATCCCCTGCGAGCGGCGCGGGACGCCAACGAGGCGTACTGCCCTGACCCGGCCGCTGCGGAACGCATGATCGCGGCGATCCGGCAGGCGAAGATCGACCGGGACACGCTCGGCGGTATCGTCGAAGCGAGGGTGTACAACCTGCCTCCAGGACTGGGGAGCTGCGCCCGCTGGCAGGACAAGCTGGACGGGCGCTTGATGCGCGCGGTCGGGTCGATCCAGGCGATCAAGGGCGTCGAGATCGGACTGGGGTTTGCGGCCGCGGCGCTGCCCGGAAGCCGCGTGCATGACGCGATCGGCTTCGATCCCGCCCGGCGCGGGACGCCGGCGCTCGGCTTCATCCGAAGGCGGAATCATGCCGGCGGGCTGGAAGGGGGCATGACTAACGGACAGCCGCTCGTCGTCCGCGCGGCGATGAAACCGATCAGCACCCTCCTTCAGGGGATGGACAGCGTGAACCTGACGACGTTGACGCCGCAGCGCTCGGATTACGAGCGCAGCGACGTCTGCGCCGTTCCCGCGGCAAGCGTCGTGGTGGAGAACGTCGTGGCGTTCGAAGTGGCGGCGGCGTTTCTGGAGAAATTCGCCGGAGACACGATCCGCGAGGTCCGCGCCGCGTACGCGCATTACCTCGACACCGCTCGCGGTCTGGCGCCGCGCGAGTAACTCGCCCGGCTTGCCGAGCCGCCGCTGCGTCCCCGGCGATCGCGTGAGGGGGGCCTTTATCGAGCCGCCGCGACCGTCGATAATGCATTCAGAGGGCGCGTTTCCGGGCGACGTTCGACGCACGGAAACGGGGTGGAGACGGCGACGCGGGATTCAGGGCAAGGCGAAACGTCATGCACAACTGGTGGGAATCCGTATTGAAACGATCAGTCGGCGTCGCGGCGTCAGTCTGTGTCATCGTTGCGTCCGGATGCGCCGATGCTTTTCTGAATCAGACCGCGTCTCTCGGCGGCGACACGGCGGGCGAGCGCGGGGCGATCGAGATCGTCTTCATCAACAACACGCCGCATCGGGCGCTCTTCACCGCCGGAACCTACGATCACACGGATGCGGACACCGTGCCGCAGTTCGTCCAGTTCGGCGGGTCAAGCCCCCTGCGCGTCCTTGAGGGAAATGCCGCCAGCGAGACGCTTGAGCTTCCCTGCGCCCGCCTGCTGAGCATCGGTGGTGAAGCGCTGGCGGATCTCGTCAGGGAAACCGCATCCGAAGACGATTTCAACGAGGACGCGCTTCTGACCGGCGTGGGTTTTTCCTCCGCACCCGCCGGCGACGCGGACGCAGCCGTGCCGGATGCGGGATTCGCGGCGGCGCAGACGTTCCTTCTCGGCGCGGACTTCCCGTGCAACGCCCTGGTCGTGATCCGCCTCGAAGTCAACGACGCCGGTCCCGAGCCTTTCCTCGTCACGATGTCGTTCATCCCGTCGGAATCCACGCGATGAGTCTTCGCGTCGGAACGCGGCGAGATTTACACGCAGCCGCGGAGCGGTCAGCCCACCCTACCCCCGCCGCGGCTTCGGCGCACGCCGCCGAAAGAGGCGACACGACGTCCGCAGTGCCGCCGGGAAGCGGTCGGGCGCGGTCACGAAGCGTGCGCGGGCGCCGGGCGCCGCGGTCCCCGCGCGCCGCCGGTTTTGCGGCCGGGGTCGGCGCCCGGGGTATCAAGGGTCATGTCAATGACACCCTCCTGCGTCTCGGCGTCAGCGGGAGCTTCGAAGCGGAGGGTCCGCGCGCCCGTGGCCTTGGCGTTCTCCGGCCAGGTGATCAGGCTGAGGCGACCGGTCTCGTCCTCGACGATCGCCGTGCAGTGCTCCACCCAGTCGCCGGTGTTAACGTAAAGGATTCCGTCCGTCTGCCGCAGATCCGGCTGGTGAATGTGACCGCAGATGACGCCGGCGACGTTCTGCCGCTTCGCCTCGGCGATGAGCGTGGTCTCGAAGTCGCTGATGAACTTGACCGCGCGCTTGACGCGCTGCTTGACCGCGCCGGCGAGGCTCCAGTAGGGCTTGCCCAGCCGCCGGCGCACCGCGTTCACGAGGCGGTTAAGCGTGATCAGGTATTGATATGCCCAGCAGCTCAGCACGGACAACCACCGATGATAGCGCACGACGGTGTCGAACTGGTCGCCGTGAATGACGAGGAAGCGCCGGCCGTCGGCCGTGGTGTGATAGTCGTGCGCACGCACCTCGATGTCGCCGAAGCGCGTGCCGAGGAAGTCGCGGAAAAAGTCGTCGTGATTACCGGGAATGAGGATAACCTTGGCCCCCTTGCGGGAACGCTTCAGGAGCTTGTGTACGACGTCGTTGTATTGCCGCGGCCAGTACCACTTCTTGCGCAGCGCCCAGACATCGATGACGTCTCCGACCAGGTAGAGGTAGTCGCAGCGAAGCCCGTCGAGGAACTCGTAAAGGCGCTCGGACTGGGCATCCCGGGCGCACAAATGCACATCGGAAATGAAGACGCTGCGGTAGGTCTTGCCGTGGGGCGGGTGGACATCGCCGCCGGACGTCGCGCGTGAGCACGTGGTCATAACGCCTCCTGCGTGTGCGGGGTCATCGCGGCCTCGGTCCGGAAACGGATATCCCGCTGCTTTTCCTGGAGTTCCCTGGTGTGGAGGATCTCGGGGGCGTTGACGGGAGCGGGGCAGCCGGGCGCCGGAGAGCCTCGCGATATCCCCTTCGATCCGGTCAGTTCGACCGCAAACGCCTCGATCGCCTCGATCGCCTCACGCTCCCCGTCACGTGCGCCGCACTTAAGCGACTCGCGGAATCGCGGCGCGCGTTCCAGAAAGGACTGGATCAGATCGCTGGACAGATCCTCGCGCCGCCGGGACCAGCCGATGCCGAGGCGCTCCACGGCCGCGGCGTTGATCCGCTGCTCAAGACAGTCGATCGGCAGGCCGAGGACCGGTTTCCCGAAATGCAAAGCCTCGCTTAAGAGCTGATTGCCCGTTGTGCCCAGAATCGCCCGGCACGACGCAAAGTCCTCCAGAAAGGGACGGTTCGCGATCGGTTTGAACGTCAGGTTGCCGTCGGACCCGGTTCGAGGCGCGCCGTAAATGCGGACCGGAACACCCGCCTGCCGCAGCGCTTGTTCGACGCGAGCGTCGAACTCTTTCTCCCCGATGCTGAAATACGCCAGAAGGTGGTCGCCAGCGGCGGGTTTCAGGGCGCGGGCTTCGGGGCGGATGACCGGACCGATGACACGGACCCCGGGGCGCTTCGGAGCCGCGTCGAAGAAGCTGGAGACGACGACCCGCTGCGGTGTGCCCATCAGGAGGCGGTACACCGCCGCCTGTCCCGCGGCGCGCAACCGATCGACCGCGTCCAGCGGAAGGTGACAGTACACCAGCACTCCGAAATGATCGAAGCTGATGCGCGGCACGCGCAGGCAGGCAGCCGCCCGGTTCGTAAACACTTCCGAGTCCGAGATGACGACATCGGCCTTGAACGTCCGGATGCGCTCGATCACGTCGCGCATCGCGCCTCGTCTGAGCATGAGGTCCGCCAGCGTGCCGGCGTTGTCGCGCAGGGTGCGCCGCACGGAGATCCGTCCGGGACGACGGTATTGAAAACGCAGGATCGGAATGCGCGTCACGGGGTAGTCCGGCGACAGCGCTTCGTAGGCGTCCCCGCCGGCGAGCAGCAGGACGTCATGCCGGCTGGTCAGCGCAGGCAACACCGCTCGGGCTCGCATCGAGTGCCCGCGACCGTAACCGTGAACGCCGTAAACGATCTTCAACCCGGCACGTCCTCTCCAGCCGACATCAACCCGTCCGCCTGTGAGTAAATTGTGTCTTCCGCGCGCGGTATTCGTTAAGAATCTCCGAAAACCGCCGAAAGTGAGGACGTTTCGGGGCGGATCCGATCCAGGCGCCCTCGGAAACCACGCGGCGGGAGGGGCGGGTTGACGGGTCCGCGGCACCCTCGCCGGTGAACGCGCGACCCCAAAAAAGAAAGCACCGGGTTATGCAAGGTGCTCCCGGTGCTTTCCGGAGGGGAAAGAAGCGCTGTTGAACGCGCGGGTTCTTCAAATTTTTCGGCAACCGCAGAGGCCGCAGCCGCCCGGCGACCCGCCTCTTGAAGGGGGGAATCCTAACATGCAATTTCGTCTTTTCTATGAGGATTCTCCCTTAAATTATTGAACATGATCCTCGTTGTCAGTGACGACCTGACGGCACTGGTTGTTCGACAATGATTCGGATCGAAGATCCGACCAAGAGACGCACTCTCGATCGATCCGTAAATCTGGGCATCCGGCTGGCGCTGCACCCTGACCGATGCTCGCCTCGCGGATGTCAATCTGCGCCGAATGTCAAAGACAGATACCCACGCAAGCCTTAGCGTCGCTTCCCAGATTCCGCCCCCCCTTCTCGGTGGGTGAATCCCCGCAACTCAATGCCGCCCTGAATAAGACGCGTTCAGGCCGATGCGGGGGGAAAAGCCTTGAGGATGACTTCGACGATCACGGCGGGAGTGTCGGAAGTTGCATCGACGCGAAGGTCGCAGGCCTGGGCGTACAACGGGCGGCGGCGCAGCAGCACGGTCGCCACCTCATCTGCCGGACTCAATCCGGTCAACGAGGGTCTCGTGGTTTCGGTTTCCGGGTCGGCAGCGATCCTGGCGGTGAGGACGGCGGCTGGCGCGTCGAGCCAGATGATGCGGCCGAGTTTACGCAATCGGGCGACGTTGCGACGATCCTCAATTGCGCCGCCTCCGACGGCGATGATCTTGGCGGGCGACGGGTTAAGTTCCGCAATCATCGCGCGCTCCAGCTCCCGGAACGCCGATTCACCGGAGTCGGCAAAGATCTCCCGGATCGAGCGACCCGCGCGACGTACGATCTGCTCGTCCGTGTCGACGAAGGGTACCCCAAGCCGCTCCGCCAGCGCGCGGCCGACGGTCGTCTTCCCGCTTCCGCGAAAACCGATGAGCACCCAGCCGGGACCGCGCGGCCCCTCGGGAGCGGGTCTTGCAGGTTCCTGTTGTGATTCGGCCACCAGCGCCTCTCCGAGCACGGCCGGCGAATATTGAGAAAACCTGTGGCGCCGGCGCGTGAATTGAAAGTCTAACCTGCGTTGATGAACCCGGACAGAGGTCTCGTTGACCGCCTCGTTTGAAACCGGGTTGTCAGGCGTGTCGGGGGAAGATCCGGCGGCGCCGAAGATCGCCGCTCGACGGGTCGATCGACCTCTGGCGTCGTGCATCACCCTTGCAGCACGAGTCCCGGCTCGATCCGCGCGCCGGTTGCGGCGCGGGGGACGGGACGGGGGTTGAGGAGTTCGGCGCGAGGCGTCGCGTTGACGCCGCGCCTTGGTCATGTTGATGGAAGGAGCAACGTCATGTGCAAGGGAAAGTCTCTGAAGGTGCGAGTGTCGCCGCATCGGAATTGCAGGATCACCGTTGCGGCTCTGACCGCCCTCGCGGCGATCACGGGGCAGGTGGCGGGGAAGGAGTTGCGCCCGGTTGAGCGGGGCGTCGCCGTCGCGCCGCTCAAGGTGGCGTCGGTGCGGATCGAAGACGGGCGGCCGATCTTCGGACCGTGGCAGGAGTACCGGGCGCCGATTGCGGGCTGTTACGGCGCGGAGCATTTCGACGCGTTTGATCCGGATCACACGGGCGCACCGGAGGACGAGGACGGTTGCGGGTTGGGCAGCACGCGCTGGTTCTTCGGTCCGTCCTACTGCAGCGGCGGGGCGGTCAACGACCTCGTTACGCCGATTGCGGGGGCGCAGTCGACGCACACCAACTTCGCGTGGTACTGGACGTGCGGAGACGCGCAGACGGAGCGATGCGTCATCGTTGTTGTCACCGGCGAAGACTTCAGCGAGGCGTGCCAGGGGTTCAGGACCGCCTATCCGGGCGTCGCCTACGACTTTGGCGAGCTGGCGTGCAACCCCGGTTCTTACTACTACAGCAACGTCGATCTGACCGAATCCGGTCTATTTTACACGATGCCGCTCGACGGCGCCGGCTGGTATCAGGTGCAATACTTCCGCAGCGCCGAAGGCGAGTTGGCGACCTGCGCCCAGCCGATGCTCTGGGGCACAAGCGCCCACCGACCCGGGGCGCAGGGACCGACGCAGTATGACGACGACAACCCGCGCGACGGGATCTTTCAGGCGCCGCAGGAGTGTTACGCCTACGCCTTCGGTTTGTGCCCGGACCCGCTGGGTGCGATGCATTCCTTCGGTGACGGCGGCAACGACTGCACCCTCCCACCGGAAATTCCCTGCGACGACGTGAAGAAGTTCAAAGCCAACTGTCGTCAGGACAGCGGCAAACTGAAGATCCTCGTGGTCATGACCGACGAACGTCACGACGGCGAGATCGTCTCCGTCGCCGCGGGTCCGTACTGGCTGGACCTGCTCGTACGCGGGCAGCGCGTCAAGTACATCGACACCGGTTGGATCGGCGAACCGCAGATCACGCTGATCCGCCCGGAGGAGTGCTTCGCGCCGAAGGACGTGGTGTGCAAGGCGGACGCGGGGAAGAAAAAGTGCAGTCACGAGATCACCGGGCTGGCCGTCGCGAATAACTGCGACGACGGGGCTGCCGGGGGATGTCCGGATCGTCGCGGAGACGTCATCTGCCCCGAAACCGGAAAGGCATGCGACGGGGATGGAGATTGCACAGGCCGCGTCGATGTGGCGATTGCCTGCTCGAATGACACGAGCACCCCGAAGAAGAAATTCTGCAAGTATCCCTCAAAACGGCTGGCGTGTGATTGCGACTGATGTCCGGTCGGACCGCGCCGCGGTCATCGGATCGGAACCGGATTGAAGCGACGCCCCACCGCCCTCGGCGCCGGATCACGGCGTCGGGGACGGCGGCGTTTCCCGCACGACGGCGTTCGCGCTCGACGCATCCGCGTGGCGCCGGCGGGTGAGTCCGAAAACTGCTGCAAACGCCTTCTTGTCCGCCGACCAGAGAAAAAACGTCGTGAGCGGAATCCGCCGCCCGCTCGTCAGGCGCAGATGCAGTTGATGCCGGCGAGAAAACTGGCCCGCGCGCTCGTCGACTTCGAGAGATTCGATCGACGCCCAGTCGAAGCACTCCTCGCGGTCGTGGTCGCGAATGAAGACGCCTTCCGGGTGGACGGCGATGAGGATGCCCTTGCGCTCATGACGCCACGCACGTACCACCAGAAAACAGAGCACCGTCTCCGCCAGGGCGCGCACGACAAGCTCAAGCGCTGGTTTGCGCCAGACGAGAACCGGCAGTCCGATGTACATGGCGAGCATCAACAGAGCGGCGGGTTGAATCCACGGTTCGCTCGGGCGCCACGAGCGGGTGTCGGCGTCGTAGCGCAGGCCGCACTTGGGACAGCGGTGGTCCTCCGGCAGACCGGAAAGGTCGTAGTCGCAACGATGGCAGGTTTTCGGGGCGAAGGGTTGGGCTTTCATGATCGCATCTTGAGGCGCCCGCGTCGCGTCAGATAGGATGCCTCCTTCAACGTTCGGTCGGTGGCGTTGTCGCGGCGAAGTTCGTTGGATTGAAGGTCCGTCGGGTCATCGGGCATGCACTACTCTAGCACGACTCGCGTTTCCCGCCGCAACGGATCGAAGGCGCCGGGCGACGGCGAGACCGCGGTCGCCCGCTGCGGGGGCGATCCCGGATCCGCGCTGCCCGATCGCGGCGGCGGTACGAAGGTCGCGCTGCCGGTGCTGCCCTCCGGCGGCAGGGTCAAGCCGTCGCGGATGTCGCGTCGCCGGGCGCTCGTGCTGATCGCGGTGCATCTCCTGATCGCCGTGCACATCGCGCACTGGTATGCGACCGGGCGGACGCTCTCGCCGCTGGAGCCTTCGGAAGCGATGGAGTTCTCGAAGAGCGGGATCGTCAACGCGGGAGCGATCTTTTTCGCCCTGGCGATCCTCTCGACGCTGGTGCTCGGGCGGTTCTTCTGCGGCTGGGGGTGTCACGTCATCGCCTTGCAGGATCTGTGTCGCTGGTTGCTGGGGAAGGCGGGCCTCCGTCCCCGGGCGATGCGGTCGCGCCTGCTGATCTGGGTTCCGCTGATCGCGTTCTTCTACATGTTCGTGTTTCCGATCGTGCAGCGCGCCTCGGCCGGGCGTTCCGTAGCGCACGCCGAGATGCACCTGACGACGACGCAGTTCTGGGCGACGTTTCCCGGGTGGGTGATCGGCGGGCTGACGTTTCTGACCTGCGGGTTCGTGATCGTGTACCTGCTCGGGTCGAAGGGGTTCTGCACTTACGGATGCCCTTACGGGGGGATCTTCGGCGTGGCGGATCGGCTCGCGCCGGGTCGCATCCGCGTCACCGACGCCTGCGAGGGGTGCGGGCATTGCACAGCCGCGTGTACATCGAACGTGCGGGTTCACGAGGAGGTGCGCGACTTCGGGATGGTCGTGGATCCCGGGTGCATGAAATGCATGGACTGCGTCAGCGTGTGTCCGAACGACGCCTTGTATTTCGGATTCGGCGCGCCGGCTTCGTTCGCCCAACCGCGCGCGAAGCGGAAGGCTTCGCCGGAGGCGCGGCGGGATCGGTCGGCGCGGCGGGCAAGGTTCGCGGTTCACGCGGGGGTTTACGCGGCGGCGGGTTACGCGGCGGCGCGGGTGTTGTTTTCGGAAGCGTTCGGCGCGATGCCCGAACCGGTCTGGGTCGGGCTGGCGTGCGTGATGGGCGTACTGTCGGCGTCGATGCGAGGGGATTACAACCTCCTCGAGGAGCTGCTGCTGGGGGGGTATTTTCTCGCGGCGTTCGCGGCGTTCCGCGGGCTTTATGACGTGGTTCCCTTTCTGATGGCGCTGGGCGTGGCGGCGATCCTTGCTTACCTGGCGCTGCAGACGACGCGCATGTTCACGCGGACGAATGTGCGTCTCCAGCAGTTCTCGCTGCGCCGGGGCGGGCGGCTGACGCGCGCCGGGACGGTCTTTCTGGCGGCGATGGCGCCGATCGCCCTGCTCTGGGCGCACAGCGGGGTGATGCAGCGGCTCGACGCCGGTGCGGATCGCGCCTACCGCGCGTCGTTCGACTACGGCGTCACGATGGAGCAGTCGCTTTCCGGGGCGTCGCGTCTCAGCGCCGAGCAGCGCAGCGCCGTCGAAGAAGGGCGAACGCGAGGTGCGGCGCTGATTCGCTGGGGGTTGACGGCGTCGGCGGCAGACCTGGCGAGGCAGGCGTGGTTCGCGATCCTTCTTCAGGATCGGGCGGACGCGGAGGCGCATCTGGAGCGCGCCGTGCGGGTCAGCCCGGAAAGCGCCGCGCTTCGCCGGGAGTACGCGCGGTTCCTGCTCTCCGTGGGGAAACCGGATCGCGCCGTGACGCAGCTCAAGGCCGCGGCGGACCTCGACCCGACGCGCGAAACCCTTATGACCGTCGCCCGGCTGCTCGCCGCCGCGGGCCGACCCGACCCGGCCGAGGCGGCGCTTCACCGGGCGATCGAACTTCACGGCGAGTCGCCCGAGATGCTGCATGCGCTCGCGGTCCTCGCCTTGACGCGGAATGAACCGCTCGAAGCGGTCGCGCAGGCCCAGCGCGCGGTGACGCTCGACCCGGATTTCGGCGACGGGCATCACCTGCTGGGGGAGGTGTTCCTCGCCCTGGGACGCACGGACGGCGCGATCCCGCACCTTCAGCGCGCCGCGGCGCTGCTGCCGCAACGCGCCGTGGTGCATCGCCTTCTCGGTCAGGCGCTCCTGATCGCGGACCGGGCGGGCGAGGCGGAAGCGCCGCTGCGGAAGGCGGCGGAGCTGGAGCCGAATCAGCCGTCGCACTGGCGCGTGCTGGCGGAATGCTACCGGGTTCTCGAGCGGCCCGAGGACATGCGCGCCTGCGAGGCCCGGGCGGCGGCGCTCGAATCCGCTTCCACCTCACCCTCGCCGTGACGCGGATCGTCGCCGCGGGGCGCCCGACCGGTGTCGCATTCCGCACCGATCGGCGGGTACGTTGGCGACGCCCCGCAGCCTGACCCCTGGGAATCGAAGGAGACATCCGTGCCCGTCAGGATGGGCGAGGCGGGATTTGAACCCGCACGTCCCTTGACGGGACAGGGGATTTTAAGTCCCCGGCGTCTGCCGTTCCGCCACTCGCCCGAGGCGCACTTGCACCCGCGGCCAGATCACTCCCGTTATGGATCGGGTCAGGGGAGAGTCTATCCCATCAAACCGCAGCCGGGGAGAGGATTGGACAAGAGGAGGAGTTAACGCCGATCAGCCCGTTGACAAAGGGGTGCGCCTCCCTCCCGGGAGGCGAATTTCATCGGGAAAAACCGGCATCACAAAGACCGATCCCGGGTTCTTCGCGGGCTGTTATGCCCCGGACCACGCTTGACTTCCGCGGGAGTTTCCGATGGCGTCGGGCATCGGCGTTGGTCATTGATCCACAACGGTCTGCGGATCGTTTTGTCGCCGATGGGAAGTCGTTGGGATCTTCTCGGTCTCATTGAAGCCCCCTCCCGGAGCCGCTTTGCGGCACGAAAGCGGCTCCGGGAAAACGCTCAAGGCGTGTTGACGGGCGTCTGCGGACGATCGACTTTCTTCGATTTCAACGTATCATTCCAGGAACGCTGCTGCGCAGAAGTCAGCAGTTCCCAAAGCGACGCCCGCAGACACTTGTCAAATATCTTGTCCAAGGGTTCGTCCACGAGCTTGGCGCGCCGGGCCTGAAGTTCAGCAAGTCCGACGTCTTCGGAAAGGGTGGACTCCTGGGGTTTGGATTCCGCCGGAGAGGACGATTTCGCTGCGGCATCTTTCTTCGCTGCGTCGATCATCCGGTCGTTCTCCGCGATCTCCGCCTTGTGGTCCTCAAGGTGCGCGCGGGCCTGCTCCTGACATTCGGAGAGTTTCTTCCACGCGGCTCGCGCCTGGGCGTCATTCATCTTGTGGATGATGATGTAGCGCCGGACGTATTCCTCCCAGCGCCCGAGCGCGCGCCTGACCGGCTCCCCGGGGGCGTCAAGAAACGCGACCGCATCCACGGGCGTGGAACCGGGAAGCGGCCTCTTCTTATGAAGGGCGATCAATGGCTTAACGGCATCTGGAGGATACTGCCCCTTATCCGCAAGTTCCTTAAGCTCGGCGTCATTGAGCGGACGACTGTGACCATCGAAAAGGTGCGGACCGAGCTTGGCGTCGGCCGGTGTGCCGCCTGCGTACTGGTAACCGATGTTGACTCTGGCGGGCATATCCAGGGCTTCGCCGGGAATGAGATCCAAAGCATGCCACGGCTTGTCGAACTCGGCGTGCAGGATCTTGACGACTTCGCGGACTCCCCTTGGCCCGTCGATCATCTCGATCTGAGAGGGAAATCGGCGGCCGTCGTACTCCGCGTATTGAAACCGTGATTCATACGTGCGCGTAGACCCATCAGGAAAGGTCGCCGTGGTCTGAACCGATATCGGCGCATATCCCTGAGTCGCGTCCAGCTTCCACAGGTAAATCTGCGACGAGGACTTGGCCCGGACTTCGCACAAACCCTCGGCGGGGTAATCCACCTGAAACTCCCACGCGGTACCGGCCAACGCGGACTGTAGAAACGTGTCGGATTGGAGGAAATCGGGGCGGTCATACAGCATCGGACTGGGAATCCAGCCGAGGGTGCGGAGGTCCGGCTGCTCCTGAATCACGGGGCACCCCGGTTCAAAGTACAATCCCAGCAGACCCTGGTCGCGGTAATCCCACTGGTCCCGCCCCTCCGTCATGAGCAGGCGCCGCTCCGAATATGCGTGCGCCATGTTGGGTCGAACCATCTGCGGATCGACGAGACCCGTCTCGTCCCCGTGATCCTTCAGAAGAAAATCTCCAGGAGCATAAGTGGACGAGTAGTATCGACGACCCTGCGGCGTTTCCCGCACCCACCGGATGTGCGCCGTCAGAAAAAGGTCTTCCCGGAACCGCTGGGCCGCCAGAAGTTCTTCGGGCAGCGGCGCATCTTGAACGACAAAGCCGCAGGCAACCACCAAGATCACGATCATGAACATGATTTCGCCCTCGATCCAGGAATGGCAAACGGGTGACGGGTCAGCAGCCTCCGGCGTCAACCCCTTGACGGATTCCGCTTCAGTCGCCGCAGGAGGTTCCCTCGCAGGGAGAGGCGTTGCAATCGCCGCGTCTCATCCAGTAATCAGAGATTGTCTCCGTGTGGAGCAGGCTGCCGCCGGTAAGCCGGCAGCTTCCGCTGGGGTTGGTTGGGCTTGGAACCGTGCAGTTGAGGTTTCCTCCATCCACACAATCCCAGTCCTTGTAACAGATGATTTCCTCGTTGATATGCTCGTAGCAGTCGTTCGCCTGACTGTGGTTTCCATCCACAAACCGAACCACATCGTTGATTTTCTCGCGCCGATCCTCCGGACACGTTCCTCCGGGTGACGGGCAGACGCAAGTCGTCGGCGTCACCTTGCACTCGTTCGTGGGGTTGTAGCAACCACAAGCTCCGATCCCGCGCGCCGGGACGGCGGAGAAAAGGTGTTCTCCCAAACAGAACATCATCAACAGAACGCTGACGGTCAAAACCATTCTTCGTGTCATGCTACAACTCCGGTCGGTGTTCCCATGAAATCAGCACGGATGGGGTGGTGGTTAGGCGACGACCCATAAACAAAACATACCAAAAAGAACGCGGATGTCAAAAAAAAACACCTCTGCTTTAACTTGACCGCTCATGTCTCGGATGAGCAGGTGTTTCGACGTTGAGGGGTCGAGTCAGCGATTCTGTCTGCTTGTTTATTGCTTTCGTTCATCGTGGGTTGCGGTGTAAAGAGGTTGCTCGTACGCACGATGATCCCTCACGAGTTCGCCGACCGGCGCAGGACGCGATGTTCACTCCTTGGCGGTCCAGGGAATGCGAGTCGTTGAACCCGATGGCCCCTGATGCCCAGCCGGAATCGCCGAGGCGACCAATCCCGCATTCAAAGCTCGAAATGAAGATGCCGCGCTGGGATTGCGGAACCTGACGAGTTATTCTCGGATCGCGGGATGGGGATGCACGGATTGAGGGGGGCGCGGCGGGGTTGCGGCGGAGGGCGGGTCGGTGGGGTGGGAGCATATCAACGGGACGGTGGTGAACGCCCTCACGGTGGCGCTGGGAAGCGCGGTCGGGCTGCTGCTGTCCGGACGGATGCCGCAGCGTTATCAGCAGATTGTGCTCAGCGCGCTGGGGCTGATGACCATCACGCTGGGGATTGATGCGGCGGTGATCGTCTTCGGAGACACGGTGGCGCGGTTCAAGGGGCAGGTGCGTTATCCGGATACGTACGGCGCGCGGCTGGCGATGGTGAT
This sequence comes from Phycisphaerae bacterium, assembly GCA_013360585.1. Classification (GTDB taxonomy): domain Bacteria; phylum Planctomycetota; class Phycisphaerae; order UBA1845; family UBA1845; genus JABWBH01. The sequence continues at coordinate 97,573 of JABWBH010000004.1, read as the reverse complement.
GATCGGGTCGCTGATCCCCGGTTGCATTCTCGGGACGCTGCTGGGGCTGCACCAGCGGATCGAGGGGTTCGGAACGTGGGTGCATGTGCGGTTCGGGGGGGGCGGGAACGGGGGGAGCGGCGGGGACGGGGGACACCGGTTCGCGGAAGGGTTCCTGACGGCGAGCGTCATTTTCTGCGTGGGACCGCTGACGCTGCTCGGATGCCTGCGGAATGGGTCGCAGGGCGACCCCGGTTATCTCTACATCAAGTCCGCGCTGGACGGATTCTGCTCGATGGCGCTGGCGTCGACGCTGGGGTGGGGCGTCATGCTCAGCGTCGTGACGGTGATCGGGTTTCAGGGCGGGTTGTCCGTGCTGGCGTATCTGGCGGCGGATCCGCTGCCGGAAGTGTCACGGTCGATGATGGCGGCGGTGGGGGGCGTGCTGATGCTGGGGACGGCGCTGATGATCCTGGATGTGAAGAAAATCCCGGTGGCGGACATGCTTCCGGCGGTCTTCCTTCCGCCGGCGATCATCGCGGGAGTCGAGGTGTTCTGGCCGGGAATGCTGCTGCCGGCGTCGTGACCGGAGCGTTGTTGGATGTCGTCAAATCCTGAACCGATCCGTCTCTCGCCGGCGATCGAACATCGCCTCCGCGCGCTGCTGCGCCGGTGGCGGTGGTACGTCGTGGCGGAGGCGTCAGCGGCGATCGTCGCGGCGTGGGGCGTCGGGTTCGCGTTGCTGGTGGCGGCGGATTATTACCTGCGGCTGGGGCGGGCGGCGCGCGGGGCGCTGCTGGCGCCGTTGTTGGCGACGTTAACTTACCTCGTCCTTCGACGGCTTCGGCCTGCGCTTCGTCAGCCGCTCGACACCTCCGACGCCGCGCATCTGGTGGAGCGGGCGGACCCTCGACTTCGAACGCTGCTGGTGTCGTCCGTGCGTTTCTCGCGCGGGCAGATCGGTGATGAAGAAACGAATTCTCGAGAACTCGCCCGAAGGGTGATCGCCGAGGCGAACGCAGCCTTGTCCTCGATCGATGTTTCGGCGCTGCTTCGCCACCGTCGGGCCGCCGTTGCGGCGGGCATTCTGGCGCTGTCGGGAATGTGCCTGGGCATCTGGTATCAGGTCTGCCCGGCGTCGCTGGGGCTGGCGCTGCGTCGTTCGTTTCTGCTGTCGGCCCGGGAGTGGCCGAAGCAGACGCACTTGGTGCTCGACGTGGAGGGAGACCGGATCGTCGCGGCGACAGGGGATGATCTGGAGGTGCGAGCCCGCGTGGAGGGAGTCGTACCGCGCGACGTCGAGGTTCTGTTTGAGACGGCGGGCGGACAGCACGGGCGTCAAACGATGACGCGTGTCGGAGACGCGGAGGTGCGGCACACCTTCGTGAATCTGGAGCAGCCGCTGCGGTTTCGCCTTCAAGGCGGCGACGACCGAACGCGCGAAATCGAGGTCGTGCTCTCGGAAAGGCCTCGCGTCAGTTCCGCGTCGATCCGGGTGGCGCCGCCGGCGTACGCGGGGCTGGAGGAAGCGACGCTTCCGGCGAACCAGCGAACGATCCGGGCGCTGGCGGGAAGCCGGATCGATATCGATCTGACGACCAGCAAGCCCGTCGCCTCGGCGGCGTGGTTCGCGGATCATCAACCGCTGGGAACTCTCGAAGGCGCGGAGGAGCGCTGGCGGGCGCGGATCGACGTCTCGACTGGGGCGACGTATCACGTGCAGCTCACCGATCCGGAAGGACTCTCAAGCCGGCGACATGAACGTTTCGTGGTGCGGTTGATCGTGGACGAGGCGCCGACGGTCCGGCTGCTGCTTCCCGGCGTCGGCGAGCGTGTTACGCCGCAGGCGGTGCTCCCGATGCGCGTCGAGGCGACGGACGATTTCGGGCTGGGTGCGGTGCGGCTGGAGGCGGACCTGGCGGACTCTCCGGATGTTCCGGCTGCTCCGGTTTTGTCTCCGCTGGCGCCGCGGTCCAAGGTGTACGAGGTGACGGTGGAGTGGTCGCCGGCGTCCGCGGGTGCGGCGCCGGGGGACATGATCTCACTGGCGGCGCACGCGGCGGACTTAAATGATGTGACGGGACCGGGCGAAGCGCGTTCGCTTCCGGTGACGCTGCGCGTCGTGACGCCCGAGGAGCTTCAGGCCGACCTCGCCCGGCGTGAGCAGGAGGCCCGCTCGGAATTCCAGCGGCTCGTCGATCAGCAGGAAGAACTGCGGCGGCAGTTGCTGACCGCGGCGGATCGGCTGACGCCGCAATCGACGCCGGCGCAGCGCGCGGAGCGCCTCGCGCCGCTGGAGCGTCGCCAGCGGAGCCTTGCCGCGGGCGTAGCGGCGGTCGCGCGGCAGGTGGAGCGGATCGTCGCGGAGATCCGGATCAATGCGCTGAACGATCTGGGCATCGCCGAGCGGATTGAGACCGAGGTTTCGCTCCCGCTCAAGCAGCTCGCCGAGGCGCGGCTTCCGGGAGCGGCGGAGCTGGTGCGGAACTGGAGCGCCGACGGGACCGACGCCTCCGAGGTCGCCGTCGATCCGGCGCAGGCGCTGGTCTTGAAGGAGATGGCGGAAGTCCTGACGCGGATGAAGCGCACGGAAGGGTATCACGACGCGGTGACGATGCTTCAGGATATCATCCGTCTTCAGAAGGAACTCAACGAGGAGACGCGCGAGAAAGCGGTCCGCGACGCGTCGGACATCTTTGATGATTGATTGCGCGGGGGCTGGAACGAATCCAAGATGATACGAATCAAGATTCAGGATTCCGGTTCCGTGCCGCCCAGAACGAGCCGGATCCGAGGGCATCGGTAAAAAGGCCTCGCGACCGACAACGTGCGCGGGTTATGCACGCGTCGGTCGCGAAGGAGGCGGATCTGCCCGAGGCGGGTCGCCTGCCCGTCCGAACCAACCTCACACCGCTGCGACGAGCGCAACGGGTTCCCCAAGGCCTCGAGTCCCGACGGCATAAGCGCATGTCTTATCCGCCGGGCGGCAAGGCGCCCGTTTCGAGCGATAATATCACGGCACGTTGCGTACCAGCCTCGGAGGATAAGCGGTGAGCCTCCGCAAAGGCCTCAAAGTCCGCACAAAAAACGCGCAGACGGCGGACGCGACAAGCGATGAGTGCGTAATCCTGCTCACCGAACCTGGGGCAGGTGGGTAATCCTGTTGCGAAGGGGCTGCGCGTCGGCGCGGCAGACGCGCTGTCCTTGAACCGCTGGTGGGGGCCGGTATCTTCCCCGACCGTGCCGCTGATCGTGCAGAAATTCGGAGGGACGAGCGTCGCCAATGCGGAGCGGATTCACCGCGCCGCCCGGCGGGCGATCCGCGCCAAGCTCGAGGGCAAGCAGGTTGTTCTGGTCGTGTCCGCGATGGGGCATACGACGGACGAACTGCTCAAACTGGCCGGCGAGGTCTCCGCGGACCCGCCGAAGCGGGAACTCGACATGCTCCTGACGACCGGCGAGCAGGTGTCGATCGCTTTGATGGCGATGGCGATCCACGCCGCAGGTCACGAGGCGATCAGCCTGACGGGCGCGCAGCTCGGGCTGCTCACGGACAGTGTTCACACGCGGGCGCGGATTCAGCGGATCAGCCGGGAGCGGATCGACCGGGAGCTGGCGGCGGGACGGATCGTCATCGTCGCGGGGTTTCAGGGGATTGACGCGGGCGGGGAGATCACGACGCTGGGGCGCGGCGCCTCGGACACGACAGCCGCGGCGCTGGCGAGCGTCCTCGGCGCGGAGATCTGCGAGATTTATACCGACGTGGACGGGGTGTACACGACGGATCCCCGCCTCGTGCCGCAGGCGCGGAAGATCGACCGCATCAGCTACGACACGATGCTCGAGATGGCCGCGGCGGGCGCGGCGGTCATGCATTCGCGGGCGATCGAGTTCGGAAAGAAGTATCGCGTGCCGATCCACGTCCGCAGTTCGCTGACGGACGCGCCGGGAACTTTGATCATGACGGAAACGAAAGGGATGGAGGACGCCGCCGTTCAAGGCGTCACACTCAAGCAGGATCTGGCATCGATCACGCTGGCGGGCGTGCCGAACCGACCCGGGATGGCCGCGCGGATCTTCAGCGCGATCGCGGCAAAGAACGTTCTCGTGGACGATATCGTGCAGAACGTGTACGACGACGGGCGACAGGCGAACCTGACGTTCTCGGTCAGCGCCGCGGATCTCGCCGAGGCGAAGCGTATCTGTGCGGACCTTGTGCGTGAGATGAACCTGTCCGGGATGAGCGTGGATGACGGCGTGGCAAAGGTCAGCGCGATCGGCGTGGGCATGCGGACGGCGTCCGGCGTGGCGTCGACGATGTTTTCGGCGCTCGCCGAGGGCGGCGTCAACATTCACAACATTTCGACGAGCGAGATCGTGTTAAGCTGCCTCGTGCGCCGCGAGGACGGACCGCGGGCGCTGCAGCTCGTGCATGACGCCTTCGGGCTTCATGTCGCGCCGTAGCGGACGCGCGTCGGTCGGAAAAGCGGTTCGAGAGGCGGGAAGGGTTCTTATGCTGGTGCGTTTTGATTGTCCGGCGTGTGAGCGGTCGCATTCCTTCGACATGCCGGAGACGACGGTTTACATGACCTGCGGCGGCACGGGCGCGACGCTCCGCCTTCGCCTCACCGGCGGCGGCGACGTGCGCGCGGCCGTCGTCGACCCGGACCGCCTTGACGCCGACGAGGAGTCCGAAGGAAGCTGAAGCCGCTCGTTCTTCAGGACGCTCGGGCGATCAACACCCCCGGAATGAAAAAGAGGCGCCGCAGCGCCTCTCCGTCTCTTACCCTTTGAACTTCGGCGAGGAATCAGGGCCACGGCCGCGGGTACGTGATCCGCGCCGTCCGCTCCGGGCGGTCCGACATCGTGCCGAGCGCCGGCGCCGCCTCTGCGCCCGGTTCCGCAAGCATCAGAATCGAGCCGAAACGGAAGTCGTCTGACGACCAGTGCTCGACGAAGTCGCTGTCATCGCAATTTTCGTCGCCGTCCAAGTCTTCGGCGGGCGACCCCGCTAATGCATCCACGGCGGGATCCGCCAGTTCGATCGAGCCGAGCAGGGAGCTGGGCCAGGTCGCCGGTTCGTGCTCTTCCGCGATCATGATCCGCCCGAATCCAAGCTCCGACCAGAAAACGACGGGTTCGGTCGTCGGAAGCGCGAGCGGAAACGGCTCGGCATCGATCGACGCCTCGACCGTCACGATCGGTTCATTCAGGGTCGCCTCCGGGTTCAGCGGCGTTCCGAACGTCGGGGTGCCGTCCTGGACCGTCGTTTCCGCCGTCGGCACATCGTCTTCAGAAAACGCCGCTTCCGGGTCGGTCATAAAGAACGCGGTTTCGTCATCGTCGGCGGGCAGCACGGGATCCGGGTCCGTGAAGAAGGTCGCCTCATCCGCGCAGGGCGTGCTCCCGGCGGTCGCTTCGGTCCACCAGGTCGGCTCGCGGGCGACGAACGTTTCAACCTCGACCGGTACGTACTCCGCCCGCGCCTCGACGGTTCGCACCCACGTCTCGACGGACTTCTCGATCACCGGCGCCGAGAAGGCGAACGCCGGTGCATCAAGGGCGTCCTGATAAGGCATCGGCGGCGTCAGGCCGTCATCGACGGGAAAGACGTCTTCAAAGCGCACGTGCGGCTCGCCGTCGTCCTCACAATCCTCATCCGCGGGCGGGATCGGGTCTGAGTTCTCGGGCACGTCCGATGTCGCATCCGCCTCGGTGTGCTGCGCGCCGGAAGGGTCGTCATTGTCGCGCTGACCTTCGCTGGTCTCTGTCGAGGCGTGTGAGCCTGAGTCCGTCTCTGACGACGCAAAACCGCCCGTATCGTCTGACGCATCGGCGACGGAGTCGTCGCAAGCGTCGTCGCTTTCGTCAACGATCGGCGACGAGATAAGCTCCAAGTCGTCGGCGACGTACTCCGCCGTCTCGTCCGAAGGAGTCGGGTTCACGTCGTCGTCCAGTTTTTGCAGCGGTTCCAGCCGGCTGGGGGAGTCCTGCGTCTGCGCCTCCGGCGCTCCGGTGAGCGTTTGAATCTCCCACGGCGACGGGTTCGAGTCATCGTCGGACGCCGGCTGCGGCGTCTCGAAGGAAGACACGTCCACGTAAGCCTCGATCGAAGCGAGCTGGGTGCGCGCGGCGGTCAGCGCCGGGTCGAGTTGGAGAGCGCGATGAAACGCCAGCCCCGCGTCGCGGTAACGCTTCGCGCCGCAGAACATCATGCCAAGGTTGTACTGGGCGTGCGACTCCGGCAGGACGGCGCGGAAAGCCTCGAGAGCTTCGTCAAACCGTCCGACCTTGCTGAGCGCCATCCCGAGGTTGACCTGCGCCCGCTCGAACTGCGGGTCGATCGCCACGGCGGCCTGAAGGTGCGTGACGGCGCGGTCGAAGTCGTTGATCCGACAGTACTCGAAGCCCAGATTGTTGCGGAGGACCGGCTCGTTGGGTCGGAGGGCGACGGCCTTTTCAAGGTTGTCGATCGCCTCCCGATGTCGTCCCTGCCGCGCGAGCACCATCCCGAGGCGATGATACGCGGCGACGAAGTTGTGATTGAGCAGGACCGCCCGCTGATACTGGGCGATGGCGCGGTTGAAGTCGCCCTGCGCCTCGAGCAATTGTCCCGCGGCGAAATGCGTCTGCGGGAGAATCTTCGGCGGCGGGCTTTCCACGGCGTCCGCCAGAGCGGCGGGATCCAGCCGCTGCCACCCGCCCTTTTTCTGCGTGGCGATCGAGTTGTCCGTCTGCGAGCAGCCCGTCAGCGTCGCCAGCGCCGCCAGGAGCGGAATCGTCCTTCGTGTCATCACCGTCGTGCCTCCTTGCCGTGCCCCTCTTACGCTCAGCCGCCCGCCGAGGCGGATGCGCCGCCCGTCATGCCCGCGCCGCCCTGTCCGTCCGCCGGGGGCGCCGTGCCCTTCTCCATCTGGCGGATCGCATCCGACGCGCGAATGCCGCGCCCCCCGGAGATCATCGCCTTCACCTCGACGCGGCTCATGTCGCACCCGGCGTCGACGAGGAACTCCCGGACGTGTTCAAGGCGCATGTCCACCAGCGCCTGATCTTTCTCGAAGGTCTCGTAGCGCACGATGCCGCCGTAGTGATTCAGGTGCGGCGTCAGACGCGTCAGGCGCACCACGCCCGTTCCTGAGATCTCGCTGCTGTGCGGAATGAAATGCAGGTCCGCCACCGTCATGTCGTGCGTCATCGCGTTGTCCGACATGCTCGTGAAAGCGTCCGCCAGCGCCGGCGGATCGCCCGTCACACCTTGCGGCGGAGCGTTCAGGCGCGCGGCGGGTGGCGCGCTGGTGCATCCGATCAGCGCCAATGTGGCGACTCCCGCGGCGCGGGACCAACCTCTTGCGTTCATGCGCGAACTCCTTTTCACCTGTATCATCGTTCAAAGCCGGTGTCCGACTTGGGAATTATCGGTCACCCGAGGGACGGTCTTGGGGATCGGTTTCATCCCGGATGCGTCCTATAATGACCCGCACTGGACCTGCGGATTCGCCACAAGAGAGGGGCGGCGTTACAAAAACGATGAAAAAACCTCGGCTGTCCGCTCAACAAACCGCTCCAGGCATCGTTTCCGGTCCGTCTTGGTTCCGCGATCTGGCGGTCCTTGCCGCCTTCGCCTGCCTGGCGTACCTGCCGGGGATCGGCTGGGGGTTGCCCGCATTCAATTCGTGGAGTCAGGACACGATCGCCGGTCCGAACCGCACGTTCGTGGTGGACGGCTGGCCTGAGGACTGGCGCGGACGCTACCCGCCGCTGCACTACCTGCTGAACGCGGGGTTGTACCGGACGATCGAAGCCGTCTGGACGTGGCGCGGGCTGATGACGATCGACCCCGCGACCGGTGCGAAAGTGCTGGCGCCCCCCGAGGCGGACCGGATCGGGCTGCTGATTCTGGCGTCGCGCGTGCTGACCTTTCTGATGGCGGTCGGGACGGGGTGGGCGCTGCGCTGCGCCGCGCTGCGGACGACGGGTGACGGATTCACGGCACTGATCGCGGCACTGACGTTCTGCGCCGGCGTGGACTTCGCCTACTTCGCCCGCCTCGGCAACGTCGACGTCCCGTCGATGTTCTGGTTCGCGTGGAGCGTGGTCGCCTATCTGCGGGCGATCGAGCGTCCCAGCGCCGGTCGATGCGCGGCGCTCGGGCTGCTGGCTGCAGCGGCCGTGGGTACCAAGGACGGCGTCGCGGGCGCCTACCCCGGGATGGCGCTCATGCTTCTGATCGAGACGGCGCGGACCGCGCAGAGAACCTCGCCGCTTGGACGCTCCGGCTGGGGCACCGTCATCGCATCCGTCCTGATGAGGCCGGTCTGGCTCGCCGGGCTGGCGTCGTTTGTGTTACCCTGGCTTTTCATCAACGGCGCGTTTCACAACTGGGAGCGCTTCGTCACGCGCCTCGAATACTGGTTCGACGCTTCGGCGGATACGCTTCACGCGCAGCAGACGCGCTATGACAATCCGCTCACGCTCGCGCTGGTCAGCCTGCGTTACGCCGGCGGCGCTGTCGGCTGGCCGCTGCTGGCGACGATGCTCGTCGCCGTCGTCGCCGCCCTGGGTCGCGGTCCACGGCGCGCCGCGATCCTGCTGGCCCCGGCGTGTTCGTATTACCTTCTGACGATCCAGGGGGCGCTGGGCTTTTCTTACAGCCGGTTCCTTTTCCCGATGCTTGCCCTGGCGGCGGTCGCCGGCGCGGGCGAGATCGTTGCGGCTTTGCGACATCCGCGGCGAGGCAGGGCGCTGACCGCTGTGGCTGCGTTGCTCGTCGTGATCCCGACCGCCGTGTTGCTGACGGCGCTGAATCTCGAGATGCGCGGCGACAGCCGGTATGCGGCGGAGACCTGGCTGGCGCAGCACGTCCCCCCGTCGGCCCGGGTCGGCGTCTTCGGCAAGCCGCAGTACCTGCCCCGGACGATCGAGCTGGGTTACCGCGTTGTCGAGATCGAGATGACCCCGGAGTCGATCGCAGCCTCGGATTGCGATGTGCTGATTCTCTCGAGCTTCGAGACGCAGGGCTACGACGGGCCTCAGCGCGACGTGCTGACGTTGCTTTCGGAAGGGATGCTGGGTTATTACGAGGCCGCGCGGATCGAAGGTCGCGGCTATCTTGCGCCACGGTCGTGGTGGCGCGTCGCGGCGTGGGGGACGGAACCGACCGGCAAGATCAGCCCGACAATCCGGCTCCTGATCCGAAACCGCAATCCTTGAAGTCGGGTCCGCAGCGAAATCTCCCCGCCGGAACCCATCAATCCGGTCCGCCGCTGACTTTCCGCTTCAGGGTATCCAGAGCGTGGACCAGCTCTCGCGCCGCGAGCTGGTGTCCCACCGGGGACAAATGCCACATGTCAACGAACGCTTGCGAACTCCCGCCCATGTCGAACCCGGCCTCGTCGCGCAGCACAGGGAGAAGATCCACGAGCGCATAACCGCGCGCCTCGGCATGCGCCGCGAGCCGTCGTTGCGGCAGGCCTTCTGTCTGAGCGTCCGGGCGAACGTGGGGCGCACAGGGAATCAGCAGAATCATGAACTCGGCTTCACTCGCGAGGACGAACCCCGCCAGGGCGTCTACATCCTCGAGGTACTGCTCCCACGCCTGCGCCAGCCACGGCGAATCCGCATCGCCGATCAGGTGTCGATCGGCAAGAGACTCGTACCAGACCCGGGCGTCAAGCGGCGAAAGTCGGGCGGACAGCGAGCGCCCGAACCGGAACAGACCCGAGCTTTCGAGCCGCTTCTGCCAGCTCGTCCGGGGCGCGTCCCGCAGCGCCTCGCACCGCAGGCGATCCGTCACGTCATTCAGACAGAACACGTAGACCACCACATCGGGCGCATATTTCATTCCCTCCTCTTTCAGGATGTCCAGCTCCTGCCACGGTGCGTACCCCGGCACGCTGAGATTGACCACCGTCCAGGTCGCTTCAGGGGCAAGCCCTCGTGATTGCGTGATGATTTCCGCCGCAAAGGTTTGAGGCCAGGGCACCTCCGATCCGAACGCGACGGAGTCGCCGACAAGAATCACGCGCCGCTCACCCGGTCCCGGCGAAAACGGCGCAAGGGGCCCGCGCAGTCCGCGTTCGTTGATCGTGTCCCCGCCCCACTTCGGTGGAAGCGTGTATCCGGGCGCCAGCGTCCACAACCGGCGCGGATGAGGTTGAATCAGCCGATCCTCTCGCTCCGGGATCGGTGCGAAGAACACCAGCATCCACCGGTCGCAGGATGCAACGGCCAGTAACGGGAGGATCATGAACATCAGGCGCCCCGGCCACGCGGACCTGATGAACGCGCGCCGCGCCCGCACCCACACCGCTCCCGTCAGGAGCCCCGTACTGGCGTGAAAAACCAGCGCATGCACCAGCCCCGTCCTCTGAAAGAGATCGGTCAAGGCGACGTGATTGAGGTGCAAGGTGAGCAGCCACGCCGACAACACCCCACCGCCCAACGCGAACATCGTCGCGATCCCGACTGCGGCGCGCAGCCGTCGCGCAGACGGACTCGAATCCCTCGGTTGGCTTCTGAAAAACGAAATCACATCCCGTCCTCGGCCTGCCGATGCTAACGCTTCGCAACTGGCGCGCCACTACTACGCGGGCTGGAGCGTGTTGGTTCGGGGAAAACGAGGCGTGGCGGAAAAATGCATCAGCCGACGACGGCGGAACCTCCGGCCGCGGACGCCGAACGCTCCGCCTGCTCGAATCTGCGCGGACGAAGTCGGATGCTCATGCATAGGCGCCGCGCGAAAGCGACGATCGTGAGCACCCCCGCCGCAGCCGTGATCTGGATCGCCGGCTGAACCGGCACGGCGTAACGCGGGATCGTCCCCTGTGTGAGGGCGGCTGGAAAAAGGTGAACCAGTGCGAACGTCATCAGCAGCAAGGCGCCGGCGCGGCGCCCGCGCTGAAGAAAGACGACGCCCCCCGCCACCGCCCCAAGCATCCACGCTTCATAAAACGAATCCGCAACCGGAATCGGCAGTCGCGTCGGCCGCTCGACGAAGGCGTAATACCCGCGAGCCATCGCGGTCCACGCGCTGCCGGCCAGGCCGCCTTCCGCCGCGCGAACGAATCTGCCTGCGAACACCGGATCGCGGACCCGCTCCAGCACCGACGCGGCGTAGGTTTCTGTCGAGAGCAGGACATTCAACGACGGATCCGGATCCGCAACGAGAGGTGCGTCTGGACGGTAGCGGTATACCGGATCAGGAATCAGAAGCGTCCGCGCCATGTGACGCGGCGTTGTCAGCAGAAGTTGCGGCAGGTGCGCCCGGAAGATCGGCTCAGCCGCGTCGCCGAGCTGGCGTACCCCTTCCGTCAACCCCACGCCGTGCCTCCGACGGTAGCAGGTCACGGCGTCCCAGGGATATTCAACGCGAAAGCGCCGCTCGCCGTCAGGAAGGCCGACATTGACCTCATCCACGCAACGTTGAAGCTCGAGGAACGCGGGGGAGGACGGCGCCTTCAGTCTCTCAACCTGCACGGCTCGGACATAAAGCTGCGCCCGCATCCACGTCCCGGACGCGCCGTCGGGAAAAACCGCGCGAACGTGCAACGCCCACGCAGCGAGCGCAACGGCGCCCGGCGCGACCGCGACGAAAAGGCGTGACGCCAGCGAACGCGCCCCGCACCCCCGGGGCCGAGTGTTCTCGTCAGCGCACGACCGCGCCTTGAACCACCGAACTCCGGCCGTGACCGCACAAAGCGCCAGCAGAGGCATCCCGAGAGGACGGATCAGACCGGCGGCTCCGGCGGCGACGGAGGCGCACGCGAGCGCGCTGCGCGACCCGCCGTGCAGGTGATGCGCCAACAAGCACAGCGTCGTCATTGCCGCGAACGTGTAAGGGATTTCGGTCAGGATGACGGCCGCGTACGCCGTCAGCGGCCAGGTCAGCGCCGTCAGAACCCCCGCCAGCGCTGCAACGCTGCGCTGCCGCGTCAGCGCAAACGCCGTCAGCGTGGTCAACGCGGCGATCGCCACGACCATCATCCGCTGAATCACGAGCAGCGCGACCCCGGCGGAACCTCCCGCAATCTGCGCTGTCGCCGCAATCAGCAGCGGGTAACCCGGCGGCCGCATCAGAAAAAGCTCGTCGGTGAAGTCGCCGCGGGACAGCGCAGCCGCCAGATCGAGGTAGGCGACGCTGTCCGGTTGAGCCCAGAGCGGCGTGTCCCGCAGCGCTGCCGCCGCTACCCCGACAGCGACCGCTGTCGGCAGCGCCAGCACTCGACCGGCTTGGAGCGCGTCGGACACCGTGCGGGAGCATGCACGAGGGATTCCACGGCGTTCGGGTTGCATTGTTCCGTCGAAAACCGGTATTCCTTTCAGCAGGTTTGAGCGATATCGGACTGATTCCGGGACGCGCTGTAATGCAGCGCCGCCGGACGGTCGCCCGGCTGGGCTGGCAACCGCGGATTCAGCCTTTCCGGCCGGTTTTTTCGTTGTCGCGGTTTGAGCGACGGGGTAATCTTGCGTCATGCCGCTTCAGACTCATCCCCCGGTTTCCGACTCTCGCGCCAGGGTGCTGGTCGTCGATGACGATCCGCTCGTCCGCCGCCTCGTGGTCGAAGGGTTGAATCATGACGAGTTCACGGTCAGCGCCGCGGAGACGCTCGCGGAAGCCCGGCGCGTTCTTCAGCATCAGGCGCTGGAACTCATTGTGCTGGACGTCCGCCTGCCCGACGGAAGCGGGCTGGAATTCGCCTCCGAACTGCGCCGGACCGGCAGCACGCTCCCCGTGCTCATGCTCACGGTGCAGGACCGGATCGAGGACCGCGTGGCGGGTCTGGAGCGCGGAGCGGATGACTATCTTTGCAAGCCTTTTGCGATCGCGGAGCTGACGGCGCGGATCGCCGCCCTGCTGCGCCGGTCGCGCGGGTCGCATCCGCACCTGCTGCGTTTTCTCGATGTCGAGCTGGATCTGGTCCGGCGGGCGGTGCGGCGCGGAAAACTGGCGCATGAGTTGTCGACGCGCGAATGCGCCCTGCTGGCGCACTTGATGAATCACCCGCGCGAGATCCTCGATCGCCGCCTCATCCTTCAGCAGGTCTGGGGCGAGGTCTCGGAGGAGGGCGGCAACGTGCTGAACGTCTACATCAATTATCTGCGCAACAAGCTCGAGGGCGGGCTTTACCCGCGCCTGATACATACGATCCGCGGCGTCGGCTACGTCCTCAGCGACACGCCTCCGGACGAGTTTCCGTCCGCCTGACCGCCTGCGTCAGACGCCTTCACGCCGGCATCGATCCAGCGCCGCCGCCAGCGCCTCCAGCGGAAAAGGCTTCTCCAGCCACGCCGCAAGACGAGTCGTCAGCACTTCCGAGTCCGCCTGGCGCGCATACCCCGACATCATGATGATCGCCAGCCGGGAATCCTCTCGCAGCCACGCTTCGGCCAGGTCCGTCCCGGCGCCGTCCGGCAGCGCCGCATCAATCAGGGCAAGCGTCGGTCGTTCCCCGGACGCATCGGCGAAGCACCGCCTCGCTTCGGCAATGCTCGCCGCCGTCCGCACCTTGAAACCCCAGGATTGCAGGGCGTCCGCGCACGCCCCACGCACGTCGGCGTCGTCATCGACGAGCAGCACCAGACCGCCGGGTTTGAAGTCGGAGCGTCCCGTCCGGCGCTGCTGCGTCGCTTCCGGGCGCTCCTCCTGACAGAGTGGGAGCCGAATCAGGAACTCAGCGCCCTGGCCGGGTTCGCTCTCCACGTCGATCCGCCCGCCGGCGCTGGCGACGGCGGCGTAAACGATCGACAGCCCCAGACCGGTCCCGTGCCGTCCGGGCTGGTGCTTCGTGGTGTAAAACGGCTCGAAGATGCGGCGGCGCGCTTCGGGAGCGATCCCCGTGCCGCTGTCCCGAACGCGGATGCAGGCCCAGTCCCGCGCGTCCCCGCCGGCCTCGTCGACTTCCCGCTCGCGATCCACAACGATCGCGAGTCTTCCGCCGTCGGGCATCGCCTCCTTCGCATTCGTAATGAGATTGAGGATGACTTGCGTCAGTTCGTCGGGGTCCATCCGGATGGCGACGGCGGGGTCGAGGCGCTTTTCGACCGACACGCCGGAGAAAAAGGCCTCCTCCTGCGACGCGAGGATTGTCTCGACCAGCTCCGCGGGGCGCAGCACCTGCGCATGCCCCCGGCCGCCGCGCGCCAGGTGGAGCAAGCGCCGCGACAGGCCCGCCGCCTGCCAGCACGCGGCGAGCGCCGCGTTCAGACGCTCGGTCTGCTTGTTCGCCTCGTCCCGGGTCTGTATCAGACCCAGCGACGCGACCGCCCCGGTCAGCAGGTTGTTGAAGTCGTGGGCGATGCCTCCGGCGAAGCGCCCCAGCGCCTCCATCGTTTCCGCCCGGCGCACCCGCTCCTCCAGCGCACGCCGCTCCCGCGCATCGCGCAGCACCAGCGCCGCGCAGCGGCGCCCGCCGATCTCGATCGGAAACGCCACGACGTCGACCACGCAGGGGACGCCGTCCTCTCCCCGCAGCAGCACCGCGTCCGACCGCCGCCGCCGGATGCCGTCGTGCGTCACGTCGCGGACCAGCCGCTCGGCGTTCAAGTCGCCGGACGCCCACGCCGGGAACGCCTCCGTCAGCGCCCGGCCGCGCGCCGTCGCCGCCTCCGCGGACAGAAGAAGAGTGTCAGAATCATGACACTCAACGACTCGCCCGTCCGCGTCGCAGAGAACCAGCGCGTCGCGCAGGTTCTCAAACAGCGCCCGGTATTTCCGCTCAGACGCCTGAAGCACGCGATCGGCCTCCGCCAGCGACCCGGCCATCGTGTTCAGCGCGGCGGCGAGTTGTCCGAGTTCGTCTCCGCCGCGCGGGCGGACACGGTAGTCGAGGCGCCCGGACCGGAACTGCTCCGTCGCGTGATGCAGGTCCGCGATCGGCAGAATCAACCAGCGCCCGATGAGGTGCGCCCCCAGCAGGAGCATCACCGCCGCCGTCACGGCCACCCCCGCCGCCAGCAGCAGCACACGCTCGCCGGTGCGCACCAGTTGCATCGCCGACTCCTGCCGCCACGCCTCCAGCTGGGGACGCGTCCGCATCAGCTCGCGCCGCATCAGCGGAACCGTCTGCGCGTGAATTCGGTCGTCGAAAAAGCGCCGCGCCGCCTCCGGTCCGTCCGACGCGATCAACGTCAGATACTCGCGTGTCTCCTCCCGCAGTCGCCGCCCCAGCACCCGCAGATCCTCGCGGGAACGCGCGTCGCCCGAGGCCTCGGGAATCAGCGCGGATTCAAGCTGATCCAGAAGAACGGATTGACTCGCCGCAAGGCGCGCCTCGGCGCCCGCCGAGGTCAGCCGGTCCTGAAGCGCCGCGACGTATTCGTTCAACGATGTCAGCAGCCGGTCCGTCCGGCTTGCCTCCGTCGTCCAGCGCTCGAAGCGCTGAGTCGCGTCGTTGATGTAGAGGTGGATCGCGTAGATCGTCGCCCCGGTGACCCCGACGACGAACACGGCAAACGCCGCCAGCAGCAGGATGAGCTTGCGACGCAGGGTCATCACGGAACCGCTCGGGCCGGCTAGCGGACCTCAGCCTGATAGGCCCAGTCCCAGGGTTCCCGCTCCGGCGTCGGGCTGCGAAGCACGTGACCGCCGACGAACCCCACCACCGTCTGCCCGTGATGACGGTGCGCCGGCGACCAGTATGCGCCGGACGTGTAATCATCTTCCGGAACGTTCGGGATCGGCGGGGCAATGTAAAACGGGTTCCCCACCTTCCGCATCGCCGCAACACCGTCCACGTCGATCGCCAGCGGCGCATAAGGATGCTCCAGCACGCGGGCGCTCAGCGAACACGAAGCGACGGGCGCCAGCCGCATCTGACCTTGAAACTCCACGACGGCTTGCAGCAGACGCATATTCAACGCAACCGAGACGTTCTCCGCCGGCGTGATCGCGTCGCGCAAGTCAAGCTGACGACCCACGCGGGTCAGGTCGGACCCCGACGCCGGGCAACGCATCGCATGATCTGAGGCGAGCGGAACCGTCGACGGATTCCCGAGATCCCAGAACTCGGCTACGCCGTAAAGACTCTCCTGAAAATCATCGATCTGAAACCGCCCGGAGGTCGGACCGTAACGTTCGTCGCTGTCGCCGCGTCCGTCTTCCCGCTCTCCCTCGACGAACAAACGAAACTGAAACGTCGTGTTCCGAAGGTTCGACGAACAACCCAGGGTGTACATGCGGGCTCGTGCGGAGCGCAACCCCGGCGCCAGCAGCGACAGCAGAAGCGCGATGATCGCCACGACGACGAGCGTCTCAATCAGGGTGAAGGCGCCGGCCGCGCCCGACCGGTCCGCGCGCACTCCACGCCTCGCCTTACCTCGAGGCGGACGGATCGAATTCGACTTGCCTCGGACCGCGACGACCACGATCCATCTCCGGACCCCGAAAGATGAAACATCAAGCCACGATCACGATTATTCTATCCGAGTTGAAGTGTCCGGCCAACCCCGGGCGACCGGATCCCCCCAGAAGACCCACCCCCCTCCCCGAGCCAGACATCACCCGGATGCCCGTCCGGAACCCGCTGAGATCACGCGTCATCGAGGACTTCCAGGGCCGCGAAGGACTTGCCCTCGAGAAACTCGAGCGACGCCCCTCCGCCGGTCGAAACGTGCGTCATCATCGGCGCCAGCCCCGCCTGCGTCACGGCCGCCGCGCTGTCACCCCCTCCGACGATCGTGATCGCGTCGCGCTGTGTCGCCTGTGACATCGCGCGGGCCACGGCGCGCGTGCCGCGGTCGAAAGGCGGGGTCTCGAATACGCCCATCGGACCGTTCCAGACAATTGTCACCGCCGTGGACAGCACGCTCTCAAAGGTCGCGATCGTCGCCGGACCGATGTCCAGCCCCATCAGAGGCGCCGGCACCCCGCGCCCGCCTTCTCCCGCTGCGCCCGAAGCCCCCTCGATGGCGCAGACCGTCGTCGCCGCATCCGACGCGATCCGATCCGCCGCGACGCAATCGGTCGGCACGCGCAGCTTCGGTCCGGCCTCGGCACGGAGCCGCCGCGCGAGGTCGAAGGCGTCCGGTTCGACCCGGCTTTTTCCCACCGGATGACCCTCCGCGCCCCAGAACGTGAACATCATCGCCCCGCCGATGAGCAGGGCGTCGCAGCGCTCCAGCAGGCGCTCGATGACGCGGATCTTGTCAGACACCTTCGCTCCGCCGAGCACGCAGACAAAAGGTCGCTTCGGGGCGTGGATCGCCGCACCGAGATACTCCAGCTCTTTCCGCACAAGGTAACCGACGACCTTCGGCTTTCCCGTCATCATTTGCGGGACGGTCAACATGCTGGCGTTGTCGCGGTGACAGGTTCCGAATGCGTCGTTGACGTAAACGTCCGCGAGACTGGCGAGCTGGCGGGCGAAGGCGTCCTTCGCCTCCCGCAACGCCGGATCCTTCGCCGCGTTCTTGTCCTTGATGACTTCAGCCTCGTGAAACCTGAGGTTCTCGAGCAACAACACACTCCCGTCCCGCATTTCGGCGACGGCGTGACGTACCTCGGGACCGACACAATCCTGCACGAACCGGACGGGACGGGCGATCAAGTCGCTCAGCCGGCCCGCGACGGGCGCGAGCGAGTACTTCGCTTTCGCCTCAGGTTCTTCGTCCGGGCGCCCGAGGTGGCTGATCAGAATAACGCGCCCCCCTTCCTCCAGAATGCGGCGGATCGTCGGCAGCGCGGCGCGAATCCGCGTGTCATCCGTGACGTGTTGCGCGGCGTCGAGCGGCACATTGAAATCCACCCGCACCAGGACACGCTTGCCCCTCAGCGCAACGCCGTCGATCGACTTCTTCATCATCCTTGTTCCCTCGCTGATCTGAGCGATTACGTTAGGCGCGCGTCCCGCAACCGTCCAACCCGACGCCTCCGCCGTCGATCAAAATCCGAAAAGCGTCCCGTCCTGACGGAGGATCACCCGGTAGCCAGCCGGATCCGCCACCGCGATCGACCGGTCGGACGACAGCATCCCGGTGAAGACTTCATATGTGATCCCCCGCTCATCAAGCTCCTTCCTGACAGCCGCCAACGATCGGACCAGCACCGTCAGCCGGACCGGGATCGGATCAATGACCGCAGCCTCCGCCAACCGGATCGTCAATACAATCCTGCCCGACCGAAAGCGGAGATCGTCGCCGGCCGCGCCGGATGACGCCGGCTCCAGCCCGGCCAGATCCCCGTAAAACCAGCGCAGCGCCTCCGCACGATCGCGCGGTGCGTCCAACGTGACGCTCTCGACCGCCTGAATGCTGCTGGGATTCATGCCTCCCACGCTGAACTCCCCTGTCACGAACGCCCGCAACCTTCGCAGATCTTCCCGGCGCCTCGCTGACAGGGGTCTTCGCAGATCGTCGGTTTCCGGTTGCCGGGACCGACGCTAGGATGCCGCCTCCCTGTCGGGCACAAGGTCTCGCGGAAGGATATGAGAACAAGATGGAGTGGATCAAACAATTCTGGCATCTGATCTCGACGCCCGAGGGGTTGCAGACATTGATCGGCTGGGGCGGGCTTCCGGTCCTTGCCCTCATTGTTTTCGCGGAGACGGGTCTGCTGATCGGCTTCTTCCTCCCGGGCGACAGCCTGCTTTTCGTCGCCGGTTTCCTCGCCAGCCCGGCGGGAGAGAAAATCATGGGCGATCACCAGTTCTCGATCTTCTGGCTGAACGTGGTGCTCATCATCGCGGCGATCGTCGGCGACACCGTCGGGTACTGGATCGGACACAAAGCCGGTCCCCCGATCTTCAACCGTCCTCAGAGCCGCTTCTTCCGCCGAGACTACCTGCTGCGGGCGCATGAGTTCTACGAGCGTCACGGCGGCAAGACGATCGTGCTCGCCCGCTTTATTCCCATCATCCGCACTTTCGCGCCCGTCGTCGCCGGCGCGGCTTCGATGAACTACCGGCACTTTGTCGCCTACAATGTCTTCGGCGGCATCGGGTGGGTCGTGAGCATGACCCTCCTGGGATACTACCTCGGGCAGATCCCCTGGGTGCAGCAGAATCTCGAAAAGGCCGTGCTGATCGTCATCCTGCTGAGCATCTCGCCGATGTTCGTTCACGCCTGGCAGGAGTGGCGGCGCAAGCGCTCCGCCAACAAGTCCTCATAAAGATCGATCAGCGCCTCGCGCCACCGGTCCAGACTGAAGCGATCACCGATGACGCGCCGCCCGGCATCACCAAGCCTGTGACGCAATTCCGGGGCATGCACCAACCGCAGCATCGCCCGGGCGAGCGCAGCGGGATCCTGCGGCGGAACGAGAAGCCCGGTCCGCCCCTCCTCGACCACCTCCGGAAGCGCCCCGACCTGCGACGCCACGACCGCCTTCCCGAACGACATCGCCTCCAGCACCGACATCGGCATCCCCTCATGATGACTCGGCTGCACGAGCACGTCCGCATGACGCAGCGCTTCCGTCCGCGCCGCTCCGCAAAGCGGTCCGACACAGCGCACCCGCGTTGACAACCCCCGAGCCGTGATCATCGCGCCGACCGCCTTGACGGAACCCGCCGACCCCCCCGGCCCCGCCAGCACGAGTTCAAAAGGAGCGCCCGAGCGCTCAAGGATGACGGCGGCTTCGATCAGATCCGCCACGCCCTTCCACGCATCCAGCTTCGCCAGCAGCAGAAAGCGGCACGCCGCGCCGGCTTCGCGACCGGTTTTACCGACTTCCGACATCGGCGGGATCTCCACCGCATTCGGAATCACGCGGATGTTCGCGCGCGGCGCGCACGCTCGGATCGCCCGTGCCCAGTGCTCGCCCAGCGCGATCACCGCGTCCGCCCGCTCCAGCACAAGTCGAACCAGCCGCCGGGCGGTCCGCCCGCTCCCCGTGACAAACTGATCGAACATCGCCCCGTGAACGTGGAGCACCGTCGCGCACCCGCTTCCTCGCGCAGTCGTCATGTCCGCCGCCGACCGCCAGAACGACGCCCCGCTGCACGTGTGCATATGCAGGACATTGATACCTTCCCGCCGGATGCGCTTCCGCAGCGTCCGCGTCTGCAATCCGTGCCGCCGGAGCTTCCCGAGCATTGTCTCTCGCACACGACCGCCGGTGGTGATCCGCTGGAACCGGACTTCTCCGCGCGGACCCCAGTCCAGCTCCAGCATCTGCGCGACGACCGTGGACATGCCGCCGATCTCCCGCGGATCCGGTCCGACGGCAAGCACACGAAAGCGCGGTGGGCGCGCAACGCCTCCTGCCGCGAGAAGTGCGGCCGTTGCGGGAGCGCAGCCTGTTTCAGGGAGGCAGGTCACGGCATCCGTCCTTCCGGCAATCTGGATATCGGACGGACCGGCGGGTCGATGCAGCGGAAGGCCCGAGACACAATGAAGTTTTGGTCGAAGCCTACCCCTTAATCTCAGCGTTGGCTCCGCCGCGGCACGAGGCGCTCCCACTCCCGGCGGCAGTACCCGTCGGTCATCCCCGCGATGTAGTCGCACACCGTGCGGAAAACGCCGAGTTCGGCGACCCGGGACCGGAACCGCGGCGGCAACTCGTCTTCCCGGGAAACAAACGCCTCAAAAAGCTCCGTCACAATGCGCCGCGCTTCTTCGTCGAGACGCTGCACGCGGGGCGTCAGGTACACATCCCGACGCAGCAGTTCCTCAACCTCGCGCAGTCCGGACTGCACGTCTTCCGAAAGTTTCAGCGCCGGCGTCGGCAGGCGCCGAACTTCATCAGGGCTTTCAATCCCGACCAGCATCGGCATACTCTGCGCGGCGGCGTCCAGGACCACCCGGTCCAGCATCGCGTCGAGGACAGGGCGGCGGATCGCAAAAACGTTGACGGCATCCGGCAGGTCCGGCCTCGTAATACGAGCCTCTCGCCACAACGAGAGCGACTCAAGGTGCGCCGGTGACAATAATCCCGCCCCGATCGCATCCTCCAGATCGTGCATGTCATACGCCAGCCGGTCTGCAAGATCTACGATCTGAGCTTCGACGGTGGCCCACCGCCCGGTTTCCAGCAACGCCGCTACGACCGGATCCGCTGACGACAGCGCAGGCCGGTCGTACAAACTCGCGTGCTTGATGACGCCCTCCCGCACCTCGAACGTCAGGTTCAGTCCGCGGAACGCCGGATACGGATGTTCGAGATAATCCACCACGCGGAGGGTCTGCGCATTATGCTCGAAACCGCCGTGGTTCTTCATGCAAGCGTTCAGCGCCGCCTCTCCCGCGTGCCCGAAGGGCGGGTGACCCAGATCGTGCGCCAGCGCGATCACCTGCGCCAGCGCTTCGTTGACGCGCAAAGCCCGCGCCAGCAGCCGGGCGACTTCCGCGACCTCCAGGGTGTGCGTCATGCGAGTGCGGAAATGATCGTCCTCCGCGCCCCCGAAGACCTGCGTCTTCGCCCGGACCCGCCGGAACGCGGCGCAACTGAGCACACGATGACGGTCTACCTCGAACGCATCGCGCAGCGGGTCCGGCGGCTCCGCGTGCGCACGTCCTCGGGTCTGCGCCGCCTTCACGGCGTAACGCGACAGCGCAGGCGATTCCGAATGATGTTCCGTCGTCGACATCGAACGTGGATCGTAGACGTCCGCGTCATCCCGGCAACAAACGCGACCGCCGCGCCGAAGCAAAGCTCGGCTCGGCGGCCGCGGTTATGAAGGATCGATGATGGTTCAATCCAGCGGTCTGGCGTCCGCGGGAGGTCGTGGCACAGGAGCATCCGGCGGCGGCGGAGCATCCGGCGGCGGAGGCACGGGCGCAGGTTCGGGCGGCGACGGCGCTCGGCCGGGAACGAGGAACTTCCGATCGGCTCGCGCCGGCGGCGCTGCAGCGGGTCGCTGACGCGGAGGCGGATTGTCCGAACCCCGCGGCCCGATATCGAACGCAGACGCTTCGGGACGCGGAACACCTCGCAGCGGCGCGCCGCCCCCCGAACCCGGAGGCGGGTTCGGTCCGTCGAACGAACGCGAAGGTCCGGGAGGCGCCGGCGCCGCTTCAGGTGCGCCCGACGCATCCGGTCGGAACGCGGGCGCCGGATCCGCGGGGGCGCCGCCCCGTCCGTCGCCGCGCGGCGCACGTCCCGGCGACAAAGCCGCCGAATTCGCCCGGGCCGCCAGAATCATCTGCTCCGCGGCCCGCTCGGGTTTGTTCTGCGCCAGGTAGACGTCCTTAAGCGCAAACCGGATCGCCGTCTGACCCCCCACATCGTTCGTCTGCGACAGAAGGTCCAGGAGAACCTTTTCGGCTTCGTCGAGACGCCCGCCGCGCGACGCCAGGTCCACGATCGCCTGCACCGACATGACCAGCGCCTGACGCGGGTCGAACGCCACCTCGTGCCACCCCGACACATAATTCAGGCGGTGCTGCTGCATCTGAAGCTCGCGCTCCTCCATCACGCGACGCCGCTCCGACAACAACCGGTTCAGGTCGCTTTCACGCATCGCGATCTGGGCACGCAGATTGTCCGCGTCCGATTTCGCGCTGGCCGGTGCGGAGCCTTCCGCCAGGGCGTGTTCGAGTTGATCCAGTTGGGACTGAAGCCGCTGAAGCTCGGCGCGGCGCCTTTGCAACTCGGAAATCAGGCGCACATCCCGGTCTTCGCTGTCAAACGGGTTGGGCGACGGCGGTCCGGCATCCGGCGCTGACGTTCGCCCACGCCCGGGAGGCGGAGGTCCGCCGCCACGCGGCGCGCTCTCCGCCTGCGGCGCACCCGGACCTTCATCGCGCGGCCGCGGCGAAGGCGCGTCCGGCGGCGGGGGTTGACGACGCGCATCCGGGTCGTAACCCGGAAAAGGATTGACAGGTGCGTCGGAAACCGGGGCATCCGCGACCGGCTGTCGTCGCGCGGGCGCAAGAGGTTCGCCGACGATCTCCGGCTTACCCGCGGCCGGCGGCAGCGCCCACGTCGCCGAAATCAACGTCATCAAGGATAAACTCAAGGTCATCATCACTCATATCCTCCGAAACATCAGGAACGTCTTCGTCCCAGATCAGGTCTTCCTCAAGTAATCGTTCATCGAGGTGAAGCGTCGGCGACAGCGTGGGCGAAGCGATCCCGACCAGCACCACGTGATCCGCCGTGAACGCATCGCCCGCCAACGACGTTGCTTCTTCGTCCGCCCACGCCAGCGCCTCGAAATACCCCAGCGGGGACGCCAACGACGGAACTTCCGGGATCACTCCGTCCGAATCCTCCGCAACCGGATCCCCGCCCGACGCGACGACCCGCGACGGCCCGGACGTGCTTCGCGGCTCAACCACCTCATAACGCACCACCAGCAGCGCCAGCACCGCCGCAGCCGCAAGGACGGACGCAACCCTCGGAAGCAGGCTCAGCCGTCTCGGCGTTGCGCGCTCGTTTTCCGGCGGGGCGAAAATGAACGGCGCTCGCAGCGCCTCGTTCTCTGCCCGGATCGACTCGAACGCCGCGAGGATTGCCCGCTGCCGCCGTGAAAAAGCGAGGCACGCCGCGCACTGCACGGCGTGCGCCTTCGCGGCTGGAGAGAGCGGATCACCCGCTGCCGCCGCGATCAAAGCTTGCTGACACGCCTGACAGTTCATCCTCAATTCCGACCTTCGCCAGCGCGGCATGAAGCGACGCCAACGCCTTGTGAAGATTGCTCTTGATCGTGCCTTCCGGACACCCGAGCAGTTCCGCCGCTTCCGCGGTTGAAGCGCCGATGAAATACCGCAGCACCGTCACCTCGCGCTGCCGGTCCGGCAGGCGCATGACCGCGTCGCGCACGACCCGCGTCATCGGGAGCGAAACCGGTGCGAGTTCCGTCACACCGCGCTCGGCTTCAACCGCCTCCAGTCCTTCGGTCCCGGCGGATCGCTCCGCCTCGCGCGCCCGCCCCCGCCGGAACTCCCGGCACACCCGCACCGCGAACCCGCCGAACCACGTCCACCACGACACGCCCTCGCGCCGCAACTCCCGTCGCGCCCACCCGCGAACCAGCGCCTCCTGCGCCGCGTCGTGCGCCGGCGTCTCATCGCGCAGCATCGCAAGACACAACCGGTACACGCGGTCCGAAAGCTCCTGAAAGTCCGGCGCGGCATCCTCATGTCTCGGCGTCACGCGGGAACCTCGGCTGTCCTCGGGTTGATGTGGCATGACCGACTCGGGTTCACTCGCGCGATGTTCCCCCCGGCAGCGGCAAGGATTCTCGGATCCTCCCGCCGATACCGTGACGCACAACCGCTTTCGACATTTGTAGATTCAGTTCGCACAGCCGGTTGCAGTGAGCACGCAATCCGGCATGCGGCACCGATCGGAAACGTGGCCGGGGCGACGACGTTGAAAAGGCCGGGCCCGCGTTCCGGCCGCATATCACGGAAAGGAAAAACCTCCTCGCCGCCGATCCGGTGACGAGGAGGTTCATCATTCATCCAACGCGCCGCCCTCCGCGACACGCGCCTCGAACCTGCGATCACCCCCCGAACGACACCACGTAGCTGATCTCAGCCCCGAGGTTCGCGTTGTCGTTGCCGTCGCCGTCGAGGCTCACTTCCGTCATGAAGTTGAACGACTGATTCGGCGCGAAATGCCAGTCAAATCCAACCTCCAACGTGTGATTATCTCGATGTCCGGTGTGAACGCTGCTTCCGTATACGTAGTCCCAGATCAGCTTGAAGTCCTCGGTCAGATCATAATCAAAGCCGGTGATGACGCCCCAGCGGAAATGACGGGCGTCCTCGCCCTCCTCGTCGCCCTCCTCTCCGGGTTCGTCAAAATTGTCGCCGTTCACGGAGCGGGCGTAGCCGCTGAGCGTGTACCGGGCGCTGTCGGAAAGCGTCCAGGTCAGGATCGGCCGGATCTCGTAGTCCACCCCTTCCGAATCATGACCGGTCGGAATACGCACGAACTGCCGGATCGCCGTCGCCGGAATCGCGCCGTCTTCACCCCACAGCTTCCAGTGCCAGCCCAATGTGATGTCCCAGTTCCCCGTAACCCGCCCTTCCCCCAGCTCGAGCGGGAGACTGAAAAGGAGCTGGTGGTTCTCGATCAGCCCGTATTCAAGCTCGAATTCATACTCCCACTCATCGCTGCCGCCGCCTTTGCGCGTGCCCCAGCCGAAGACGTTTTTGATCTCCAGCTCGCCGGGTGGCAAAGCGTCCGCCACGCGAAGGCTGATCGGACCGGTGATATCGTGGCGTTCACTTCCCGCCACAGTCGTCACCGTCGTCGACTCGGCTACCACCGCCTCCCGGTCCTGAAAGCTCGTCAGTTGAAACCGATGCGATCGTTCGTCCTCCGCCTGCGCCCCCCGCGCGACGACCGCCGTCCCGATCGCCAGGACTCCCACTACGGCCGATCTCCAGAACCAACGCTGCTCCTGACCTCGCATTGGAGTTTTCCTTTCCCTGGGATGATCCGCTCGTCTCGGCTCGCTGGACAAGGATCATCAAAACAAACACCGATCCGCGCGCCCGGCGCGGATCGGTGTCTCATGATCTACGAATGAAGCACGCGTCGCGTCGGGCAGTCTCAACCGCCGAACGAAACCACGTAGCTGAACTTCGCCCCAAGGCTCGCATTGTCGTTGCTGTCGCCGTCGACGCTCACGTCGGTGACGAAGTTGAACGACTGATTCTCCGCGAAATGCCAGTCGAAGCCGAGTTCGACCGAGTGATTGTCGCGGTGACCGTCATGCACGCTGCTGCTGTAGACGTAGTCCCAGATCAGCTTGAAGTCGTCCGACAGGTCGTAGTCCATGCCGGCCGTGATGCCCCACCGGAAGTGACGCGGATCCTCGAGAATCCGGCGCTCGCCGTCCTCGTCGATGCCGAACACGGCGTCGTTCTCGCCGTTGACCGACCGCAGCCACGGGTTAATCGAAAACCGGGCGTTGTCAGACACCGTCCACGTCATCAGTCCGCGCAGTTCGTAATCCACGCCTTCCGAACCGTCGCCCGTGGGAATCCGAACGAAGTTGCGGATCGCCGTCGCCGGAACCCCGCCGTCCTCGTTCCAGAGCTTCCAGTGCCAGCCGATCGTCACGTCGCCGTTGCCGTCGATCCGGCCGTCGCCCAGGTGAAGGTCATCCAGGTGGATCAGCAGCGTGTGATTCTCCACCATCCCCCACTCAATCTGCGCCGCGTACGAAAAGTCGTCGTCCCCGTTGCCGCGCAGCGTCCGCCAGCCGAACACGTTCTTGAAATCCACCGTGCCGGGCGCCATCGCATCCGCGACGCGCAACTGGATCGGACCGGTGATGCCCCGCATCCCGCCGCTGGTGTACGTCGTGACCGTCGTCGATTCCGCCACCACCGTCCCCTCGTCCTGCATCGCCGCAAGCGACAGGGTCGGCGCCACAAACGTTTTCTCGTTCCCGTTCGACCCGGCAGACACCGTCAGCGCGGCGGCGCAGAATACCGGCACCGCCACCGCAAGGATGTTTCCGCATCCGCGCATAATCATTTCTCCTTAAAATGAGACCCGATGTGTCGGGTTTGTTTCTCCGCTTCCGAGCATCACGAAACCGCGCCAGTGCGATGCTCGTTCACGGGGTACAGTGATTCCCGCAACGGCACAAGGCTACTTCCCCATCACGCCGATGTCAAGCGTCCTGCCTGTCTGTGAAAAAAACCCTTAATCATTTGCAAATAAGAACATTACGTGATGAAAAATCCCGTACGGATCAGCCTCCCCCAAGGCCCGCCCGCTAGGCGATGTCCTTTGAATCAGCCTTTCTTAGCTCTTCCAGCGCCATGTCCGCCACCCGCTGCGCCACTCCGGATCCGTTTAAACCGGCGGCAAGAATCTCGATTTCGGCGATCATTCGCTCGCGCGTCGAGGCGTCGGTGAGAATCCGGGAAGCCGCCTCGGCGATCGGCGCCGTTGAGTGGTAATAAGGCATGAACTCCGGAACAATGTCCCGCCCGGCAATGATGTTCGGAAGCGACAGGCGAGGCGTCCGCACCAGCCACCGCCCGACGGCGTGATAAAATAACCAGGATGCCTGGTACATGACGATCATCGGCTTGCGGTAGTGGGCGATGTGCAGCGTGCTCGTCCCGGAGGCCGTCAGGACGAGGTCCGAAGCGGCGATCAAGGCGTCGGAATCCCCGCGGCGGATGTGCAACCGATCCGCGATCCGCGACTCCGCGATAAGACGTTCGACGATCGGCGTCGTTGAGGGCGTCGCCGCCGAAACCAGGGCCGAAATACCCGAAAAACCGCGGGATAGGAGGCGTTCGACGACCTCGATCTGCCCGGGCAACACCTCCGAAACCACGTGCGCCCGCGAACCCGGCATCAACCCGAGGATCGGATCGCCCAGGCGACGCAGCCCGGCGACCTCCTCCGGGTCCGGCGCGCGCTCCCGAAGCACCTCAAACAGCGGGTGTCCGACGTACTCGGCGTTCACGCCTCGGGCGCGGAAGTACGCTTCCTCAAAGGGAAGGATCACCGCAAGCCGGTTGACGCGCCGTCGCACTCGCCCGATGCGCCAGGCGGCCCACGCCCACAACTGCGGGGCCACGTAGTAAATCACAGGAATGTGGTGGCGGCGGGCGATGCGCGCCATCGGGAGGTGAAGCGTCGGTGAATCCACGAGGATCACGGCGTCCGGGCGATCCACCGCGAAACATCGGTCAACGTCCTTGAGAATCCGGTACCCCGTCCGCAGCAGCCCGACAACCCCGGTGAGCATCGCCGCCCGGTCAGCAAGATTCGCCAGCGCCCGACACCCTTCCGCCTGCATCGCCGGACCCGCCACCCCGGTGAACCGCATTCCCGGCGACCGTCCGGACAGCGCCCGGATGACGGCGGCGGCATACCGGTCGGCACTCGGTTCGGCGGCGCTGAGGAAAAAGTGACGTTGAGGCTCACCCTGCACCGAACTTGCAACGCTACTCAATGTATTAATTAAGCTCACACTTAATTCGGGTTGCTGGATTTTTCGGATACAGGCCGCGATCCGAGCGCCGCAGTCCTGGCTTGTCACCTCGTGCGGCGCGGGCGTCCGCTGCCGCGGCCTGACGAAACCGAGGCGGCGCGTTGAATGATCCGCGAACCGGTGTACACTGCAAGGTTCTGGAAACGGCGCCCACGGGGGGCGCCATCAAGTTCAGTCGGAGGTGATTCTTGGCATCGGAGTTGGTCCGTCAACTGGTTGAATCCGGTATTCATTACGGCCACCGCGCAAGCCGCTGGGATCCGAAGATGAAACCCTACATCTTCGGGAAGCGAAACACGATTCACATCATCGACATTCGCGAAACCGTCAAGGGGCTCCTGCGGGCGAAAAAGCTCGTCGGGCAGGTGGTGGCCAAGGGGCAGGATGTGTTGTTCGTCGGCACGAAACGTCAGGCGCGGTCCTCGGTAGAGGATCATGCCCGTCGGGTCGGCATGCCGTTTGTCGCGGAGCGCTGGCTGGGCGGAACGCTCACCAACTTCCGCACGATCCGCTCGCGCCTGGCGCGGCTCGAGGAGCTGGAGCGCGAGGAGGCGGACGGAACGCTGCTGAAATACAGCAAGAAGATGATCGCGTCGCGGACGCGCGAGCTGCGCAAGATCAAGCGCAACCTCGACGGCATCCGCAACATGACGAAGATGCCCGGAGCGATGATCGTCATCGACGTCGCCCGCGAGCACAACGCGGTGAAGGAGGCGCGCAAGGCGGGCATCCCGACGATCTGTCTGATCGACACCGACTCGAACCCGGGATATGCGGACATTCCGATCCCCGGGAACGACGACTCGATGCGGTCGATTGACCTGGTGATCAAGATGCTCGCGGACGCCGCGGCGGAGGGGCTGAAAGCCCGGGCGACGATGAAGGAGGAGGCGCCCGCCGCGCAACAGGAAGCACCCCGCCCGCGACGTCGGTTCAGCGAGAACCGTCCCGCGCCGGCGGCGGACCAGCCGACGGGAAGTGACGTCGAGCCTGCGGGCATCGGCGCGGACGGCACCGGCGGACCGGCGGCCGGCGGATCGGCGTAACCCGCGCGGACGGGGCGGAGAGGCTCTTCGGGGGTCGTTGAAGTGATTCCCGGAGACGTGAGCGCTCTTTGACCGGCGCGGTTCGGTCCTTGAAAACGATACCAGGGTTTGCGACGTGGACCTGTTGCGGAAGGACAGGTCCACCTTTGTCTGGGAAATAAGGAACGTCTCGCTCGGGGGGCGGGCTCCGCCGTCGCGGGCGTTGGATTTGTGTTCGCGGTCCGACGGACCGTCACCGCCGGAGCGTTCTTCGCACCGTGCGAGGCAAACTGGAGAGTCTTACTGACATGGCTGCGATTACCGCCGAACTGGTGAAGCAACTGCGGGAGACGACGGGTCTTCCGATGATGGAGTGCAAGCAGGCCTTAAGCGAGAACAACGGCGACTTCGAAGCCGCCAAGGAGTGGCTGCGCAAGAAGCACAAGGGCAAGCTCGAGGATCGCTCCGACCGCGCCACCGGCGAAGGGCGCATCGGCATCTTCATCAGCCCGGACCGCAAGTCCGGCGGCATCGTCGAGCTTCAGTGCGAGACGGCTCCGGTCGCCAAGAACGAGCTTTTCATCGAACTGGCCAACACCTTCGCCCGCAAGGCGTCGCAGGCGTCGTCCGCGACGCCGGACGTGGCGGCGCTTCGTGCGGACCCGGAGATGGACAAGAAGTTCGTCGAGACGTTCGGGAAGCTGCGAGAGACGATGAACCTGCGTCAGGCGCGCCGCCTCAAGGGCGAGTGCCTGACCCACTACGTTCACCACGACGGCAAGAGCGGCGTGATGATCGCGCTCAACGCCGTTCCGAAAAGCGAAGCCGTCGCCGCGGACCTGTGCATGCACGCGGTTTTCGCCAAACCGATCGCCATCGAGAAGGACGCCGTCCCGGCCGACGAGGTCGAGAAGGTCCGGACGCTGGCGAAGGAAACCGCGCAGGCGGAGGGCAAGCCGCCGCAGATCGTGGAGAAGATCGCCGAGGGGCGCGTCGCCGCGTACCTGAAGGAAAAGGTTCTGATGGAGCAGGAGCACGCCCGGGCGGACGTTTACGGCAAGAAGACCGTCCGCGAGGTGCTCAAGGAGGCCGGCGTCACGGTCGTCACCGACCTGGTGCTCATGCGCGTCGGCGGATGACGCGGCATTCAAAGGTACCGCGGGAATCCGACGCGCAGTCGCCGTCCACTTTGGCGCGGACGCCCGGACCGTATCCGTGACGGGCGATCCGGCGCCGGCTGGAAGGGGCGAAGCCGTGGAGCCGACGAAGGAACTCGTTGACGCGCTTTACGCGGACAAGGTCCGTGCGGCGAGGCAAACGCCGATAGAGGAGCGTTTTCTTGCCGGACCCCGGCGGTTCAATATTGCATGCCAGCTTATGCGCGCGGGAGGAGGCGGACCGGAGGTCTGCGATCCGTCGTGGGATGCCCGACGTTGAAACGGACTGGACCGCCTAGCGCAGCGACGCGGTGTTGAAGCTCGCCACGAACGCGGCGTTGTCGGGGAACTTCTGAAGCGATCCGAGCAGCAGGGTCATCGACTGCTCCAGTCCGCGGTCCAGCAGCGTCCGCCGGATGTGCCGCGAGACGGCCAACTCCTGCGGCGACAGCAGCAGCTCCTCCTTGCGCGTGCCCGACTGGTTCAGGTCGATCGTGGGGAAGACGCGGCGGTTGGCCAGCTCCCGGCTGAGCATGATCTCCATGTTCCCCGTGCCTTTGAACTCGTTGAAGATGACCTCGTCCATCCGGCTGCCGGTGTCGATCAGCGCGGTCGCCATGATGGTGAGCGATCCGCCGTTTTCGATGTTGCGGGCGGCGCCGAAGATGGCTTTCGGTTCCGCGAGGGCGCGGATGTCGATTCCGCCGGACATCGTCCGCCCGCCGCCGGACATCGAGGCGTTGAACGCCCGACCGAGCCGCGTGATCGAGTCCAGCAGGATGACGACGTTCCTCCCGAGTTCGGCGAGACGACGGGCCTTGTCGATGATGAGCTTGGCGATGCGGACGTGGCTGGCGACGTCGCGGTCGTTGCTGCTGGCGATGACCTCGCCGCGGACGTTGCGGCGCATGTCGGTGACCTCCTCCGGACGCTCGTCGATCAGCAGGACCATCATGTAGGCGTCGGGATGGTTGACGGCAATGCCGTGGGCGAACTGCTGGAGGAGGATGGTTTTTCCGGTGCGCGGCGGGGCGACGATCAGCCCGCGCTGCCCGAACCCGATCGGGGTCATCAGGTCCACGACGCGCATCGACGGGGATCCTCCGGGCACTTCAAAACGGATGCGTTCGCGCGGGTCGATCGGGGTCAATTCCTCAAACGGGCGAAGCTCGATGTTCTGATCGGGGGGGCGATCGTTGATGGCGTCGATCTGGGTGAGGCGGGGCGTTCCGGAGGGCGGACCGGAGTCGCGCTGTCGTCCGTCGCGGCGATTCCTCTGTCCGCCGTGCTTCGGTCTGGGGGGCGGCGCGATCTTTCCGGTATCGGCGCTCACCGTTCCGGAGACGGTCTCGCCACCGCGGAGATTGAACTTGCGGGCGAGGTCCGCGGCGATGAACGGGTCGCCGGGGCGGACGGCGTAATTCTGCGCCGGTTGGCGAAGAAACCCGCCGCCTCGCTCGAGCGCCTCGAACGTTCCAGTCACGCCTACGTTGGACATCCCAAACCTCTCGCTGATGCGACGCGGGGGCCTCGTGCAGCGGCGCGTCCGAGTGCGCGCCGTCGTCCTGGTTGCGCGGTTCGCCGTCCGGGGTCCGGTCCCACGGACAGAAAATGCTTGTCCGGCGGACCGCGCGACGGTATCTTGTTGGAAAGGGCTTCGGGTTTCAAACACGGAAGGTGACCGAGGCGGGCCGCTTCCGTGGCGGCGTCATCAGGGGCGGCAATGCGCTCCTTGCCCTGAACTCCGAAGGGGAGGCAGAGATCGTCCCGGAGTCGACTCCGTCAACCGGTACGGTTTCCGTGAACGTGGTCGTCTGCGGCGGGGGTCGCATACCCCGACCTGCGTCAGCGCGCTGCGCCTGACGGGGGCGGTTTGTATGCGCCGTCCGCGCCGTCTTTGAGCACGACTGCGGACCTCCCGTCCGCCCGCCTGAAGATTGCGTTTCCGCGGGAGCGCGGGGCTTCGGGTGCGCTTGCATCCGGCTGACGCGCGCCCGACGCCGGCGGAGCCTCACCGAACATGGATGCAATCGCGGCGATCTGGGCGAAAGCCGAAGCAGACCTGGTCATACCGAATGCCCGGGGGGGGCAGGATCGTCTGCTCTGGGAGCACACGGTATCCGTAACCCGTGCGAGTCAGCGCGTGGCGGCGTTGCCCGCAGCATCGCAGCGGAACCCGGACCTGGTGATCCTTACCGTTGCGTCGCTTTACCACGACGCGGCCTACGCGATCGACCAGCACGGCGCGGGGTTCGTCGACGTGGATTGCATCACCCGGGCGGGCGACGGCGCCACCCGCGATCGCAGCGCGGAAGTGGCGCTGGATCGCCTCCAGGGCTTGCTCGAACCCGGCGTCCTTAACGCGGCGGCCGAGGTGATCCGCGAAACCGGAAAGCGGGAGTGTCGTCGGGTCGAGTCGCAGATCATCCGCGATGCGGACAACCTCTATCAACTGGGGCTGCTGACGCTCTGGCCGCTGATCCGACAGTCGGTCTCCACCGGTCAGGGACCGGGCGACCTGATCCTTCGGTGGCGGACCTGGAAGGCCTACGAGTATCTTCCGGCGCGGCGCACGACGTTTTTCTTCGAGGACGTGCAGCGCCTGGCGGAGGAGCGCATGCGCGTCTTTGACCGGTTCGTCGAGGATCTGGGCCGCGAATTCGAGGGCGCCGACCTGGCGTTTCTCGTCGCCGACAACCCGGTCAGCGCCCCTCCCGCGTCACCGGCGTAACCTCTTGAATCGAAACCGCGCCCCGGGCGCTGCGGCCAGCCCCTGTTTTCCGTGTCTCGAACGCGCCGAAACGGCCTGCGCCCGTTTTGAAGTCGCCACCTGCGTCCGGCCGATAAACGGTGGTTATCGGACAGCGGCGAGAAGACGGTCAACTGCATCGTCCAACGAGCGATTCCGATGAGCGAGGGAGCGTTGCGCGCGGGCGTCGGTCCGCCCGGCCCCGCGGATACGACCGCGGGATGCACCGAAGCCGGGCCGAGGCGTTGCGCGCCGACCGACCAAGAGATTGACCTCATGTGTCATAGCGCTACCGAGCCTCGGTTCATCCTTCTCACCGCGTGCGGGATTATCCTTGTGGGAGGCGCCTGTCGATCGGACGATCGTCCGTCGCCCGCCGCGGGCGCGGAGCAAAGTCATGCCCGGCTGGTGTCGGATGCGGCGCCGATCAGCCTTTTCGGCGACCTGCCCGACCGGGCGAACGACGCATACGCCTCTTTTGCGCAGACGGCGCTGCGCCGTCACACGTTTTCGGAGGAAGGCGCGGATTTCGATCCGGACCTGGACGCCGCGGGACAGCGACTCGTCTTCGCCTCGACGCGCCATCACCTGAATCCGGACCTGTATCTGCAATCCGTGGACGGCGTAGCGGTGACGCAACTGACCAGCGATCCGTCCTCCGAGGTTCAGCCGGCGTTCAGTCCCGACGGTCGCTACATCGCCTTCGCCAGCGATCGTTCCGGGAACTGGGATCTGTGGGTGATGGAGGTGGACGGCGCGTCGCCGATCCAGGTCACCTCAGGACCGGGTGACGAAGTCCACCCGTCGTGGTCGCCGGACGGGTTGCGGCTGGTGTATTGCGCGCTTCCTCCCGGGAAAAATCAGTGGGAGTTGTGGATCACGGGGGCGCGGGAAGGCGGAACGTCTCAGTTCATCGGATACGGGTTGTTTCCCGAGTGGTCGCCGGCGGGGGACGTGATTCTGTATCAAAGGGCACGTCAGCGTGGAAGCCGCTGGTTCTCGATCTGGACGCTGACGCTGGTGGACGGCGAGCCGAAGCACCCGACCGAGATCGCGGCCTCCTCGCGGTTCGCGATGATCGCGCCGAATTGGCACCCGGACGGAACGCACATCGCGTTCACCACGATCGGACCTGCCGCGCCGGATTCCACTGAAACCTCGGTTTCCTTCTCCTCGGACATCTGGATTGTCGGTCTGGACGGACGTTCTCGCCGGAAACTGACGGACGGACAGGGGTCTCATCAGAGTCCGGTCTTCAGCGCCGACGGGCGGGTGTATTTCGTGGCGGACCGGGAGGGGAATCAGAACATCTGGTCGCTGCCGTGGACGCCGGGAGAGACGGCGGATTCGCGGCTTACGGCGATCGAAAGCGGGTCGGACGCGACGGGCGACGCAGTTATCGACGCTTCGCCGTGAGCGGACTTAAAGGCATCTTCAGGAGCGCCGTTGGAATGTCGATGATTTCGGGGAATCAGGGAGGATTCGCTGCGGGGCGCACAGGGGCGGTCGGACTGCTTCTGGCGCTTTGCGGCGGTGCAGGATGCACGCAGAGGGCGACGGCCCCGGTTCGGATCACGAGTGAGCGGCTCGGTCCGCTGACGATCGCGGTCGCGCCGGCGCTGAATCACAGCGGGTCGCCGGACGTGGATGTCGAGCACGCAGCCGACGAGATGGCGGCGGAGCTGACGCAGGTCGGCGGGGTGCGAGTGATTCCGGTGAGCCGCGTGATCGGCGTGATGCAGGAACGCGGGTGGGCGCAGGTGGAAGGCGTCGGGCAGGCGCTGGAGCTTGCGAGCCTGACGGGGGCTGATGCCGTACTGGTGTTCGCGATCACCGCGTACAACCCGTATGACCCGCCGCGGGTCGGGGTTTCGGCGCAGTTGATCGGCGAGTTGCCGGACGGCGGGGGAATGTTGGATCCGGTTGCTTTGGCGGGGTCGCCTGGCGAAGGCGGATCGCCGTCGTCCGGGCCGATGCGGGGCGTGCTGGCGGAGGCGTCGGCGGTGTTCGATGCGTCGCGCGAAGACGTGCTGGCGGACGTGAAGACGTTCGCGGCGCGGCGCAACGCGGGGAAGAACCCTTACGGACACCGCTGGTACCTGGTCAGCCAGCGGCGGTACCTGCAGTACTGCTGCCACGCGACGCTGCGAAGCCTGTTCGGCGAGGCGTCGGACGATGCCGTGGGAAAAGACGCGGACGCGGGGAAGCCGGCGGATCGCGTGGCGAAGCGATGAGGAGAGGGGACATGAACGTTGAACCGGCGGTCCACGGGATGGGCGCGCCGGCGGGATGCAGGCTGAAAGAAAAGGCCTGGGCTGCGGGAAGGCGAAGGGCGGACGGTATTGAACCGGTCGCGCCGAAGCCTGCGGCGGGGATCAGGGATGAGGCGCGTGGCATGAATGTGATCCGGCAATTATCATTGGTCAAGGGATCTCAGCGCTTCATCTTTCGATATCCGGCCGGTCGTGAGGTTGAGGTCGTGGACGCGTTCACGCGGCTTGCGGGTTCGCGGGAGAGCGACTTCGACTGGTTCGACGCCGCGGTGCTTTCGTATCAGATGGGTCGACGTTTGGAGACGGAGCTCGATCAAGTCGTCCAATGAGGTTTTGGACGGGCGTGCGGAAAGCCCCCCGGTTCCCTGACCCGGACCGGGTACGTCAAGGTGCATTCGCCGACGGTGTGTGCGCGTTATGAAAGACATCGCCTTGATTGACGAGTTCCTGAATTACCTCAAGTTCGAGCGCCACTTCTCCCCTCATACGGCGAAGTGCTACGCCGCGGACCTGTACCAGTTCTGCGCTTACATCCACGGCGACATGGAGGCCGCCACGGGACGTCAGAACTTCACCCGGCCCGCGGTCGCCGGGCGCGCGGACGCCGGCGCCGGTTCCGCCGCCCCCGCCACCAGCGGTCCGAGCGTCGCCCTCGCTGACGCTGCCGGTCCGGCGCGACTGCTGAGCATCGACGCCGAGCGGGTCAAGACGTTCCTCGCGTTCCTCGGGACGCAGAGCTACTCGAAGTCCACCACCGCGCGGAAGCTCGCCACGCTGCGCAGCTTTTACAAGTTCTGCATGCGCCGTGGATACGTCGAGACGCATCCGCTCGCCACGATCCGCACGCCGAAGCAGGAGAAACGCCTGCCGAAGTGCCTCACGGTCGAGCAGATCAACACGCTCCTGTCCACGCCCGACGACGGCACGCTGCTGGGCGCGCGCGACCGCGCGATGCTCGAGGTCGTGTACTCGACCGGACTGCGCGTCAGCGAACTGGTGGACCTCAACCGCAACGACGTGGACTTCACCAACCAGGCCGTGCGCGTCCGGGGCAAGGGGAAGAAGCAGCGCATCACGCCGATCGGACAGACGGCGCTGGCGGCGCTCAAGAAGTACACCGGATTGCGCGACGCCGACCCGCGCTCCGCGACGTTCCACGCCGAAGCGCTCTTCGTCAACAAGCACGGACAGCGCCTCAGCACACGCAGCGTCCGTCGCAAGCTGGACAAGTACCTGCTCGAATGCGGTCTGGACCCGTCGATCAGTCCGCACACCCTGCGCCACAGCTTCGCCACGCACATGCTGGAGAACGGCGCGGACCTGCGCAGCGTGCAGGAGATGCTCGGACACCGGTCGCTGTCCACGACGCAGATCTACACCCACCTGACCGCCCAGCGCCTCAAGTCGGCCTACGACGAGGCGCACCCGCGGTCATGATGAACGAACCCGCGCGGTCGTAACGGGCGAACGCTCGCGCGTGGGGCGCGAACTGCGGAGTTGAGTCCGCGCGGGTCCGCGGCGCCGGTTTTTTTCCGAGCCGCGCCCGTCAGGAAGCCGGTTCTTCAGACCTCCCGCAGGTTCTGAATCCACGAGTCCGCGCTCGATCACTCCGCCGTCACCTTTCCGTCGTCGGTTTGCGGAAGGACCGCCGCGGCGCTCAGGGCGAACGCAGACCGATCGGACCGGCGGGCGAAGGCGCGGCGTCTTCGCTCGACGCCTCAAGGACGTAATGATCCAGCCAGGCGATGTCCCACTCCATCTTGGCCTTGCGGTGCGTGTACCTGGTCAGCCCGTGCGGTTCGCCCGGATACACGATCAATTCACAGGGAACTTTCAGATACTGGTGCAACGCCCGGTGCAGTCCGCGGCTGTGCTCCGGCGGACAGCGCTCGTCGTTCTCGCCGACGTGAACGAGGGTCGGCGTTCGGATCTTATCCGCCAGGTACAGCGGTGAGCAGCGACGCATGACGTCGGCCTGATTCCAGGGGAAGCCCTGCATGAAGTTGATGACGTGTCCGGGGGTGTCCTCGGCGATCCACTGCAGCACGACGTCGAAGATGCCCGCCCCGCTGGAGGCGGCCTTGAACCGGTCGGTCCGCGTGATGATGCAGTTCGTCAGGTATCCCCCGTTGCTCCAGCCCATCACGGCGAGGCGCTGGGGGTCCGCCACGCCGCGCTCGATCATCGCGTCCACGCCGCTGAGGATGTCCTGCACCTCGACGTCGTTCTCGCGTCCGATCAGGTCGGTGAGGAACTTGTCGCCGTAGCCGGTCGAGCCGCGGTAGTTCGGCGCGAAAAGCGCCCACCCCCGCGCCGGCAGCAGCGTCCGCCCGTAAATCCAGAACTGGAACATGTAATGCACCGACGCCGTCGGTCCGCCGTGAATCTCGACGACCATCGGAAGGCGCTGCCCCTCCTTGTAATCCGGCGGAAGCTCGAGGACGCCCTCGACCTCGGTCCCGTCCGGCGCGGTCCAGCGGACCAGCTCGATGCGCGGCAGCTTCCAGGTGTCCACCTGGGGGTTCAGTCGCGTCAACCGGTCGAACTTCGTCGCGTCGCCCGAACCCGAGACGAGAAACAGATCCTGCGGGTGCGTCAGCGTGTTCATCACCACCAGCGCGCGGTCCGCGGACCGGGCCAGGTTGAAATGATCGACGCACACGTCGCCCGGCGTCAGGACCAGCGCCGCGCCCTGTCCGCCGTCCCGGAGATCCTGAACGCAGTAGACGCGCTCGCGCGCCCGGTCCTCCGCGAGAAAAACCAGGTCGCGGCGTCCCGGCATCCACTCCAGGTGCTCGTGACCGAGCGACACTTCTCGCGGTCGCTTCATCTTCCACGTCGTCGCGGTTCCGTCGTCGGCGAACTGGGCGATGAAGATTTCCCCCGGGTGTCCGTCGAAGTCGATCCGGAAGGCGAGCGCCGCGCCGTCGTCCGCCCACGCCGGCGCGATCAACCAGCCGTAAGGCGAGGGTGCCTCGGCGCGCCACGGCGCATCCGGAAGAACGCTCGTCTGAAGGGTTCGGGCGTCGTAAACCTCGACGCGCGACGCGCCCTCGTTATGAATGATGTGCTCCCCCGGTGCGGTGATCATCGCGAGGCGTCGCTCGTCGGGCGC
Organism: Phycisphaerae bacterium; assembly: GCA_013360585.1. Classification (GTDB taxonomy): domain Bacteria; phylum Planctomycetota; class Phycisphaerae; order UBA1845; family UBA1845; genus JABWBH01. The sequence goes on along the minus strand of JABWBH010000004.1, from coordinate 59,421 downwards.
GACGGCCAGCGCCGTAATGACGCGTTTCGGGGCGAGGATTCTCTCGCGGCGCCACGTCGTCAGGTCGAGCTTCCAGAGTTCGCTGAACCGCTCCACGCCGTGCCCGTATTGAAGACCTGAGTATTTCTCCTTCAGCGCCTTCCACGGTTCATCCACGGAACCCTCGGAGATGGTGTAATACAGGGTGCGGCCGTCGCGCGAGAGCTGGAAAAGCCCGATGCCCTCGGGAAGCCGCGTGACCGGTTGCGGCTCCCCGCCCTCGACGCCGATGCGCCAGACCTGGGGGCGCCCGTTGTAAGGTGCCTCGGCGGGCTCGCGTTTCCGTGCGGCGGCGAAGTAGATCACTTTCGAGTCTGGGCTCCACTGCGGCGACGCGTCCGAACCCGGCTCGAACGTCAGCCGGCGGACCTCTTTTGTGCGCGTACTGACGATCCAGAGATCGGCGTTGCGCGGTTCGGCCGGGGGCTCCCAGCGCGTCTCGACGTAGACCGCGTGCTCGCCGTCCGGGGACAGCACGGCGTCCAGCACGTTGCTGATCGTGAAGTAGTCCTCGAGGGTGATGTCGCGTGTGCGCGTCGCGATATCGTCGGCGCGAACTCCGGCAGTGAGCGCACACGCCGGCAGAAGAAGCAACAACATTCGGATCGTCTTGAACATGCGCGACTCCTCTCGAATTGAACCGCCGTCGGCTGGATCACGGCGCATTGTGCGGGCGAGCCGCGCCGGGGGCAATGACGTACGCCGGCGACCCGCTGCGGCGACTTCGCCGGATCGACGACGACGGCGGGATTTGTTAATCTTGCCCCGAGGGAGACGTTCCCGTGTCCGCGTTCGGAGCTGGAGAAGAAACCGATGTTCGAGCGAGAAACCGTGCTTTATGACTTCCTGCTGGGGTATGTTCAGAGGCTGACCGCCGACGTGGACGACGCCCAGCTCGGGTGGAGCCCGCAACCCGGCGTACACTCGGCGGCGTGGATCCTGTCGCATCTGGCGATCGCCACCGACTACGCTTTGATGAACCTCGGGCAAAAAGCCGCCCTGCCGAAGGAGTGGCACAAGCGCTTCGGACCCGGCAGCGCGGAACTGGCGCAGGGTGAGACTCGACCGAGCAAGGCGGAGTTGCTGGAGGCGCTGGCCGCCGGACACGCCCGGGTGAAGGAGGCGGTGAAGAGCGCCCGCCCCGAGCAGCTTCAGGGCCCGCACCCGGTCAAGGTGCTCGACGGCACGCCGATCAAGACCGTCGAGCAGCTCATCGCCCACCTCATGACGACGCACGCGGCGATTCATACCGGGCAGCTCTCGTTCTGGCGGCGCTGTGCCGGAAAGCCGCCGCTGTTTTAGCGGAGCCGGGGGGGATGTTGACCGAGCCGTGAGGCTTAAGTCCGCGCGAGGCTTCGCGCGATGTGAACGCTGCGGGGCAAGGAGTCTGCGTTTCTATCTTGTGAAGTCGTCAGAGATTCTTGCGCCCCTGCCGGGGCTTGGCGCGCGGAACGATCGGCGACCCACGGCTGGCGCCGTGGGCTGGGGTCTTGCGCCGCTGCCGCGGCTGGGTCAGCAGCGGGTGAGATTCTGCACCGTTACGGCGGCGGAGTCGGCAAGCGGGTGAGGTCTTGCGCCGCGGCTGAGAGTGCGAGACCTTGCGCCGCGGCGGAGAGTCTCTGACCTTGTGCCGCGCCTGAGGGGGCGAGATCTTGCGCCGCAATCGCGGTTCGGGGCGCCGTGGGTCGGAGTAAGGTCATGCTGCGAAGACTGACGGCGTCCGTGGCGCTGATCGTGCTGATCCCGACCAGCGCCATCCTGCTGACGTACCTCCTGAAGGACGTCAGCGGCGGGTTCGGTCTGCAACGGCTGGAGGATCCGACGAATCAGATGAATGCGTGGTTCGCCGTCCTGTCGATCGCGGCGGCGCTGGGCATCTGGCGGCGGTACGTGGCGTGGACGCGTCGTCGTCTTTTCTGGACGACGGTCATCGGTCTCGTCCCTTTTGCCCAGGTCGTTTACGCCCAGCCGCTGTGGGACTCCGGTTGTTTCACCGACGACGCCTTGAAGATGGGACAGGAGCAGGCCTGCCTCGGAGCGTGGGTCTTTCTTGCGGTCTGGATCTGGTGGAGCAAGGCGATGTTTCCGCGACTGCGTCCGGCGCATGCCGTGGTGACGCGAACCCCGCCGATCTGTAAACCGACGGCGGAGTCTTTTGCAGCGAGCGAGGATGTAGTGAAGCCGTCGAATTCCCCGGTAACCCCGTCCGGGTCGGTGAGTTTCGCTGACGACCCTGATCGCGCGCCGAGGAACGCTGCGACCTTGATCGCGCCTGGGCGAACTGCGGACGATCCCGCCGGGGCGCCCGGACCTGCGCGGATGACGCCCACGGCTCGGCGCATTCTCGCCTCGATCGGCGCGATTCCGATCATCGTGGGGCTTTTCCTGATCATCGTCATCGCCATCTCAAGCCTCTCCAACATCGCACACCCCGCGTCGCTTGCCCTGGCGTACGCCCTCAGCGCCGCGATCTTCACCCTCTTGTGGATGCTCATCTGGCGAGGACTCGTCGTGTTCCGGCGTGAGGTGATCTGGGGCACGGTCGGCTGGGCCGCGCTGCTGATGTTGCTTCCGTGCGCGATCATCGTGCTGCTTCCGAATCTGGGCAGTCCGCTGAGCGAGGCGAGGGATCTGGCGCCGCTGCTGGGCTGGGGCGTTTTCATGATCGTCACCGTGTCGTGCTGGCCGATCCACGACACAAGCGACCTTCCGTCATCCGGACCGCGATGTCCGAGCTGCGGGTACGCCCTGACCGGGCTGACGCGCACGCGCTGTCCCGAGTGCGGGCGCGAGCCGACGCTGGAGCAGCTCTGGCAGGCGCAGGACCGGACACGAGTCTGACGCTCAGCTTCGCGCGGCGGGATAACGAGGCTCCGCTTTACACGGTGCGGACCGCAAACCCGCGCTCTCACGTACAACATGCGGATCGGAGGTCCGCGATCCGAGAGGAGGCGGCGTCCTTGTCGCTCAGGATGCCGGCGTTGCATTCACGTTGCGGAAGGATACCCTGCCCTGGATGGAGATCCTTTCCACCGCCGTCGACGTATCCAGCCCGCAATTCGAGGAAAACCGGGCGCACATGGCCGCCCTGGTGGGCGAATTCCGCTCGCGTCTCGAACTCGTTCGGCAGGGGGGCGGCGTGGACGCCGTGAAGAAGCACACCTCCCGCGGCAAGCTCTTCGTCCGCGACCGCATCCACCGCCTGCTCGATCCGGACAGTCCGTTTCTCGAGTTTTCGGCGCTGGCGGCGTGGGAGTTGTATGAGAAGCCTGCACCGGCCGCGGGGGTCGTCACGGGCATCGGATGCGTCTGCGGGCGCGAGTGTGTCATCGTGGCCAACGACGCGACGGTCGCGGGCGGGTCGTACTACCCGATCACGGTGAAGAAGCACCTCCGCGCGCAGGAGATCGCGGAAGAGAATCACCTGCCCTGCATTTATCTTGTGGACTCGGGCGGGGCGTTCCTGCCGCTTCAGGCCGAGGTTTTCCCGGATCGCGATCACTTCGGGCGCATTTTTTACAACCAGGCGCGGATGTCGGCGAAGTGCATCCCGCAGATCGCGGTCGTGATGGGTTCCTGCACCGCCGGCGGCGCCTATGTCCCCGCGATGAGCGACGAGACCGTCATCGTCCGCAAGCAGGGGACGATTTTCCTGGGCGGTCCGCCGCTGGTGAAGGCCGCCACCGGCGAGGACGTCAGCGCGGAGGATCTCGGCGGGGCGGATGTTCACTGCCGCACCTCCGGCGTCGCCGATCATTACGCGATGAACGACGAAGACGCGATCCTGATCACCCGGTCGATCGTCCAGCACCTCAACCGCCCGCGGCGTACGCCGATCGAGACGCGCGAGGTCGAGGAGCCTCTTTATGACGCGAGCGAGATTTACGGCGTGATTCAGAAGGACATCCGTCGCCCTTACGACGTCCGTGAAATCATCGCCCGGATCGTGGACGGCAGCCGGTTTCACGAGTTCAAGGCGCTTTACGGCGCGACGCTGGTCTGCGGGTTCGCGCATCTCTGGGGCTTCCCCGTCGGCATCCTGGCCAACAACGGCGTGCTCTTTTCCGAAAGCGCGCTGAAGGCGGCGCATTTCGTCGAGATGTGCAGCCAGCGCGGCGTGCCGATCATCTTCCTGCAGAACATCACGGGTTTCATGGTCGGTCGGCAGTTCGAGGCCGGGGGCATTGCGAAGGACGGGGCGAAGATGGTGGCGGCGGTCGCCAACGCCAACGTGCCGAAATTCACGGTCATCATCGGCGGCTCCTACGGCGCGGGCAATTACGGTATGTGCGGTCGTGCGTATCAGCCACGGTTCCTCTGGATGTGGCCGAACGCGCGGATCAGCGTGATGGGCGGGGAGCAGGCGGCGGGCGTCCTCGCGACCGTGCGCAATGATCAGCTCGCGGCGAAGGCGAAGGCGGAAGGTCGCGGTCCGTCCCGCATGACCCCGGAGGAGGAAGCGGAGCTGAAACGCCCGATCCTTGAGAAATACGCCCTCGAAAGCAGCGCCTACTACAGCACCGCCCGCCTCTGGGACGATGGCGTCATCGACCCGGCGGAAACCCGCAACGTCCTCGCCCTCGCCCTCTCCGCATCGTTCAACGCTCCGCCGCAACCCCGGACGCACGGGGTGTTCAGGATGTGACGAACTTGCCGACGGGGGAGGCGTATCCTCCGGCCTGACTCGCACCTGCATCGGCCGACCGCGCCGACCGCCTTCGCCGCCGCAGTCTGCATGGTCGCTGAAGCAAAGGCCGCGGTGTAACGTTAGAATCCCCCGGGACGAGACCTTGTGCCGAAGGCGCTGAACCGAGATGACGACCTTGCCGCAATTCATGCATCACCCGCGGGACTGGCGCGCAAACCGCTACGTCTACCCGGTCGTTTCCCGCCGCAGCGGGGGCATCAGCATCGGGATCAACCTGAATCCCGACAAGGCGTGTAACTTCGACTGCATCTACTGCCAGGTGGACCGCACGACGCCGCCGGTGGTGCGCGAGGTGGACGCCGGCGTGCTCGAGGTCGAGCTGCGCGAGATGCTGAGGCGCGTGATCGACGGTCGGCTGGCGCGGGAGCCGGAGTTTGCGGGGCTGCCGGAGCACCTCGTTCGACTGCGGGACATCGCGTTTTCCGGAGACGGTGAGCCGACGGCCTGCAAGACGTTCGCGGAATGCGTCGCGTTGACGGCGGGCGTCAAGCGGTCGCTGAGACTGGATGACGTGAAGATCGTGGTGATTACGGACGCGGCGTACCTGACGCGACCGAAGGTGGAGGAGGGGCTGGCGCTGCTCGATCGGGAGCGCAGCGAGATCTGGGCGAAGCTGGACGCGGGGACGGAGGAATATTACCGCCGGATCAACCGTCCGAACGTCCCGTTGCGGCATGTGTTAGACGAGATCCTCGCGTGCGCGCGCCGGCGTCCGGTGGTGATCCAGTCCTTGTTCATGCGCGTGGACGGCGTCGGACCGGACGACAAGGAGCTCACCGCGTACATCGCAGCGCTGAACGGCGTGACGTACGCCGGCGGGCGGCTGGCGCGCGTGCAGGTGTACACCGTCGCCCGCAAGCCCGCGGAGCCGTCGGTGACGCCGCTGTCGGCCGCGGAGGTGGACTATGTCGCCGCCCGCGTTCGCGCGGAGACGGGGCTTGCCGTCGAGGCGTATTACGGTCCCTCCGAAATCTGACCCCGGTCGACTTCGCCGCGTCACTCGTCTCCGAGATTGTTGCGATACCAGACGAGCCGGTCATCGGACAATCCCGGTCCGGTGCGTCGGTCCAGCGTTCCGACGATGTCATTGAACCCGTCACCGTCGAGGTCCACGATCAGCAGGAAGTTAATGTGCGTCGAGACGTCCACGTCGGACACGCCGACGCCGGAGCCCGCCGGAGGGGTGGAGCTGTTGTCGTTGGTGTTGCCGGACGTGGCGCCTGCGCCGGGTGTGGTGGTCTCCGTCGCGCCGTCCTGAATAATCTTGTTCTCCAGCCACGGGTCGTAAGCCGTCAGGGTGGGCGACTCGTCGAACCAGACGACCGCGCCCTCCGCGGCCACGATGACTTCATTGCGTCCGTCGCCGTCGACGTCGCCCACGCTGAGCGCTTCCGGCTCGCGCAGCTCGAATTCGGTCAACGTGTACACCTGCCAGGGAAAGTTGGTGCGGTCGGGTGTCGGGTCCGGCGGGGGGAATTCCGGCTCGACGGCCTCGAACGTCGGACGGCGGAACCACTGCACAATCTGTCCGAGCGTTGAACGCACGACCACGTCGTCAAACCCGTCGCCGTCGACGTCGCCGATCGCCATCATATCGGCGCCGGTGTCGAGTTGCCCGACGGGGCGCTGCTCCCAGCCGCTGGCCTGATACAGCGGCGGATCCACGTTGCCCGCGACGACTTCGGCGAAACCGCCCGGTCCGCCCTCCTGATGCGCAACGAAGGGGTTGCGGCACCAGCGGATGTTGCGGCTGAGCGAGTTCGTGAACGTGGCGATGACGTCGAGGTCGCCGTCGTCGTCCACGTCGCTGACGTGAATTGTGTTCAGATCAGGCAGGTCGAATTCGATCGTGATGGGCGCGCCGGCCAGCTCGTTCGCCGGCGTGAGCACGGGGACGCCCCAGTTCGCCGGATCCTCAGCTGCGACGCCGCCGGGGTTGATCCAGACGTCGAGCATCGACAGCGGCGGCTTGTGCAGGAGGGCTTCACACTCGGCGGCGTTGTTGGCGACGATGATCTCGTCACCGTCGTTGCCGTCGAGATCGGCCAGGGCGAGCGAGGTGAAGCCGGACAACTCGGGCTTCGTCTTCGCGTCGTCGATTTCGGCGGTCTCACGCCCGGGAAACTGATTGTGAATCCAGCGGGACGGGACGATGTTGCCGGCGTCATCGACCTGATAGGCGATGACCATCGGATTCGAGAGGAGGATCTCCGCCCAGCGGTCGCCGTTGGGCACCAGGCTGTCGCTGCCGGGGTTGATGTAGATGATGATCTCCCCTTCGAGCAGACCCAGCGAAGTCGGCGGACCGCCGACCGAGTTGGCCGGACACAGCGTCCCAGCCCCGGTCGCTTTGACCAGCACGACGACGTCCGGAAAGGCGTCGCCGTTGATGTTGCCCACCTGTACCCCGGCGACGACGGCGACCGGTGTCGTACCGGCGAGCGTCACGGTGCGGAACGAAATGTTGCCGTCATCGTCCCGGCGCTGGAGGTGAATCTGCACCGGCTGGGACTGGTTCCAGGCGCTGACCAGGTCGGGCAACCCGTCCTGATCCAGATCGCCGGAGACGACGAATTTCGGACCGGCCGTGTCCTCCGCCGTGGGATCGATCTGATAGGCGGTGAAGAAACTGAGCGTTTCCTCTCCCGCGCCGTCCACGGGCGCGGAGTCGTCCGGCGGGGGTGGGACGATCGAGACGTTGTCGTTCGAGAAGTCGCTGCTGATCGAGCTGAACGCGCCGCTGTCGCGCCCGGATTGCGACGCAAGATGATCAAAAAGCGAGCTGCAACCCACGACAATGCCGACGAGCGCAATGACGGGGACGATGCGATGAGGAACCCGGTTACGCATAAGCACGACCTCCCTTGCCGACCGCCGACGAGCGGCGCTCGATTGTGACAATAATCCGCTTGCGTTATCGGTTGGGGCGGGGCGGGACTTGCACTGGCGGGCGTTGACGCGCGATCTTTGCGGAACACAGTTTTCCGCGCGATCGGCGGTGCTGCCCCGAGGGTTTCTCCCTGAAGAAGTTATTCGGACGAGGGCGATGCCGGGTTCCGCATGCCCCGGTTGCCTTGCCGCCGAAACGGCGCATGATGCCGCACCGATCCTTGAAAGAAGGCATGACGATGACCCAGCCACGAAGGCGGGACAGCCTGAAGCTCGATGACGAAGCGCTCCTGCTGGAGTGCGAGGTGGACCTGTTCCGGTCGCACGGTCCCGGCGGGCAGAAGCGGAACAAGACCGACTCGGCCGTGAGGTTGCGGCACGGACGGACCGGGCTTTCGTCGGTCGGCGTGGAAAGCCGGTCGCAGCATGAGAACAAGGCGCGTGCGTTGCGGCGGTTGCGGCACACGCTGGCGCTGCACGATCGGTGGTTGACCGACCTCCGTGATTATCGGCCTAGTCCTCTGCTCGACGAGTACCGCACACGATCGCGCGGGCGTCGCCGGGCGTCGGAGGAGGATACGCCTGAAGCGGATGCCGGCGCTGAGGAAGGGGCCGGACTGGCGATCAACCTGAGGAATGAAGACTACCCGGTCGTACTGCGTGAGGTGCTCGACGTGCTTTTTGCGTGCGACCTGCGCGTTTCGGAGGCGGCGGAGGCGCTGCGGTTGACGACGTCGCAGTTGGTGAAATTTCTCCGGAACGACGGGCTGGCGTGGGGACACGTCAACCAGCAGCGCGTGGCGCGAGGCGAGAAGGCGCTTCGATGACGGCGCCAACACCAGCGGGGCGTACGTTCTGGCGTCTTGACGCCCCGGAATCCCGGCGCTAACGTTGCGCATTACGGCATGCGTCGACTTCATCGCATTTGCAGGATCGGTCCGCCGCTTCTTCTAGCCCTGTCGGCGAGTTGCCGGCCGCAGAGTGACATGGGTTGGAACTGGGGTCTTGCTCCGGCCCCGAAGCCGAATTCGCCCGCGACTTCGGAAGCCCCGACTGACGACGCACATCCTTTTGCCGAGTTCGTCGAACCGCGCACGCCGACGAACGGCGAACTGGAGGTTCTGCTCGTCCGGTTTGAGGTATTGCGCGTCGAACTTCCGGCGGAACCGATCCGGCATTCCCTGAACATCTGGGAGCATGCGGACGTGCTGCGGGTGGATCCCGAAGTCGTCGTCCGGCTGGCGCGAAACGGGTTGCGGATCGGCGTGGTGACGCAGAATAACTGGCCGGCGATCCAGGCGATCCTGCGCGACAGCGTGACGCCGTCGGTCGCCAGTGCGCAGTCGCTCCAGACCGGGTTCCCTCTTTTTCTGCACGTCGGCGACGTCGAGCCAGGCGAGACGCTTTTTATTCATCACGCGGACGGCCGTCTGATCGGACGAACGCTTGACGCCGGACGCAAGACGATCCGTCTTGAATACGAGACCTTGCCGCCGAGGCGAGACCGCCTGCGGATGTGGGTCGAGTTGAACGTGCTGGCGCCGGAACGAACCTCGGCGTGGGCCCTGATCCCGGAGTCTCCGAGCGCGCTTATTCCGCTGGAGCGTTTCCGGGAGCTGACCGCCTCGTTGATCCTGAATCCCGGCGACGTGATGATCCTCGGTCCGAACGAGAACACCCCGGAGACGGATGTCCTGCTCGGAAGCCGGTACCTGACCTCGGCGCGGGGAGGGCGACGGACGGACACGCTGGTGTTCGTCACGGTGACGCTGGATCGGCAGAAACTACGTTCATGAGCGCACATGCCACGGATCCGGGAGGCGCCGACGCGGCGAAGTTCGACTACGCGACGCGCGCTTTGCCGCTTGAGGGGGCGGTCCTGCGCTACGTGGATGAAGGTGAGGGCGATCCGGTCCTGATGCTCCACGGCAACCCGACGTGGGGGTTCTTCTACCGGCGGATGATCGAGGCGCTGCGCGGGTCGCATCGCGCGATCGCGCCGGATCACGTCGGCTGCGGCAGATCCGACAAACCGGCGCACTACGCGTACACGCTGCGTCAACACGCGGCGAACCTCGAGACGTTGATAGATCACCTGAATCTGCGTGACATCACGCTCGTCGTGCATGACTGGGGCGGGGCGATCGGGTTTGCGGTGGCGGTGCGGCGACCGGAGCTTTTCCGCCGGTTTGTCGTGCTGAACACGGCGGCGTTTTTCGGCCGGGTTCCGCTGCGGATTCGGATGTGCCGTCCGCCGCTGCTGGGAGAGGCGCTGGTCCGTGGGCTTAACGGGTTCTCGCGCGCCGCGCTGACGATGGCGGTCGTTCACCGCGAGCGGATGACGCCGCAAGTCCGCGCCGGATACCTCGAACCCTACCGCACGTACGCGGACCGGCGGGCGGTTCTGGCGTTCGTCCGGGACATTCCGACGTCGCCCGCGCAGGACAGCTTCCACGTCATCCGCGAGATCGAGACAGGGCTTTCCCGGCTTGTCGGGCGTCCGATGTTGATCTGCTGGGGCGGGAGGGATTTCTGCTTCAACGACGCGTTCCTGCAGGAGTGGCGCCGCCGTTTTCCCAGGGCCGTCGTTCACCGCTTCGACGATGCGGGACATTACATCCTCGAAGACGCACATGAGCGGATCTTCCCGCTGGTTCAGGCCTTCCTGCGCAACGAAGCCTAGCCCGTCGACGAAGCGTCAGCCGGCGGACCGCACCGCCCAGCGGAAAAGAGCGGACGCACAACGAGGATTGTCGCGCCGTTCCGCCGACGTCGGTGTCTCGGGAGTTTCAGACGCCTCCCGGTAAAGCCCCAGTGCGACGCCTTGAGCGAACGCAGCCTCGACCTGGGCGTCCTCGCCGCTGTGAAAACTGATCACGCCGATCCGTCCTCCGGGGTTCAGGCAATACGGGGCGTTGCGCAACGCAGCGACCAGGTGAGCGTGCTCGTCGTTGACGAGCATCCGAAGCGCTTGAAAGACCCGCGCGGCGGGGTGCAGGGCGCGGGGATCGAGCGCGGCGCGTTCCCTCAAGTCGGACCGGCGGATGCCCTTGACCGTGAGGATCAGGTCGACAAGCGCCCGCGTCGTCTTGATCGGCCGCAGACTTCGCTCCGTGATGATCCGCCGGGCGATCCGGTCCGCGTCCGGTTCGTCTGCGAATTCGCGGAACGCGGCGGCAAGCTCTGACTCGGCGAGCGAAGCGACGAGATCGGCGCCGCTGACGGGCCGACGGCGATCGAGCCGCAGATCAAGCGGGCCGTCGTGCTTGTACGAGAACCCGCGCGCCGGGTCGTCGATCTGCATCGAGGAGACGCCCAGGTCCAGCAGAATCACGTCCACCGCGACGATCCCCTCGTCGCGCAGGACGCCGGCAAACCCGGAGAAATTCCGCGCGTAACAGGAAAACGTCACTCCCTCGGGAATGCGCATCCGGGACCGCGTTCGTTCGAGCTGCTCGGCGTCCACGTCGAGCCCGATCAGGCGCCCTCCGGGGGCGATGCGATCGAGGAATGCGTGAGCGTGACCGCCGTAACCCAGCGTCCCGTCAAGGACGACCTCGCCGGGCCGCGGGTCCAGGCGATCGAGGACGGTTTCAAGCAGCACGGGCACGTGCGACCCGGCGGGCGTGCGCCCCTGCGCACGCACGTGATCGACGATCCCCGGAAAACGCTCGCCATCCTTCTCCTTGTAACGCTCCTCAAAGCGGCGCGGATGCGTGCCGCGGTAGCGCGGTCGGCGACGGCGGGCGCCGGAAGGTTGAGGGTCGTGATCGTTCATGACAAGGCAGCCGGGCGCAGACGGTGGATCGACAGGACGGGCTCGCGCCGGGAGGCCTGCGGGTTGCCGACCATCAAAACGAGCGCCTCGCTCTGCGGTCGTACCGGCGGAAGTCCGAGTCGGAGGGCTGCGGTGGTGAGGATCGCGCGATGCTCCGACGCAGGTTCGGTCACCAGAAACGGCGTGACGCCGTAAACGAGTCCCAGCCTGCGGCAGACCTCCACGTCAGCGGAGAGACCGACGACGCGCTGTCGAGGGCGGTATTTGCTGATCCAGGTCGCCGTCGTTCCGGTGCGGCACCAGACTGCGATCCACGCGGCATCCAGATCCGACGCGACATTCACGGCGCTGCGCGCGACTGCGGCCGTCGTCGGATCAGTCGCGTGCCCAACCGTCAACTCGCGCGCCAGTCCGAGGGATCCGGCGGGCGGACGCTGACGCTCGAAGTCCGCGATCCGCTCCGTGATGCGGTTCATCACCGTCAAGGCTTCGACCGGGTAAGCGCCGCTGGCGGTCTCGGCGGACAGCATGACCGCGTCCGCGCCGTCGAAGACCGCGTTGGCGACGTCGCTGACTTCGGCGCGCGTCGGCGTCGGTTGCGAAATCATGCTTTGCAGCATTTGCGTGGCGACGATCACCGGGCGACCGGCGCGGGCGCAGCGCTGGATGATGTCCTTTTGAAGGATCGGCAGACCCGTCAGTTCGGTCGTGACGCCGAGGTCACCGCGGGCGACGAGCAGAGCGTCCGAGACGGCGATAATTTCGTCCAGCGCGGAGATCGCCTGAGGCGTCTCGATCTTGCTGACGATCGGAATGTTCGCCCCGGCGATGTTCAGCCGGTCCCGAAGGTCCGTGACATCCTCCGCGCGACGCACAAAGCTCAACGCGAGGTAATCCACGCGGTGCGTGATCGCCCACGCGACATCCGCTTCGTCCTTCTCCGTCAGCGCCGGCAGGGACAGGTCCGTGTCCGGCAGGATCAGCCCTTTTGCGCTGCTGATCGGACCTCCGACCTCGCAGACGCAGCTCAAGCCGTCGGGGGTTTTCTTCGTCACGCGCAATTGCAGCAGGCCGTCGTCGATCAGGACGCGATGTCCGACCTGCGCTTCATCCACCACGAGCGGGCAGTTCGTGCCGAAGCCCTCGGCGTTGCCGGGTTCGGCGCCGCGCCGGATCGTGCAATACGCGCCGGGCGCCAGCGTTGACCCCGGGGCGATCGGACCGATCCGCAACTTCGGTCCGCAAAGGTCGCCCAGCACGGGCAGGTGCAAGCCCCGCGCGACGGCGGCTTCCCGCACCCGGCTGAGCACCGCCTGATGCGCGTCGTGCGTTCCGTGAGAAAAATTCAGACGGACCACATCGAGTCCGACGTCGATGAGACGCCCGATCATCGTTTCAGACTCGCTTGCCGGACCGAGCGTAGCTACGATTTTTGTAGGATTCACGGGCGGCATTGTAAGGGCAACGCCGGTCGGCGGGCGACACCCGTCCACCGGATCCGGTCAGGAGCGGATCATGCAGGACGTGCGGCGAACCGGTTTCATCACTCGAGCAGTACACGCAGCGGCGGCTGTGTTCGTCTTCACCTTGATCGGAGCAGGTTCACCGGCTTCGCAACCGCCCGCGTCGCAGCCGCAGTCGAATCCGACGGATCAGAGAACCCAACCTGACGATGCCCGCTTCACCGCTGTTTTCCTGAACCCCGGGACGACCGGAAATCCCTGGGCATCGCAGGTTCAGGCGGTGAAGAAGCACGCCCGAGCCGTCGTGCTCCCGTCGCAGGCCCCTGCCGGCGCGCAACCGGCTTTGATCGACGTGCAAGCGCAGGCCCGGAAGCTCCTCGAGACGCTCAACATGCGCCGGCTGGAGCGCTGCGTTGTGCTCGCCCTCGGAGAGGATGCGGCGATCGCGCTGGAGATGGCTGCGCAGCAGCCTGAGGCGATCACCGCACTGGTTCTCGTCGACGCCGCGCCGCCGGACGAATCCGAGGGGGCTTCAGCGTCGGCGTCAGCCTGGCGCGAACGCCTCGACAAGATCGCAGTTCCGGTCCTCGCCGTCTTCCGCGCGGACCTGATGCTCGGCGTGGGGTCCGCCGGGCATTACCTCAAGGCCACCGGATTCGACGCGCTGGAGCAGGTTCGCGTTCGCAGGATCGAAGCCGCCGATCCGATCCTCACCACCGCCGCCCCCGCCGTGAACGCGCGGATCACGGGGTTTCTCGACGATCTGCGCGAAGGCCGGGAAATCCTCCCGGAAACCCGTCACCGCACGGACAGTGGGTTAACCTACATCGACCAGCTCGTCGGCGACGGTCCGCGGCCTCGCGCGGGGCAGACGCTCGCCGCGCGCTTCCGGTTCAAGACGCGCGACGGGCGCGACGTGTCTCCGCCGGGCGCGATGAACGCGACGTGGCGCTTTCCGCTCGACGGGGCGCTCACGGACGGCGTCTACGAAGCGCTGTCGACAATGCAGGCCGGGGGGCGGCGCAAGGCGTACATCCCGGTCAAGCTGCTGAAGCGCGCCGAACCGCCCGGCGAACGAACGCCGCCCGACGCCGTCCTCGACGGGCAGGCGGATTACATGATCGTGGACATCTTTCTGAGCGAAATCACGGACGATCCCCCGCCGCCGCCGCGTCCGCGCTGGAATTCCGCGCTGGAACGCTCCGTGTCCGACGGCGTTCGCATCGTTGAGGTGAAGGCAGGGGAGGGAGCAGAGGCCGACGAGAACTCGATCGTCGCGTTCGCCAGCAATCTCTGGGCACAGTCGGGACATCTTCCGCGATTCCGCTCGGTCGAGAACCCGGACCGTGGCGTACTGAAGGATCTGAGCAACCCGGACGCCGGCGGTTCCGCAAAGTGCTGGCTGCCCGGAATCAAAGGCATGAAGGTGGGCGGCGAGCGCTTGATCCTCTGCAAGGCGACCGACGCCTTCGGCAACCGTCTTCTCCCCAGTATCGGGAAAAACGACCAGATTGTTTTTCACGTCCGGTTGCTGGAGGCGAAGCCCGTACCTCCGCCTCCGGCGCGCGAGGTGATTGACGAGAAGGCCTACAACGTTCTGGAGCCGAAGGTCAAGGTGCATGACCTTCGGGTCGGCGACGGTCCTCCCGCGAACGCGGAATCCGCCGTGGTGTTTCATTACACCGCGTGGCGCGAGGACGGGACGCTGAGCGACTGCTCGCTGATGCGCGATCGCCCGACGATGCAGACGATGAACGCCCTGATCGGTCCGTTCAAAGCCGGTTTGCCGGGTATGCGCGTCGGCGGCGTGCGCCAACTCCTCGTTCAGGATCCCTTCGGTCCCGGAAAAAACGACCTCAAACCCGGGGAGTGGGTTACGTACCGGATCGAATTGAAGGAAGTGTTGTCCCCCCGGGAATTCGCAGAGCGTTCGCGGATCGAGAGCGGACGACCGATCCAGATGGACCCTGAGGCGAAAGCACGCATCGCGCCTCCTTCATGATGGCGTGCGATCGCCTGCGACGGACGCGCGCCACTGCTCAAGGCGATCCACGACCGGCAGATTGCTCGGCAGTCCGAGCGGATGCCTGCGTATCTCGTCGGCGTTGAGCCACGCGAGATCCGCGATCTCGGCTTCGTTCGGCTTCCAGGCGCCGCCGACGCGCTCGACGATCCAGATCGCGAGGATGACATCCGGTCGCCCCGCGACGGCGCCGAGACGGCGGTGCGGAAGGACGACGATGCCGAGTTCCTCGTGAAGCTCGCGCACGACCGCCCGCCGGGCGTTCTCGCCGCGCTCGATGTGACCGCCGGGGAAGCACCACGTTCCGCCCAACGTAACGCCGGGCGCCCGGCGGATCAGCAGATATCGCCCCTGCTCGTGCAGAATCCCGATTACGCCGCGGCGAATGCCCCGCGCGGCCGCTCTGCACGCGGCGCCGGCGCTCGCATTGATGACGGTCGTCATGTTCGTCACTCCGCACCGCTCGAACGCGGCGCAGTATCAATCCGGGTTCGACGGCGTCAAGCCCGCGGTTGAAGCGCGGCGGCGAGGACTTCCGCAAGATGCCGTGCCCGCCGCCCGCCGTGATGCGCGATCTGCTGGCGGCAACTGAATCCGGAGGCGGTGATGATCGCGCCCGGCGCCGAGCGGATCGCCGGAAGCAGGCGGTCCTCCGCGATCGCGCGCGACACGTCATAATGTTCGCGGACCAGCCCGAAGGCCCCCGCCATTCCGCAGCATCCCGCATCAATGACCGACGCCGCATCGGCGAACGCATGTTGAAGGAGGGTGCCGACATCCTCCGTGCCGGAAAGGGCTTTTTGATGACAATGTACGTGATGCAGGATCGGCGCCTCGGGCGCTGCGAAGCGGAGGGCGTCGGGACGCTCCTCCAGCACCCGTGCCAGGAAGGTCTCCAACGAGACCGTCTGTGACGCAACCGTCCGCGCCATCCGCGCCGAAATCAGCGCAGGGTACTCATCCAGCAGACAGGAGACGCAGCTCGGCTCGAGACCGACGATCGGCACGCCGCGGGACGCCAGCGGGACCAGCACCCGCAACACCTGCTCAGCCTGTAACTTCGCCTCTCCCAGCAAACCTTCACTGATCAGCGGACGTCCGCAACACGGCGTGGGAGGACAAACGACGTGGTACCCGGCGGCCTCCAGCAGCGTCACGGTCGCATGACCGACCTCGGGGTGGAGAAAGTTCGTCCAGGTGTCGATGAAAAGCGCCGCCTCCGGTTTCGGTCCGCCTCCGTCCTCGCGGGGGCGCTCCCGGAAGTCGCGACGGAACGAACGCGGCGCAAGCAGGGGCGGCGCAATCCTCCGATCCAGCCCGAAAGCGCGCTCAAGATAGGCTCGTCCCCAGCCGCTCTGTGCGATCGCGTTCGCCAGCCGGGGGAAGGTGGACGCAGCCTTCAACCGGCGCGCGACCGATCCGAGAAAGCGATGTCGTCGCGCAACGCCCTGCAACAGGTGTCGCTGGGCGAGGTGCTCGGCTTTGAGCTTCGCCACATCCACGCCGGTCGGACACTCGGACTTGCACGCCTTGCAGGAAAGGCACAATTCGAGCACGTCGTCGAGCGCCGGGTCGCCCAGGTCACGGATCAGTCCGCGGTTCGACAGTGCCGAGCGCAGCGCGTTGGCCCGCGCCCGTGTGCTGTCGCGCTCGTCGCGCGTCGCCATGTAAGACGGACACATGACGCCGCTCCCGACCTTGCGGCACTCGCCGACGCCGCTGCACATGCCCGCCAGCCCCGCCGGACCGCCGTGCGCGCCGTAGCTGAAGAACGTCTTGATCCGCGTCTCGTGGTAGTCCGCGCCGTGCCGAAGGTTCTCCGTCATCGGCCACGGGTCCACGATCTTGCCCGGGTTGAGCATGCCGCGCGGATCGAAAAGATCCTTGACCTGCCTGAAAGCGCTCATGATCCGCGGTCCGTAAAGACGCTCGAGGAACCCGGAGCGGACGATCCCGTCGCCGTGCTCGCCGGTCACCGTGCCGCCGAACTCGATCGCCAGATCGCAGACACGATCGGCGATGCGGCGCATCTTCTCGATGTCGACGGCGCGCCGCAGATCCAGAATCGGGCGGACGTGAATCACGCCGACGCTGGCGTGTGCGTAATATCCCGCTCCCGGCGCGCCTTCCTCGGCGAGCAGACGCATGAACCGCTCGATGTATTCCCGCAGCCGCTCAGGCGGAACCGCCGTGTCCTCGACGAACGAGTTGGATTGCTCCTGCCCGGGCGTCGACATCAGCAGTCCCAGCCCGGCCTTGCGCACCGTCCAGACGTCGTCCTGCTCGCGGGCGTCCGTCAGCAGCGACGCGGCACGGATTTGCGGCCGGCGTTGCAGATCGTCGAACGCCGTCCGCGCCGTCTCGTGTACGCCCTCGGACGAGTTTGATAGGAACTCGATCACGAGGATCGCCGCCGGATCCCCGCGCAGAAACCGTCGCCGCGGCGCGTACGTGGGGCTGCCTCGCGTGGCGTCGAGGATCGCCCGATCGACCAGCTCGACCGCGGAGGGTCGATGTGCCAGCGCATCCGGCGTCGCCGCCAGCGCCTCAAGAACGTCGTCGAACTCAAGAATGACCAGCGCGCGATGCACGGGGCGCGGGATAAGATCGAGCGTCGCGCCGACAACAATCGCCAGCGTGCCTTCGCTTCCGCAGAGGATGCGGGTGGCGTCGATCGGCGTCCCGGCCGGGCCGAGGCGGTCCAGTCCGTACCCACCGTTGGAGCGGAGCACTTTCGGAAACCGCGCCGCGATCTCGCCCGCGTGACCGTCGCGGATCCCGCGCAGCCCGTCCTCCAGCCGCGCCGTGCGGTCCTCCGCGCCGGGATCGGACGTCCGCGCGTTGATCGGCGGACCGGATGCCGCCGGCGGACGCCGGAACGTCACCACGGCGCCGTCCGCGAGCACGACGGTCAGCTCGCGCACGTGATCGACGGTGCGGCCGAAGCGGACCGAGCGCGCCCCGCAGGAATTGTTGGCGATCATGCCGCCGAGCGTCGCCCGGCTTGAGGTGGCGACGTCCGGCGCGAAGAAAAGGCCTTCCCGGGCGACGCGGCTGTTCAGGGAATCCAGCACCACGCCCGGCTCAACTTTGACGGTGCGCGCCTCGGCGTCGATCGCGCCGATCTGATTCATGTAGCGCGAGAAATCCAGCACGACGCCGTGCCCGACGGCGCCGCCCGCCAGCCCCGTGCCGCCGCCGCGCGGTACGATCGGCACGCCTTCCTCCGCGCAGATCCGCACGGTCGCGGCAACGTCGCCGACATGGCGCGGCAGAACCACGCCGGCGGGCACGATCTGGTAGATGCTCGCATCCGTCGCGTAGATTGTGCGCGACAGCGGGTCGAAGCGAACGTCTCCTTCGACAGACGCGCGCAGTCGCGCGGCGAGGCGCGTCGCCCCCGGAACCGGAGCGGTCAGAACCTTCAATGCGCGCGAGCTTTGAAACGGCGCCTCCACGATGTCCGCTGGTTACCCACGACGGGGCCGCTTTGCAAACCCGCCGTGCCGCTCAGGCCGCGGCGTGCGCGCGGACGCGTCGGTAAACCTCGGCGGTCCGCTCCGCCATCGCGCTGACGGTATGATGTTCGCGCACGTAGATCTGTCCGGCTTCCGCAAGGCGCCGGGCGCGCTCCCGGTCGGTCAGCGCCTCGCGCAGCCCCGCGGCGAGGGCGGCAGGCGATCCGTCCGAGACGATCAACGCCGTCTCATCCGGTTTCAGCGCGTCATGCACCGCACTGGGCGGCGCCACCACCAACATGCCCGCGGCCATCGCCTGCAGGACGCGGATCGACACCTCCTGCAACGGCTGGCACACCGCCAGAATGTCCGCCTCCTCGAAGACGTCGCCGATCCCCGCCTGAAGCGCCGCGAACGTCACGTGCGTCGTGAGGCGCTCGCCGCGAACCTGACGGCGAAGCCCAGGCTCGCCCGACCCCTGCCCCAGCAGGAACGCGGAGAATTCCAGCCCCTCGTCACGCAACCGCGCCAGCGCCGTGATGAGCGCCCCGGCGCGCGTCTCGCGCGACAGCGGATGCACCGACACGATCGTCGGGCGGCGTTGAGCATCGGCGAAGCAGGCCGTCTCCTTCGACGCGATCACACCGGGACGCACCAGGTCCACGCAGTTGGGCGCCACCGTCCGGATCCGCAGGAGCAACTCGACCAGGGGTTCGCTGAACGCGATCAGATGCGGTGAACGCGGCGTGACAAGGCGCGCGGTCCGCTCGACGTCGGTCCGGGAGGAGATGTCCAGCAGCAGTTCCGCATCGAGCGCGCGGGCCAACTCGGATGCAAGATCAAAAGACTCCGCGCTGGCCGCATGAATCACGTCCGGCGCGTCCGCGCGAAGCCCCTCAATGAGTTCAGCGAGGCGGCGGGCGGCGACCGGCCAGCGAATGCGCCGATGCACGACCGCCTGAACCGGTCCCAGCGTCAGCGCCTCGATCTCTCGAGTCGAGCTTAACAGGCGCAGGCGCACCGGATGATCAACCAGCGCCACGCACAAGTGACGCAGCACCGGGCGCAAGCGGACGAGCGCGGCTTCATCCACGCACAAGGCTACGTCCACCGGGCGCGAATCCTCGTTGGTCAGGCGCATGTCCACGCAGTGATGTCCCTCCGTGATGCAGGCGGCGTCAACGCTTCGGGGCGGCGGTGGGACGCGGGGCGTCCTCGATCGCCGCTTCCGAAAACCGGACCCGCACCCCCCGCCGCGCCAGCTCCCCGACGATGTGATCGTACACTCCGGTGACCTTCGCTACCCGCTCGGGCGGCTGAACGCCGGGGATCGACAGGGCGCCCGACGCCAGCAGACGCGCGACGATCGTGCAGGGATAACCCGTCGTACGCGCCATCGAACTGGTTCCGGTCACCGGGTCCGTTTCATCATAAAGATCGTATGCGTGCCGGACGGGCGACGCGCCGGCGCTCGCCGATCCCTCGACGATCACCCGCAGGATCGTGAACTCCGCCTCGCCGGATTCGAGCTTCCACGCCGGGAAAAGCAGACGCGACGTCACATCAAGCGGACGCACCAGCGCCGGACCGACCTGAATCGCTTCCTTGCTGAAGAAGCCCGTCTCCCGAAACACGCGCATCAACTCGATGTGTCCGGGGTAACGCAGGGTCTTCTCGACCATCTGAGGCGCGGCGATCGTGCGCACGAGGCTGCGCAGTCCGTCGGTGTTGAAGGCCTCAAGCGTCCCGACCCCGGGGAAATCAATCAGCTCGGGATCCGAAAGCGCCGGCTTGACGACGAGGTTTCCGCCCTCGATCAGCCGCACCGGGCGCGTGTATTCCTCAATGACGTCCGACGGCGCGAAGGGCGCCTTGTACTGAAAAGGCCAGCGGCGGACCTTCGGAAGTCCGCCGACGTAGAAGGCGACGCGCCGCAGGTGCGGCAACATCGCGCAGCTTCTGCCGATCATGAGGTTCGCCAGTCCGGGCGCAACGCCGCAATCCACGACCGCCGTCACGCCCCGGGCTTGTGCCAGATCGTTCAACTCCAGCGCCTCTTCCGGCATGAACGAAATGTCCACGAAGTTCTTTCCCGCTTCGATGACGGCGCGCAAGGTCTGAAATCCGAAGCGACTCGGCATCGCCCCGACGACCACGTCCGCGTCGGCGATGACGTTTCTCAGCACGTCCGCTTTACTGACGTCGGCCTGCCGTGTCGTCAGGCGCGGCGGATTCGTCGAGGCAGCCAGCGCCTGAAGCGCGGCGTCGTTGAGGTCAGCAACCACGACCTCAAGAGAAGGATCCTGCGCCAGATCACGCGCCATCGTGGCGCCGATCATGCCTGCTCCGAGCACGACCACCTTTTTCTGATTCAAGTGTCATCCCTCCACGCGCTATCCGGCAGCCGGCGAAGTTGTCGGCACGTCGCAGAACCTTAACCGAAGCCCGTCCGCCGCGCCCGATCCCTTCAGAACTGAAGCCCGCTGATGACAACCCCTGTAATGTGGCGCTTGTTACAACCTGCACGCGAAGAATAACGTAAAAATGTATTTTTTATCAAAATCATGACCTCTCTGAGGAAAGGTTGGGTTGTCGGACACGACGTAGATAACTAAATTGCAACGTCCGGGAAACCGATGGGTAGAAAAGCTCGGCGGTGTGAGTCCGGTTTCATTGAGGCCGGAAACTCAGGTGGACTGAAATCACGGGGTCAATTGCGTCGGACCGGTCGCTGCCGGTAACCGGTTGCTGCGAGAGCGGCGGCCTTACCCGACGTTTTGAGCGAAGACACTAGGTTAAGGAGCGGATGTATGTCGAAGGGTAGCCTGTTGCAGCGGCTGGGACGGTGGGGAGCGATGATCGCGGTCGGCGGCAGCGCCTTTCAGGTCAGCGGTTGCGACCCGGCTGTGCGCGACACGTTGCTTGCCGGGTTGGAAGCGACGACCGGTTCTCTCGCGGACACGCTGATTTCCGCGTTCTTCATCAGCCTGGATGACGACGCCGGAACCGGCGATGAGGGCCTGACCACGACGTAGTTGCAGGCGGACCTCCCGGAAAGATGAGCGGGTTCCGCCACGCCGTGGTGCGGACGAGATTCCTGCGTGCAAGTCTGCGGGAGCCGTCTCGGCTCGAGTGCATGACGCCGTGAGCGGTCGTTCGGCCGCGCGCGGCGTCGTCTGTTTTATCGGGAGTTGAGGTGAGCGGGTTCAAAGGAATCGCCGTATTACGTTCGCCGGGATTGATCATCGGCGGACTCGTCGGGGTGTTGGCGAGTTCAAGCGGATGTCTCTCGGGGGAGGCGCTGGGACGGGCGTTTGCGGCGGACCTGGCGGCCACCGTGGCGTCGCTGGTTCAGTTCGGTCTGCTGACGGCGGCCGGGATCTGAAGGGTCGGCGCCGCCGCACCGGTCGTTCTCGACGCGCGAGATCGTCTTGACAGCACGGTTTCTGGTTTGTATGTTGTAAGGTGAAAGTAAGATGTGGGGCGCCGGCGAGGCGTGGAGAGGTTCGCTCTCGCCGGAAGGGAGTCACCGGCCTGCGACGAAGTTCACCCGCAACCGCATGACGCGGACAACTCGGGTGAACTTCGCCCCAGGCCTGTCCGGGGGCCAAGGGTGAGCAACGAAGCGATCGCGCGCGCCGAGTCGGTGCTCGGCTACGAATTCCGGAACAAGTCTTTGCTCGAGATCGCGCTGACGCATGCGTCGGTGGCGAATTCCCGCCTGCTCAGTAATGAGCGCCTCGAGTTCCTCGGCGATGCGGTGCTGGGGCTGGTCGTCTGTGCCGAGCTTTACGACCGCCATCAGGATAAGCTCGAGGGAACCTTGACGAAAGTGAAGTCCCTGATCGTCTCGCGCAAGACTTGCGCGGCGATCGCGGACACGGTCGGTTTGACCGAGCTTCTGAATCTCGGGAAAGGAATGACGACGCGGCATCATCTGCCGACGTCGATCCGCGCGGCGGTGTACGAGGCGGTCGTCGGGGCGATCTACGTGGACGGCGGGTTCGAGGCGGCGAAGGCGTTCGTGCTGAAGACGACGCTGCCTCATATCTGCAAGTCGGAGGACTGCGACGTTCTTGAGAATTACAAGTCCGCGCTGCAGCAGCTTGCCCAGCGGATGCTGGACGCGGTTCCCCGGTACATCGCGCTGGACGAGCAGGGTCCGGATCACAGCAAGAGTTTCGAGGTCAGCGTCGTCATCGGGGAGGAGCGGTTCCCCAGTGCGTGGGGACCGAGCAAGAAGGAAGCGGAGCAGAACGCGGCGCGGGCGGCCCTTCAGGAGCTGCTGAGGCGCAAGCGGACCGCGGAATCCGCTGCGCCGCGGTCGGCGTAATCCGCCGCAAATGAATTGAGCGGTGGATTCGATCACCGGTTCTCGAACCTTCGCGCATTTTTCGGGGGTCACGTGGCAATCCCGGCGCGACGTTCATCCCCCATCGGTCAAGCGTTCCGGTCAATTCTGCCGAAAGGTAGGGCGATCGCGTCGGCGCACGGTGCGCCGGTTGTTGATCCGGAGCCGGCGTCATCGCGCCGGCCGCGATCCGCATTCGCGCGGGACTGATCCGTCCCGGCGGATCCGCAGGCGGAGCCTGCAAGGTGCTCAGGATGAGCGAAGCGGTTCAGACACCCGGATTCGCCGAACGTATTCGTCACCGGTGGCAGATTCCCGCGCTGCTGGCGGCGTCAACCGCCCTGCTCTTTTCGCTACGTACCGCACAGACGGCGCGCGCGCCCGCTTCCCTCGACCCGATCCTCTCTCAGTTGGACATGATGGTGACCGGCGAGGCGTTCGAGGCCGCCTTGCGGGTCTCGCATGAACTGATGCAGGACAAAGAGCGAAGCGAGGCGGAGCGGGCGGCGATCAGCCTCCGGATGGCGCGGGCGCTGTCCGGACTCACGTCGCGCGATCCGCAGACGCAGAAGGACGCCTACCGACGGATTGCGGCGTATTACGCCAAGGCGTTGGAGGCGGAGCTGTCGCTGGGGGTGGAGGACCACGTCAACTGGGCGAAAGCGTTTGAGCGGGAAGGTCTTCCGGCGGACGCGGCGGGGCAATATGAGCGTGCGGTCGGAATGTCGGCGGCGCCGCGGTGGGATCTGATGCAGCGCGTTTATGAGCTGCGTCGTGCGGCGTCCGTCGAGGCGTCGTCGGATCTGCGAAGCATCCCCGAGACGATCCTCGCCGCGACGGACGTTGACGTGGGCCTTCGAGTCTGGGCGCTGGAGGAACTGGTCGAGCTTCTGCACGAGCTGGGCGACGACGCCGGGGCGGTGCGGAAGGTCGCGGAGCTTTGCGAGACGTTTGACGCGGCGTCGTGCGTGGATCGCCTTGATTACCTCAAGGCGCTGACGTTGTACCGGACGGGCGGCGCCGAGGAAGCGGAATTGCTGATGCGCGCCGCGATGCGGCGCGGTGGTCTGAGCGAGGATCGCCGGGCGCGCGGGGCGTGGCTGCTGGGCACGATCGTGCTGGGCGAGGACGGTCAGGAGCGTCCGCAGGAGGCGACGGCGTATTTTGAGGAGAGCCTTCGCCTTCAGCCCGAGGGGCCTTATGCGTGCGCGGCACGTCTCGGACTTGCGCAGGCGTTCGCGGCGTTGCATCGCGACGACGAGGCGGTTGAGCAGATTCATCGGACGGTGGAGTGTCTCGCCACGGTCAGCGGCGCCCGCGAGGCGGACGAGGCGGTGGTGCGCCGGACAGCGGCGGCGCGGGCCGGCGCGGCACTGATCGAGGGGCGGTCGGGTGGGGCGCTGAAGCTGCTGGACGCGGTAACGCCGCTGATCAGCCGTGCGCCGGCGGAGGAAGCCGCGGCGTTGTGGGAG
Source organism: Phycisphaerae bacterium (assembly GCA_013360585.1). Taxonomy (GTDB): domain Bacteria; phylum Planctomycetota; class Phycisphaerae; order UBA1845; family UBA1845; genus JABWBH01. The sequence continues at coordinate 35,240 of JABWBH010000004.1, read as the reverse complement.
CAGCTTGGTAAGGTCGCGGAGGCGCATGCGCAGGCGTTGACGGCTGAGGGTGAGCGGCTCGAAGACGACGGACAGGACGCCGGGGCGGTCTGGACGGAGGCGGTTCGGTCATACCGGCGCGCGGGGGAGAGTTACCTGGCGTTGGCGCGGATGAGTTTTCTTGACGAGTTGCGGGTCGCGGACGCGCACCTTCAGGCGGCGGAGATGTTCGCGGCGGGACAGGCGCCGATCCGAGCGGGTCAGCTCTTCGGATCGTTCGTCGCGGAGCACCCGTCGGACCCTCGCGTGCCGCTGGCGATGCTTCGTCAGGGCCAGATCCGTCAGGGTCAGGGGGATCTTCAAGGCGCGCTGGACGCTTACCGCGAGTGCGTGGCGCGATATCCGCGAACGCTTTACGGCGCTCAGGCGCTGATTCCGCTGGCGCAGACGTACGTCGCGCTGGCGAAAGAGCCGGAGGATCTGGTTCTGGCGGACCGGGCGCTGGAGCGGGTGCTGGACGATCCGGAGTTGTTCCGGCCCGAGTCGCGAGAGTTTTCCGACGCGCTGTTTCTGCGCGGGACGATCGCGAGCCTGCGCGGCGAGCATGAGCGGGCGATCGCCACGCTGACGGAGGCGCTGGATCGCTATCCGGAAGACGCGCGGCGGCTGCGGGCGACCTTTCTTCTCGCGGATGCGTACCGGCAAAGCGCGCTGGCGCTGAAGCGCGCTGCGCGGGAGGCGCCGCCGGGGGGGCGCGGCGCCGAACTTCAGACGGACGCGCTGAATCGCCTTGATCGCGCGCGCGGATTGTTCCGTGAGGTCGTGGACGCCTGCGAGCCGCAGTTTCCCGACGGGCTGGACCGGCTTGAGCAGGTGTACTTCCGTCACGCCCTGCTTTTCGAGGCGGACTGTCTGTTTGAGGCGTTGCGCTACGACGAGGCGTTGAAACTGTATCAGGCCGCGGGGGGCATGCTCGCGGATCGGGTGGAGGGGCTGCCGGTTCACGTTCAGATCATCAACTGTCAGGTTTTTCTGGGCCGGATGCGCGAAGCGCGGGCGGCGCTGACGCGAGCGAGGATTCAGCTCGAGCGCCTCGACGACGCGAGGTTCGCGGAGAGTTTTTCCCAGGAGAGCAAGGCGCACTGGCAGCGGTACTTCGACTGGCTGGATAAGGCGGAGTTGTTTTGAGTTGCGCGGAGCGGCAGCCGGAAGGCGGCGAGATCCGGGGTGGTCACGGACGCCGGCGGGGGAGCAAACATCGGTGAACGAAACGAGTCCGCAGGTCGTATTGCAGTTGATCCGGGAGGAGCACGCGCTTTACGCGCGGCTTGAAGCGGCGGCGCGTCGGCAGCGCGAGCGGGTCGCGGAGGATGACGCGGCGGGGCTGCTGAAGGTGCTTGCGTCCCGGCAGTCGTTGACGGACGAGCTGACGGTGCTGTCGCGGAAGCTGGGTCCGGTGCGGCGGAACTGGAGGGCGATCCGGGATCGTTTGAGTGCGGAGGAGCGAGCGGAGGCCGACGCGCTGATTTCGGCCTCGACGGCGACGCTCAGCCGGGTAGTCCGGCAGGACGAGGAGGACGCGAGACGGATTCGGGTGATGCGCCAGTCCACGTCGCACGAGCTGACGGCGGCCGTGCAGACCCGCCGCGCGGTCGTCGGGTATGCGACGGCTTCACGGGAGGCGGGCGCGATCGAGAAGGGGTGGGAGGGATGACGGGAGTGAGTCCTGAGCGCGTCGTTCAGGGGTCTGGCGGTCGTGGGGTCGGCGGACCGCCGCCGGATCCGGAGCTGGCGGAGATGCTGCACTCGTTCAACGCGGTGACGGAGCGTTTGAAGCAGTCGCATGAGACGCTGGGGCGGGAAGTGCGCCGGCTCCGGGAGCAGCTTGAAGAAAAGGACCGGGAGCTGGAGCGCGGACGTCGGTTGTCGGCGTTGGGTGAGATGGCGGCGGGGGTAGCACATGAGATCCGGAACCCGCTGGGGGGGATCGGTTTGTACGCCTCGATGCTGGCGGAGGATCTGAAGTCTGAGGGGAAACACGGCGACGTGGCGCAGCGGATCCTGGCGGGGGTGAAGCACCTGGATGCGTTGCTGACGGACATTCTGATGTTCGCGGGACACGTCGAGCCGCGGAAAGGGGCGGTTCTGCTGGGCGACGTGGTGCAGGAGGTTGTTGAGCTGACGGCGCCACAGGCGCGGCTGCGCGACATCCGGGTGGACGTGGACGCGGCGGTGCTGGGTGAGCGGGCGGAAGGCGACGCGCGTCAACTGAGTCGGGCGGTGCTGAACCTGCTGCTGAACGCGCTGGACGCCGCGCGGCCGGGGGGGCGGGTGCGGATCGGCGCGGCGTCGGACGTGGCGTCGCCGGGGTGCGTCGGGATCGTGGTCGAGGATGACGGAGAAGGGATCGCGGAGGGGGTTCTGGATCGGATGTTCGATCCCTTCTTCACGACGAAGGAGACGGGGACGGGGCTGGGGCTGGCGATCGTTCACCGGATCGCGGAGGCGCACGGGGGTCGCATCAGCGCCTTCAACCGTCCGGAAGGGGGCGCGCGGTTCATCTTGTGGGTGCGCCGCGAGGGCGGCGCGGAGGAGTCGACACGGGAATCGTCAGGGGCGAGTCGCCTCTGTTCAGGTAAGGAGTAACACATGGCACGGATAGCCGTAATTGACGACAAGGACATTCTTCGGGACTCGCTGACGACGATCCTGACGCGAGAGGATCACGAAGTCGGGGCGTTCTCAGATCCGGTGGAGGCGCTGGCGGAGCTGCGCACGGGGCGGTTCGACCTGGTGATCAGCGATCTGAAGATGCCGCGGATGGACGGGCTGACGCTGGTGCGGGAGCTGCGTCAGGCGGGGATCGACGTTCCGGTGATCATGATGAGCGCGTTCGGGACGGTGTCGAACGCGGTGGAGGCGATGAAGCTCGGGGTGTTCGACTTCGTGCAGAAGCCCTTCGACGCGGAGGCGATCACGGTGACGGTGGAGCGGGCGCTGGAGCACGCTCGTCTGCGGACGGAGAACGAGGCGCTGCGTGAGTCGCTGCTGGAGACGCGCGGACCGAAGGTGATGATCGGGAACAGCCCGGCGATGCGCGATCTGCGGGAGCGGATCGAGCGGGTGGCGTCGAGTCAGGCGACGGTGCTGATCACGGGCGAGTCGGGGACGGGGAAGGAGCTGGTGGCGGCGACGATCCACCGTCTTTCGGAGCGTCGGGACAGCCCGATGCTGTGCGTGAACTGCGCGGCGCTGTCGGCGAACCTGCTGGAGAGCGAGCTTTTCGGTCATGAGCGCGGGGCGTTCACGGGCGCGGACCGGACGCGGAAGGGACGTTTCGAGATTGCCGACGGGGGCACGCTTCTGCTCGACGAGATCTCGGAGATGGACGTTGCGTTGCAGTCGAAGTTGCTGCGCGTGCTTCAGGAGGGGCAGTTCGAGCGTGTCGGCAGCAGCGTGACGCGCAAGGCGGATGTGCGGGTGATCGCCACGACGAACCGGGATCTGCGGGAGTGGGCGGCGAAGGGGAAGTTCCGCGAGGATCTGTATTTCCGTCTGAATGTGCTGCCGATTCCGGTTCCTCCGCTGCGTCAGCGGACGGGGGATATCGGGGAGCTGGTGACGTATTTCCTGCAACAAGCGGCGGCGCAGGACGGGCGGCCGGCGCCGGGGATCGACGCGGCGGCGCTGCGGATGCTGGAGGGATACGCCTGGCCGGGGAACGTGCGTGAGCTGGAGAACCTGTGTCGGCGGGCGGCGACGCTGTGTTCGACGGCGACGATCACGACGGCGCTGATCGCGCCGTGGCTGACGCAGACGGTGACGCGTGACGCGGGGGGTCTGGGTCTGCGCGAGGGGCATCTTCTCGAGGACATGGAGCGTCAGCTCATTCTTCAGACGCTGGAGCGTTTCAACGGGCATCGGGAGAAGTCCGCGCGGGCGTTGGGGATGGGCGTCCGGACGCTCACGATGAAGCTGAAGAAGTGGCGCGAGGAGCGGGCGCAGGAGTGGAGCACGTCGAACGGCGGGGCGGCGACCCGGCCCGTGTCGGCGACGGCGCCGGAACTCGTGCGTGCGTGATCGGACGGTCGCGCTGGAAATGCGCGGGGGCGGCGAAGGCTGCGCCTCGGGAGCGTGCGCGCGGCGTCTTTCGCGCCGTCCGGGCACGGGTCCGACTCGGGCACGCGGCGTGCTGAACGATCGCCGCGCCAGCGCCGGCGTGAAGGCCAGTCGAGGGACCGGACGGAGGAAGGTCGTGCTGAAGCGGGGGTCGAGAGAGGGATGTGGATGTTCATCTCGACGTTAACGCAGCGAGGCTCGACGCCGGCGCTGGAGGCGACGCTGAAGTTCCAGCACGAGCGGCTGAAGGTTGTGGCGGAAAACGTCGCGAACTTCGGGACGCCCGGATATCGGGCGAGGCAGCTTGACGCGAAGGGGTTTCAACGGGCGTTGCGGACGGCGCTGACCGAGCGTGGGTCGGATCCTCGGAACCCGCTGCGGATCGACGCGGGGCGCGAGGCGCGTAGCGGGGCGGACGGGCGGCTGATCGTGACGCCGTCGGACGGTCCGGTGGAGAACGTTTTGTTTCACGACGGGACGAATGCTTCGCTGGAGCGGCAGATGAGCGAGCTGGCGCAGGCGGCGCTGACGCATCGGGTGGCGAGCGAGTTGCTGCGGAACAAGTTCGACGGTCTGCGGAAGGCGATCCGCGGGACGATGTAACGTCTGAGCGGCGTCGGTGACGACGGATGCGCGGTCTCGGGGCGCGAGATCAAAGGACTGCTTTCCGGGGAGCGGTTATCAGGGACCGCTTCCTTGGGGTTCGGTTCGGCAAGAGAGAAGGGATCGGAATCATGCTCAATGTTCTGGACATCAGCGCGTCGGCGCTGTCGGCGCAGCGGACGAACATGGACACGATCGCGGGAAACATCGCGAACGCGGAGGTGACGCGCGACGAAGCGGGGCGGCCGATTCCGTACCGGCGGCGCGTGCCCTTGTTTTCGTCCGGTCGGATCGAGAACGGGAAGACGCTTCCGGGGGTGCGGGTGGAGAAGATCGTGGAGGATCCGTCGGCGTTTCACCTCGTGGAGGATCCGTCGCATCCGGACGCGATCACGGCGGGGCCGCTGGCGGGCTACGTGCGCAAACCGAACGTCGAGCTGACCACGGAGATGGTGAACATGATGGTGGCGGCGCGTGCGTACGAGGCGAACGTGTCGGTGATGGAGACGGCGAAGAGCATGTTTACGGCGTCGCTGCGGTTGCTGGCGTAAGAGCGGCGGAGCGGTCGCGCGGGCGTTCAAGGTCGCGGCTTCCTTCCCGGTTGCAGCTTCGTCTGCGGTTTGGGTGTGAGGGTTGAAGGGTGATTCAGGGGATAACGAACGCGGGGATGATCCGGCCGGTCGCGCCGTTGGAAGCGCCGGGAGCGGGCGCGGTTGCGCCGGGGTCGGGCAAGGACTTTCAATCGCTGCTGATGGACAACCTCAATGAAGTGAACCGTCTTCAGCGTGAGGCGGATCAGGGGGTAGCGGCGTTGATGACGGGGGAGACGGACGACGTGGCGGAAGTGATGACGGCGGTGAACAAGGCGGGGATCGCGTTTGATCTGTTGATGGAGGTGCGGAACAAGCTGCTGGACGCCTACCGTGAGATTCAGGAGATGCGGGTCTAGCGGGCGTATCAGGGCGGCGTGGTTGAGGGCGGTGGATCGGGGACCAAGGTCGGACGTAGATGGATCGCTTGAAGGATACGTTAACCCGGATATCCGCGCAGATGCGCGTGCTGACGGTGTCGCAGCGGCTGGTGGTGGCGTTATGCACGGCGCTGGTCGTCGTGTCGGTGCTGTGGTTGTTGAAGTGGTCGGCGGTTCCGCAGCGTGTCGCTGTGCTGGAGCAGGATTTCGATTACGCGCGGTTGTCGTCGGCGGAGGCGGCGCTGCGGGCGAACGACATCAGTTTTGAGACGATCGGTCAGCGGGTGTACGTGCGGGCGGAGGATCAGGACAACGCGATCCGCGTGCTGCACGAGAGCGATGCGGTTCCGCAGGACGGCCGGATCGACCTGGACGCGCTGATCAAGGACACGAACCCGTTTCTGCCGGAATCGGAGCGGGTGTTCGCGCGGACGGTGGCGAAAGGGAACAAGCTGGCGCAGATCATCCGGAGCAATCCGCTGGTGGCGGACGCGGAGGTGGTACTGAACCCGGAGCAGAAGCGGCGGCTGGGCGCGCCGCCGGATGTTCCGACGGCGTCGGTGATCGTGACGCTGAAGCCGGGGTCGGAGATGACGCCGGCGATGGTTCAGGGTTTTGCGAGCCTGGTGAGCGGGGCGGTGTCGGGGCTGAAGGCGCCGAACGTGTCGATCGTGGACGGGCGGACCTTCCGGCATTACGCGGTTCCGTCGCCGGAGGACGCGGTGGCGCAGGGTCTTCTGGACGAGATGAAGCGTCACGAGGCGCACCTTCTGGCGAAGGTGGTTGAGACGCTGAAGTACATTCCGAACGTGCTGGCGAGCGTGACGGTGGACCTGGACAACACGACGCAGACGACGGAGACGCAGCGGTTCGACAAGCCGGAGGTGTCGAAGGAGGAGTCGTTCGAGGAGTCATCGAGCCGCGCGGAGTCGCCGGCGGAGGAGGGCGTCTACGCGAACGTGGGGACGGGGATCAGCGGAGGATCAGGCGGTGGCACCTCGTCGACGGAGCGGCGATCGACGGACTTCGCGGACGCGAAGCTGGCGGAGAAGAAGAGCGTGGTGCAGTTCGCGCCGGGGCGGAAGCGGGTGACGGCGTCGGTGAAGGTGCCGCGGAGCTGGATCGTGAGCGTGTTCAAGGTCGGCAAGCCGGAGGTGGAGAAGCCGACGGAGAAGGATCTTGAGCCGGTGGCGGCGCAGGAGCGTGCGCGGATTCAGGCCAGCGTGGCGAAGACGCTGATGACGGACGCGAAAGACGTCGAGGTGGACGTCTATCCGGACACGGATGCGCAGGGCGTGGCGTTGAACGCGGCGCTGGGAGCGGCGCTTCCGTCGTCGTCATCGGCGGGGGCGACGGGGAGCGACGCGTGGGGCGCGGTCGGCACATACGGACCGCAGGCGGGGCTGGGACTGACGGCGCTGATCGCGTTGTTCATCATGGCGCGGATCGCGAAGAAGAGCGCGGCGCTGGCGGCGCAGGGATCGGAGACTTCGCGGCGCGGGGGCGACGGTCTGGACGCGCTGGTGGCGGAAGAGACGGCGGAAGTGCTGGGGACGGCGGAGTTTTCGGAAGAGGCGCTGGAGGGCAAGGAGGTCAGCCCGGAGACGCTGAAGAGTCGGAACCTGGTGGCGCAGGTCAGCAAGCTGGTGGAGAAGGATCCGCACGGATCGGCGGAGCTGCTGCGGCGGTGGGTTCAGGAGCAGACGTAAGCGGCGAGGGCGGGTCGAGGGTGCGCAGGGAGGTTTGACGTGGCGGCAGCGGTCATTGAGACGCCGGAGAAGGAGTTGAAGGGCGCGCAGAAAGCGGCGGTGCTGCTGCTGGCGCTGGAGACGGACGTTGCGGCGCGGATGCTGAAGCTGCTGGACGGCAACGTGGTGGAGGAGATTTCGCGCGAGATCGCATCGATGGAGCGGCTGGGGGAGAAGCTCAGCACGCAGGTCGTGGAGGAGTATTACCACCTGGCGCTGGCGCAGCAGTACGCGAAGCAGGGGGGGCTGCTTTATGCGCGGATGCTGCTTCAGAAGGCGCTGCCGGCGGACGATGCGCGGCGGATCCTGTCGCAGATTCAGCATCACGTGATCCAGGCGCCGTTTTCGTTCCTTCAGAAGGCGGACTGCGAGAACCTTCTGACGTTCATCCAGGACGAGCACCCGCAGACGATCGCGCTGATTCTGTCGCACATGCCTGCGGCGAAGAGCGCGGAGCTTCTGAGCGGGTTGTCGCAGAACAAGCAGCTCGAGGTGGTGATGCGGATGGCGCGGATGGACCAGACCAACCCGGAAGTCGTGCGCGAGGTGGAGAAGGGTCTGGAGATGCGTGTGAGCGGGCTGGTGACGCAGACGTTTCAGAAGTGCGGCGGGGTGGAAGCGGTGGCGTCGATTCTGAACCTGGTGGACCGGGCGACGGAGAAGAGCATCATCGAGTCGCTGGAGACGGAGGCTGCGGACCTGGTGGATCCGATCCGGCGTCTGATGTTCGTGTTCGAGGACATCATTCTGGTGAACGATCGCGGGATTCAGTCGGTGCTGAAGGAGATCGACAACGACGATCTGGTGCTGGCGTTGCGGACGGCGAGCGACGAGTTGAAGGAGAAGATTTTCGGGAACATGTCGGAGCGTGCGGCGCAGATGGTCAAGGAAGACATGGAATACATGGGTCCGGTGCGGTTGTCGGACGTGGAGGCCGCTCAGCAGCGGATCGTGGACGTCGTGCGGCGGCTTGAGGACGCGGGGGAGATCATCATCTCCGGGCGCGGCGGGGACCGGGAGCAGGTGGTGTGATGGGGGCGTCGACGATCATCAAGGCGGGTGAGGGCGGCGTGATTCTGAAGCGTCTTTCGGGGGTGGACCTTGCGGACCACCTTCGTCAGGCGGACGCGGTGGTGGCGGAGGCGCGTGGTCGGGCGGCGCTGCTTCTGGAGGAAGCGCGGGTCGAGGCGGACGGGATGCGGGAGGCGGCGCGGCGCGAGGGGTTCGCGGCGGGACTGGAGGAAGGGCGGCGCGAGGGTCTTCGTCAGGGGCGCGAGGAGTCGTTCACGGAGGGGGTGGCGCGGTTCGAGCGGGAGCACGCGGGGGTCGTGTCGGCGCTGCGCGGGGCGTTCGAGGCGTTCGAGGCGGAGAAGGAGCGGCTTTTGCGGGACGCGGGGCGGGATCTGCTGAGCTTCGCGGTCGAGGCGGCGCGGCGGTTGACGTTTGCGGTCGGGACGGCGGAACCGGAGTCGGCGCAGGCGAACCTGGATCGGGCGCTGCAACTGGCGGGGATGGCGACGGATGTGACGGTCCACGTTCATCCGAAGGACGCGGAGGCGCTTCGGACGTACGCGGCGTCGGACGCGGTGCGGATGCAGGGGCTTTCGCATGTGCGGGTGGCGACGGACGAGGGGATCGCGCCGGGCGGATGCCGCGTGACGTGGGGATGCAGCGAGGTGGACGCGACGCTTGAGACGCAGGTGGAGCAACTGACGGCGTTGCTGCTGGGGACGGAATAAGCCGCGTCGGGATCAAGGCGCAAGGGGCAGGGCATGACGGAAGGCACGTGCGTCGAGCGGATCGACGAAGGTTTTTTCGCGGATCAGCGGGAGTTGATCGCGGGGAGATCGTTTCTTCGTCTGCGCGGATCGGTGGAGGAAGTGACGGGTCTGACGGTGCGGGCGCGCGGTTTTCCGGCGGTGGTAGGAGGGATGTGCCGGGTGCGGCGGCGTTCGGGCGGCGAGGTGGAGGCGCAAGTCGTTGGCGTGTCGGGGTCGGAGGCGGTGCTGATGCCGCTGGAGCCGGCGACGGGGATCGGAGCGGGTGACGCGGTGTTGAGCGATCTGCGCGGGCAGCACGTCGGGGTGGGCGCGGGGTTGCTGGGGCGCGTGCTTGACGGTCGGGGGCGTGCGATCGACGGCGGCGCGCCGCCGGTGACGGAGGAGCATCGTCGGATTTTCGATGCGGCGCCTGCGGCGCTTTCGCGGACACCGATCGAGGAGCCGCTGGCGACGGGGGTTCGGGCGATCGACGGGTTCCTGACGCTGGGGACGGGGCAGAGGATGGGGGTGTTCGCGGGGACGGGGGTGGGGAAGAGCGTCCTGATGGGGATGATCTCGCGCTTTACGAGCGCGGATGTCATCGTGGTGGCACTCGTTGGCGAACGTGGTCGGGAGGTGGGGGACTTCATCCGCAAGGATCTGGGCGAGGAGGGTCGGCGGCGGAGCGTGCTGGTGGTGAGCACGTCGGATGAGTCACCGGTGCTGCGGGTTCGGGCATGCTTCACGGCGATGGCGGTGGCGGAGCATTTCCGGGACCGGGGGAAGCATGTGCTGCTTTTGATGGACTCGGTGACGCGGATGGCGATGGCGCAGCGTCAGATCGGGCTGGCAGCAGGCGAGCCGCCGACGACGAAGGGGTATCCGCCGAGCGTATTCTCGCTGATGCCGCAGTTGATGGAGCGGTGCGGGCGGACGTCGCGGGGGAGCATCACGGGGCTTTTCACGGTGCTGGTGGAGGGCGACGACCTGACGGAGCCGATCGCGGACGCGGCGCGGGGGATTCTCGACGGGCACATCTGGTTATCGCGGGATCTGGCGAACCGCGGGCATTTTCCGGCGGTGTCGGTGCTGGAGAGCATCAGCCGGGTGATGAGCGACGTGGCGGGTCCGACACACGTGAAAGCGGCGCGGGGGCTGCGCGGGGTGCTGGCGACGTGGGCGTCGATCGAGGATCTGGTGAACATTGGGGCGTACTCTGCGGGGAGTAACGCGGCGTATGACGCGGCGATCCGGATGAAGCCTGAACTGGATGCGTTTCTGCGTCAGGATCGGTCGGAACGGGCCTCGTTGGAGGAGACGCGGGCGGCGTTATACGAGCTGGCGGCGCTGGCGGGGACGGGGGCGGGGGCGGGGAGCGTTGGCGTGGGGGCGAGGTAAAGCCGGATGGCGAAGCGGTTCCGGTTCAATCTCGAGGTGGTGCGCCGGTTGCGGAAGCGTGAGGAGGAGCAGCAGCAGCGCGTGGTGTCGGAGATCGCGGCGGCGGTGACGCGACAGCGCGGCGAGCTTGAAGCGCTTCGAGAAGCGGCGACGGAACAATGTCGGGACAGGAGCGGGGTGCAGGCGGGTGGAGCGCTGGACGTGGCCGGACTGATCCGGATTCAGCGGTATCTCGGGGCGCTTCGGCGGGCGATCGAGGCGGCGCAGGAGCGGTTGGCGCAGACGTCGCAGCGGTTGTCGGAGGAGCAGGCGCGGCTGGCGGAGCTGACCGCGCGGCGGAAGGTGCTGGACAAGCTTCGGGAGCGGCGACTTGCGGAGCATCGTCGGGGAGTGCTCCGGGAAGAGCAGGGAGAGATGGACGAGGTCGGGGCGCAGCGGCACATCGGCACGATGCTGAGGTCGATGAGGCAGGGGGCATAAGGGATGACGGCGATCCGAGGTTGGATCCGTCAGGGGTACGACCTGGCGGCGGTGTTTTCGATGCTGAACCTGCTGGCGCTGGCGGGGGTGGCCGCTTATCTGGTCGTCGGCGGACATCTCACACCGGAACGTGTGCGGCAGGTGGTCGAGGTGATGCGTGGGACGGCGGTTGCGGCGCCGGAAGAGGGGTTGGCCGGCGATGGCGCGGGGGCGGAGGGCGCTGAGCCGGCGACGGATGACGCGCCGGCTGCGGCGGAGTCGACGGGGGTGATCGCTGAGGAGCCGATCGTGGCGGCGCGTCCGAGAACGTCCTCGGACCTGACGCAAACGTCGTTGATCGAGCGGGAGATCGCGCTGCGTGAGCGGAACCGGTTCGAGGTGGAGATCAACCAGCGGCTGGCGCTGAGCGAGTCGATCATGCTTCAGATCACGACGCGGCTGGATGAGCTGAATGCGCGGCGTGCGGCGTTCGAGAAGGCGAAGCAGGAGGAAGCGGGGGTCAAGGATGAGGAAGGATTCCGCAAGGAGCTGGAGGTCTTCAACTCGCTGAAGCCGACGCAGGCGTTCGACTACCTGATCCGGAAGGACGCGGATCAGGCGGCGCGGCTTCTGATGGAGATGGACACGCGGACGGTGGCGAAGATTCTCGAGTCCGCGAAATCGGCGGAGCACAAGGCGAAGGCGGACGAGATTCTCTCAGCGATCCGGAAGGTGGCGCCGGCGCGGGCGGCGGAAGTGGCGGGCGAGGCGCAGACGCCGTGAGGCGGGACCGGCAGGCGGCGACGAAGGATCGCGCTGCGCGGCATTGAAAGGGATTTCACGATGAGTTCGGGGTTTATTGCGCCGGTTGCGGCGCCCGCACCCGAGCCCTCGAGGGCGCGTTCGTCGGTGCGTGAGGAGGACATCGGGGCGGCGGACGGTTTCGCCGCCGTCCTTGCGGGGATTCCGAGTTTGCCGACGACGGAGCCCGGCAGATTGACGTCGTGGCCGGCGGTTACCGTGGAATCAGGTCAGGCGCGCGCGTCCGAGGTGTTCGACGCTCCGACGACGGATCCGCGCGGGCAGCGTCTTGAGACGCTGCGGCAGGACGCGAGGCAGGAGTCGCTGGCGCACAGCGCGGCGCATCGCCCCAGCGCCCGAGAGGTCCGGCTGGGGGGGGAAGCATCCGATCCTGGTACGCGCAGCGGAGAGAGCGGGATGCCGTCCCGTGAGGCCGGACCGGAGACCGCGACGGTTCGAGAAGGCGTGCGCGCGGCAGGCGAGTCGCCGCCTCAGGGCGGGACCGGAGCCGGGTCAAGACTGCCGATGACGCCAGCGTCGTCCGGGTTGGAGCATGATAAGGCTGCCAGCGTCAAAGACGCGGTGTCGGCGAATCCGAGTCCGGGACCGTCGATCGGCGCAACCGCGCCCGCTGAGAAAACCGGTGTCGTTGCGAGCGTTGCTTCCCGCGGGTCGTCATTGACGGCGACTCCGGCGCAAGCGGTCGCGGAGGTGCTCGCCCGGTCCGTCTCAGGGGGGGCGAAGTCGGAAGGCGCGACTGCAACGACCGGCGCGGCGGGAGCAAGCCCGATCGGGTCTGCGACGGAGGTCTCGCGGAGCGTGGGCGAGGCGCGGCGTTCCGCCGGGCGGAGCGCGGAGTCGACTGCCGGCGGGGGCACGAACCGAGAGGCGACGAGCTTCGAGAAGCTGGTTCGCGCCGTGCGCGTCGAGCACGGGGCGAAGTCCTCGCGTGCGACGATCGAGCTGGATCCGCCGGAACTGGGCCGCATCCGGGTTGAAGCGCGGATGAGCGGCGGGGCGCTGGAACTGAGCATTCAGACGGAAACGGCGGCGGCGCGACAGATTCTCGGGGAGAGGCTGGGGGAGCTTCGGCAGGCATTGCATCAGCAAGGGGTGGCGACCGGCGAGTTCGATCTGTCCGGGTGGTCGGCGGAGCAAAGTGCGTCGGGAGCGGCGTGGGAGGGTTTCGCGGATTCGCGTCAGGCGGCGGGCGCTTCGTCGAACGCGGAAGGGCATGCGAGTGATGAGGCGACGGGAACGCCGAGCGGGGGGGTGCGGGAGGCGGAGGAGTCAGCTGTCGCTGGGACACCGTGGCGTCCGGACGGGCGGCTGGATGTGCGCGTATGACGTGGAGCGTCGAGGTCTGGACGCGGGCAAGAACGCTTCCTGAGGGGCGCGGTGGAGCGTTGTGAAGCACGCTTCCTTCCGGGCGTGGCTCGGTAAGGCGGGGCCGGCGGGCGGCGGTTTGAGAGTTGGAAAGGAACCGGGATGACAACGGACGTGAGTGCGTTGGGCGGCGCGGCGGGGACGGCGGCGGCGGATCGCTCGTCCGAGGCATTCGCCGAGATGGGGTCGGAGCAGTTTCTCAAGCTGCTGATTACGCAACTCTCGAATCAGGATCCCTTCGAGCCGACCAGCAATGAAGAAATGATGCGGCAGATTTCGATGATCCGCGACATCGAGATGTCCACGTCGATCGCGGACGCGATGTCGGCGTTGACGGGGCAGCAGAAGTTCGGCGCGGCGACGTCGATGATCGGGCGTTACGTGCGTTCGCAGCCGCTGGAGGACGGGCGGATTCTGGAGGGCATCGTCACGTCGCTGAGGCTCGACGCCGGGGGCAAGGCGGTGCTGCGGTTGTCGTCGGGGGTGGACGTTCCTCTGGAGCAGGTGTCAGAGGTTCAGGCTCCTGCGGAGGCGGCGGGGCAGCTCGTCGGACGGCGGATCGTGGCGACGGACCGACGGACGGGGGACGCCTCGCTGACGGTGGAGGGGGAAGTGACGGGAGTGGCGGTGGACGAGCTGGGTGAGGTGCTGCTGAAGGTGGGCGAGGGGGACGTGCGTTTGCGGGATGTCGTGAGCGTGGCGTGAGGGTGGTCGGAACGCTTCCTGACGGGCGCGGCTCGGTAGGAGCAAGGGGTGGTGAGGGGCGGGGGGCGGGGGGCGGGGTGATGGCGACAGGGAGACAGCGAGATGGCACTGACATCGGCGATGCTGACCGGCTTCACGGGGATCAAAAGCAATCAGACGACGGTGAACACGGTGGGCGACGACATCGCCAACCTGAACACGACGGCGTTCAAGCAGCAGCGGACGCTCTTTGAGACGTTGATGTACGAGACGATCTCGCCGGGGAGCGGGCCGTCGCCGGGAACGGGCGGGACATTGCCGCGGCAGGTTGGGCGTGGGTCGGGAGTTGCGGCGGTGCAGCGGGACTTCGCTCAGGGGGCGATCGAGGCGACGGGATCGGAGTCTGATCTGGCGTTGAACGGGCGCGGATTCTTCGTGCTCAGCGACGCGGACGGGGCGCTGCGGTACACGCGTGACGGGGCGTTCGTGCTGGATCCGTCGAGCACGCTGGTGGCGACGGGCGGTCGGCGTGTGCAGGGATATGCGGCGGACGCGGCTGGGCAGATTCAGCGGGGCGCACTGACGGACATCGTCATTCCGCTGGGAGAGGTGGCGGCGCCGGTGGCGACGAGCGAGGCGGTGATTTCGGGGAAGCTGGACGCGGCGGAACCGGTGGCGTCGGTCGGGCATACGACGGTTTCGCAGGCGCTGCGCACCAGCGGGGGAAGCGCGGCGACCGCGACGACGGCGTTGACGGATCTGGTGGATGAGCACGGCGCGCCGTTGTTTTCGACGGACGATGCGATCGAAATCGTCGTGAACAAGGGAGGGGGGTCGCTGCCGCCGGAGACGTTCATCGTCGGGACGACCGGGAGCACGCTCGGGGATTTCGCCAGTTATCTTCAGACGATCGCGGGGGTTTACGCGGACCCGACCGTCGATCCGGCGGCGGGGGTGACGGTGGCGGCCGGACCGGATCCGGAAGCGGGGTCGCTGGTGGTGACGTCGAACCGGGGAGAGGCGAACGCGCTGCGGCTGCACCGGGAGGGGGACGAGCTGGAGTTCGGTTCGATCCTCAACCGCACGAAGGGGACGACGCCCTTCTCGTTCTCGACGCGCGCGAGTGCGGTTGGCGGCGGGACTTCGACGAACTTCACGGTGTACGACTCGCTGGGACAGCCGGTGGAGGCGCGGCTGCGCTTCGCGCTGGAGACGAAAGATACGGGGGGGACGACGTGGCGTTACTACGCGGAGTCGCTGGACGACTCGGATCTGAGTCCGCTGATCGGGATGGGGACGGTGCAGTTTGACGCGAGCGGGCGGTTCGTGACAGCGACGGGCGATCCGCTGAGCCTCGATCGGGCGGGGAGCGGGGCTTCGTCGCCGCTGACGTTCAGCCTGGACTTCTCGGGGATGACGGCGCCGGCGGAGTCGGTGGGCGAGTCGCGGGTGTACATGGCGTCGCAGGACGGGACGCCGGCGGGCGAACTGGAGGGATACGAGATCGACGAGGACGGCGTCATCACGGGCAAGTACAGCAATCAGCAGTCGCGCGTGCTCGGGCAGGTCGCGGTGGCGACGTTCATCAACAATGAGGGGCTGCTCGCGGAGAGTGAGAACACGTATGTTCCGGGGGCGAACTCCGGGGATGCGAACATTGTGGCGGCGAATGAGGCCGGCGCCGGGGCGATCGTCGCGGGGGCGCTGGAGCAGAGCAACGTCGAGCTGGTGCGGGAGTTCATCGACCTGGTGTCGGCGTCGACGGGGATTTCGGCGGCGAGCCGGGTGGTGCGCACGGCGGACGACCTGCTTCAGGAGCTGCTGCTGCTGTCGCGGTGAGGCTGAGGCCGGGACGATCCGGCGTGGAGCGTAGAAGCGATGATCGTACTGACGCGACTGAACCAGCGGGCGTTCGTGCTGAACGCGGAGCTGATCAAGATGATCGAGGCGACGCCGGACACGCTGGTGACGCTGGTGAACGGGGATTGCGTGATGGTGCGGGAGGCGATCGACGAGGTGGTGGAGAAGGTGGTGGACTACCAGCGTCGGATTCACGGGTTCTCGGTCGTGTGAGCGGGGGTTTCGGCGAGGGTCGGTGTCGCGTCGGACGGTTACCGGTCCGTGGGGAGGAGGTTCAGGAGCAAGCGGCAGGGGGTCGATGAAATCAGGGGTGCGCCGCTCGTCAGGCGGGAGGCGGGGGCGTCGCGTCCGGCGTCGTGTGCCGGGGGCTTTCGTAAGCAGGCTGCGCAGACATGGATTTTGCAACGATCATCGGACTGATCACCGGCATCGCCATGATGATCTGGGCGATGTCGTCGGGCGGGGATCTGACGGCGTTCTGGGATCCGCCGTCGGTGATGATCACCGTCGGCGGGGCGGCGTGCGCGGCGCTGATGAGCTTTCCGATCCAGCGTCTGTTGAAGACGCTGAGCATTTTCAAGAAGTCGATCTTCAGCAAGTCGGTCGATCCGATGGAGCTGATCAAGGACATGGTCCAGTACGCGGAAGTGGCGCGGCGCGAGGGGATTCTCGCGTTGGAGAGCGCCGTGAAAGACGTGAAGGATCCCTTCATCATCACCGGGATCCAGATGGCGGTGGACGGGTCGGAGCCGGACCTGATCGAGAACATCCTCAACAGCGAACTGGAGATCATGGAGCTGCGTCACGCGGAGGGGAAGGCGCTGTTCGACAACTTCGCCAAGTACGGTCCGGCGTTCGGGATGATCGGGACGCTGATCGGCATGGTGCTGATGCTGCGGAACATGAACGATCCGGCTTCGATCGGGCCGTCGATGGCGGTGGCGGTGCTGACGACGCTTTACGGTGCGATGATTGCGAACCTGGTCGGGGCGCCGATTGCGGACAAGCTGGCGCTGCGCAGCCGCGAGGAAACCCTCATCAAAAGCATCATCATCCGTGGCGTGTTGGCGATTCAGTCGGGAGACAATCCACGAATCGTGGAGAAGAAGCTGATGACGTTCCTGCCGCCGGCGCTGCGCCAGAAGGCGTCGTCGAAGGAGAAAGAGGCGGCGTAAGGGAGAACACGGATGGGCGTGAAGAAACCGGTTGCGCCCGCTGGGGCTCCTGAGTGGATGTGTACGTTCTCCGACCTGATGTCGCTGCTGCTGTGTCTTTTCATTCTCCTGCTGGCGTTCAGCGAGATCAAACAGGACCGCAAGTACGCCGAGGCCGTGGAGTCATTGCGGACGACGTTCGGCGGCGACGCGCAACTGACGGGGAGCGTGCTCCAGCTTCTGGATCCGAAGAACACGTTGATCCAGCGTCTGACGGCGGTGGACGTGAGTGCGTGGGACCGGAAGGAGGGCGACGCAGAGGACCCGGGGGTCGAGGGGAAGCACTGGCGGGTGACGGACATCCGCAAAGGCATTCGGGTGGAGATCGGGGGGAAAATCAGCTTCGAGCGGTTCAGCGCGACGTTGATGCCCGGGGCGCAGCGCCTGATCGTCGGGGCGAGCGAGTCGATCCGGGGATTGACGTCGAAGGTGACGGTGCGCGGGCACGCGACGCGGGAGCCGTTGCCGGCGGACGCGGCGTATTCGGACCCGACGGACCTGTCGTACGCGCGGGCGAAGGCGGTGGCGCAGGAGTTGGTGCGTAACGGCGTCGATCCGAAACGCATCCGCATCGAGGCGTGCGGGGATTCGGAACCGCTGGTGGCGCAGGCGTACACGCCGGAGCGGCTCGCGCAGAATCGGCGCGTCGAGATTATCGTCACCGAGGATACGGTGGAGGAGTATCGGGGGGAGCCGATTGAGTAGTAGGCAACAGGCAACAGAGGCGGAGGCGGGCGAAGCCCGCCCTACGGTAGTCATAATCGCCGAGACGTAAGACCCGAGTGCCCGAAACCCGAGACTCGAGAATCGAGACTCGAAGCCCGAGACTCGAAACCCGAAACTCGAGCACCCGACACCCGAGATACTCACATGCCCAGCGAACGACGTCAGGAAGCTGCTGCGACGGCGCCAGCGGCGCCGAAGAAATCGAATCTGCCGATTTTCATTCTGGTCGGCGGATTGATGGTGATCGAGGGGGTCGGTGTTTTCTTCGTCGCGAACCTGCTTGGCGGCGATCCTGTCGATGCCGCGGCGGAGACCGTCGAGGCGGTCAAGAGCGAAGAAGAGCTGAAGTGGGAGAACCCGCCGGACTCGAAGGAGGCGGAGTGCGTCGTCACGGAATGCAAGCCGGTGAACGTATTGTCCGGCAAGGTGGTGTACTACAGCGTGCGGGTATCGATCCTCGTGCCGCGGGAGAAGCTGGCGGGCGTGCAGAAGATGGTCGAGCAGCACAAGGGCCGGATCGAGGACGCCGTGAACACGGTGATCCGCAGTGCGGAATCGCGGGTGATCAATGAGCCGACTTTGCAGACCCTCAAGCGGCAACTCAAAGGGGAGATCGCGCGGATTCTGCAGGACGAGGAGGTCATTCTGGACGTGCTTCTCCCCGAGCTGATCCAGATGGGGGCGGGAAAGTAGTCAGGTTGAACGCTTCGGGAATCCGATAAACGACTGATCGCCGCGAGCGATCGAGGATTCGAAGCGTGTCGGACCATCCAAAATCGTCAAATCCGTCTGAAACATCCCCTGGCGCAGCCTCCGCCGCCAACCCGGCTGAAATCGCGGGCGCGCCGAGCACGGCGGCGAGTCCTGCCGGGGCGTCGGTTGAAAAGGCCGACGACGTTGTGCTGAGTCCTGCCGAGATCGAGGCGCTGCGGGTGAGTGCGGCGGCGCCGACGGCTGAGGCGGCGGGCGTCGCGGGTGCTGCAACCGCGTCTGAGGAATCTGATGTGGGAGGCGCGGGGTCGCCGGGTGCGCAT
Organism: Phycisphaerae bacterium; assembly: GCA_013360585.1. Lineage (GTDB taxonomy): Bacteria > Planctomycetota > Phycisphaerae > UBA1845 > UBA1845 > JABWBH01. Next base: position 16,499 of record JABWBH010000004.1, on the reverse strand, counting down.
CCGAAGGCGGTTTCAGCCCATCCGCTGGAGGCGGAGGCGCTGCCGCGCTTTGATCGGGCCTCCGGTTCGGGCGCGGGGATCGACGCGCTGGACATGCTCTACGACGTCAACCTTCAGGTGACGATCGAGCTGGGGCGGACGCGGATGCTCGTGGAGGACGTGCTGAAGCTGGGCGAGGGGAGCGTGGTGGAGCTGGACCGGCTTGCGGGGGATCCGGTGGACATTTACGCGAACGAGCGGTTGATCGCGCGCGGGGAGATTCTTGTGCTGAACGACAATTTCTGCGTGCGCGTCAGCGAGGTGTTGACGACGGATCCGCACCGTATCGGTGCGGCCTGACGGACGGAACGGTTGCAGGTCCGTGACCTGCCGGCGGCGGAGCCGCTGCGAACGACGTGGAGACGTCAATGATCGTGCTGAGTGTGTGCGCGTGGGTCGGATGGTTTGTTGCGTCGGTCGGGGCGGACGGCGAGGCGGCGGCGTCGCGTGCGGCGCAAAGCAACGTCGGCGTGTCGCTGACCGAGCATGAGCCTCCGGTCCCTCCTTCCAGCGTTTCCTCCGCCGACCTTTCGGAGAGAGAACCGGTTCCGCCCGCCCCGGCGGAATCGCGTACGTTCCGTCGTTCCGAATCTTTCCAGACCCGACATGCGAGCGCGTCCGGGGCGCCCGAAGCCGATCCGGGGCGCGGCGCGTCCGGGCTGCCGTGGTATCGCTCGGGGATGGCGGCGACGGCGGCGGTGCTGGGGCTGATCTATCTCGTGTACCGGATGGCGCGGCGCTACGTTCCCGGCGCGGTTCGCACGGATCACAGCGTGCTGACGGTGGCGGCGCGGACGCTGGTGGGTCCGAAGCAGAGCGTGGCGCTGCTTCAGGTGGGGCGGCGGCGATATGTGCTCGTCGGGATCAGCGGCGATCGCATGACGGCGCTGAGCGAACTGACGGATGCGGACGAAGTGGCGGAGCTGGCGGCGGGGATTCTGACGAAATCAGCGGCCGCAGCGCGCTCGTTTGAGAAGGATCTCGCGGGCGCGGGCGATCGGATGGCGCGTTATGAGTCGGTGGAGCCTTTGCGACCGGAGGACGAGGCGGCGAGGGAATTGCGGGCGTCTTCGGGGGCGTCGGGGTCGGGGGGAAGCGTGGAGGCGCTGCTGGAGCGCCTGGAGAGGCGTGCGGAGAAGCGTCCTCGAAAGTCGGCGGCGGCGTAGGGGGATGCAAGAAGATAACCACGTGTGCAGCGTGAAAGCGTTTTACCGGTTACGAGGTTTTCGCGGCGTGAGTTATCGCGCGGGCTGAAGCCTCGCGGCTCGGTAGGAGGGGTGACGGGGGCAGGAGGCTCACGGATGAGGTCAAGGCGAGCGCTGGGGTCAGCGGTGATCGTCGGGCTGGGGATGGCGTGCGGCGTGGGCGCGGAGGCGAGCGTCCCGGCGCTGAGTTCGTCGCGATCGGCGACGGTGGACAACTCCGCGCTGCGGCTTCCGGATGTGCGCGGGGTTCTTCCGACGGCGACGGACCGGGCGGGGGTGAGCAGCACGCTTCAGATTCTGGTGCTGATGACGGTGCTGGCGCTGGTTCCGTCGATCCTGGTGATGACGACGGCGTTTCCTCGGATCATCATTGTGCTGGGGCTTTTGCGGCAGGCGCTGGGGACGCCGCAGCTTCCGCCGGGGCAAGTGCTGCTGGGGCTGTCTCTTTTCCTGACGATGCTCGTGATGGCGCCGACCTGGCAGAAGATCAATGCCGAGGCGGTCACGCCGTATTTTGCGGGCGATCCGAGCATGACGCAGCAGCGAGCGATCGACCTCTCGATGAAGCATCTGCGCGAGTTCATGCACGGGCAGATTCAGGAAGCGGGCAACGACGACGACGTTTTTCTGTTTCTGGAGTACGCGCTGGGTCGGCCGATCGCGGCGGATGAGCGCGTCGGGCTGGAGAACACGGACGGGCGGACGCTGGTGGTGCCGACATCGGTGCTGGTTCCGGCGTTCATGCTGAGCGAGTTGAAGACGGCGTTCATGATGGGGTTCAAGATTTACCTGCCGTTTCTGGTGATCGACATGGTCATCGCGTCGATCCTGATCTCGATGGGCATGATGATGCTGCCGCCGGTGCTGGTGTCGCTGCCGTTCAAGCTGATTTTGTTTGTGCTGGCGGGGGGATGGAGCCTGGTGGTGGAGTCGCTGCTGGTGAGTTTTGTGGTTTAGGAAGGCAACTGGCGACGAGGCGCCGAGGGGTGGAGGCGGGCGAAGCCCGCCCCACGGTGGGGGTGGTCGCTGAGACATAAGGCCCGAGTGTCCGAGTGTCTGAGCAGCCGAAATCTGCGTAAGCGAGATCTGAGACATGGACCTTTCACAAGCGTTGGACATCGGACGTGAGGCGTTCTTTGTGGCGTTGAGCACTTCGGCGCCGATTCTGGTGATCGGGATGGTGGTGGGGCTGGCGATTTCGCTGGTGCAGACGGTCACGCAGCTTCAGGAGCAGACGCTGACGTTTGTGCCGAAGATCGCGGCGATGGTGATCGCGGCGGCGTTTTTCATTCCTTGGATCGCGTCGCAGATGTTGGAGTACACGCGGGCGATGCTGGGGCCGCCGTGAGGGGGAAGGCGATAAGCGACCGGGACCCGGGGCGGAGGCGGGCGAAGCCCGCCCTACGGTGGTCGCGGTCGCCGAGACATAAGACCCGAGTGCCCGAGTGCCTGAGACCCGAATCCTGAGTTTCCGGGTGCGGCGATTGATGAGGCGAGAGGCGATGTTTTCCGCGGCGTCCATCCTGATGTTTCTGCCGGCGCTGGCGCTGGTGATGGGGCGGCTGGGCGGGCTGGTCGTTGCGGCGCCGCTGCTGGGGAGCCGGGCGATACCGGTGAAGATCAAAGCGGCGTTCGTGATGACGGCGGCGCTGGTCGTGCTGCCGATGGTGATGCCGACGGTTCCGGCGGAGGTGACCGTGGCTGAGGCGCTGACGGGGATGGCGGGGGAGATTCTGATCGGGTGGTCGATCGGGTTGATCCTGACGATCGTGGCGACGGGGGTGGAGTATGCGGCGAACCTGATGGGTCAGCAGGCGGGGCTTTCGCTGGCGCCGGTGTTCGACCCGACGTTGAATCAGGAGACGAGCGAACTGGGTCAGATCTACAGCATGGTGTTCTTTCTGGTGTTCCTCGGGGTCGGGGGGCATCGGGAGATGGTCATGTGTCTGCTGGAGACGTTTGCGCGGATTCCGGTGCTGACGTTCGGGATGGAGGCGTCGTTCGGTGAGGCGTTGGCGGAGGTGCTGACCGGGGCGATGACGTTCGGGGTGCGGCTGGCGTCGCCGCTGCTGATCAGTTCGGTGTTGATGAGCGTGGTGATGGGTTTTCTGTCGCGGACGATGCCGCAGATGAACGTGCTGACGATCGGGTTCAACCTGAAGGTGCTGATGCTGCTGGGGATCTGCGGGCTGACGCTGGGGTTCTGTGATGAGCTGATTCTGGACGCGATCTCGGCGGGGTTTGATGCGGTGCGGGGGGCGCTGGCGGGAGGTTGATGCGGGTTGGACAAGAGGGGCGGCGAGGGGCGTCCGGGCTGCGGGCGTCTTGTGGCGTTGAGACGACGAAACGGCGGGCATAGCCCGCCCTACGTAGTGAACCCTGACACATGCTATCGGATTACGAGGATCGAACTGAGGCTCCGACGCCGCGACGTCGTCAACAGGCGCGGTCGCGCGGACAGGTGCCGCGAAGCATGGACTTGACGGCGACGGCGACGCTGCTGGGGGGGATGCTGTTTCTGGGGTGGTGGGGACCGAAGGTGTGGTTACGGCTGGTGGCGCTGATGGGGGAGGCGCTGGGGCCTGGGCGGTTGGTGGAGGAGGAGTCGCCGGTGATCTGGGCGGCGGCGCTGGCGTTGGAGGCGTGCAAGCTGGTCTGGCCGATGTTCGCGGCGGTGGCGGCGATGGTGCTGGCGATGTTGTGGTGGCAGGTGGGGTGGTTGCTGACGGGTCAGCCGTTGTCGCCGAACCTGGGGAAGCTGAACCCGCTGAACGGGCTGAAGCGTCTTGTGTCGGGCGGGTCGGTGGTGAGCCTGCTGACGAGCGTGGCGAAGGTGTCGGTCGTGGGAGTCGTGGTCTATGTCACGGTGATGGCACAGATATCACCGGTGCTTCTGGCGATGACGATGAGCGTGGAGGACGTGGTCCTGGCCGGGGCGACGCTGGTGTACCAGTTGGGTGTGCGGTTGGGGATCGTGCTGCTCGTGCTTGGACTCGCGGACTACGTGTATCAGCGGTTCCGTCATGAACGCCAGTTGCGGATGACGAAGCAGGAGGTTCGCGACGAATTCAAGAGCATGGACGGGGATCCGGTGGTGCGTCAGCGGCGGCGACGGATGCACCTGGAGCTGATGCGGCAGCGGCTGCGGCACACGGTTCCGAAGGCGGACCTGGTGATTACGAACCCGACGCACCTGTCGATCGCGCTGAAGTATGACTCGGCGACGATGCCGGCGCCGAAAGTGGTGGCGAAGGGGGAAGACGAGCTGGCGATGGTCATCCGAGAGATTGCACGGCGCTGCGGGATTCCCCTGGTGGAGCGGCAGGCGCTGGCGCGGATGATGTATCCGCGCGTGGAGGTGGGGGAGTACATTCCGGAGCGGTTTTACCAGGCGGTGGCGGAGGTTCTGGCGTACGTGTACCGCCTGACGGGGAAGCGGGCGGGAGCGGCGTAGAGGGAAGGCAGGAGGCGATGAAGGGCAGAGGGACAGAGGGACAGAGGCAATCGGCAATTGATGCAGGGGTCTGAGTTTCTGAGTCTCCGAACCAAATGACACGACCTGAACTGACACGGGCGACGCTGACGCAGGGTTTTCAGCGCCACTACGGCATGTTGCTGCCGCTGCTGGCGATGGCGATGGTGTTTGCGCTGCTGGTTCCGCTGCCGACGTGGTTGATGGACCTGCTGCTGGTGGTGAACCTGGCGGCGTCGGCGGTGATCGCGCTGACGGTGATGTACATGCGCGGTCCGCTGGAGTTCAGCTCGTTTCCGACGATCCTGCTGGGGATGACGCTGTTCCGGCTGGTGCTGAACGTGAGCACGACGCGTCTGATTCTGACGAACGCGGGATCGCAGGGGGCGTCGGCGGCGGGTCACGTGGTGCAGCAGTTCGGGGAGTTCGTGGCGAGCGGGTCGCTGGTGGTGGCGATCATTCTTTTCGCGATTGTGGTGGTGATCCAGTTCGTGGTGATCACGAAGGGGGCGACGCGCATCGCGGAAGTGGCGGCGCGTTTCACGCTTGACGGGATGCCGGGCAAGCAGATGGCGGTGGACGCGGACCTGAACGCGCGGATCATCACGGACGAGGAGGCGAAGAAGCGCCGGGCGGACATCACGCGGGAGGCGGATTTTTACGGGGCGATGGACGGCGCCAGCAAGTTCGTGCGCGGCGACGCGGTGGCGGGGATCGTCATCACGCTGATCAACATCGTGGGCGGGGTGCTGATCGGATGGATCGAGTTCGACATGACGCTGGCGGACACGCTGCGGACGTTCACGGTGCTGACGATCGGGGACGGGCTGGTGTCGCAGATTCCGGCGTTCATCGTGTCGATCGCGGCGGCGATGATCGTGACGCGATCGGCGTCGAAGCGGAACCTCGGTCAGGAGGTTTTGACGCAGCTTACGGACCAGCCGACGGCGTTGATGATGACGGCGGGGTTTCTTCTGCTTCTGGCGGCGACGCCGCTTCCGAAGGCGCCGCTGCTGATGCTGGCGGCGTCGTGTGCGGGGGCGGCGTATCTGATGGTGCGGGTGCGGCGGCAGGCGGCGCTGGCGGCGGCCGCGGTCGTTCCGAAGGGGAAGGCGCAAAGTGAGCGCGTGGAGGACCAGCTTGCGCCGGATCCGATGGGGTTGGACGTGGGGTACGGGTTGATCCGGCTGGTCGATCGCAAACAAGGGGGCGATCTTCTGGACCGCATCAGCAATCTGCGCAAGCAGATGGCGCAGGAGCTGGGGATCCTCGTGCCGCCGATCCGCATCCGGGACGACATGAAGCTCGGTCCCCACGCCTACCGCGTCAGTCTGAAGGGGCTGAAGATCGCGGAGGGCGAAGTGATGCCCGGTCATCTGATGGCGATCGACGCGGGGACGGTGCGTGAGCGCGTGCGCGGGACGGAGGCGCATGAGCCGGCGTTCGGGCTGCCGGCGGTGTGGATCGACTCGTCGGTGCGTCACGACGCGGAGCATCGGGGGTACACGGTGGTGGACGCCTCGAGCGTGCTGATCACGCATCTGTCGGAGGTGATCCGGGCGCACGCCGACGAAATCCTCACGCGGCAGGACGTGCATCGGCTGCTGGACAAGCTCAAGGAGCGCAGTCCGAAGCTGGTGGAGGACGTGGTTCCCGAGGTGCTCAAGGCCGGGGAGGTGCAGCGTGTGCTTCAGGGGCTGTTGCGCGAGCGGGTGCCGATCCGCGATCTGGAGCTGGTGCTGGAGACGATCAGCGACGTGGCTGGGCGGACGAAGGACGCGGACATTCTCATCGAGTACGCGCGGAACGCCCTGGCGCGGACGATCTGTCACCTGAACAAGGGCGACGACGGGAAGCTGCATTGCGTGACGCTGGATCCGGGGCTGGAGGAGTCGCTGATTCCGTCGTTCTCTCGGAGCGACAAGGGGCTGCCGCCGTCGGTTCCGCCGAAGCTCCAGCAGCGGATCGTGGACGTCTTGAAGCGACGGATCGAGGAGGCGATGCCGCACGGGCGGGGGCGGGCGCCGGTGGTGCTGTGCGCGCCGCAGGTGCGCGCCGGATTGCGGCGATGGATCGAACACGTCATGCCGTCCGTGGCGGTGCTGTCTTACAATGAGATCGTCCCGGATGTGGCGATCGAGTCGCACGGGATGGCGTCGATCGAGGGCGCGGCGTAACGGCGCGGCGGGGGGCAAGGGGGCGTCCTGCGTCGTCCCGCCTGGGGTGTCACAACGCTGTCGCTTTCGCTCTGGATGGGGCGGATACCCCAAATCATAAGAAAAACGCTTGTACCCCGAGTGCCACGGTGTTAGCATTACGGCGTTCGAGGTTCGGGTTCGGGTGGACGGAGCCACAATGACCTGCGCGAACGATCCAACCGTAACAGCCTTGGTGCGCTCCTGGATGCCGGGTCAGGCGCGGCATCGTCATGGCGCCGCGTTCTCACCGTTCAATGACCGCGCGAACCGTGGTTGTTTCGCATGCCGCGCCGGGGGTCTGCCTCCGAGTCACGGATTCGGACGCGGGTTTCGTCCCGCGGCACGGGATTGGTGAGATGGTTTCGCTCCGTCATCAAAGGGGGTTGGCGGCGCGAGGCGCGGCGGATCGCCGGTCTGTCGTCATCGCGGTGGTCAGCGGGAAGGGCGGCGTGGGGAAGACGACGCTGTCGGTGAATCTGGCGTGTGCGCTGGGGCTGCGGGGCGTCGCGGTGCTGCTGGTGGACGCGGACCTCGGGATGGCGAGCGCGGACCTGATGTTCGGAGTGACGCCGCGTCGTCATCTGGGTCACGTGCTGAGCGGAATGTGCGCTCCGGAGGACGCGGTGATCGACGCTGCGCCGGGCGTGAGGCTGATCGGCGGCGGATCGGGGTGGGAGGGTGAGGCGGAGATCAGCGCGTTCGAGTTTTCGCTGCTGGTGGAGCGTTTGCGGGACGGAAGTCACGGGGCGCACGTTGTGCTGATTGACGCGGGCGCGGGGGTGTCGCGCCAGGTTTGGGGACCGGCGTGTGCATCGGATCGGGTCATCGTGGTGACGACGCCGGAGCCGACGGCGATGGCGGACGCATACGTCATGATCAAGACGCTGCATCGTCACGGCGTGCGCGGGAGGGTGTGCTTGTTCGAGAATCTTGTTGACACGCGCGCGGACGGGGCGCAGACTTATGAGCGGATCGCCCGAGTGGCGTCGGGTTTTCTGGGCGTGGAGATCGAGGACGCCGGGTGCTGCCTGAGCGACTCCGCCGTGGTAGAGGCGGTGCGCCGGCGGAGGCCGGTGGTGCTGTGCGACGGGGCCGGTCCCGCGAGCGCGAGCTTCGGTCGAGCGGCGGATGAGCTGCTGCGAACGATGGGGGCGAGCGAGCGTGCGGAGGGTTTCGTGCGGAAAGTCGCGGGCTTTTTCCTCTAGGCGCGGGGAGGGGGCTCGTGGGCGAAGCGCGCGGTGCGCGTCGCTTCGTCCGGTGTAGGGGCAACGGGGGGCAGGGATGGTCTCGCGGTTCCTCGGCGCGGGTCTGGGATTGCTGGCGTTCGCCGTGGCGGGAATCGCGGGGATCGTCGTGCATAACCCGATCGAGGTGACGCTGTCGCGTTCGCTGCTGGCGCTGGTCGTTTTCTTTGCGATCGGGCGGTTGCTGGGCGGGGCGGTCGAACTGATGGTCGAAGAGCACGTCCGGGGACGGCGCAGCGTCGTGGAGGGGCCGGGCGAATCCGGAAGCGCAGAGGACGCGCCCGCTTCGAGGGATGCGGCTGCGACGAAGGGGGCAGGATCTGCCCCGCAGCGTTCCTGAACGTTCCGAACCGGGATGTACGGATCACCAGCGGCGGCGCGAATCCAGCTCCGCGGCGGGTGAACTCAAGGAGGAGTGAACATGCCGATGACCCAGGTGCAGGCGGAGGTCCGCGAGCTGTGGGCGGAGTTAAAGCGCACGAACAGCCCGGAGGTTCGCAACCGTCTCGTGGAGCGGTACATGCATGTCGTCCGCTTCAACGCGGAGCGGATCGCCTCGCGGCTGCCGCACGAGGTGGACGTTGAAGACCTTGTCTCAGCCGGCACGTTCGGTCTGATGGACGCGATCGACGCGTTCGACCTTTCCCGCGGCATCAAGTTCGAGACGTATTGCACGCAGCGTGTGCGCGGCGCGATTCTGGATGAACTGCGGGCGATGGACTGGGTTCCGCGCCTGGTGCGAAGCCGGGCCCAGGTGGTGGATACCGCGTCCCGAGAGTTGGAGGCGGAGCTGGGGCGTTCGCCGTCGCGGGGGGAACTCGCGCGGCGGTTGCGTCTATCGGAAGAGGCGCTCACGCGACTGCTGAGGGATGCGGCGACGGTGGCGGTCAACTCTCTGTCGCGGCAGGTGCTCGACTCCAACTCCAGCCGCGACCTGGAGGGGATTGATATCCTCCCGGACCGCAACGGCGTGGATCCTGTCGTCGAGCTTCTGAAGGATGATGTCAAGGACGTGGTGACTCGGGGGCTGAACCGGGCAGAGCGTCTCGTCATTCTCCTTTATTACTACGAAGATCTCACGATGAAGGAGATCGGATCGACGCTCGATCTTTCCGAGAGCCGCGTCTCGCAGCTTCACACGGCGGTGATGGAACGTTTGAAGGAGCACCTCACGTTCCGGCAACGGGATCTCCTGGCGGGCGCGTGACCGTGGTGTCCGCTCCCGTGAACCGGAAACCTCAGGCGGCGGCGTTCGGCAACGTCCTGGTTCCTGCGAAGCGATCCGGGCAACGAACAACGTTCCGCGCGTCAAATGCCGATCCAGGGTTGCGAGGGTATGTGTAAGGGGCTCCTGACAGCCCGTTGAAGAACCCGGATCGGTTTTTGTGATGCCGGTTTTTCCGATGAAATTTGCCTCCCGGAGGGAGGTGCTTACCCTTTTTCAGCGGCCCGCTAGGTGGCAACGAGACCTGGCGGATACTCTGAGGCGAAGGATCTTGAATATTGCTCGTCCAAGGCGGAGATTCCTGGACGCATCTCAGGGGCGCGAGAAGTTCGGCGGCCTCGGCGAGGCAGAACCCCTCGCGGAGAGGTCTGGCATGATCGTAAGCTTTTGCGAACTCGGCGCCCGTAAGCGGAACGCCGTGGAATTCAGGAGAGAGCAATCGTAGGGGGTTTCTGGTTATCAGACCTAAATAAGGTGTTTTTTCGTTCGCCATGTTGACTCTATTAGGAGTGTTGTTATACTCCTATCAGAGTGTCGTGGCGGACTTGAAGGGTTGAGCGAACCGTGGCCAAGCGAGCCGTCACACTGAAGATTCCGGGGGAATTGTACGATCGGCTGAAGACGGTGATCGAGGGCACGGGCTTCCGCAGCGTGACCGAGTTCGCGGTCTACGTTCTTCGGGACGTGGCTGCGGGGGGGAAGCTGGAGGAAGGCAACACCGGATTTACGCCGCGCGAAGTCGAACTGGTGCGTCAGCGTCTTCGGGCGCTGGGGTACATCGAGTAGCAAGGCTTCGTAAAACCGCCGCCGCGGGCGGCGCGTCACACTTCTGCCGAAGTCGCAGGGATTTTCCGTAAAGAACCGCCGTCGCGGGTGCGCTGAAGGTGCGCGCCGCGGTCGAGCGGCGGGCGCAGGGGACGCCTGTGAAGGGGCGAGACCTTCTCACCTCCTGAGCGACCCCGGTTTGCGTGGACCGGGGTTGCCTTTTCTGAAAACCGCGGCCTGAGCGAACAAAGCAATCGCCTTCGAGATGGGTGAAAGGGAGCCAACATGATTCGACACAGTCTTGCGCGGGGGATCGTGCTTTCGGGGATTGCGGCGCTGGTGATTTCCGGCAGCGGCGTTGCGCAGGGGCAGACGGCGACGCTGTTGAACGTTTCGTACGACCCGACGCGGGAGTTCTACGATGAGTACAACCAGCGCTTCGCCGAGTACTGGAAGGGCAAGACCGGAAAGACCGTGGAGATCCGGCAGTCGCACGGCGGCGCCGGGAAGCAGGCGCGGGCCGTGATCGACGGTCTCGAGGCCGATGTGGTGACGCTGGCGCTGGCGTACGACATCGACGCGATCAGCGAGATGGCGAAGCTGCTGCCGCCGGACTGGCAGAACCGTCTGCCGCACAACAGTTGTCCGTATACCTCGACGATTGTCTTCCTTGTCCGCAAGGGCAATCCGAAGGGTGTCAAGGACTGGAACGATCTGATCAAGCCCGGCGTTTCGGTGATCACCCCCAACCCGAAGACGTCGGGCGGGGCGCGGTGGAACTACCTCGCGGCGTGGGGGTACGCGCTGCGTCACAACAACAATAACGAAGGCAAGGCCCGCGAGTTCGTCGCGGCGATGTTCAAGAACGTGCCCGTGCTCGACACGGGGGCGCGGGGATCGACGACGACCTTCGCTCAGCGGGGCATCGGCGACGTGCTCCTGTCGTGGGAGAACGAGGCGTTGCTCGTGCTGAAGGAATTCGGGACGGACCAGTTTGAGATCGTGGCGCCGTCACTGAGCATTCTGGCGGAGCCGCCGGTGACGCTGGTCGACAAGTTTGCGGACAAGCACGGCACTCGTGAGGTCGCACAAGCCTACCTCGAGTACCTCTACAGCGACGCGGGTCAGGAACTGGCGGCGAAGCACTTCTACCGCCCTCGCAACACCGAAGTGCTTGCGAAAGTGGAGTCTCAGTTCCCGAAGATCGAATTGTTCACGATCGACACAATGTTCGGAGGCTGGCAGAAGGCGCACAAGACGCACTTCGCAGAGGGCGGAGTGTTTGACCAGATTTATAAGAGATAGGGACAAGGGGACAAAGGGACGGAGATAGCAAGCAACAGACGACAGGTGGGAAGTCGTGGTGAGAGGTAAGCGACATCGTGTGCTACCGGGGTTCGGGCTGACGTGCGGGTACACGTTGACGTACCTCGGACTCGTCGTGCTGATTCCGCTGGCAACGCTGTTTCTAAGAACGTCGTCGCTGACGTGGGCGCAGTTCTGGACGACCGTGACCAGCGAGCGGGCGTTGTTTGCGTACAAGCTGACGATCGGCGCGTCGTTTCTGGCGGCGCTGGTGAATTCGGTTTTCGGTCTGATCGTGGCGTGGGTGCTGGTGCGATATCGGTTTCCGGGGCGCGCGATCCTCGATGCCCTCGTGGATCTTCCTTTTGCCCTCCCCACCGCCGTGGCGGGTATCTCGTTGTGTGCGCTTTACGCGCCCGGCGGCTGGTTGGGGGGCATGTTGCAAAAAGCCGGCGTTCAGGCGGCGTATGCGCCGCTCGGCGTCGTGATTGCGATGGTGTTCGTGAGTCTGCCTTTCGTCGTGCGCACCGTGCAACCGGTGCTTGCGGATCTCGATCAGGAAGTCGAGGAGGCGTCAGCGAGCCTGGGCGCCCGACGATGGCAGACGCTGCGTCGGGTGGTGTTTCCGTCGGTGCTGCCGTCGCTGTTGACGGGGTTGGCCCTGGCGTTCGGGCGGAGTCTGGGGGAGTTCGGTTCGATCGTGTTCATCTCGGGGAACATGCCGGGTCGCACGGAGATCGCGTCGCTGCTGATTCTGACCCGGCTGGAGGAGTTCGACTACGCGGGGGCGACGGCGATCGCGGTGGTGATGCTGGGGATGTCGTTCGGGATGATCTTCGTGATCAACGTGTTGCAGACGTGGAGTCGTCGGGGGGCGGTGTAACGCCGCTCTTTCGATCCAGCGCCTTGACCGCGGCGCGACTGTGACGGCGCGATCGTTACGGGCGCCGTGAAGGAGCGGCGTGCGGCGGGCGATGGTGGGCTGAAGCGTGCCTCCTTGCAGGCGCGGTTCGGTAAGAAGGGGGATCCAGTGGCGGGGGCAGCGGGACATTTCGGGGGGACGAACAAGGCGGGCGGGCGCGTCGGGACGCGCGATCCGTGGTGGATGCGCTGGAGTTTGACGGTCGTGGCGGTCGTGTTTCTGGCGGTGATGCTGATCCTGCCGCTGGTGATCGTGTTTGCGACGGCGTTCTCGAAGGGATGGTCGGGGTTTGCGGCGGCGATCGCGGAGTCGGAGTCGTGGTCGGCGATCAAGTTGACGCTGCTGGCGGCGGCGGTGAGCGTGCCGCTGAACATCGTGTTCGGCGTGGCGGCGGCGTGGGCGATCTCGAAGTTTGAGTTCCGCGGGAAAGACCTGCTGATCACGCTGATCGACCTTCCCTTTTCGGTGTCGCCGATCATCGCGGGGATGTTGTTCGTGCTGCTGTTCGGGGCGCACGGGTGGCTGGGATCGTGGTTGGCGGCTCGGGACATCAAGATCATTTTCGCGGTGCCGGGGATCGTGCTGGCGACGGTGTTCGTGACGGTTCCCTTCGTGGCGCGGGAGCTGATTCCGCTGATGCAGTCGCAGGGGCGTGAGGAGGAGGAAGCGGCGTTGTCGCTCGGAGCGAGCGGGTGGCAGGCGTTCTTCCGCGTGACGATTCCGAACATCAAGTGGGGTCTGATCTACGGTGTGATTCTGTGCAACGCGCGGGCCCTGGGCGAGTTCGGCGCGGTGTCGGTGGTGTCGGGTCACATCCAGGGCGTGACGAACACGATGCCGCTTCAGATCGAGATTCTCTACAACGAATACAAGTTTGTTCCGGCATTTGCGATGGCGTCGCTGCTGGTGCTGATGGCGCTGCTGACGCTGGTGGTGAAGCACGGGATCGAGTGGCGTGCCGCGCGCTCGCATGCGCAGGCCGTGGACGAGACGGTCGGCGCAGCGGCGACGGCATGATACCGCCGGATCACGTTCTCCACCGCGGGATTCCGCGGACGGTACGGGTGATGCGGGACCGAAAGCAGGGGGCATCCTGGTTTGGCTCGCTCGTGCCGTCCGCGGAGTTTCGCGGCGAAGGCGGCGGGATCACGCAGAGACAGGACCGAGGACATCAACAAGGAAGAGAAAGGCAGGACGCTGAGACAGGGCCCGGATCGGGCGAAAGCGAGCAGAGCACACATGAGCATCGAGATTCAGGGAGTCACGAAGGTCTTCGGCGACTTCAAGGCGCTGGATCAGATCGACTTGACGGTTCCGTCGGGCGAACTGGTGGCGCTGTTGGGGCCGTCGGGATCGGGGAAGACGACGCTGCTGCGGGTCATCGCGGGGCTGGAGTCGGCCGATGATGGGTCGATCCTCTTCGACGGAGAAGACGCAACCACGCGTCACGTTCGGGAGCGCGGCGTCGGATTCGTCTTTCAGCATTACGCGCTGTTCCGGCACATGAGCGTGTTCGAGAACGTGGCGTTCGGGCTGCGCGTGCGTCCGCGGAGGCTTCGGCCGAGCCGGGAGGAGATCCGCGAACGGGTGATGAAGCTGCTGAAGCTGGTGCAGCTTGAGCATCTCGGCAAGCGCTATCCAGGTCAGCTTTCCGGCGGGCAGCGTCAGCGCGTGGCGCTGGCGCGGGCGCTGGCGGTGGAGCCGAAGGTGCTGCTGCTGGACGAGCCGTTCGGGGCGCTGGACGCGCGAGTCCGGCAGGAACTGCGATCGTGGCTGCGGCGGCTGCATGACGAAATTCACGTGACCAGCGTCTTCGTCACACACGATCAGGAGGAAGCGCTGGAGGTGGCGGACCGGGTGGTCGTGATGAGTGGCGGGCGGATCGAGCAGATCGGCACCCCCGAGGAGGTGTTTCATCACCCGGCGAACGAATTCGTCATGCACTTCCTGGGCAACGTGAACGTGTTCCACGGTCGGGTGGAGGGCGGAAAGGCCGTGTTCGGCGACGTGGCGGTCGAGCACGGCGAGGCGGGGACGGCGACGCGGTCAAGCGAAGTGGAGCCGCTCGATGACGAGGCGAAACCGGCGAAGGTGTTCATCCGTCCGCATGAGTGGGACATCGCCGTGTACCGCAACGGTCGGCCGGCGATGGAGGCGGTGGTGATCCACGTCAATGCCGCCGGTCCGGTGGTCAAGGTGTCGCTGCTGAGCGAGTCGGGCGAACCGGTGCATGCGGAACTTCCCCTGGAGCATTACCGCTCGCTGGAGTTGCGCACGGGACAGCGCGTGTTCCTGTCCCCGAGAAAAGTCAAGGTGTTCTTCGACTAAATCCTTATTCCCGATCGCGCGGCGCGAAGATGGGTAATCTGTAAAAGAGGGCGTCGGATGCCAATGGAGTTCTCAGGTTCCTGTTTGGCAAGGACGCCCGATGAGTCGGAAGATTATTGTCGAATTGTCGCGATCGGAAAAGAGGCGGCTTCGGATTTGGATTCGGCGCGAGGACGACGCCGGCCTGCGAACGAGACTGTCTATCATCCTGCACCTGGCGCGGGGACGGCCGGTCAGCGAGACGGCGGACGCGCTGCACGTGGCGCGTTCGACTGTGTACCGCGTGGCCGAACGTTTTCGAGTCCGGGGTTTTGCCGGGTTGGGCGATCGACGCGAAGACAACCGTCCGCCGGGCGTCGGCGAAGCCTTTCTGTTGCAGCTTCGCCTGGCGGTGAGTCTCACGCCGGCCGACTATGGGTTTGCTCGTCCCACATGGACGCAGGAGCTGTTGTGTCAGGCGATGGAACAGATCACCGGCGTTCGGGTTTCGCAAGTCACGATGAGCCGTTGCCTTAAATCGATCGCCGCGCGACGTGGACGACCCCGGCCCACGCTGCGGTGTCCGTGGCCGAAAAACAGGCAAAAAGCGCGACTTCGCCGCATCCGCCGCCTGATCGAGTCTCTGCCCAACGACGAGGTGGCGTTCTATGTCGACGAGGTGGCGTTCTATGCCGACGAGGTGGACATCCATTTGAATCCGAAGATCGGTTACGACTGGATGCTGCGCGGTCAGCAGAAGACGGTCCTGACGCCGGGGCAAAACCAGAAGCGCTACGTGGCCGGGGCGCTGTCGTGCCAAGCCAGGCCGGGTCTTACCGCTGCCACGGGGCCTTGCCGTTCCCGGTTGCTGCCGCCGGCGGCTTCGCCGCAGCACCCCGCTTCTCGTAGCCGCGGATGACGTTCGACGGCTCGCCGTTGTCCTTGCGCGGCTTCACGCCCACGCTGATCACCAGCGGCAGGTTGTGCAGCTCGGAGGAGTCCTTCGGCGACATGACGCCCACCGCGCGGCAGATGGCCGACAGTTCGGCCCGCGCGATCTTCACCGCCGTCGCGTTCGGGTTGTCGAGATTCAGCCGCGCCCAGACGAGCCGGCCCTTGTATTCGCCTTCGAGGATCTGGAACGTGAGCTGCACGTAGCTTCCGGAGCCCGACTTCGTGGGCTTCTCCTCGCTCTCCGTGATCGCCGCGAGGTACTTGCCCGCAGGAATCGGGTCGTAGCCGACGGCCGGGTCCACATCGGTCGCGTTGAAGTTCAGATTCGCCATGTTCAGGCTCCTTGTTCAGCAGGTTCGTTGACGTTGGTTGCGAGCGGGTCTTCACCGCGCACGAACGCGGCGTAGATGCGGAAGTCGAGCGGGATTTCCTCGGGCAGGCCGAGGCGGTTCTTGGCCACGTGCGCCGGGCGCTCGGCGGTGCGCAGGATGCGCTCGCCCGTGCCGATGCCCTGCACGCGCTTGCGGTCGAAGCCCTCGTTGACGGTCTTGGTATGGACCTTGTAGGTCGCGAACAACACCTCGTCGCACCACTCCTGGACCAGCGCCGAGGCCTGCTTTTGCAAGCGTGGGCTGTAGCGGTCGTACGTGTCCGTCTCGGGGTTGGCGAAGCGCTCGATCTGGGCGTGCGCGATGAGGATGACGTGCATGCCGCGCTCGTTGCGGAGCGCGTCCAGCCCGGCCAGCACCTCGCGCCACTGCGTCAGCGCGAAGACGTACGACTTGCCGTACGGGATGTCCTCCATGCTCTCGACGCCGCGCTTCTCGCAGACGTCGGCCCAGATCAGCCGCTCGAGCCAGTCG
>JABWBH010000045.1 GCA_013360585.1 Phycisphaerae bacterium | reverse complement strand
TCGCCTTTCAACTTTCAGCTTTCGATATTCTCGCCTCTCAACTTTCGCCCCGCCGCCCCCCGTCCCCTGTTGCCTGTTGCCTATTTTTTTCTGGAGGTCCGAACATGACGCTCGGTAGAATCGTAGACGAAGGGGCGAAGGTCCGCGGGAGGGCTTTCGCGGGAGTGGCGGCGGCGATGTTCACCGTTGCAGGGTTGGCCTGATCGGGGTGGTTGCGGCTTTGCCGGGAGGTTCTGCGGTTTTGCCCGAGGCTTCGGCGGGCCATCCGGAACCGATGCTGCGGGCGTCGTGGATGTGGACGGGCGGCGGAAGCACCGATGCCTGGACGAACGCGCAGAACTGGAGCGGCGCGGGCGGGGCGTGTGTCTATCCGTGCTCGTCTGCGGACGACGTGCTGTTTCAACATCTGAACTTCACGGCCGTGTTCGACGCGAGCCGGACGATCGACGACCTGACGGCCCTCAGCACCGGCGAGAACTCTGTGACCGGCGCGTTCGCCAGCGACGGAAACGCGCGGACCCTGACCTGCGACACGGTGATCATCACCGGCGGGCAGACCAACCCGACGACGATCAGCGCGAAGTACCTGGGGGCCGTGGAGACGGACTGACGGTGGCGGGGCGCTCACCGGTCCTGCGCCGCGTCCCGCGATCCGTTGCTTCTGTGTCTTCCTTCGGAGATTGACCGTGTCGGTTCATCGCCATCGTTGCGGCTTTGTGACCCTGGCCGGCCTGCTCGTCGCCGGAAAACCCTGTCTGTGCGCCCACGCGCAGGTCAACCTCCCGCCGGGGTTCGAGATCGTCGAGTTCGCGGTGGACGAGGATTTCACGGGTACACCGGATATCAACGACTGCGGCGAGATCGTCATCTACAAGCGATTGGAATCTCAATGGTCGTCGTCTGAAGTGTACCGGTATGACAACGGCGCGATCGTTCGAATCACGAACAACGCGGACAGCGATGTCAATCCCCAGATCAACAATTTGGGGCAAATCCTCTGGGGTCGCGGTTTGGGGAACAAGAGCGTCACGCAGTTGATCCTCTACCAGGACGGGCAGGAGACGATCCTGGACGAGTTTAAGAAGAGCTTCAACGGCCGCACGCTCAACAACCTCGGCCACGTCGCTTGGACGCGCAGCCAGCGCTGGCGCAACTGTCCCAAGAAAGAGAACATCTTTTTCTGGGACGGCCAGACGACGCAACAGTTGACGCGGGACCGCGAGCTGAGCAACGTCAGCCCGAGCCTCAATGATCACGACGAGATGGCTTGGGAATTGGCCCGATTCTGCCAGAACCCGTGGGCGTCGGACATCCAAGTGCAGTTTCCAGACGCTCGGATTCAAATACCGAGTCCTGATACCCAGAACGCGGTGCCCGCCATCAACAATCTTCGCTGGGTCGTTTGGACCAGTGAGACCGGTGTTCTGCTTTGGATTGATAGTGACGTTCAACTGGTTGCTCGCTATGCAGCAAAGGCGGACTTGAATAGTCTCGGGCGTATCTTTGTTCCCATATACTCGTTTCAGTACAACTCATATCAACCGTGGGTGTTCGATGTCCTGGATGCGGACATCACTGCATATCGGTTGCACGATAAAGATGAACAACACCTCAATGGCGCCGTGAATACGTGGGGAGAGTGCGTTTGGAGCTTTCGGACAAACGCTCCTTACAATGAACGAATCTGGGGCATATCTTACCTTCGTAGGATACGTACAGGCGATGGAGATTTCGATGGCGACATCAATTTGACAGATCATCAAGGCTTTGCAACGTACATGTCGGGGCCAGTCCGCGCGCCTGGCCTCTGCGAGAATCGTTTCCTGGATATTGACTACGACGGCGATCTGGACCTGGCGGACTTCGTCCGGCTCCAGAACGCGTTTACTGGAGCCTCTCCATAACAGGCTCAAGAAAGGAATCAACATGAATCGCGTGTTCACGATACTTCTTGGTGTGACGATAGTTCTTGTCGGACTGACAATGCCGGCTTCCGCCCAACTCACTGACAAAGAGTGGTTGGGGGTGGAAAACAGGAACTGGCTGAATGATAACAACTGGCAAGGCGGATCTCGTCCGACGGCGAGCAACCGCGCCATCATTCCCGCAAATGCGGCGCGGATGCCGCTGATCGACAATGATACAACGGACGCCGTGGCCGGGGCCATCACCATCGAGGCCGGCGCCAAGATCAACGTTGAGGAAGGCGCTACGCTCATTCTTGGTGATGGAAACGCCCAGACCACAACCCTTGACGGCGAACTCTTCCTGGGCCGCAGCGGTCATGAGCACGGCGTCCTGAAGATCAACGGCGACCACACGATTCAGGGCGAAGGGGGCGTCATCCACATGATCCATTACGACAGCACGAAGATCATCGAGAACGACGGCACGGGCGATGAACTGACGCTCCAGTCCAGCAACACCTCGTGCTCCGGCTGGCCGCAGGACCGGGACTGCACGGTCGTGTTGCGCGGCGGCGGCGAGATTCACGTGGCGCTGGACAACCGCGCGTATGTCGTCGGGGATCTGGATTGCCTTCGTCTGAAAGACGAGCCAAAGACGGGAAGCTCCGCGGGCTTCTGGGTCGTGGAGAACGACACGGAGTTTCACGTGATGACGACCGTGACCGGCGCATGCGCGTGGCAGTGTATTGACACCACCGCGCCGCTCGGCGGGACGTTCAAGATCGAGTACGGCGAGGGCTGCGTCGCGGCCACCGGACCGGTGACGCTCTACGCCGGGACGCTGGAGTGCGGGGCGTCGTTCTGCACCGCTGGGAAGCTGACGCTCAAGTCGGTCGCGTGCGACGATTGCGTGGACGACAAGTCGGAGCCCAGGATCATCGCCCACGTCAGCGTCAGCACCACCTTCGGACTCGGCACGGCGTCGCCCGGCTGTGCGAGTTGTCCGTAACAAGGCTGGTGTTGTCTCCGAAGGAAGCGTCAAGCCGGTCCCAAGACCAGCGACAGGACGCAGCAGGCAGAACCGCGGAGCGATCGCCCTTCTTCGGCCCCGCGCGATCCTTCGCGCAGGCTAAAGCCGCGCGGCTCGGGTTTTGCGGACCGCATCCTGCCTCGGGTCTGGTTTGTGGGGCGTGACGCCCTCGAGCCTGCGCGGCGGCGTTGTGGCGTCGCGGGGAGACGCGGACGATCTCAGGCGGGATTCTCCGTGCGCCGCACGATCACGGCGTCGCCGGAGGCGCTGCACCGCCCCGCCGCCGTCCGCTCCTGATGCACCCGGATGACGGCGTTGGCCCCCTTCATCGCCGCCGCGGCTTTCAGACCCTCGAGGGCGTCCTCCGGCCGGCGGAATCCGTCCACGTACACCGCTTCGACCTGTTGAAGAATCTGATATCCCGCGATGTCCGCGGTGCTGGAGGTGGCGACGATGCGCGCCGCCTCCGCGTGGCGCTTCGCCGAAAGCTCGTCCTCGC
The DNA here is from genome assembly GCA_013360585.1 of Phycisphaerae bacterium. GTDB lineage: Bacteria > Planctomycetota > Phycisphaerae > UBA1845 > UBA1845 > JABWBH01. The sequence continues at coordinate 32,463 of JABWBH010000045.1, read as the reverse complement.
TCGCGGACGGCGCGGTGGCGTCGCCGTACTTCTGGAGGTTTGGATGCAGTTTCACAGGCCGCCGCCGGCGCACCCACCGCAAGACCCGCCGCGCCGCCCACAACATCATGAGCAGCCCGACGAGCCAGCCCAGCCAGATCAGCTTCGTGCGGTCCAGTCCGAAAAAGAAATCTTCCGCCGCGTCGCGCACCGCTTCCGTCGGAATATCCGTCGGCGAAGGCAGGCTCGAAACGTCCTGGGACATCGGACGACTCATCCTTCAATCCGCACACTTTCCGCCGCCTGCGACGGAAGGGCGATGGACGAAACCGGAACCGTCCCGGACGCAGCCGGAGGCGCGCCATATCCGGCGGCTTCGGCGATCACCGGCACGGGCCCTCGAACGCCTTCGGCTGGCGCCGAATCCGAGGCTTCATCCGTGCGCACGCCGGCGCGGTAGATCGTCCCGCGCCAGACCGTCCGCGCTCGTCCGCCGACCTGAAAGAACGCATGCAGCAAACTCGTCCACGCGACCAGCGAGCCCAGCACGTAGCCCAGCGACCAGATCACCGGTGTGCGCACAATCCGGTACCACGAGACCAGCGCGAACTGCATGATGAGCACGACGCCCGTCCAGACCAGCGCCGCCTCCCGCCACGCGGCGCGGTTCACTCCCTCCGCCAGCGCCGCTCCCGCCAGCGCCGCGACCAGACTCGCCCAGGGCGTGATCGAGAAGAAAAGGAGGAACGTCATCGCCAGGGCGATCTTCCGCCGCTGCCCGAGGCAGCCGTAGAAAATCCGCCCCCACCCGCGCCACGCCTCCTTGAACGTGCGGTACATGTGGGTGACATAAAGCCTGTCATTCTGCATGACCTTGAGGCGCAGTCCCTGCGACTTGGCGACGCGGGCCATGTGAATGTCCTCGTTCGCCTGCTGGCGGAACGCCGGGTGGCCCCCGATCGCGTCGTAGCAGCGCCGGTTCATCAGCATGAACGCGCCGTTGGCGTAGGCGTAGGGCGACTGCGGCTTGTTCACCTTCCGCGGTTGAAACCACAGCAGCAGGATCGCCGCGCACACCGGCTGAAACCAGCGCTCCCAGAACCGCCGGTTGTCCAGCACCGGCAGCAGCGACAGGAAGTCCACCTTCCGCTCGATCGACTCGCGCATCGACAGGCTCAGCGTGCGCCGCGAAACCTGCCGGCAGTCCGCGTCGGTGAACAACAACCAGTCCCCGCGCGCCGCCTGAACTCCGACGTGCATCGCATGATGCTTGCCGAACCAGCCGTCGGGCAGGTGTCGCACATGAATCACCTTCAAGCGGTCAGGGAATTCCTTCGCAAGACGATCGAGGATCGACGGGGTCGCGTCGCCGCTGCGATCGTTGACCGCGATGACCTCGAAATCCGGGTAATCCTGGGCGAGCAGCGAACGTACGCAGACTTCAATGTTGTCTTCTTCATCCTTGCCGGCGACAAGGATGGACACCGGCGGCGCGGGGTCCGGCGGTCCGTCGTAGGCGGACTCGGTCAGCAGACGCTCCCTGCGGCGATAATGCTCGACGACATACCAGCGCAGGATCCACGCGACCGCCAGCAGCGCCGCCAGTGCGTACCAGATCGTCACCACCGTCTCCTGCCTGCGCGCCGAGCGGAAGCGTCCCCGTCCCTCGGTTCAACCCGGTCGGCGCCGCCGGAGCGACCCCGTCGCCGCCGAAACCGTCACGCCGGGACTCCGCGGCGACCCGCGCCCGCTACAGATCGCCGCCCTGCGCCACGGCCGCGTCAAGCTGCTCGAGGAATCCCTCAAGCTTCCGCGACCGGACCGGATGCTGAAGCTTGCGGATCGCCTTCGCCTCGACCTGGCGCACGCGCTCCCGGGTCACCTTGAAAATCTTCCCGACCTCCTCGAGCGTGTACGTGTACCCGTCGCCGATGCCGTAGCGGAGCTTGATGATCTCGCGTTCGCGGTACGTCAACGTTTTGAGCACGTCCTCGATCCGGTCGCGGAGCATCTCGCCGCCCGCCGTGGAGATCGGAGACTCGACCCGGTCGTCCTCCACGAAGTCCCCGAAGTACGAATCCTCGCTCTCTCCGACCGGTTTGTCCAGCGAAATCGGCTGCCGCGAGATCTTCATCACCCGGCGCACCTCGGACAGCGGCATCTTCGCCCGCCGCGCGACCTCCTCGATCGTCGGCTCGCGCCCCAGATCCTGAAGCAGCTCGCGGCTGATGTTGCGCAGGCGGCTCATCGTCTCGATCATGTGGACCGGGATGCGGATCGTCCGGGCGTGATCGGCGATCGCCCGGGTGATCGCCTGGCGGATCCACCACGTCGCGTAAGTGCTGAACTTGTACCCGCGCTTATACTCGTACTTATCCACCGCCCGCATCAGACCGGTGTTCCCTTCCTGGATGATGTCGAGGAAGCCCAGTCCGCGGTTGCGATATTTCTTGGCGATGCTCACCACGAGGCGCAGGTTTCCGCCGGACAGCTTGCGCTTCGCGTCCTCGTACTCGCCGAACACGCGCTGGATGACGCGCAGGCGGTCGGACAGCGGGCCGTTGTGCGACAGGCACAGCGACTCGATCCCGCTCAACTCCTCCTTCATCGCCAGGAAATCCTCGTCCGACATCGAGCGCCGCTTCTTCTGTGACTCGATCCGCTGCTGAAGCTGCCCCATCTTCAGGTGCAGTCCACGCACCTTCTTCATCAGCGGTTGAATCCGGCTCGTCCGCAACGACAACTCCTCAAGAAGCTTCGCGATCCGGCGGGCACGCTGCTTGATCTGGAGATCAATCTCCTGACGTTCGGCCGCCGGCATGCGCCGCGTCTCGGTTTCCTCCCACGCCTCCTCGTTGCGCCGCAGCAGGGCCCGAACCGTCTCCAGATTGCCCGGCATGCGTGACGTGATGCGCGCCTTCGCCGCGTGCTCCGACGTTGAAATCTTCATCGTCCGGTCAAACGGCAGGCGGTTGTCCTGCACCTGCTCGAGAATCTCCACCGCCAGCCGCGAGCAGTAATGAATCTCCAGCACCTTCTGACGGAACACCATCCGGGTCAGCTCGATCTTCTTCGCCAGCCGGATCTCCTCCTCGCGCGTCAGCAGCGGGATCTCGCCCATCTGCGTCAGGTACATCCGCACCGGATCGTCGATCCGCTTGCCCGCGGGCTCCTCGACGATCACGACCGGTTCGTCACCGCTTTCGTCCGCCGTCGGCGCACCCGGCCCGCCGAAGACGTGCGCCGCGTCCGGATCTCCCGCAGCCCGCGCCGCGCTGGAACCGCGCCCCGATCGGCGCTTGCGCCCGGCGGCGATCGCGTCGACCTGATCGAGAACCTCCAGACCCTCCTCCTCCAGGCGCAGCAGAATCCGGTCCGCCGCATCCGGGTCCACGCAGTCGTCCGGGAGGATCGCGTTCATGTCATCCCAGGTCAGAAACGTCTGCTCCCGACCCAGTGCGATCAGCCGCTGTACCGTGTTCTCAATGACCTCGGCGAGATTCGTCGCCGTCTGTGTCGCAGCATTCATACCGAAGAATCCGCTCCCTGTACCGCCTGATCCCCGCCTCCGGAACCCGCATCCCGCTCCGCCGGTCTTGCGCCAAGGCGAACCGCGCCGCTGCGCCGCAGAGGTCGGAAATGCCGCCCCGACCGGACGCCCTCGCAATACGCCTGGTTCACCTCGTCCGCCTGAACCACGGCCGCTTCCCGCAGCGTCACCCGTTGCCGCAGACCTACCACTTCGCGCTCGCGCCGAAGGTCCGTCCAACGCGACACCACGACCGCGACGGTCTCCTCGTAGTTCCCGCGCCGCCCGCCGTGCTCCGCCAACTCTGTCACACGCCGGGCCACCGCAGGATCTTCACACCTGGAAAGCACTTCGCTCAACTCGAACTCGCCGTAGGACTCGAAAAGGTCGAGCACCACCCGCGCCACGACCCGATCCACCTCTTCGGAATACTCCGTCTGCTCCAGCACCGTGGCGCACTCGCCGATCAGCCCCGGTTCATTCAAAACCACCTCCAAGGCTTGAACCGCGCATGCCTCCAGCGGCTCTCGCGCCCGCTCCGACCGGCGGGCACCCGCCACGGAAGGTTCTGCTCTGCCCGATCGACCCCGTCCCACCGCCGCAAGCACTTCCCGCGGATCGAGGGACAACAACGCCCCCACCCGGTTGGCCACCAGACCCCGGGTGATCGCGTCCACCGCTTGTGCCTGAAAGGATCTCTGAATCAATCCGAGAAAATCGGATACCACCTGATGACGACTCTTAAGATCATCCCTGTCAAATCTTTGCAACAATTGAAGCCACTTGAATTCTAGCGCGTCAACCGCCGAGTTCAATATCCCTTCAAAGTCTTGCGGAGGATGCGATAACAGGTAATCCGCCGGATCCTTCCCCTCCGTAACTTTCGCCATCTTCACCGTCAGGCGTAGTGGAAGGGCAATCTCAATCGCGCGTTCCGCCGCTGCCTCTCCCGCCGCGTCCGAATCAAACAGGAACACCGCCGTCGAAACATAACGCCGAAGCAACTCGACCTGCGCTGCCCCGAGCGCGGTCCCCAGCGTCGCCACCGTCTCCGAGAACCCGGCCTGATGCGCCATGATCGCGTCGAAATAACCCTCCGTCACCACGACGCGGTCCGTTTCCGTCATCCGCTGACGAGCCTGCGCCAATCCGTAGAAACCCTGCCCCTTCTCAAACAGCGCCGTCTGACGGGTGTTCAAGTACTTCGCTTTGTCGTCGCAGAGCGTCCTGCCCCCGAACCCGATCACGCGGTTCATTGAATCCCGGATCGGGAACATCAGCCGGTCGCGGAACGTCGGATACACACCGCGTTCGCCTTCGCGCGCCAGATCCGCGGCGATCAGGTCAGCCGTGCTCAGACCGGCGCGGCGTGCCTGTTCCAGCAGAGGTTCCAGATTCCCTGCCGCGAACCCGAACTCGAACGCCGTCTCCGTCTCCGGCGTCACCCCCCTCTGCCGGACATACCGTCGGGCGTGATCCGCCGCGGGCGATGACTGCAACTGCCGCCGAAAATATCCGCACGCCCACTCATTGATCCGCGCCAGGTCCGCGCGACCCGGACCCTCGGGCATCTTCCCGCCCGATGATCGCCGCAGTTCGACCCCCGCGCGATCCGCAAGGATGCGCATCGCCTCGCCGAAGGAGGTGTTCTCGATGAGCTGAACGAAGGTAAAAACGTCGCCGCCGCGCCCGCAGCCGAAGCATTTGAAAAAGCCCCGGTCCGCATGCACGGTGAAGGACGGCGTTTTTTCCTGGTGGAAAGGGCACAGCCCGAGGAAGCGTTGCCCGCGCTGGCGCAACGCCACATGCTGCGACACGATTTCCACCAGAGGTACGCGGTCCCGGATCTCGCGTTTTACGGCATCAAGATCGCGCAAAGTAGCTACGGATTCTGCCTGTTAAGGAAAAACCGAACCGTCGCCCAGGAAGGAAACCGCCGCGCGGGCATTCGCCGTGCGCCACGACAAGTTCCAATTCACCCTAAATCTACTCCGGGATCGGCTCCGGGTCAAATCCGTCTGAAGATTTCCGACGAACTTCGCCCCGGGCCGCTCTCACCCGGCTGGCGCTACTGACCGCTGTCCGGACCGTCATCTGGCGCCGACGCAACCGTCCCGGCGTAGGCGTAAGTCCGCACTTTGCCCAGACCCTCTAGCTCAAACGCCGCCCAGCGACGCTTCGTCTCAAGACCGTTGGCGGCGTAGAAGTCGTGCAACGTCAGCAGGTTGCGATAATACGCGGCCCGATGCTGCTCAACCTCCGCCGCCAGATCCGCCTCCTGCGGATCCGGGGGCGACGGCGCGGCCGCCTGCTTCGATCCGGAAGAAGTGCATGCCGACACGACTGCCAGAACTCCCGCCGCCGCAATCCCTGTGATTGATCGCCGCATTTTCATGATCCGCCTCCTCCTCTCTGCTGCGCTCACCTTGCCGCTTCGCTCGACCGTGATTACACGGGGCGCGCAGCGGCCGTCAAGTCTCCCGTTGCACACCCCGCTGACATGCGGATCAGTCCTCATCCTCCGCCGCCTTCGGCGTTTCCGGGAAGGAGCCGGTGAGGGGTTCACTGATGCAGTACGTTCCGTCCAGCCAGCGTCCGAGGTCCACCAGCTTGCAGCGCCGGCAGCAGAACGGACGGTAAGGCGCGTCCTCTCGGCGCTCGACCCTCAATTCCTTCCCGCATGTCGGACATTCGAACACCGGCATTACATCAATTCCCCACGCGCACCGGTCTTGTCGCCTCGCTGGTTCCTTCCGCCTGAGTGACCCGCAGACTTCAGCTCGCGCGGATCTGGATCTGTTGCGCTTCAGCGCAGGATCAGGAACGCGGGGCCCAGCCCCTCACGGCCCGACCCGACGCTCCGACTGCGGCGGTACGTCCCCTCCCGTCCGGAGAAGAAACACGTCCCGCCGATCCGCTCCGCCCCAGTTGCTCGTAAAAGCCGCAAAACGCCCGTCACGACTCAGATTCGCACGCGGGGAATCCCAGTACTCGCCCACGCAGGACCGGTGATGCGCCAACCGTCGCACCGCCTCGCTTCCGTCCGTCCGCATCAGCAGAATCTCATCGCGGAAAAGACCCGCTGGAACATCGCAGTCCGCGGACTGCGTGTACAAACTCAGCAGCATCCACGCCGGATCGTCGCCCAGCAGCGACACGTGAATGTCCTGCGTCCAGTCGTCGCCCAGATTGAACACCGTTTTCCGCGAATGCGGGTCGGAAAGCCGGCGCGAACGCAGGCGGTTCAGCCAGTTGTCATATCCGATGATCGTGCCGAAACCGCAATCCCCGTGCCCCGGCGCGTAATCCGGCGGACCGTCCGTCAGTTCCGCAACCGCGCCCGTCTCGACATCAAGCACGCGCACCTGAACCGCGCCATCGCCCGAGCCGCCCGTCTTGATCACCAGGTAACGCCCGGACTTGTCGATCTGCACTTCGTCCAGCCCCTCAGGCTCGTCCGGACGCACGATGACGCGGTTGTCCGATCGACGCCACACCAGCGACCCGGTCACCCGAAACCGCCGGTTCAGCGTCGTGAATGCAAACACGTTGTCGTCGACGCTCCGGCTCATCTGGCGCAGATGCCCGTCGCCGATCTCCGTCGTGAAGTCCCGAACGAGCGCGTACGCCCGCGCCGTTACGTTGTACGTCCACAACCCCGGCCCCGCATAACAATAAAGCTCGTCAGCAGCCATCCCGCTCCAGATTGCGTCTTCCGTCCGCGGCGACTCGCCGTTGGGAGCCGGAACATCAAGAACCGCGCTCTTGCCGGATACTCGAAACCGCCGCGCGTCGAACTCGTACGTCCACGCCCGCAATCCGTCGTCATCCTGCAAGAGGTAGATGCGCGTACTGTCGCGGTTGAACGTCGGCCAGTATGAGTACGCGGTCTGAAAATAACGCCCGTCACGCTCATCCGTGACGCGCAGGATCGAGGTGCAGAAGGTCGGATCCCGGAAGACCCCGCCGGCCGACGGAAGCTCCGGAAGCGCCGGCGGCGGATGCACCTCCCGGTCGGTTCTCGGGGAACACGGTTCCATCAAGACCTGGCCGTGTCCCGAGCCTGCGAACACGAGCATCATGATTGTCGCCGGAACGCTGCTGCGCATGCTCACCCTCCCCTCCCCGCCACGTTCGCTTCCCAGGCTTGAAGCGACCGCACCCGTTTGACGCCATCATACCCGGTGTTCAAGGCTGACCCAAAGCGGGCGCTGATCGTTGAGGCCTGCTTCCCGGAACCGCATTCATCAGAATGCAGCAGACCTGTCCACCAGCGGCTCAATGCGGATTCCGGCCTCTGTGAGCGCCTGATGCACTGCACGCGCTGATTCCACCGCGTTCGGAGCGTCGCCGTGGATGCACAACGTGTCGGCAACGATCGCCACAACGGTCCCGTCCTCCGTCACGGCGCCCTGCCCCCGCGCAACACGCACCGCCTGCGCCGCGACATCGACCGGAAAGGGGAGGACCGCCCCCGCCCGTGTGCGCGGCCGCAAGGTTCCATCTCGTTCGTACCGGCGATCCGCAAACGCTTCCGCCGCGACCTGGAAACCCAGCCGGTGCCAGATATCCAGCACCTCGGAGCTTGACGGACCAACGAGGATCACCAGCCCCGCGGCGCGCCACACACCCCTCGCCACGACTTCCGCGATCTCGGCTCGCCGCGCCGCCGCGTGATACAACGCCCCGTGCGGCTTCACGTGCGTGACCTTCGCGCCGACCCGCCGCGCCGCCGCAACCAGCGCCGCCACCTGCGCCGTGACGGCGTCCTCCAGCGCTTCCGGAGGCATGTCCTGCTCCGTCCGGCCGAACCCCGCCCGATCCGGATACGACGGGTGCGCGCCGATCGCAACGCCGCGCCCCAGCGCCGCTTCGACAACCCGTGTCATGCTGTCCGTGTCGCCCGCATGTCCGCCGCACGCCACGTTCACCGACGACACAAACTCAAGCAATTGCAGCTCCTCGGCGATCCCGGTCCGGTCGGTCCGCTCGCCCAGGTCGCAATTGAGGTCGATCGCTCTCGCCTTCACACAATCTCCCGTCCACGCGTCTCCGGAAGCAGAAGCACCAGCGCCGCGCCGACCACGTAGCACACCGACGTACACCCCAGCGCCAGCGCGAATCCCTGACGGTCCGCGACCCAGCCGATCGTCCACGGCGCCAGCGCGCTCACCGCCCGCCCTGCGTTGTAGCAGAACCCTTGCGCCGTCCCCCGCACACCGGAAGGAAACAACTCCGCCAGCATCGCCCCGAACACGCTGAAGTACCCGTGACCGAGAAACCCGACGATCGGCCCGAGGATCATCAGCGCCGTTCCGCTTCGCGCGCTCGCGCCGTAGACGGGCACGATCCCCGCCGCCCCGAGCACAAACGCAATGAACGTCGGCCGACGCCCGAACCGGTCCGCGAGAAACCCGAACGACGTGTATCCGAAAAACGCGCCGATCTGCATCGCCACGATCCACGCCGTCGAGCGCACGATCCCCAACCCCGCACCCCCGTGGTCCGCGCCCGCCAGGTATTTCGGAACCCACGTGAACAATCCCCAGTACGAAAAAAGCAATGACGCCGTCATCGCCGTGGCGACGATCACCCGCGATCGCAGCGGTGCTCGCAACAAGCTCGCCCAACCCCCGACTTCCCGCGACGCCGCAACCCCGCCCTCCCGCCAGACCGCCGGCTCGGGGACGTGACGCCGCACCCACAACGTCAGCAGCGCCGGCGCGAATCCGATCAGAAACAACACCCGCCACCCCCACCGCGGCAGCACCACCGCGCCGATCACCGCCGCAAGGATGTAGCCCAGCGCCCATCCCGACTGCATCAGTCCGATCGCCGTGCCCCGATGCTTCGCCGGCCACGTCTCCGCCACCAGCACCGCCCCCGCCGACCACTCTCCGCCCATCCCCAGCCCGACCAGCAGACGCCAGATCACAAGCTGCGCCACGCTCTGCGACGTCGCCGTCAGCGCCGTGAACACCGAGTACGTCAGGATCGACCACGTCAGCATCCGCACCCGCCCGAACCGATCCGCCAGAACGCCGCTCGCCACGCCGCCCACCGCCGACGCGATCAACGTCACCGAAGCGACGGCCCCCGCCTGCGCATTCGTCAATCCGAACTCCTCTCGGATCGACCCGAGCGCGATGACGTACAACGTCACATCCATCGCGTCGAGCATCCAGCCCGCTCCGGCCGCCGCCAGCGAGCGCCACTGTGTCGCGCCGACTTCACGCCGCCACGGCGCCGCTCCTGAGTGTTCGCTCACGACGGAATCTCCGCATTCAGGCGACGCTCCTGCGCCGTGTACAACACCCTCGCCTCCGCACGATCAACCTGCACAAACCGAACCCGGTCACGCGGACGAAGCTGCCCCACAACGGGCAGATCCGCCGCAATCACGCACGCCATCACCGGGTAACCCCCGGTTGTCGGATGATCCACGCCCAGCAGGATCGGCTCGCCGGACTCGGGAACCTGCACCGCACCGTGCATCATGCCTTCGCTCGGAAGACGTCCCCCGCAAGCCCCCGCCCCGATCCGCCCCGTCAAGCGCACTCCGGTCCGATCCGTGTTCAACGACACCTCGAACGTCGCGCCCCAGAAGGCCTCAACCGTCGAAGGCTCAAACAACCTCATATGCGCTCCGCCCACCGCCCGCAGTTCACGCCGCGCCAGAACGTCCCTCGCGAATTGCGACACCTGAACCGCCTCCGCTGCCGCAGCGCCGTGACGTTCCCGGGATCGCACGCCTTCCCCGATCTCCAGCGCATCCCCGCGCCGCAGCGCTCGGCCTTCATGTCCGCCGAATGAGGCCGCAGGGTGCGTCGAGCGGCTTCCGAGCCGCATCGGCGCCTGCACGCCCCTTCGTACACAAACGTAAGTCCGCGTCCCCGACCGCACCGGCCCCGTGACAAGCCGCTCCCCGGAACGAACCTCGAACGCCGCCCACATCGGCACAACGCGCTGCCGCCCCGAACCCTCGACCCGTGCCTCAACGTCGCCGCCGGTCAACGCGACCACCAACTCGCGCGTAAACTCGAACGCGCCGCCCACCAGCGTCAGCTCAAGACCCGCCGCCCCGTCTTCGTTTCCGACCAGCCGGTTTCCGATCCGCAACGACAGCGCATCCGCAGCGCCCCCGCGAGGCACGCCGAACTGCGTCCACCCCGGGCGGCCCAGATCCTGAACCGTCGTGAACATCCCCGGCTCGATGACGTGGATCACCGCCGATCTAGACATGCTGCCCGGTCCGCTGGAAAGCGTGAAACTCGTCCGCTCGGATCGGGACAAAACGCACCCGATCTCCCGGTGCCAGCAGCGCCGGCGGATTCCGGCGCGCGTCGAACATCACGCGCGGCGTGCGCCCGATCAACCACCACCCCCCCGGCGTAGCCAGCGGGTATACCCCGGCCTGATCGCCCGCGATCCCCACGCTCCCCGCGGGTACGCGAACGCGCGGCGTGCTCAGACGCGGCGTCTCCAACGCGCTCGGCAGCCCGCTCAGGTAGGCGAATCCGGGGCAGAATCCGACGAAGCGAACGACAAAGAGCGCCGCGCAGAATGTCTCGACGAGCGACGACGGCGGCATTCCGTGATACGCCGCGACCGCCTCGACGTCCGGCGCGAATTCGCCCTCGAAGCACGCGGGGATCTCAACCGCGCGCCACGCCTCGTCGTTCGACGAAGCCCACGCCTCGCTCAATACCGCGCGCACCGTCGCCGTCGCAGCGTCCTCGTCGGGCGTGGCCGGATCAAATTCAAGAAGGAGAGAGTTCCACGCGAGCGTCACCGATGAAAGTCCCGCGACCCCTGCGTCGCGGATTGCGCGTGCGGCCTGGTCCAGTCTCCCCACCGGCAAGTCCGGACTTTCGGCGCAAAAGAGAACGCGCAGGTGGCGCTCGCTGACCCAGTCCAACCCCAGGGATTCGACGCGCGAGGACACGATCGCATTCTACCGCAGACCCGACCGCTGCGGCGAAGTCAGGGTTGCGGCTTCTTCCCGGACTTCCGGGGCGCCTTCGGTTTCGACGACCCTGAAGGTGAAGCATCGCCGCTTGGGCTGCCCGAATCCGACTTCCCGCCCGATGTCGCTTTCGAGGCTGGAGCATCCGACTTCCCGTCGGACTTCGCCTTGCCGCTGTCCGACTCCGCCTTCGCGGCCTCCTTGTAGCCCTCGCTGCGGTAGTCCGTGATGTAGAAACCGGATCCCTTGAAGATCAGTCCCCCGCCCGTCCCGATGCACCGCACCACCGGCGCCCGGTTCTTGCACTCCGCGCAATCCACCGCCAGCGTCTTCTTCGCCGGATCCTTGATCGACTGAAAAAGCTCAAACGTCTCACCACACCGCGTACATTCGTACTCGTAGGTCGGCATGTCTTCAGCCTCCGTCCCCTTTACCGCTCGCGACGTCCGCACGCGCCGCTACGACGACCCGCGCAGGCCGGATCAACCGCTCGCCGAGTTGATATCCCTTCGCCGCCACCGCGATCACCGTCCCGGGAGCATGCGCGTCCGTCGGCTGGCTGAGGATCGCCTCGTGGTATTCCGGATTGAACGCCTGATGCAGCGGATCATGCACCGTCACGCCCCGGTCGCGCAGCGCCTTGAGGACGTTGTCATACACCAGCTTCACCCCGTCGTGCAGGCGCTTCGCATCCTCGGATGTCGCCTCCACGCTCAGACACCGCTCGAAGTCATCCAACGCCGTCAGCAGCGACCGGATCAGCTCCACGTTCGCGTAACGGATCGACGACTCCCGCTCCGCTGCCGCGCTGCGCTGAAAGTTGGCGAAGTCCGCCCGCGCCCGCAGCAGTCGCCCCTCCAGCTCCTCGATCCGCCTCGAAAGCTCGCACACCTGAAGCTCCCGCGCGTCCGCCGTCGGCGCGGCCGCCCCGGCGACCTCTTCCGCCGATCCTTCTTTCTGAATGATGTCCGGTTGCTCCGTCATGATCCTTCCGTGTCTTCCCCTCGTGCGCCCCGTATGATCCCCCCGTCAGACGTCTGTGCCTCGGTCCCCGGAGTCCCCGGGCTTGTCAAAACGGGAGAAATATTCCTTCAGCTTGTCCAGAAAACCTCGCGACTCCGGAAGCACCGACCGGTCCTCCGTCTCCGCGAACTGCCGCAGGAGCTGCTCCTGATTCCGGCTGAGCTTGCGCGGAATCTCCACCAGCACCTGCACGATCTCGTCCCCGCGACGACCCGTCCGAAGGTCCGGCATGCCCAGCCCCTTCAGGCGGAACATCTGACCGCTCTGCGTCCCCGCCGGAATCGTCAGGTCCACGCGACCCGTCAGCGTCGGCACGTCGATCTTCGCGCCCAGCGACGCCTGCGTGAACGAAATCGGCGCCCGGCACAGCAGGTCATTATCATGTCGCTCCAGCAGCGGGTGCGGCTGAACGTGTATGTAACAATGCAGATCCCCGCGCGACTGTCCGTCCTCCGACGGTTCCCCCTCGCCTCGCAGACGCACCGCCTGACCGTCCTGAATCCCCGCCGGGATTTGTACGCTGACCGTCCGCGTCACCCGCGCCTGACCACCCCCTCCGCAAGCCTCGCACGGCGACTTCGTCACCTGCCCGCGACCCCGGCAATGAGGACAGGCGCGCACGATCCGGCTCGTGAAAATCCCCCCCATCCCGCTGACCTGCTCCACCTGCCCGTATCCGCCGCAGGTCGAACACGTCTGCTTTCGCGACCCGGGCCGCGCCCCGCTCCCGCCGCACGTGCCGCACAGATCCCGCCGCTCGAACGTCAGGCTTCGCGCGACCCCTGTCGCCGCCTCCTGAAGCGTGATCTCAAGCTGCGTCTGAAGATCCGCTCCGCGCGAACGCCGGCTTCCGCTCCCGAAACCCCCAAAAAAGTCGCTGAACACCGAGAAGATGTCCTCGATGTTCATGTGCTCGTAGTCGCGCACGCCCGCGCCGTTCAGACCCGCGTGACCGTACTGGTCGTACCGCTGCCGCTTCGACGCGTCGGACAGAACGTCGTACGCTTCCGCCGCCTCCTTGAACCGCCCCTCCGCTTCCGGGTCGTTCGGATTGCGGTCCGGATGATACTTGTGCGCGCAGCGACGGTACGCCTTCTTGATCTCATCCTCCGAGGCCGACTTCGTCACCCCGAGAACTTCGTAATAATCACGCTTCTGCGCCGACATGACCGCACAGCGACCGTCTCTTGATGACGAAGGACAAAGGACAAATGACGAAAAAGCGGTATCCCGCCCGAGCAGGATTTGATCGTCAGTTGGTTATCTGTCCTTGATCATTCGTCCTTCGTCTTGGCTTCCGCCTTACGTGCCGAAGGGCGGGCCGTCTCATACGCGCCCGCCCTCCTGATTCATCGACCGGATTGTCCCCGACGCCTTTACCGGATCGCGTGCGCCGCCGGCTTGGCGTCCTCCTTCAGCTCGGTCAGCATGACTTCCGTCGTCAGCAGAAGCCCCGCCACGCTCGCCGCGTTTTCCAGCGCCACGCGCGACACCTTCGCCGGATCCACCACCCCCGCCTTCAGCAGGTCGGTGAATTCGCCCTTCCGCGCGTCGTATCCGAAAGACCCCGGCTTCTCCAGAACCTGCTCGATGATCACCTCGCCGTCCTCGCCGCAGTTCTCGACGATCGTCCGCGTCGGAATGCGCAGCGCGTGCGCGATGATGTCCACGCCGGTCTTTTCATCGCCGCGGGCCTTGCCGCGCACCGCGTCCACCGCCGCGATCGCCCGCAGAAACGCCACGCCGCCGCCCGGAACAATGCCCTCCTCCGACGCCGCCTTCGTCGCGTGAAACGCGTCGTCCAGCAGATCCTTCCGCTCCTTGACCTCGATCTCCGTCGCCCCGCCGGCACGGATCACCGCCACGCCGCCCGTCAGCTTCGCCAGCCGCTCCTGAAGCTTCTCGCGGTCGTAGTCGCTCGTCGTCGCCTCGATCTGCTTGCGGATCTGCTCCGTCCGGGCCTTGATGTCGCTCTTTTTCCCGGCGCCCTGGATGATCGTCGTGTTGTCCTTGTCGATCACGACGCGCTTCGCCGAGCCCATCTGCGACAAGGTGATGTTCTCCAGCTTGACGCCGAGATCCTCGCTGATGAGCTGACCGCCGGTCAGCGCCGCAATGTCCCCCAGCATCGCCTTGCGCCGGTCGCCGAAACCCGGCGCCTTCACCGCACAGGCCTTCAGAATCCCGCGCAGCTTGTTCACCACCAGCGTCGCCAGCGCCTCGCCGTCCACGTCCTCCGCGATGATCAGCAGCGGACGCCCCCCGGACAGAACGCCCTCCAGCAACGGCACGAACTCACGCAGACTCGAAATCTTCTTCTCGTAGATGAGGATATACGGATCCTCGAGCACGCACTCCAGCGAACCCGGATCCGTCATGAAGTAAGGCGAGATGTAGCCCTTGTCGAACTGCATCCCCTCCACCACTTCCAGCTCATTCTCGAGGCTCTTGCCCTCCTCGATCTCCACCACGCCGTCGTTCCCGACCTTCGCCAGCGCCTCCGCGAGGAGCTTGCCGATGCCCTCGTCCCCGTTGGCGGAGATCGTCGCCACCTTCGCGAGGTCGTCATTCCCCTTGACCTTCACCGACTGCTTCGCGATCGACTCCACCGCCGCCGCCACCGCCAGGTCGATCCCGCGCTTCAGCGCCATCGGGTTCGCCCCGGCCGTCACGTGCTTGAGACCCTCCCGGTAGATCGCCTCCGCCAGCACCGTCGCCGTCGTCGTTCCGTCGCCCACCACGTCGCTCGTCTTCGACGCGACCTGGTTGATCATCTTCGCGCCCATGTTCTGGAAGTTGTCCGGAAGCTCAACCTCCTTCGCCACGGTCACGCCGTCCTTCGTCACCCGCGGCGATCCGTAAGACTTCTGAAGCAGCACGTTGCGCCCCGTCGGACCCATCGTGATCTTCACCGCCGCCGCCAGCTTCGAAACGCCCTCCAGAATCTGCTGCCGGGCGTCCTGAGAAAACATCATTTGTTTTGGCATACCGTCTTCCTGTCGCCTGTTGCCTGACGCCTACTCGACGATCCCCAACACGTCGGACTCCCGCAGAACCACGTAGTCCTCGCCGCCGATCGTGATCTCCGTCCCGCTGTACTTGCCGTAAAGCACGCTCATCCCCACCCGGACCGTCATCTCGCCGCGATCGCCGCTGTCCAGCAGCTTTCCCGGACCCGCCGCCACCACCGTCCCGCGCTGCGGCTTCTCCCGCGCCGTATCCGGAAGCACAATCCCGCCCGCCGTCGTCTCCTCGGCCTCGTGAGGCTCGATCAGAAGCCGATCATCCAGCGGCCGGAACTTCACGCTCGTCTTGCTCTTCCCCTTCGTCGCCGTCGCTGTTGCTGTCGCCATGTCTCTTCAGAACCTCCTGTTGGATGCACCCGGATTCTCGGTTTTTTGTTTCCAGATAAGGCGCGCCGGTTACCCCATCACCGCGCCGCCATCGTCATTCGTAATTCGTCATTCGCAAGGCTTACATCATGTCCATGTCGTCGTCGTGACCGTGCCCTTCGTGATCGTCCCCCTTCTTGTCGCCCGGCTTCTCCGCCACGCAGCAGTCCGTGCTCAGCAGGATCCGCGCCACGCTCGCCGCGTTCTCCAGCGCCGTCCGCACCACCTTCGTCGGATCGATCACGCCGTCCTTGACGAGGTCGGTGTACTCGCCCGTGTCCGCGTTCAGACCGAACGACCCGCCCTTCTGAAGCACCTTGTGAACCACCACGCCCGGCTCCAGTCCGGCGTTGATCGCAATCTGCCGCAGCGGCGCCCGCAGCGACTCGCGGATGATCTGCACCCCCGTCATCTCGTCGTCGATCTTCAGCTTCAGCCCGTCCAGCGCCGACTCGCTGCGCAGCAGCGCCACGCCGCCGCCCGGGACGATCCCCTCCTCCAGCGCCGCCCGCGTCGCATGAAGCGCGTCCTCGAGACGCGCTTTCTTTTCCTTCATCTCCGACTCCGTCGCCGCGCCCACGCGCACCACCGCGACGCCCCCCGCCAGCTTCGCCAGCCGCTCCTGCAGCTTCTCACGATCGTAATCCGACGTCGTTTTCGAGATTTCCGCCTGAATCTGGCTGATACGCCCCTTGATCTTCGACGTGTCCCCCGCTCCCTCGATGATCGTCGTGTCCTTCGCGTCCACGTGGATCCGCTTCGCCTGGCCCAGGTCGCTGATCGGCAGGTTCTCCAGGTCCACCCCGAGATCCTTCATGATCGCCTTCCCGCCCGTCAGGATCGCGATGTCCTCGAGCATCGCCTTGCGACGGTCGCCGTATCCCGGCGCCTTGACCGCGCACACCTGAAGAATGCCTCGCAGCTTGTTCACCACCAGCGTCGCCAGAGCGTCCCCGTCCACGTCCTCCGCAATGATCAGCAGCGGACGCTTCGCCTTCGACACCTTTTCCAGCAGCGGAACCAGCTTTTGCACGCTGCTGATCTTGTCCTCGTGGATCAGGACGAACGCCTTCTCAAAGACGCACTCCATCCCGTCCTGATCGGTCACAAAGTGCGGCGACAGGAAGCCCCGGTCGAACTGCATCCCCTCCACCACGTCGAACGTCGTCTCCGACGACTTCCCCTCCTCGATCGTGATCACGCCGTCCTTGCCCACCTTGTCGAAGCAGTTTGCAAGAATCTCGCCGATCGCCCGGTCGTTGTTCGCCGAGATCGACGCGACGTTGATGATGTCCTCCCGCCGGTTCACTTTCACCGGCGTGGAGAGCGTCTTGAGATGCTCGGAGACCTTGCGCACGGCCGCCTCGATCCCCCGGTTCAGCGCGTTCGCGTCCGCTCCCGCCGCGATGTTCTTCAGACCTGCCCGGTAGATCGCCTCCGCAAGCACCGTCGCCGTCGTTGTACCGTCGCCCGCGACCTCGCTTGTCTTGCTCGCGGCTTCCTTCAGAAGCTGCGCGCCCATGTTCTCATACTTGTCCTTCAGATCCACCTCTTCCGCGACCGTCACCCCGTCCTTCGTCACCGTCGGGCTGCCCCAGCCCTTGTCAATCACCGCATTACGACCGCGCGGCCCCAGCGTCGCCTTCACCGCGTTCGCCAACTTCTCCACGCCCCGAAGCAAAGACTGCCTCGCGTCCTGATCGAACGCCAATTGTTTTACCGCCATCGTAGACTGCTCCTGCCAGGATTTCAGAAAAGGACGGGCGGTTGCTCCACCCGCCAGTTGTGCTCGTTGACTGACCTCGAAAGACCCCGCTTGCGTGGGTCTGGACCTTCTCCCTCCAACCGGATCAGCAACCTCGATGCCACCCGCAGACTAACCTGATATCGGCGTAAGCTCTTATAATTAAAAACGTTACGTTGTTCAATGCCGTCGGGGTCGACAAGGAACGTTGCCACGTTGTCAGAACGCCCTTCCGATCCGTGTCCAACGTTGACAAATTGTCACGCCCGGTTGCGACTCCCCTCACCGGTGAAAATCAAGAAACCGCCTCAGTCCTTCCGAACCGTGGCACTGGGTGCAGAGGTTCGGCGCCACGTACGATCGCAGCAGCGGCTTCGCACCCGACAGGAGTCGCCCAGACGGATCAGCGACCAGCAGCGGACCCGCCTCCTCTGCGGTCAACCCACCGTGAGGCAGGTGACAGGTCACGCAGGTCATCTCCCCTCGGGATGAGAGTTGACCCTGCGCATCCCTCAGCGGCATGTACGCCGGGTGATCCGCAGCGACCGTATTCGCCATCAGAAACCTCGGGTGCCCCGCTCGACCCGCGGCCTTGGCGGTCCCTCCCGGCTTGTGACAACCGGTGCAGGTCTCCCCGGCCGCCAGATCCCCCGCCCCGTGTCCCGCCTCCCCTTTCAGTCCGACCCACATCCCCTCCCCGGCGATCGCTTCCGAGGGATGAACCGCATGACACGGTCCGCAGGTCGTCTCCGGGGCGTACTTCGCCAACTCACGTCCGTGAGCACTGAACGACAGGCCTTGCGTGTGCGGATGACAGCGCAGGCACAAGTCCGTCGCGTCGCTGCCCGCATTCGTACGAAGCATCGCGGTCCCGACTGAAGCGTCGGCGTGAGGGTCATGACACGTTGCGCATGTCACGCCCCCTCCCGGATCCCGAAGCCCGCTCTCGCAGAAAAGCGGTAGCCCGGACGTTATCATCGCTGACGAGAACCTCCCGGTCTCGCCCGCCAACGACGAAACGCCGGTCGGATGCGCGGAATGCGGGGCGACAGACGCCGCCCCCAGCCCGCCCGCGCGGTGACACTCCAGGCACAACCCTTCCGCATCCTTCGGAACGCTCGCCGTCGCCGCCCACAACGCCGGTGACGCCCCACCGTGAACCGCATGACAGAACCCGCAGGCGCCGGTGACCTCCGCAGATTGCCCCCGACCGGCAACGAGGTGCGGATCGTCCCGGAAGTCGTGCCGTCCCCCCAGCATTCCCGCCTGATCCGCGTGACACGCCGCGCAAAGCACGTCCGCTTCGGCCCGCAGATAAGCCGCGTGCGTCGCATCGTGCGGGTCGTGACAGTGCGTACATCGCATCTGCGCAGCCTCGGCTTGATCCTCCTCAACCTCGGCGGCACGTTCTCCCCCGTCGCCAGCACCCCCTGCCGGATGCCGCGACAGCGCTGAAAGCAGACCGGCGAGTCGATCGCCCGGCACCGCGCGCGGATGCCGAAATTCTGCCGCAACCTTCGCACATCCGCCGGTTCGGTGACAGGTCAGACACGCCTCGTCCGCGTCTCGCGTCGGTTGCGCCGGATTCGCGGGATCCGCAGGCCCACCGGACAACCTTGCGGGAGCGTGAACCCCGTGGCACGCGGCGCACGGTCCTGAGGCTCCCGCGGTCAACCCCGCCGCGTTCGTCTCCTCCGGTGCACTACTCCGCAGATCGTGCCCCGTGCCGATCACCGCCCGCTGCGAGGGGTGACACGTAAGACAGAACGCGCCGTCCTCGGTCGGCTGAATCAGAAGGTGATCCTTCGACGGCGCGTGATGCATCTTATGACACGACAGGCACTCCAGCCCGCCCGCCCAGCGCGGCCGAACGTCCGCGCCCAGCAGCGCCTCACGCTGTCCGGCGCCCAGTTCGCCCGAAAGCGGATGCCGCGCGCCCGTCACACCCTCCACCGCATGTTGCGAAGTGACGTCCGCGTGACACTCAATGCACAGCGCTTCCGCCGTCGCCGTCTCGATCATCAGCGCGGTCTGGGCGGACCCGTGAGGCGTGTGACACGTCAGACAGGCGCCTGCCGCCCCGTCCGCCGGCGCCTTCGCGCCCGCGGCCCGCAGCACGTGGGAAAGCGGATCCTCGAACCCCCCGACCGGATGCATCCCGGTGACCGCGCCCCCCGCCAGGTCCGCGTGACACCCCAGACAAAGCTCTCCCGCATCCGACTTCACCCGTAGGAACACCGCGTCTTTCAGCGCGTTGCCCGACCCCCCGCGGGTATGCGCGCTGTGACACGTCCGACAGACGATCTGTCCGTCCGCCAGCGGCAGTTCCGCCGGAACCGTCATGCCCGCGGGAGGTGTGATGCCCGTCCCGTGACCGTGCTCCACCCAGACCCGCCTCCGCGAGTCTGCCACGGACCCGTCATGACAGGAAAGACAATTCTCCTCGCGGCTCACCAGCGGATGCGACGACGGATTCTCCGGAACCGCGATCAACTCGGTCCCCTTTCCGTCCACCAGCGGTGTCGTCCACTCCAGGTGGCACACCGTGCATCCCTGCGGTTGACGCCCTACCGTCGGCGCCGCCGTCTCCGCACCCGCAGTCGCCGCCTCACGCTCAACAAGCTCGAACGACCGCACCCGGTCGCCGCGAACCTCCACAACGTACAACTGCCCCTGACCGTCGAACGCCAGCCCTGAAGGCTCCTCAAGACGCAGCGGAATACCGTCCTCCCCGCGCAGGACGTCGATGTACCTTCCGTCGCTCGTGAACACCGAGATCACGCCCAGCCGCCCGTCGGAAACCCACGTCCGCCCCGCCGCGTCGGACGCCACCCCCTTCGGACGGTACAACTGCCCCGGCATCACCCCGAACGAGCCGATCTCCGGCAGCGCCGCGCCATCCTCCTGTCGAACGCCGATCCGACCGTTGATGACGTCGGAAACCAGAATGCGTCCGCCGCGATCCGCCGCGATCAGGTAGGGATAGTTGAACTGCCCGCGCCCGACGCCGGGACCGCCCAGCACCGTCTCAGTCCCCCCGCCCAGGTCTACCCGTAACAGGCGGTGAAGATGATTGTCCGCGACATAAAGACGCCGCTCGTCGAGGGTCAACACGACATCGGTGATGTCCGCTCCGCTCTCGCCGATCGGAATTGCCCGTGTCAGCTCGCCCAGCGCGGTCCCCGACAAAACGCGCGAGCTTCCCGTGTCCGCCACCCAGATCCGATCCGCCCGGCCTGCCGCGATGCCCAGCGGCCGGCTGAAGTCCACGTGCCCGAAACCGCGCAACTCCCGTCGCCAGCCCCCGTCGGACTCGAAGAGCATCAGGCGATCATGCACGCCGTCCGCGACGACGACCGTCCCGTCCGACAGCACCGCCACGTCCGACGGCATCAACATTCCGTCGCCGGCAGGCCCCTCGAACGTCCGTGTCCCCCGCGCCAGAAACTGCACACGCCGCGACTGAGCGTCCCCCGGCTCCGGTGCCCTCCGCGACGCCCCCTCACTCGATCGCGCCGCCGGTCCGCCTGAGCGCGCCGCCGGTCCGCCTGAGCGCGCCGCCGCGACTGCTCCGGCAAGCGCTCCGACCGAAATCACAACGATCAACGCCGCCGCCGCAACGCGCGCCGCCGCTCTGCCGCGCGCCCGCGCGGATCCGTCCGGATCGTTCATCTTGAACTGCTTGTCAGGATGCATGACGCGATGCCCGGACCGAGTGCGTCCCGGACTCCCGTCATTGTGCGGCGCTCTTAAGCCCCTCACAACTCCACGCCGCCCCGTCCAGCCCCTCCGACATGACCCGCCGCTGACGGTCCACCATCTCCCGATAAGGCCCGCCTCGCGCCATCAAGACGTCGTGCGATCCGGTCTCCACGATGCGCCCCTGATTCATCACCACGATCAGGTCCGCGTGCGTCACCGTGCTCAACCGGTGCGCGATCACAAACGTCGTCCGACCGCGCAGCAATTCCCTCAACGAGGCCTGAATGAGTTGCTCGCTCTCGGTGTCGAGGTTGCTTGTCGCCTCGTCGAGCACAAGAATCTGCGGATCCGCCAGCAGCGCCCGCGCGATGCTCACCCGCTGCCGCTGCCCCCCGGACAGCTTCACGCCCCGCTCCCCGATCAGCGTCTCATACCCTTCCGGCAGCGCCGCGATGAAATCATGCGCGTTCGCCCGGCGCGCCGCCGCGATCACCTCCTCGTCCGTCGCCCCCCGCCGCCCGTATGTCAGGTTGTCGCGCACCGTCCCGTCAAAAAGAAACACCTCCTGCTGCACCACCCCGACCAGTCCGCGGTACTCCCGCAACCGCATCCGCCGGATGTCCACGCCGTTCAACCGCAACGCCCCGCCCGTCGGATCATGAAACCGCGCCACCAGGTCCGTCACCGTCGTCTTACCCGCTCCGCTCGGACCCACCAGCGCCACCGTCATCCCCCCGCGCACCGTCAGGTCGAACCCGTGCAGGACCGGATGTCCCTCACGGTACGCGAAGCTCACGTGGTCAAACCGGAATTCTTCCACCCGCCCCGGCGCAGGCAGCGCATCCGCAGGATCCGGCTTCTCCGGCACGAGATCGAGAATCTCGAACACCCGCTCCATCGCCGCCAGCGCGCTTTGCGTCTCGTTCCACGAATTCACGATCTGCGACACCGGCGTCAGCAGCATGAACGCGTACATCTGGAACGCGAAGATGTCCCCCACCGTCGCCTGCTCCCGGATGACTAGGTATCCCCCGAAGCACACGATCAGCAGCGTCGTCGCCGGAATCAGCAGCCCCCACCCGCTCGTCACCACCAGTTGCAGCAGGTTCGCATAAAGACGCTTCCGAATGATCGTGTGATGCCCGACCGCGTGATCGTGCTCCTCGTGCGCCTCCCGCTGAAACGATCGCACCACCCGGATCCCCCCGAACGTCTCCGTGATCCGCCCGTCCACCTCCGCCCGGTCATCCCGGATCGACCGGTACACCGGACGCACCTTCCGCACCCACATCACGTTGATCAGCACCACCGGAGGAATCAGCAGCACCGACACCAGCGCCATCTTCCAGCTCAGGAACACCAGCACCCCGATCGTCAGGATCACCCGGATGATCGCCACGCCCGGCGTAATGATCGCAAGCTGAACCAGACCCGTCAGGCTGTCCACGTCGCCCGAAAGACGCGACACGATCCCCCCGCTCTTCATCTCCGACAGCGACGCCAGCGGCAACCTCAGCAACCGGTCAAAAAGCCGCTCCCGCAGCTTGAAGATCACCTTCGAGTTCAACACCGACATCCGCACCGATCGCCACGCATCCAGACCCTGCGCCGCCACCAGCAGCGCCGCAGTCGCCAGCCCCGCCTGAACAAGACGCGAAAGACGCGCGTCCGAAGTCAGACCTTCCGCCAGCAGAATGTCATCGATGAGGATCTTCGTCACCATCGGAAGGACCATGTTCAGCCCCGCCGACGCCAGCGCCAGCACGAACACCAGCGCCAACGATCCGAAATGCGGCGAAAGCCACGTCCGGTACTGTCGAAGGTGACGCTTCAGCTCGCGCCCGTGGGGCTTTTCATCATTGTCCCCGCGAGAGGAAGGCGGCGCGCCGGGCGAGACGCTCGATGCAGCCTCCACGCCGCGTGATGCGGCGGGCGACGAAGACCCGCGGCGGAACGCGCGATAACGAAGCTTGGACGACGGTGAGGGTTTCATCCGCAGATTGCATCGAGTGAAGCCACCCCGCGACTTTACCCGCCGCCCGCGTCTGATCCAACCCGGCTCCCCCTTCGCTCGCGCAACCCGAGACCGACCGCTCTGCGCGGCTTCAGTCACACCTCGCCTGCGCCTGCCTCTCGCACTCCAGCAGCGCCACCAGGTGCTCGCCCGGCGCAACATCGTTGAACTTCGCCTTGCCCCGGCCACGGCTGTTGAGCGTCGTGGGACAGTCCGTCGAGGCGTTGCCGTCAAGGCGCAAAGTCAGCGTCGCGCCGGGAACGCCGCGGGTCACCTTCACTTTGAGTTTGCCCCGTCGGCAGCTTCCGGAAACTGTCTCGCGCCCGCTGCACGGCGTCGCATCCGATGTCTCGACGCGACCATCATAATTGACGTCATACACGCTGAAGTTCGGACCGAAGTCGATGACCGTCACGCGCTCGTTCACGCGGCCGTCTCCGTCATATTCCGGGTCGCCATCGTGCTTGATGATGTATTGCGCGATCGCGTCTTTGTCCGCTTCGTTCACCACGCCGTTTCCGTCCACGTCACGCGGAAGCGGGTTCGGCGCAATATCCGTCCAGACATACCACGGATCGCCGGAACTCCGCTCCAGGTAGCTGGTCGCGGTGAGCGCGGTGACCTCCCACGCCGCCGGCGTCATCGCCTCTTCCACCGTTTTGAACTCCCACCCCGCGATGATCGGGAAGTCCGGATCGCTTCGCCACCACGAAGGCGCGTTGCGCGTGCTGAAGATCAGATCATCCACCGCTTCCCCGAGACTGTTCTGATTGCACGCGTCGCCGTCGAAGGGTTCGACCTCCGAATCCCCCGCCATCGCCGCCGCCCCCTCATTCGTCAGCGGGTAAACGAGCGAAACCGTCGTCCGGTCCGTCGACGCATCATGATCAAACTGCACCTGAACGCGCGGCAGGTAACGCCCCTGCCCCCCCTCGCAGCAGCAGGCGTAGCTGAACGCCTCGAATCCGTGCGCCCGGTGAAACACGCGCCCGGTCAGAATCCACCCCTCCCCCCGCTGAAAAAACGGGTTGGCGTTGCCGCGCTTGATCCGAATGTCCTCCCACGCTCGGCCGTTGAACGCCAGATGAAACTCCTCTCCGCTGCATTCCACGTGCGGCGGCGTCGACAATTCCCCATCGAACGCCGTCGCATCCAGCGCCACGCGCCGCGCCAACCGCTTCCCGGACGGCAGCCCGCCCCAGCGCCCCGCGTTCCCCTGATACC
Organism: Phycisphaerae bacterium; assembly: GCA_013360585.1. GTDB lineage: Bacteria > Planctomycetota > Phycisphaerae > UBA1845 > UBA1845 > JABWBH01. Next base: position 7,890 of record JABWBH010000045.1, on the reverse strand, counting down.
GAAGCTCGGGGAACGCCAACTCCCCACCCGTATTGATGTCCGCGTCCACATCTATCTCAACGTATCCGAACACCGGAGACGCCCCGTACCGGAACGGGTCGAAAAGCTCGTCCTCCCCCATCGTGCCCGGCGGGTTCACCAGCCCGGCGAACACAAGATCCAGCCGCATGAACAACCCCGCATCCCACCACACCCCTTGAAAGAGGTCCGCCCTCGCATCCGAGGGCGCCCACGCCCCGACCTGGTAGGACAAAAGATCCGCCGGCGGGTGCAGGTTCGTGTCGACCAGTCCGTCGGCCCCGGCGTCCGTGCGCCGGACCTGCACATCCCCGGCGGCGTCCTCCCATGTCCGCACGGTCTGCCCGATCGCCGGCACCCGCACAAGAACCATCACGACCCCGGCGGCGATCCACCCGCGCGGACCGGCGGCGTGACGAGAGAAATACTTGACGTCTGACCCCCTTCTCACGTTTGTCGCTCCTGACCCCTGTCTCGCCTGATTGTACCCGCCCTCGCACGCCGCCCGCCCGGTAAAAAGCGGAAAGGGCCGATCCGCAAGCGGATCAGCCCCTCCGGAGGATGGGACTCGCGCCTTCGCCTTGGCCCCCTTTAGCACTCGACGTCGGCACTTTGCCCACACTCAAGGTAGCTGACCGTGTGCGCGCCGTCCGCAACGCCTTTCCACTTCGCCTTGGCCTTGCCGTCGTCACCCACGGTTACGCTGATGTTCGTGCTCTCATCACCGTCAAGCTGAAACGTCGCCGTATCCCCGGCCGTTCCGCCCGTCAGCTTGACCTTCACCTTCCCGTTGCGGCATTTCGCGGTGATCGCCTCATTGCCCGAGCAATCCGCGAAGGCATACCCCGCGCTCAACGCCAACACCGCAAGCAGTCCAACCAACTTCTTCATGTTTTCCCTCCTGCCGAATCACCTGTTTCACGCGATCCGAAATCAACGTTGATTCGTCTCGCGCGATCAAAAAAACCACCTCAACCGCCGACGCCCGCACAACCGACGGACCTCGGCGCGTCGCACCTGCGCGCGATCACAAACGCCACGCATTGACGGATGTGCCGGGCAAACACAAACCGGGTCGCCGATCGAACCCTGTCCTCGACCGGCGGCCCGTCTCTCCCCTGAATAATCTCAACCGGCTGACAGCGCATGCCGACCCCCCGCCGTCCTCCACCGCGGACTGAGCACGCGACGTGCCGCCAGGGATCTGCGTGAAGAACAAGGCACAATCTTATGTAATTAATAAATTTAAGAGATGCTGGCGTTGGGTCGCCGCCCAGAAGATTCGTCAAATGCGGCGGCTGGCAGCCAAGGCGGCTTAGAGTTCAGCCTAAGAATAAAACCCGCGAACTCAACTTGCCTTGGTGAACACAGGGATCACCCGGCGATCCTAGGTCCGTCCGGATCACGCGCAAGGATGCCAAGCTTTTCAATCCGATGACGCAACCCGCCCCGGGTCATTCCCAGCACGCGGGCCGCCTCACTGACGCTCCCTCGACAGTGACGCAGCGCCGCCTCGATCACGCGACGCTGCGCGTCATCGAGCGTCAACGTGCCCGAGGTGAAATCCAGCTCCAGTTTGACCGGTCCGACGGTCCGGCCTGCCGTCGCCTCACCCCCCGCGGGAAGCCCCAGCGTCGACGCCGTCCACTCCCGATCGTCCGACAACAGCAGACTTCGTTGAAGCACATGCGCCAGCTCCCGCACATTGCCCGGCCAGGCGTAACCGCCCATCGCCGAGAGCGCGGAAGCGGTCAGCATCGGCACGGGCTTGTGAAACTTGCGCGCCGCTCGTTCCAGAAAAAACGCCGCCAGCAGGAATACGTCTTCCCCGCGCTCGCGCAGCGGCGGCAGCTCGATCGGAAACTGCATCAACCGGTAATAAAGGTCGGTGCGGAACCGTCCCTGTTCCACCCGCGCCTTCAGATCCGCGTTCGTCGCCGCAATCACCCGCGCGGACACGACTCGTTCACGCGTCGAACCCAGCCGGCGGAAACGCCCGCTCTCGATCACCACCAGCAGCTTCGCCTGCACCGCTGGAGGAAGATCGCCGATCTCGTCCAGAAAAAGCGTCCCCTCATGTGCGATTTCCACCAGCCCTTTCTTCGCGTCCCGCGCATCCGTGAACGTACCACGCTCGTGTCCGAACAACTCGGACTCGAACAGCGCATCCGGAATCGCCGTCGAGTTGACGTGGATGAAAGGACCGTCCGCCTTCGCCCCCCGAGCGTGAAGGTGACGCGCCAGAAGCTCCTTGCCCGTTCCGGTCTCTCCGAGCATCAACGCCACCGTCAGTCCCGCCGACGGATCCGCGGGGATCGTCGCCACCCGTTCCGCCGCTTCGATCGCCGCGCGCAGCTTCGCACATGTCCCGATCATCTGCGCCCCGCCGGCGTCCAGACGCTGCGCCTCCCGGAACGCCTCCAGTTGTCGGCGCATCCGACCGTGCTCGAGGCACCTACCCACCGTCAGCGCCACCTCCTCCATCGCCAGCGGTTTCTGAAGAAAATCCACCGCCCCGCTCTTCATCGCCTCCACCGCCCGCGCCACCGTTCCGTAAGCCGTGATGACGATGACCGGCGCTTCGATCCCGGCCTCACGCAACCGCCCGATCAGATCAATCCCGGTCCCGTCCGGTAGTTGAAGATCAACCAGCGCCGCGTCCGGGTGACGCTGCTGCGCCGCTTCCCACCCGTGCCCGAGAGAATGCGCCACGCGGCATTGATGTCCCGCCCGTTGCAGGGCGAGCTGCAGCGCGTACGCCACGTTTTCCTCGTCGTCCACGATCAGGATGTCCGGCATTCAACTCTCCCGCGATAACCCGCCCGACGCTCATCCGGCGCCCGTCTTCCGGCGGACCGCGCATCCCACGTCCGTCACCCGGACGCACCCGACGCCGCGTGTCGGGGCAACGTCGCCACGATCCTGCTTCCCGCCCCGATCGAGGGTGCGACGCCCACCTCCCCCCCGTGCAGTCGCACGATCTGCCGCGCCATCGCCAGCCCCAGCCCGTACCCGTCCGCCTTCGTCGTGAAATACGGCTGAAACACCGCTTCCCGCAGCGCCTCCGGAATGCCCGGACCGTCGTCCGCAACCTCCAGCTCCCAGCGCTCCGCCTCGCGCCCGCACCGCGCCGTCGCCCGCACGCGCCCCCCCGCGCCGGACGCCTGAATTGCGTTCGTCAGCAACGCCACCAGCGCCTGCTCCATCTGCGCCGAGTCCATCACCACCGACTCCAGCTCCGGCTCCACGCGCACCTCCAGCGTCGCGCCGCGCTTCAGCGCCATCGGCGAGAGCACCTCCGCCACGTTGCGAAGCCACGGCTCCAGCGCCACCGGACCCGGGTGGATCGTCCCGGGCGACGTCGCATGATGCAGCTCGCGCAGCCAGCGCTCGAAGCGATCCACCGTCCCGAGGATCCGCTGCTGAAGATCGCGCGTCTGCGCGTCGTCCCCGTGACGGTGGATCGTCTCTTCCGCCAGCCCCCGCAGCCCCTGAAGCGGATTGCGGATGTTGTGCGCGACCCGCATCAGCATCTCGGCCGCGCCCGCCAGGCGCTCCTGCTCGGCCAACCGCGCCTGCATCGCCGTGATCATCCCGCACATCTGGTTGATTTCGTCCGCGAGCCGCCCCAGCTCGTCACGGGAGCGCACCGCGATCCGCCCGCTGAAGTCTCCTCCGGCGATCCGCCGCGTCGCGTCCCTCAGTTCGAGGATCGGCCGCTGGATCCACCGGTGAACCAGCACCAGCCCCGCCACGCACAGCGCCGCCGCCGCCGCGCCGTTGATGACCAGCAGCGACACGACGCGCTGTTGTGTCCGACCGGCTGCGGTCACCTGCTCCCCGCCCTCATCCCCCAGCCGCCGAAGCAGCGCCGCCAGCGCCCGATCGAGGTCCGCCGACCGACCGGCCGCATCCGGTCCGCCTTCTCCCGACCCCTCCCCGAGGATCGGCGCCGCCGCACGCACAACCTCGGACCACTCCGCGGTCAACGAACCTTCCCGCAACCGTGACGCCAGCCGTGCGCTACGCTCCCTCCACGATCGCGACAACCCCTCCCGCGCCGCAGCTCCACCCGCCCCCGGACCCACCCCCTCGTACGCCCGCGCCAGCGTGCGCAGCGTCTCGACCTCGTCGCGCAACGCCACCGCCGCATGCGCACGCTCCAGTGCCGCGTCGAAATACACGACGATGCACGTCAGCGCCACGACCAACGTCACCGTGATCGCCGCGACGTACACCAGCGCCAAAAGGCCGAACTTGTGGCGCAGAAGCATGTTCCACCGCCGGACCCGCGTCCGTCTCCACCGCCCGACCGCACTGCACGACCGAACCGCGCCGCCTGCCCTTGACGTTGCGCCACCTTGTCACGCGCAGGAGCGTTCTTCTTCAACCCTGCTCCGCGGAACGTCTTGAAACCCCGTGTTACTCCGCAGGCGGCTGATACGACCAGTCCCACCCCGCCTCCCGCTCCGGGTTTCGCGATGACAGCACGTATCCGCCCACGAACGCGCTCGTCAGCTTCCCCCCATGGCGCAGCGACGGAAACCAGAACTGCCCGCTCCCGTAACGCCCCGCGTCTCCCGCGGGCGGTGCCGAGTAATACGGCACAACCGTCTTCTTCACCGCTTCCGCACCGTCCGCGTCGAACGCCAGCGGAACCGCCGGATGCTCGAGAATCCGCGCCCCCAGCAGCGCCTCCTGAAGCACCCAGCGGCCCTCGATCTGAACACTGATCCGGTCCAGCCGCGCGTTGAACGCCACGCTGACGTGCTCCGGAGGCGCGACCGCATAATCCCGGCACGGCAGGTTCGCGACCCGACGCAGGTCGGCCGGTCCCTCGGGGCACATCAGAGGCTGAACCTGCGGGTTGATCGGAGCCGAATTCAGATTCGGAAGATCCCAGAACGCATTGATGCGGTAGAGCTTCTCCTGAAACGTCTCCAGCCGGAACCGCGCGCCAAACCCGACGGCCTTGTCACCGTTCAGACCGCTCTCCGGCGCCTCCGCGAACAACGTGAACTCCACCGCCACGTTGCGAAGATTGTTCTGACACACGAACTGCCGCGCCGAGCGCCGCGCACGCCCCAGCGCCGTCAGCAGGATCGACAGCAGCACGGCGATGATGCTGATCACCACCAGCAGCTCAACGAGGGAGAACCCTCGCCCCGTCCGCCTCTTCCTGTCACGACTCACCGCCAACGCTGTGCTCCGCCTGCCCACCGCGATCGTTTGATGCTGTGCGGTATTGTATCGACACAGTTCGCAGATCAGGACGATTCGGCGGCGTGAAATCCCGCAAGGCGTCGCGCCGGCCTTTAATCGTCCGGGTCTGACGCGGATTCAGACACACCCGCCGGCGTTCTCGATGCCGCCTTCGACCGGTCCGCCAGCTCGCACGCCAGCGCCAGCGCCGCCGACATGCTCCCCGGATGCGCGACGTTCTTCCCCGCGATGTCGAACGCCGTCCCGTGATCCACGCTCGTCCGCAGGATCGGCACCCCCAGCGTCACGTTGACCGCAGAATGAAACGCCAGCAGCTTCACAGGGATCAGCGCCTGATCGTGATACATCGCCACGATCCCGTGAAAACGCCGCCGACGCTCCTCCACGAACAACGTATCCGGCGGAAAAGGCCCCTCCACGCCCCACCCCGCCGAACGCGCCATCGTCATCGCCGGCTCGATCACGCGCAGCTCCTCATCCCCGAAGCGACCGCCCTCGCCGGCGTGCGGATTCAGTCCCGCCACCGCGATCCGCGCGTCCTCGATCCCCCACCAGTGCTTCAGCGCCTGCGCCAGATGTTCGATCGCCCGGAAGACGCATCCGATGTTCAGCACGCCCGGAACCTCGGCGATCCCGATGTGGACCGTCGCCAGCGCCACCCGAAGCTCCCCGGCCGCGAACATCATCGTCGGATGCTCCACGCCGAACGCGTCCGCGATCTTCTCCGTGTGCCCCGGTCGCCGATATCCCGCCAGTTGCCAGCTCGTCTTATGAATCGGCCCGGTCACGATCGCGTCCACGCGCCCCGCCCGCGCCGCTTCGATCGCCTCGTCCACAAAACGCAGCGACGCATGACCGCCTTCCGCCGTCGGACGACGCAGCGTCGGATCGAAAAGCGTGTACTCGTCGAAATCCGCGACCACCACGCCGCTTTCGATCGTCGAAACCTGCTCGTGCGGCAGCCGGAACCAGAAGGGGTTGATCTCCGCACGATCCGCGGCGTAAGACAGGATCTCATCCAGCCCGTAAACGATGAACCGACCCCGCGCCCGCACCCCCGGGTCCGCCAGCGCCTTGACGATCACCTCCGCCCCGATCCCGCACGGATCGCCCATCGTCACGCCGATCACCGGCTTGCGCTCCGCGCCGCCCCCGCGGGAATCGGTTGTCCCCGCCGCCGTCATCGCAAGAACCCCGCGCGATCGAGAAGCTCCCGCGTCACACTCGAAATCGCGCCGAGGCTCGCCGCCGGCGCCGCCCCCCCGCCTCCCGCCGCGACGGAAGGCTCCCCGACCCCGGACAACCGGTGAAACAGCGCCCGGATCAGGATGTCGGTCTCGAGGTTCACACGGTCCCCGACGCGGCGCTCGCCGAGCGTCGTCACCTGCAACGTCGTGGGAATCAGCGCGACCGTGAACGTGTCCCCCGCCGCCGCCGCGATCGTCAGCGACACCCCGTCCACCGCCACCGACCCCTTCGGGATCATGTACGTCATCAAGCCCCGCTCCGGCGCGAACCGCAGCTCATGCTCATCCGCCCGGCGGATCACCTCCGTCACCGTCGCCGTCCCGTCCACGTGACCCTGCACGAAATGTCCGTCCAGCCGGTCGCCGACCCGCAACGATCGCTCGAGGTTCACCCGCGCCCCCGCCCGCAGATCCCCCAGCGTCGTCCGCCGCAACGTCTCCGGAACCACGTCAAACTCAAGGTGCTCCCCGTCGATCCCCGCAACCGTCAGGCACACCCCGCTGACCGCAACGCTCGCCCCCAGCGCCGTCCCGGATGCGACTCCCGCCGCCCGAACGCGCAGCCGAACCCCCCCGCCGCCCCCCGCGCGCAGCCCCGTCACGCAACCCTGACACTCGACGATCCCGCTGAACATCGTCTTCAACGCCTGCGATGACGAACGCGAATCAGACGTCAACCCCCGACCCCCCGCTCCCTCCGTTCCCCCCGCTTCCTCCGCTCCCTCCGCTCCCCGACCCGCTCCGCGCCGGACATCTTCTCCGCTCAACCGCTTCCGCGAAAGCGGCTTTCCGTCCGGAACCCGCACTTCCGATGACGCCGAACCCGACCCGTAGGGCGGGCTATGCCCGCCGCCCGGCTCACGACGCGCTCCTGGAATCCCGCCGCGCAGCGTCCGTATACTCGGTGCGGAATCTCCCATGCCCGGATTCGATCCAGAACAACCCCTCACCCCGGATCAGTTCGACGCCGTACTCGCCCGGGCGAAGCGCGAACGCTGGATGCACCTCGTGCTGATCCCACACGGTTGGCAGAACTACACCCAACGGCTGGACCACGGCTGGCCGGGCGATCGCGCCTTCGTCCTCCGGGAACGGCTCAACGCGGTTCCCCCGGCGCTGCTTACCCTCCCGAACCTCACCACGCTGAACCCGGGGAACAACGCCATCGGTGACGACGGCGCGCGGAGGTCGGGGCGAAGGCTCGAGAGGTGCGCTACCGGGATGGGGTCACGCCGCTCGGCGTGCGGCGGGATTATCTGTTTCCGGAGGGTCCGACCGGGCGCGAGGCCGGGGGCGGTGAGGTCGGGTACAGCGAATATCTGCACCTCACGTCGGAAGGCGCGGGACGCGAGCCGCGTCGTCCGCACGGGCGGCTGGCGGCGCTGCGCGCGGCGCTCGCCCG